>NZ_CP072133.1:626666-1253333 GCF_017638925.1 Pseudoalteromonas xiamenensis
GATGGCTTCCCATTCAGCAGGAGTGCCTTCAATTTTCTCGCCATCTTCACCTTCTGATGCTGGTACTTCTGGCTTGAACATTTCAACCGGAATTGAAATGTGATCAGAATATTTAGTGACAATGCCACGTAAACGATATTCATCTAAGAACTCATTTTCATCATCGCGCAGATGAAGAGTTATTTCTGTGCCTCTATCCGCTTTTTCAATGTCGGCAATCGTAAATTCACCTTCGCCGTGCGATTCCCACTCAACGCCTTGAGCTTCACCCGCTTTACGGGTGCGAACTGTTACTTTATCTGCCACAATAAACGCGGAGTAAAATCCGACACCAAATTGACCAATCAATTTTGAATCTTTAGCTTGGTCACCTGTTAGGTTTTTGAAAAACTCGGCTGTACCTGATTTTGCAATTGTGCCTAAGGCACTGATCACATCTTCACGGTTCATACCAATACCGTTATCTGAAATTGTAAGCGTCTTTGCATCTTTATCCGTGCTAATACGTACACGTAAGTTAGCATCACCGTCATACAATTCAGTGTTAGATAACGCAAGGAAGCGAAGTTTGTCAGCGGCATCTGACGAGTTTGAAACTAATTCACGTAAGAAAATCTCTTTGTTTGAATACAAAGAGTGGATCATTAGGTTTAATAGTTGTTTGACTTCTGTTTGAAAGCCTAATGTTTGCTTTTCTGCTGCAGTCATCGTTTTCTCCATTACAAAAGCATTGTCTGCGAATATGCACTGTATATGGGGTGTAAAAACGAATCTTCAAGGATTTTTTTGTAAATACTGCCATTGGTCGGACAACCTGTAGTTATCCGACTCAATTCAACGTACCAAAAATTAGATAGAGCGACGCCCAGAAAAGGCATGCATTAATGTTTGACCGTCAACGAGATCTAATTCCCCACCGACAGGCATGCCATGCGCTATACGAGTTGGAGAAACATGGTACTTATGACAAAGTTCAGCAATAAAGTGTGCAGTTGTTTCCCCTTCGACTGTGGGATTTGTTGCAAGAATCACTTCATCTAGATTCCCTTCACTTAATCGTCGTTCAAGTAGATCTAGACCGATTTCACGAGGTCCAATTCCATCCAATGGCGACAAATGCCCCATCAGCACAAAATATAGTCCTTGATATTGCCCCGTTTGCTCAATTGCGAGCACATCAGTGGGTGATTCAACAACGCACAATGTGCGGCTGTCTTGACGTTTAACGCTGAGACAAATATCGCACACGGAGACTTCACTAAAAGTACGACACGTCTCACAGTGACCGATTTGGCTCATTGCTTTGGTCAACGCTTTACCTAACTGCGTACCACCATCGCGATCACGCTCTAACAGATGAAACGCAATGCGTTGAGCCGATTTCGGGCCAATTCCCGGTAAACAACGTAGTGCTTCGATTAATTGAGATAAACTCGGTGATAACTGCATAATTTCAAACGTCTCTAAGAACTCTGTTCGGCAAAATATCATAACCTAAACGTTGAGTACATTACTCACATTGAGTCTGCCTCCGTTATGCTTGATATGACACATACCGCGTAGATTTACTTTCTTGTAGCATAGACAAAAAAATAGCGCCTGCAGGCGCTATTTTTAAAGGATTCTATATTAGAACGGCATTTTGAAGCCTGGCGGCATTGCCATACCACCAGTCACCGCTTCCATACGCTTTTGCGATTCGTCTGCTACACGGCGAACTGCGTCATTTACCGCTGCGGCTAGCAAATCTTCAATCATCTCTTTGTCGTCTTCAAGTAGACTCTCATCGATTTCTACACGACGTACGTTGTGGCTACCCAGCATCGTAACCTTAACAAGGCCTGCGCCAGCTTCGCCTGTAACTTCAAGCGTTTTAATTTCTTCTTGGGCTTTTTGCAAACGATCTTGCATCATTTGCGCTTGCTTCATGATATTGCCCATTCCACCTTTAAACATAATTTGCTCTCTACGACTAAATTAGAAATATTTTTAAAAGATAGGGACTATTGTAACCAATTACAATGCCCGAATACTATTCTCATCGACGACCGCGCCAAATTCTTGTGTGAACGTGACGATGTTTTGATCGTTTGCTATCACTTCTACCGCTTGTGCGAGGCGACCTGCATCAATCTTTTGTTGGATCAAATAAGGTGACTCCATAATACCCGGAGCAAAACTCACCTCGAGTTCAATGTTCGTATTCAACACGCGTGACAAATTATCAGCCAACCTTGTACGTAGCATTGTGCCATCAAGATGTTGTTGTGTGCTATCCACCTGCAACTCAATTCGGTTTCCTTGCTGATTGAAAATAGAGTGCAATGCAAATTGACGAGAACGACCACCCAACCCCATCAGCTCGATTAACTCTGCCCAACGGTCTTGTTGATGGGCGAATCGAATATCACTAATTGGACTCTCAAAATTCTCTGGTACAGGGATTACTTGCTCTTGCTCTTCAAGTTGCGGCGCTTTTTCGCCACTTAACTGCACGAGCAGCTCAGGAGCAAGCTTACTTTCATCGACTCGATGTCGTTCTCTGAAATCGACTTTCTTAACTTTGGCTTGAGCCGTTGTATCGGTTGGCTCACCAACCGTTTCAGACTTTTTTGTTGGTGTTGCCTCTGGCTTTAATTTTTCCGCACCTTGTATTTGTCTGTTCTGCAGAATCCTCGCTATCGCAGACTGCGTTTGCTGAGATTTTTGCTGTAACGTCTCCGCCATTGAAGGACTCGCTGACGCCTGAGCCACTGAAGATTGAACCTCTATGGGCGTGTTGTCTGCGGTGAATCCTTGCTCACTTGCTTGAGCCATTAAACTTTCGTATTGTTCTTGTTGTTGATAAGACATCACGCCTTCATCATCTGCGTCCAAGCTTTCAGCACAGCTCAAATCCGTTGTCAAACTTTCGCCAACTGTTTCTGCTTGGCTCTGATTTGGAGTCATAGTCTGATTAATCGGAAGGCCTTCAGCTTGTGCTTCCGCATTTTTTTCAATCGCTTTGGATTCTGTCTCGTTTAAATTTGCGGCCATTGATGGAGCCGATTTTGATTGAGGTTGCTGAGC
The DNA here is from genome assembly GCF_017638925.1 of Pseudoalteromonas xiamenensis. NCBI lineage: Bacteria > Pseudomonadati > Pseudomonadota > Gammaproteobacteria > Alteromonadales > Pseudoalteromonadaceae > Pseudoalteromonas > Pseudoalteromonas xiamenensis. The sequence continues at coordinate 629,736 of NZ_CP072133.1, forward strand.
TGCATTAGCTTTATTACGGCCTAAAATTGCTCGAAGTGCACTTGCTTTAGACTCACCGACACTGGTCGAGGTTGCCTGTGGCATGTGTGTATTTTGCCCTCGCCCAATCCCAGACTGTTCAAATGCGAGTACTCTCAACATGAGCATCTCAAACCCTAACTTCGGTTCGGGAGCCCATTGCAAATCTTTTTTGCCATTCAGAAGTAACTGATAAATCGATTGAATTTGAATTGCAGTCGTATTCGAGGCGAATGACATTATCTCTTCTTTGTCATACTCAGCGACATTCACTGATTCTGGAACCAGCTGCGCAAGTTGTATAGCATGAGTCAGGGCTAGCATGTCATCTACCAATGCTTTATAACTTGGAGCACGCGTCCCCACTCGTTCAATTTCGGCCATTAACGCTGCACCATCTTGAACAAGCACAGCACTTAGTAAGCCTGCCGCATAGGCTGAATCCATCAAACCAAGCATCGATTGGACAGCAAGTAACTCTAAGTTACCGTTGGTTTGCGCAATCGCTTGATCGGTTAGACTGAGGGCATCACGCATACTTCCATCTGCTGCCTTCGCTAACACATCCAAAGCTTGAGGTTCATATTTCAAACCCTCAGCATTTAGGATGGAAGTGAGTTGTGCCGTTATTTCCCCTTTTGATAAAGCGGATAAATTGAACTGCAAACAACGAGATAAAATGGTGACGGGGAGTTTTTGAGGATCGGTTGTCGCCAATAAAAATTTAACGTGTGTCGGCGGCTCTTCTAATGTTTTAAGTAATGCGTTGAAGCTGTGCTTTGACAGCATGTGCACTTCATCAATTAGATAAACTTTATACCGCCCACGCGTTGGTGCGTACTGCACGTTGTCGAGGATCTCTCGGGTATCCTCAACTTTTGTTCTGGAAGCCGCATCGATTTCAATTAAATCAATAAATCGACCGGCTTCAATGTCTTGGCAAGCACTGCACTTACCACACGGTGTAGAAGTAATACCAACTTCACAATTGAGGCTTTTTGAAAAAATACGCGCAATTGTCGTTTTCCCTACACCTCGAGTCCCAGTAAACAAATAGGCATGATGCAAACGCTGATCATTCAACGCATTAACTAATGCCTGCTTAACATGCTCTTGCCCCACTAGCTCATGAAAGTTTTGTGGACGCCATTTGCGTGCTAGGACTTGATAACTCATATTATTCGCCTTCGAATTCTACAAGTTTTAATACTTTGATGCCCAAATCCGCTACGCGTTTTTCGCCACCAAGTTCAGGTAATGAAACGACAAATGCAGCATCAGTTGCATGACCACCTAGACGCTCAACCAATTTCGCGGTCGCTTCAATCGTCCCGCCGGTTGCTAATAAATCGTCAACAAGTAGCACTTTATCACCCGCAACAATCGCATCTGTGTGCAATTCAAGCGTGTCTTGACCGTACTCAAGTTGATACGACTGACTAATCGTTTCTCGTGGTAATTTACCTGGTTTACGCACTGGAATAAAAGGTAAGCCTAGTTCGTAAGCAAGGGGCGCGCCGAAAATAAAACCACGCGACTCCGTACCAATAACCTTCGTGAAACCTTTATCTTTATAGGCATTGATAAACGCTTCAATCGTTGCTTGAAAGGCCGCTGGATTTGCCAATAAAGAAGTAACGTCACGGAACATAATGCCCGCTTTTGGATAATCTGGAACCGTCGCAATACTGTCTTTAATCAACGACATTGTTGAATCTGTCATAATGGTTTAACCATTTAATTAATTTTTCAAAGACAGAGATTATAACAAGAAAGGACGAAGTTAAAACGCAATTAGAAAATTAAATGGTGAGAATGATTACATTTTAGACACAAAAAAGGCTGCATCGCAGCCTACTATTATGCAGCTAGTACGTGAGCCTCAGCCTAAAATTGCATTTAAGCAACCAACAACTGCAAACACCGCTAGGAAACCTAAAAAGTATTTTGCGTTGAACGGATCTTTGAAATCACCATTGTTTGCCATAGTAGATACTACCTTTTAAAAATAAGCACGACGAATTGTGGCGCGTATAATAATGCAAACATGATCTAGATCAAAGTTTTTTATTGTGCATTTTTTGACACAACAATACCTAGCTGGATAAAGTTTCCTAAAATTTGCTGAGCACCAACACTTAGTTGCTCTTGAGTGAGTTGAGGCAAGTTTTGACACAAAATACCAAGCAAAGATTCGAACTTAATTCCTTCCTGCATACGAATGGCTTCAAGCAACATTGCTGTGAGCGCATTAATTTCTACAAACTGAACGTCATCGTTTGTATTTCTAAAAACAACGAAATAATGTCGCTCACCATCAACCACATCAGGTTGGAATGAGGTTGAGATCTGGTGAACCGGATAGGCGTAACTCACAACTGCCGCTTTAGACGATACATAAAGATTCTCTTCGTGCAATTGTTCTTGGACTATCGTTTTCTCTGTCCGGTCCTCTTGGCGAATTGAAAGTACCAATTCCATCCATTCATAATGAGCCAACTCAAGCATAAAAACAGGGTCGTGTTCATTCAGTTCATAAGCCGTCGATAAGTAAGTCAAAAATTCTTCCGCAATCTCCAAAAAGTATGGTGTATGGCATTGATGCTCGGTAAAAAATTTCCGTACCAACGCATCCCACACTTCATCCTGATAGAGACTTTTTAATACCGGAAATCCAGACGATACAAAGCCGGCAACATTATTGAAGAACAATTCTTGGTAAACTTTAAGTCTTCGCTGCTCAATCTGAGGAAAAAGCTGTTTACTTGTTTCCGGTTTTCTTATCGCTTGCGCAAATTTTTTTGGATCTCGTTAAAGTGCATTGGTCTTCACCCCGCTTGGTTGTCGAGCCGTGGCACGTTGAATTCGTTTAATATCTTTTAGTTCAGTAATTAACTCACCCATTTGCGGAATATTAAAATCTCGCTCTAGCAGCGTTGGGAAAACACCATGTATCTCGTAAGCTTTCTCAAGCAATGCCCAAACGGGGCTAGCCACAGCACTCCCATGCGTGTCTACTATCAAATCTTCCGCCTCGACGTAATGCCCTGCAATGTGTCCATAGACGATTTTTTCCCGTCGGCATCGCTTTTAAAAAAGCTTCCGCATCATATTTGTGGTTTACGGAATTAACGTAGATATTATTGACATCCAAAAGGAGTTGGCAGCCTGACTCCTCAAGAATCGCAAGCGTGAATTCTTGTTCAGTCAGTGTCTGGCCGGGGGCGCAGTAATAGGATACATTCTCCAAAACAAGAGGCTGCTCCAATACATCTTGTACTCGTTTTATACGAGCAACCGTATGTTTAATAGCGTCTTCCGTAAAAGGAATAGGCATTAAATCGTACATATGCCCGTCAGCAGAACAATAACTAAGATGCTCACTGTAAAGACGGATATTGTAGTCTTTTAAAAACGTTTTAAGCTTTTTCAAAAAAGTCATATCGAGCGGGTCATAGCTTCCAATACTGAGCGACAGCCCGTGACAAAGAAATGGCTTGTGACTGGTAAATTCAGCAAGTTGTTTTGAAAACCGCCCACCCAGCGTCATCCAGTTTTCTGGTGCTATCTCAAAGAAGTCAATTTCATCAGGTACACCGCCGTCGAGTTCATCAAGCATATCGCGTCTAAAACCCAATCCAACTTGACCAAAACCTGTTGTCATAGTTCCCCCCAACCCCCTGATTTACCTATTTTAAAATGTGGAACTTCATTAAAACGCATTGCGGCGCTTTTAGTCGCGCCGCAAGAACTTTAATGATGAAACAAAATGTCTTCATTAAAAACTAGTGACTACCGCCGCATTTACCTTCGCCGCATTTGCCTTCTTTTTTAGTTTTAGCTTTGTCACCGCCGCACTTACCTTCACCACATTTGCCTTCTTTTTTTACTTTGTCGCCACCGCATTTGCCTTCGCCACATTTACCTTCTTTTTTAGCTTTGTCGCCACCGCACTTGCCTTCGCCACATTTGCCTTCTTTTTTAGCTTTGTCACCACCGCATTTGCCTTCGCCACATTTGCCTTCTTTTTTAGCTTTGTCGCCACCGCATTTGCCTTCGCCACATTTGCCTTCTTTCTTTCCTTTCTCTTCGCCTTTATGCTTGCCCTGCTCATCACCTTTGTGTTCGCCTTTATTTTCTCCGCACTTACCCTCACCACATTTACCTTCACCAGCATCTAGTTGATATCCTGCGGTAAGCATCTCCATAGAAAATGGATTCGCTTGTGCTTCTAGGCTTGTTAAGCCCGCTGTACCTATAACTACTGCGCCAAGTGTTAATGCGATAGAATTTTTCTTTAAGCTGTTCATAGTGACTCTCTCTGTCAATGTAATAACGATTCGTTTAATAGACCTTGGGACTTTAAAACTACTTTCAAAAAAAATTGCTAACTAATAAATTCTTTGGTCGGTTAAACTACGCACCCTTTGAATTTTCCTTAGCGGCAATGAAAATAACACTAGCACCGATGGAAGGCGTGGTCGACTTCCAAATGAGAAAATTACTCACAAAACTAGGTGGATATGACTTATGCGTGACAGAATTTTTGCGCGTAGTTGATATTACATTCCCCAGAAAAAAATTTTTGAGCAATTGCCCCGAACTCGCTGACGGTGGATACACCTCTTCAGGAACACCAGTTAGAATACAATTATTGGGGCAGAATCCCTCAGTACTTGCGGCGAATGCGCGAAAAGCAGTGTTATTAGGCTCACATGGCGTTGATTTGAATTTTGGCTGTCCTGCAAAAACAGTAAACAAGAATAAAGGCGGCGCGGTTTTACTTAAAGAACCAGACCAAATATACGAAATTGTGAAAGCGGTTCGTGACAATGTTCCATCGGAGCATGAAGTCAGTGCAAAGATACGCTTGGGTTACGATGATGACAGCAATAGCCAAGCGATTGTCGATGCCGTGCAAAAAGCAGGCGCTTCTTCTCTTGTGATCCATGCAAGGACTAAACGCGACGGTTACAGTCCTCCAGCGTATTGGGAAAAGATCCCGCCTCTGAAAACCAATCTTTCTATGCCTGTCATTGCAAATGGCGAGATATGGACCGTGGAAGATGCATTCGCCTGTCAAGCGCGAAGTAGCTGCGAAGATATCATGATAGGTCGCGGAGCACTTGCTCGACCAGACCTTGCTGCAGAGATTAAAGCTACGCTAAATAATCAACCGTATCAACCAATTGTTTGGGCAGACGTATTGCACCTCATTCTTGAGTCATCGAGAGAATTATTACCGCATCACACCCCACACTATTTTTCATCTCGAATAAAACAATGGTTGGTGTATTTAAAGCGACAATATCCTGAAGCCTCTGAACTCTTTACTCAGATACGTCTAATGCACCGAAAAGATGAGGTAATCGAAGCGTTGGAATCTCAACTAAGTAGACAATGAGTTGATTCAAATCATAGCGAGGGAATAAAGATCTTTCATAATGAAAGCTCACAGGAGAGCTAACATGAAAGATAATCAGACTTTAATATTTAAACGCAAGCTGGAGCTGGAGTTAGACTCCTTGCGTAACGCGTTTTTGAATGAGTCTCAAAAATTCAGAAAACGAATTTATGTCCACGCTTGTTCATTCACTTGAAAACGCATCCCCGACGGAGTGGCTCGACTTAGCTGCGAATCAGTTAAGTCCTGAACATCTTCCACGTTACAACCGATTGGTGCAACTTGAAGCCGCACTTTGCCAAATAGACATCGGGCAATTTGGTTATTGTTGTGACTGTGAGCAAGCTATTGATCAATCATTATTAGAGCACGATGCAGCGAGCCAACGATGTATGAGCTGTAGCACCAAAAAAGCCAGCTAAGCTGGCTTTTTTGTTCTTCTTTATAAACTACCCCAAAATACAAAAACACTCGCGGGATACACAGATACGTGCTGTAAAATCGCCTCAATAATTTCATCATCACCATCAATTCTTGAACGTAAATATTGTTCCGCCAATTGGGTTGTCCACCCCTGATAATGCATGCCGACATCGAGTAACATGAGCGTAAGCCAATATTGACGCTCAACTTTCGTCATTTCGAAACTGCAATTAGTCGCAGTATTAACGAGATGAACGTAGTGGTATTGCCAATCAACTCCATCCTGTGGTTTGCATCGCAATGCTAAAAATTGTTCTGTAAGCGATGTTTTAATATTTTGATAGTCGAGAGCAATCGCTTTCACCTCGTCAGACTCGCCGAGTTTAATAGTTAAAAGTTGCATCCAATTCAATGGCTTTTCAACACTTCCGCCAAAGTAGTTCAGTTTACTTTGATACCATTCACTGCCGTTTGGGAGCTGGTCCATACCAAGGCGAGTACGCGGTTTATAGTCATTGAGGTAATTCAAGAGCTCTACTTTTTCCACACTCGCTAAGGACCATTTCGATAAAAACTGAACAAGGTAACGCTGTTCTAATGACGACAAGCGGATTTTACTTTCTTGTGCATTTTTAAGTCTCGCCAATACAAACGTAAACCATTCATTCTGTTTTGACTCAGGCCAGGATACAACAACGCTATCTAAGTCACTTTGGATTGGCCAAGGTAGGTAACGTTCGGGAAATCGCTCAGAGATCATAAGGTAATTAAGCTCTGAATCTTCCATTTGCGCCATTCCACGCTTTAATAATTGGTGACGAGACTTCAAATAGTTTTCGCCAAATGGAATTTCAGCAAGCGATGGTTCTGACGTGTCTAGACTGCGTAGTGCCTGATTTAATGAAACAAACTCTTTCCTTAAATCATCTTTAGATATAACTACTTGCTCTTGTGTGCAAGCTGTTAAGAACAAACCGAAACAAACTGCAGTAAATAAACTCAATCTTTTCATGTAAATCCTAACAAAAAAGCCCCTTTCGGGGCTTTTTTCTGACCTTAAATTACTTTAAGGAAACGCCTTTACGTCGCGCTTTATCTTTAATAAAGCCAGCCCAGCTCTTAGCAAATTTCACCGTTGACGGGTCATCTTGTGCTTTTAAGATCGCTTCATAAGCTTGCTTGTACTTATCTTGGTATAAGTAAGCTTCTGCTAACGAGCTATAGATAGATCCTTTCTTAGTCGAACCTAATTCTAAAGCTTTGTTTAAGCGCTCAATTGCAGCAGGATAACTTTGCAGCTCAACAAGTAGTGCACCAGCTCTACGGTAAAGCTCTGAGTCGTTATCGAACTTAGCAGCTTCTTCATAGTATTTAGCAGCTTCTTTAATATGCTTTGCAGCATGATAGTAGCTTGCTAATGCTGACACGTTTGGCTTCGTACGTTTTACTTTACCTTCATTGATAAATTGTTCGTAGTATTTAGCAGCCTTCCAAGGGATGTCCACTAATGAGTAATAACTCGCCAAAACTTTGTAGTCTGTTTCTGTCTCGATGTAACCTTTGTTGTATGCTACTTGCATCACTGTTAAGCCCTTTTGGAACTCTTCAGTTTGCATGTAGAAACGACCAAGGTTAGTCCATACTTTTGCATCTGTAGGGAATACTTTAACCATTGTCTCAGCTACTTCAACAAGGTTTTTGTATTGTTTAAGTTCAAAGTATGCACCAACTTTCAGCTGGTAAAAGTCTTTAACAGGCTTTTCTTTGCTCAGCTCAATTGCTTTATCAGCGTTCTTAACTACTGAGTTGTAGTTTTTCAACTGAAAATAAGCTTGAGCTACCAGTGCGAAAACTTTCGGGTCTTGATCACCTGAATAGTCCATCCAAGCATTGTAAGCCTTGATCGCTTCATCGTAGCGCTCTAAGCCCATCAACAAATCGCCGTAAAGCTTCATTGTATCTGCTTGGTCTTTGAAGTTCAGCGCTTCAGGCTTAATAGCTTGAGCGATGTACTTCGCCGCGTCTGACATTTGCTCTTTTTGAGCTAATAACTGACCTAAATAACGGTCAACCGTCGCTTTGTCGTAATCGTCAGAAGCTTCGATATCACGCAATAGGGCAATTGCTTCGTCGATTTTGTCTTCGTTGTAAAGCTCAAACGCCTTAACGACTTTCTTACCAACGCGTTCGCCCATGATCTTAGTCTTTGCTTTCTTACGCTCTTCAATTTTCGCGTAATCAGGCTCAGCAAGTACAGCTGTCGAAACAACTGAACCAGAGATCGATAGAAGAAGTGCAAGTGCGGTTGCTTTAGAAAATTGCTTCATACCTGCCTCCTTAGTTGCCTTGGTTAAGTTTAAAGTCTAGTTGAACTTGGATGCCAAATTGTTTCACTGGCTTACCATCTTCAACCTTCGGTCTATATTTCCATTTGCGAAGCGCACGAATCGCTTCACGGTCGAAAATACGCTTAGGTTCGGCGTTGATTACTTCAACATCGTCTACGCCACCTAGTTCGTTGATAGTAAATGAAAGTTGTACCCAACCTTCTTTACCATCACGCGCAGCTTCAATTGGATACTTCGGCTCAATACGTACGATAGGTGTTGCATCACCGTCACGTCCAAAGGCTCCAGGTCCACTGATACCACCAGCACTACCGCCGATATTGATTGAACCCATATTGAACGTCAGTGCACCTGGCGTCGGGTCAGCATTATCTGGTTGTGGTGGCTGCGGTTTAGGCGGCTGTTTTGGTGGAGGTGGCGGCGGCGGTGGTACCCGCTTCCGCTCCTGCACCTGTGATTCAGGCGGATTCGTCAAAATTTCGACTACAATCTGTTCTTTAGTATCTTGCGCACGGTCAGCTCCACCGGAGATTAGGTACGCCATAAAGAAGAACAAGCCGAAAGTAACTGCCCCACCTGTTAAAAGTGAAAACAGAAAACGAATCATTACTTATCTCCAGCGATTGAAATCTTGAGATTGTCGCCTGTAGCTTTAATCTGATCCATTACTTTCACAACCACACCGTGTTTAGCATCTTTATCCGCTTGGATAATAACTGTTTCAGTTGGTTGTTCAGCAAGGATACTTTCCAAGTTTGCACTAACACGCTCAACATCAACTTGGCGCTTATCCATCCAGATTTCACCATTACCGCGAATCGCGATAAAGATGTTTGCGTTTTTAGTGTTTTGTGCTTGAGCAGCTTTCGGCTTATTCACTTCAATACCAGCTTCTTTAACGAACGATGTAGTTACGATAAAGAAAATTAGCATGATGAATACGATGTCAAGCATCGGCGTCATATCAACTGCTGCTTCTTCTGCTTCACGAAAACGTTGTTTACGTGCCATAAAATTATCTCTCTCTAGTGATGTGGCAAGCTATCTACTAGTTTTTCTTTAGCCATTTTCGCTCTTGCTTCAAGACGCGTGCTAAAGAAAACACCAGATAGTGCCGCAACCATTCCAGCCATTGTTGGTACCGTTGCCATTGAAATGCCTGATGCCATCATACGTGCGTTACCTGTACCTTGAGTAGCCATAGTTTCGAAAACTGTGATCATACCCGTTACTGTACCTAGTAAGCCGATTAGTGGACACATTGCAACCAATGTTTTGATAATCAACATACGCTCATCTAATTTTTCAGACGCTTCAGAAATCCATGCTTCGCGGATTCTGTGTGCGTACCAAGACGTAGTGTCTTGGCGGGCGTCCCACTTGGCGACTATTTCCTTTTGCATTTTTGGAAATTCGCCTAGTAAGAACCAATAGCGCTCAATCATTAATACCCACATTAGAAAGAGTGCTATCGCGACTACGTATAAAACATCGCCGCCTGTAGCAACAAAATCCCTGATAGATTCCCAAATCTCCATCAGGACTAACATTATGCTCTCTCCTTCTCCGCGTGAGATGCGATGATACCAGCGCTTTGCTCATCTAGGATGTGTAGAACTGCTTTACTACGGCCAGAAACGATAGCGTGTAGTAGGATTAGTGGTAGTGCTGCGATTAGACCTAGAGCTGTCGTAACAAGTGCTAGAGAGATGTTACCTGCCATGATCTTCGGATCACCCGTACCGAATAGTGTGATTGATTCGAACGTCATGATCATACCAACAACCGTACCTAGAAGACCTAGTAATGGTGCGATAGCAGCAAGGATCTTGATGATGTTGATACCAGCATCGATACGTGGAGTTTCACGTAGGATTGCTTCGTCAAGCTTAAGCTCAAGGTTTTCAACGTCTTGATTCTTGTTGTCATGGTACACTTTCAAGATACGACCAAGTGGGTTGTTTGTGTTTGGCGTGTTGATGTTCTTCATTTGAGAACGGATTTTCGCCGTAACTAACATTAGGTCTAGGAAACGTACTAACGCGATTAGTGCACCAACTACTAGCAATGCTGTGATGATGTAACCAACCGTGTCACCTTGGTGCCAACGCTCTTCAGTCGTAGCACGTTGAGTGTTAAGACGTAAGATTGCGCCACGTGTAGGGTCTAAGTAGAAAGGTGTTACTTGACCTGCTGGTGCATTGATTAGAGCTGTTACTGTGTCTAGTACGTAACCATCTGGTTGTTTACCAAGTGGTTGGATTGACTTAGTTTCTGCTGAGTAGTAAACGTAGCCATCTTTAGTCACTAGGTTGAAGTTACCAACACGTGTAATTTCTTTAGTTTTTACTTCACCGCTAAGCTCTGCAACTTCCGCTTGGAATTTAGATACCTTAGCTGATTCAGTCATTTCAGTTTGGAATGCAATCCAAAGCTCTTCAAGTTCACGAACAGTTGGTAGCTCTTTAGCTGCCGCAAGTGAACGAAGTACTTCAGCGCGTCCTGGTTTTTCAGCACTTACGATTGAAGCTTCGATTGAACCGATTGCTTCAGAAGCTGAACGACGAACAACACCGAACATTTCACCAAGAGTACCTTTAGCGTTCTCTAGTGCAGTTTCTTTTTCTGCTAGTGTGATTTCGTTTTGTGCGAATTGCTTTTTAAGTGCTTCACCACGAGCTTGCTCAGCTGCAAAATCACGTTTTGCTTTGTTGTAAAGTGCTTGTTTGTCAGCTTTAGCTGATAGGAACTCTTGCTCACGAGCTTTGTTAAGCTTGCCTTCAGAGATACGTTGTTGCTTAACTTGTTCTAAAATCTTGTCAAGCTCTTGTGTATTAGCGTGTGCGTTTAACGCGGCGCCAGCTGAAACAGAAAGCGCTGCAGCAACAGCAAAGCCTTTAAATAGTTTCTTCATTATTGATTACTCCGCGCCAAAGACAGGTAGTTTAACAAGATCAGGTGCTGCTTGGTTACGAGCAATACGGATCATATCTTTGATAGGCTTAAGGTACTCATCACTTAACGCGTCCCACGTCTTAGTTTTGTTGTTCCAAACCCAAGCGTGTTTTAAGTCGAAAGACTGTGCAACGTAAGCAACACGGCCTAAACGTGCGAAGTCAACGTTGATGTTCTTACCATCGATTTGTAATGAACCTTGTGATGGAGCAATCGCAGAACCGTAAGAAGTTTCGATTGTGTACGCTTCAAGTACTTGACGGTACTTTTCAGACGTTGTTACTTTTGAGTTAACCATTAACTCACGTAACTTTTCTACGCGGCCAAGGCGAACGTCAGTGTCAAACGGAATGTCCGCTTTGATGAATTGCTCGAGAGTATCAATCATGCGATACATCAAAGGCACAACATTTTGTTTAGTCTTGTCTACTTCAGCGATTTGACGATCAAAAGACTCGATACCTGCGTTTTGGTCAGCTACCAAACGAGCTACGTGGTCATTGTAAACTTTTAAAAGTTCAGTCTCGTCAATTGTCGCACGGTATTCAGCGACTAGCTCTTGAGATTGACCGTATAAGTTATCAACTTTTTCTTGAGATTTTTTAGCGTCCGCTTGAATTTGCTGACCTACGTTTTGTACGTCTTTCAACGGATCTGCCATCACATTGCTGCTTGCAAGTGCAAATGCGCCAACCAACGCAGAAGCTACAAGACTCTTTCTGATTTTAACAGACATAGTTCCCAACCAATTAAGTAATGTTACTTTTATAATTTTATCACCCCTTATCTAGGGGCAACCCTGATATCTTTTGGGAGATATCAACCCTCCAATAATGCTAAAAGGCTTAGCCCGTGTCAACTTAACCTGCGAAACAATTTTATGGCAAGTTTCTGTATTAAATTCAAAAAAAACATTATATTAACATTATAACACAGCTAGAATCTTAACAACCCCACTAGTGACGTACCTTTTACCTCTATTATTTACATTTAATTACAAATTACACTACTGATGTAACTTAAACATTAAATCTAAACAAGCCTCAGTAACCTTATGTTTTATATGACTATCTTAATTTTATTTTTTTTATTTATATAAGATATTGCAACAAGCTATTTCGTTTAATATTTAACCTAAGAATCCATAGTTTTAGTCATTTACCCGTATTTCATCCAGTTTTTTCTGCAATTTATCGACAAAATTTGCAACATGAAGCCCATCCATTAATGCATGATGAACATCGATTGACAAAGGGGTTAGACCAGTTTCGGCATTGTATCGGCCAAATACGCATTTTGGGATACCTGTCGACTTTCCAAAATTGGTTGCGTGAGAGAAAGCACTAAAATTTAACCATGGCAAAATAGATACATGGCTTACATCAAGACGCTTTTCATTTGTTCTTACCCGTTCGCTGAACAGTGCTTCGTTATGAACGACCGACTTCTGAATTTTAAGCATTTTGTCAAAATCTTCCAAAGTCATTTCCGTTGATAGGGTCACAAAACGAAAGGTTTCGTCATCAGCGAGTGTAACAATGCTCTGCTCTACTGTTTCACAAATAACGGGCTTATTATCTTTGATCCGCATTCGCATGGAGCTCATAGTCATTAATCGCCAGACCGAGTGCGTGAACGTAGGCAGAACTGAAAGAAATTGAATGAGACTTACAATACTGATACGGCAGTTTCATATTTAGAGAAACACACACATTAAAGTATGGCTGTGCAAATTCATTAAAAAAGTTGAAGTGTTCTTTTCTGGACCAACTGTTTAGGTCAATTTCGGTGAGTTGAGACATTGTAAAAATAAAAATGGGCACATACAGTGCCCAAAGAATAACGTTTATTTTGGAATTTTATAAACCGTTTGCGATGATTTCACGCGCTAGTTCGTCCGCAATATGGTGCGTCGACTTATTCTCTTCATCTGCGCGTTTGAAGATCTCAAGTAACGTGTCGTAAATACCTTCTACGTGCTTGATTGACTTCGCCTCATTGTAGCCTTCTGGGTTTGTTTCATAATATACGTTAATGATTCCACCCGCATTGATGACGTAATCTGGTGCGTATAGAACATTGTTGTCGCGCAGAATATCGCCATGACGAGAAGCCGCCAACTGGTTATTTGCACAACCCGCGATGATTTTAGCTTTTATGCGTGGGATAGTATTATCATTGAGTGTTGCACCCAATGCACAAGGTGCATATACATCGACATCTAAATCATAGATTTCATCGATACCAACCGCTGTCGCGCCGAATTCTGTTACTACACGGTCAATCGAAGCTTGATTGATATCAGTAACAAACAGTTCCGCACCTGCTTCATGTAAATGTTTACACAAACCGTATGCAACTGCACCTAGACCTTGCACCGCCACTTTCAGACCTTTAATGTCTTGATTACCGCGTTTATGTTGAAGCGCTGCTTTAATACCCAAAAAAGTGCCTAATGCGGTATAAGGTGATGGGTTGCCACTTTTACCTTCAAGACCTAGTACATAATTCGTTTCTTTGTGCATCATCATCACATCACCTGTGGTGATGTTTACGTCTTCAGCAGAATAGTAAGAACCACCCAAGCGCTCAAGGTGACGACCGAATGCACGGAACAGCTCTTCGGATTTAATCGACTTTGCGTCACCGATAATAACCGACTTGCCACCACCAAACGGTAAACGAGCAACTGCATTCTTGTAGGTCATGCCTTTTGATAAACGAAGAACGTCGACAATCGCTTCATCATCTGTTGCGTAGTTCCACAAGCGACATCCACCTACTGCTGGACCTAAAGCCGTACTGTGTACTGCGATAATAGCTTTTAAGCCTGATTGTTCGTCGCTACAAAACACGACTTGTTCATGATTATCAAATTCAACTTGGTTAAATACAGCCACTTTCTTGTTCTCCGAAATGTAATACCCTGAGGGTAGCGCTGAAATTCCGATGACTCTAACATTAACTGTTCTCTCTCGCCACAAAATGAGATGATAAAACCTCGTGAAAAAGAAAAATGAAATTATTAATGCAATCTTTTTAAATATTGCAAATTAACTAGTCTTTATTGATTATTTCAAAAGAGATTTTTAACTAAGAAATTTAGCGTTCAGGTATGACTTGTTTACGTTTACGTAAACGAACAGTGCTTTGTAAGATTATTTGTACAAAAAAGCGCGGACATTGCCGCGCTGATCTAAACCGTTAATTAGCGAAGTTTTTCGTCTAATTCTTCGATTTTCGCTTTCCAAATTGCAGGGCCTGCTGTGTGAGCGTTGTTACCATCACTGTCTACAGCAACCGTCACTGGCATATCTTCTACTTCAAATTCGTAGATTGCTTCCATACCTAAATCTTCAAAAGCCACAACACGCGCTTTTTTGATAGCTTTAGATACGAGATAAGCCGCACCACCTACAGCCATAAGGTAGATAGATTTGTTTTGTTTAATCGATTCTACTGTTGCTGGGCCGCGTTCTGCTTTACCTATCATGCCGATGATGCCCGTTTTTTCAAGCATCATGTCGGTGAACTTGTCCATACGAGTCGCTGTTGTTGGACCTGCCGGACCGACAGCTTCATTTCCTACTGCGTCAACTGGTCCTACGTAATAGATAAACTTGTTGTCGAAATCGACACCTTCAGGTAACCCTTGACCTGAGTTAATCATATCTTGAAGACGTTTATGCGCAGCGTCACGACCCGTTAGGATTTTACCTGTAAGAAGTACCGTCTCACCCATTTTCCAATCGAGCGTATCTTCTTTTGTTAGTGTATCTAGATTCACACGGCGTGTATCTGCACCCACTTCAAAAGTGAGCTCTGGCCAATCCTCAACTTTTGGTGCTTCTAGGTTCGCAGGACCTGAGCCATCAAGCGTGAAGTGAACGTGGCGAGTTGCAGCACAGTTCGGGATCATCACAACTGGCTTAGAAGCCGCGTGTGTAGGCGCTGTTTTAATTTTTACGTCAACGACCGTCGTTAAACCACCAAGGCCTTGAGCACCAATGCCTAACTTGTTTGCACGCTCATAAATTTCAAGGCGAAGCTTTTCTTCTGCTGTCTCAGCACCTCGTTCCATCAACTCATGGATATCGACAGGGTCCATTAAAGACTCTTTAGCAAGTACCGCAGCTTTTTCTGCTGTACCACCGATACCTATGCCTAGCATACCCGGAGGACACCAGCCCGCGCCCATTAATGGCAATGTTTTTTCAACCCACTCGGCAACATCATCAGAAGGGTTAAGCATAACCATTTTAGTTTTGTTTTCAGAACCACCGCCTTTCGCTGCAATCATCACTTCTACTTCTGCACCTGGCACCATATCGATGTGCACAACTGAAGGCGTATTGTCTTTCGTGTTTTTACGGCTACCTGCAGGATCGGCAACAATAGATGCACGCAGAGGGTTGTTTGGATTTAGATATGCGCGGCGAGTACCTTCATCAACCATTTGTTGAACGGTAAGATCTGTTTTATCCCACTTTACGTCCATACCGATTTTCACGAAACACGTCACAATACCTGTATCTTGGCAAAGTGGGCGACGTCCTTCGGCAGACATACGCGAGTTAATCAAAATTTGGGCAATTGCGTCTTTTGCCGCTTTGCTTTGTTCTTTGTTGTATGCTTTTTCTAACGCTTGGACAAAGTCGAGAGGGTGATAGTATGAGATGTACTGAAGTGCATCTTCAATGCTGTCGATAAAATCTTGCTGACGAATAACGCTCATATCGATTCCTTAATTGTCGACATTTGGTCAAATAACTTGCACCAATGACGCTTGAGTTAAACTTCCACAGTAGCGAATTGAACAGATAACTGTCACCACTATGGTAAACGGTGTATTTATGATACCCTCCTCGCCCGTTTCGAGCTAGTTTTCGGGTTGAAGTAAATGATAAATGAGCAAATCCAAGTAATCCCATTAGACATTTCGCTATCTACGGACGATTGTTTTGGCCATTTTGCCGCGCTTCCCTACGCTGTATTACTCGATTCAGCCGGTGCGTCACACTCAAATAGTCAATTTGACATCATCGTATCGTGGCCGGAACACATTATAAAAGCCAACCAGGGCAAGTTCTTTAGAGACGAACAAGAAATAGTGGACGTTCGTTCAGAAATGAACGAGTTACTTTCAAGCTATTGTTCGAGCAATCGCACTTCTTTACCATTCGGAGGTGGCTGGGTTGGTCATTTTTGTTACGACCTAGGTCGATATCTCGAAAAAATGCCGGAGCATGCAAAACACGATATTGATTTCCCAGATATGTCTGTGGGTCTTTATCCGGACGCGTTAGTTTTTAGCCATCGTGACCAGCAATGGTTTTATGTGCATCAGCCCGCTACAAATCGCCTCGCTCGTTTTATGGCACAGTTACGTATTGAAACAAACCTCGCGTCATTCCAACTTTCGTCGTCATGGACGTCTAACCTGCAATTCAGTGACTACCAAGCACGATTCGAGGCAATACAAGCGTACTTACGCAGCGGCGATTGTTATCAAATTAATTTAGCACAGCGTTTCAGTGCTAATTTTACCGGCTCACCTTGGATTGCTTATCAGACATTGCGGGCGTCAAATCAAGCGCCATTTTCTGCCTTTATAAATCACCCTAACGGTTGCGTATTATCTGTTTCACCTGAGCGATTTATCAAAGTTGAAGATAGAAAAGTCGAAACTAAACCCATTAAAGGCACTTTGCCACGCGGTAAAACGCTTCAAGATGACAGAGCACTCGCAGAGCAATTACGACATTCGCCAAAAGACCAAGCAGAGAATGTCATGATAGTCGACTTGTTGAGAAACGATTTAGGTAAAGTTGCCAAACCCGGTAGCGTTGAAGTGCCGAGTTTGTTTGCTATTGAAAGTTTTCCCGCTGTACATCATTTAGTCAGTACAGTTACTTCGGAGCTTGCTGAGGGTTTTACTCCTATTGATCAATTGTTCGCTGCATTTCCAGGTGGTTCGATTACAGGTGCTCCAAAAATTAGAGCAATGGAAATCATTGAAGAGCTTGAGCCACATCGTCGTAGCATTTATTGTGGTTCAATCGGTTATGTCAGCGCCTGCGGAAGGATGGATACGTCAATTACAATTCGCACGCTTATCGCTACTCACGATAAACTATATTGTTGGGCTGGCGGAGGTATTGTTGCTGATTCCGTTTGCCAAAGCGAGTACGAAGAAACGTTACATAAGGTCAATAAAATCTTACCTGTACTAGAGTAAAGTGCGAATATAACAGGAGAAGCGATTGCGATTTGCAGAATTTGTGTCTCGATTTATGCTCTACACACAAAGTGGAGTAAATACCTATTCGCCCATGAAGCTTCGTCAAAGCGCCGTTTTAGTGCCTGTCGTAAATATAGACGACCAAGCCCATTTACTGCTTTGCAAACGCCCTACTTATCTTAAACACCACCCCGGCCAAATTTGTTTTCCGGGAGGGAAAGTTGACCCTGATGATCGGTCAGTTGTGCACACTGCGCTTAGAGAATGTCATGAAGAACTGGACATACCAGTAGAAAATGTAACGATTCTGGGCCAAATCGAACCCATAGATACGACCACGGGTTTCTCTATCAGCCCTATCATTGCCACATTGAATTGGCCACTATCCATTAAGCCTAACCCTGGTGAAGTTGAAGCTACCTTCTTGATTTCTTTAGAAGAAGCAATGAAGCCATCTAATTGGTCTCAGATTAAAGTGCCTGTTAAGCATCGCACAATCACCGTAAATGGCAAGATGACTGAGCAGGGACTTCTGTGGGGAGCGACCGCCAAAATAATGCACAACTTATTTGAGCGCATAAGCTAATTACCCCTACAGCTAGTTACAACAGATTGTATACACGTTATGATGTGCCCCCGTTCTTAGGCAATGTTGAGTAATATTTATGATCAGCGCATTCGACATGTTCAGTATCGGCATTGGGCCGTCCTCGTCACATACAGTAGGGCCAATGCGTGCATCTCGTTTGTTTGTAAAAGATCTTCAAGCATCTGAATTGTTTGATAAAGTAACGTCTGTACGAGTTGAACTGTTTGGTTCACTTGGACAAACTGGTATTGGCCACGGTTCAGGTAAAGCGGTCATTCTAGGTTTGGCTGGCTTCGATCCTGAATCTATCGATGCAGACGCCGTCCCAGATATTCTTGATAGAATTGAACGCGAACAAATGATCTACTTAGATCAAACCAATGCGGTTGATTTTCCAAAGCAAGGTGCAATTGTTTTCCACCGTCGAAAAACGCTCCCTAAGCACTCGAACGCAATGGAACTACAAGCTTTTGTTGGCGAAGAAATGGTTCATAGCCAAATATACTATTCTATTGGTGGCGGCTTTATCGTGCGCGACCAAGACTTTGAACAAGAAAAGAAAGCTGCATTAGACGTCCGTGAAGAGAATCCGGCACCGTTCCCATTTAACAACGCTACCGAATTACTTTCTCTGTGCAAAGAGTCTGGTTTGAGTGTTTCTTCACTGATGATGCAAAACGAAAAAACCTTGCGCAAAGAAGCTGATATTAAAGAAGAGTTATTTAACATTTGGCAAGTAATGAAAGCGTGTATTGAGCGCGGGATCCGAACAGAAGGCATTTTACCGGGTGGCTTAAAAGTAAAACGTCGTGCACCTAGTTTGTATTTAAAACTTAACGTTGAAAATTCAAACGATCCGTTAAGAGCAATGGATTGGGTTGATCTATTTGCCCTAGCAGTTAATGAGGAAAATGCCGCAGGTGGTCGTGTTGTAACGGCACCAACGAATGGCGCTGCGGGTATCCTTCCAGCTGTATTGATGTATTACCATACATTTATTAAAGAAGTGGACCGCGAAATTGCGACTCGTTACCTTCTGTCAGCTGCTGCAATTGGTATTCTTTATAAAAAAAATGCGTCCATCTCTGGTGCTGAAGTAGGTTGTCAGGGTGAAGTTGGCGTAGCGTGCTCTATGGCCGCAGGTGCACTGACTGAAATTATGGGTGGCAATGCAACTCAGGTAGAAAACGCCGCCGAAATAGGCATGGAACATAACCTTGGCTTAACCTGCGACCCTGTTGGTGGCCTCGTTCAAGTCCCCTGCATTGAACGTAATGCAATGGGGGCAGTAAAAGCCATTAATGCGTCACGTTTGGCAATGCGCGGCAGTGGTGAACAAAAAGTATCTTTAGACAAAGTTATCAAAACAATGCTCGACACGGGCAATGATATGAAGACGAAGTACAAAGAGACTGCACGCGGTGGGCTTGCTGTTAACATTATCGAATGTTAATTCTTGAAATGATAAAAAAAGCTGGCTAAGCCAGCTTTTTTTATTTTAGTGGTAACTCAACGTCTTTAAAAAGATTGTCGACGTCTTCTTGGCTACGCATTAGACTCGCTCTTTCGACCACATCTTTTGTTAGATGCGGCGCGAAACGCTCAATAAAGTCATACATATACCCGCGTAAGAAGCTACCTTTTCTGAATCCAATTTTGGTCGTGCTCGCTTCAAACAAGTGGCTCGCGTCAATACATACAAGGTCGCTGTCTTTTTCTTTATCTACCGCCATGGAAGCAAGTACACCCACCCCCAATCCTAAACGAACATAGGTTTTGATGACATCCGCATCCGTCGCAGTAAATACGATATGCGGCTCTAACCCATGTGCGTTAAATGCTTTATCAAGTTCAGAACGACCTGTAAAACCAAACACATAAGTTATTAATGGAAATGCAGCCACATCTGGTACAGAGATATTCTTACCTTTTTGCGCCAACGGATGGTCTTTCGTGACAACGATGCTGCGATTCCAGTGGTAACACGGCAACATAATTAGATCACTGTACAAATGCAAAGCTTCTGTCGCAATGGCGAAATCAGCATCTCCACGCGCGGCAGCATCTGAAATCTGCTGTGGCGTACCTTGATGCATATGTAACGACACTTTAGGGTACTTCTTCATGAACCCTTTTATGACCGTAGGTAATGCATAGCGTGCTTGAGTGTGTGTGGTTGCGACATTAAGTTTGCCTTGATCAGGCAAGGTATGTTCATTTGCCACAGCTTTAATGCTTTCAACTTTGGAAAGGATTTGACGTGCAATATTGATGATCTCATTGCCCGCCCCCGTTACGTGGGTTAAATGTTTACCACTGCGGCCAAAAATTTGCACGCCAAGTTCATCTTCTAACATACGAACTTGCTTGGAAATACCTGGCTGAGAGGTGTATAAACTTTCCGCCGTTGCAGAGACGTTGAGATTGTGGTTCAATACTTCAACTATATATTTAAGTTGTTGTAATTTCATAGTTTATAGTCTTTTTTATTATTACTATTGCCAAGGTGGTACATCACCGCTGCAACGAAATGTTCTAAGCCGCGTTACAATGTAAAGCTAGCTTAGTAATGAGCACAGAGGTAGTAAGGCTAGCACAATTCCTATCGAACAGATAGCTGTCTACTCCCTCATTTAGCGCTAAAAATAAACTATCAGCTATAATAAAAAATGATGAAATTGTTTGGTATTTTTGGACTTATATCGGAATTATGTCCACAAACGCATTTATTCATGTAAGATGAAAACATACCACGAAGTTGTTAATAAAGAGATTGGGTTATGATTGTTACGGTCATCATTATGCTGATTGTTGCACTCATTGTGATTGCTGTTTGGGTCAGTGCGATTCAACAACACAAAGAGAAACAAGAAGCTGAGCGCCGAAAAGAACTCGCAAAACAAAAAAAGTAATCGAAGAGTCTGAAGATGTCATCCTGAATGCCAGCAATATTCCGATGTCTGAAACGATAGTCCGTATAATTCAAAGAAGAGTCCATGACGCACTTGCAGTCATGGTTGAGCTGTCGCCGACATCTAGAGAATTAAAAAACCGATTACATGAGTCAAAAGAGCGTATTTCTAGCAGTATTGATGGCGCAGACGCTGAACGATTAGTGATGCCTGACAATGACAAGCAAATTATTGCGCTTGTGCAAGGCATCAAGAAATTGCGACAAATCCTGCGTTCGGAACATTCGAAAGGAAAAGTTGATACTCAAGTATTCGTAATGGAAGACAAACGATTAGAGAAATTACAACTTCGTATCAATGTTGAATCGCAAATCAAGCGCGGTCGCTCAGCTCGTGCTGCCAATATGGTTGGTTCTGCACGACAGTATTTCGAGAAAGCGTATGCCACAATTTGTAGCGTCACTTACAACGACGAATACGTTTCCGAAAAACGCGCTGAATTGGAAAAATATTTAGAAGAAATTAGTGTTGAATTAAAAGCATCTAACGCTTCGTCTGTTAAGAAAAAAGCAGAACAAGAACGCGATGATTTAGATGTCTTGTTTGCACCGAAGAAAAAGTGGTAGAAACCACTTTTTCTCCTTCAAATTGATTACATCGTTAAAGCGAACTTCACGATAAACAATATCGACAAAATCCACACGCTAACACTCACCTCATTCGCGCGCTTACACAAAACTTTAATAGCCGTATAAGAGATAAACCCAAGAGCAATACCATGTGCTATTGAAAACGTTAGAGGTGTCATCAGCAGTACAACACTGACTGGTATTGCATCTGTCATGTCATCCCAATTAACAAATTTTAAGTTCTGCAGCATCAAAACGGCCACATACAAAATCGCGCCGGCAGTAGCATAGGCAGGAACCATGTAGGCTAATGGTGCAAAAAACATCATCGCAAGAAAACACACACCAACAACTACAGCAGTAAGTCCTGTCTTTCCACCCACAGACACACCTGCTACCGATTCAATGTAAGATGTCGTTGTAGAAGTACCTAACGCAGCACCCGCAATTGTTGCCGTGCTGTCTGCTGACAAAGCACGACCAAGTCTTGGCATATGCCCTTCACTGTCCGCTAACCCCGCTTTTTGAGACACCGCAACTAGCGTCCCTGAAGTATCAAACAAGTCAACAAATAGGAATGCGAAAACCACACTTAACATGGATACTTCCAGTGCAGCAGCAAGGTCCATTTGAAGAAACGTAGGCGCAAGCGAAGGTGGCATATCAAAGACCCCTTTGTATTCGACAAGGCCTAAACTCAGAGCAATTAAGGTGACAAGGAAAATGCTGATAAGTACACCACTTTTCACATCACGAAACATTAGTCCCGCAATAAAGAAGAAGCTTAGAATGGCGAGCAAGGGACCAGCCTCAGTAATATTACCAAGCTGAACGAACGTGGCGGGATTTGAGACAATAATCCCAGCATTTTTCAATGCAATTAGCGCCAGAAACGCACCGATACCGGTGGCAATAGCTTGCTTGAGCACAAGCGGTATGGCTTGAATAACCCATTCTCGTATTTTAAACAGACTTAAAATAAGGAATAAACAACCAGATACGAACACAGCCCCCAATGCCGCTTGCCATGTGTACCCCATGCCCATTACAACGCCATAAGTAAAAAATGCATTTAGGCCCATGCCAGGTGCTAAAGCTAAAGGGTAATTCGCCCAAATCCCCATAATAAAACAGCCAATCGCAGCGGCCAAACACGTCGCAACAAATGCCGCACCGTGATCCATGCCTGCTTCCGCTAACATTGCTGGATTAACAAAGACGATATAAACCATTGTAATAAATGTAGTTAAGCCGGCAATTACCTCGGTTTTCACAGTGGAACCTTGAGCTTTTATGGAGAACACGCGTTCGAGCATCGAAATCAGCCTATAAATTAGAAACAAGTGTTTGGATTTTAACATAAATCGAATTTTAAATAGGACAAAAACAGTAAAAATCGACTAAACTATCTACAGAGTTAATGGTGAAGAATTACTATGCACAACAACCCTTTTGAAAGCAGCAATAGCGCGGACTTAGAGCAACAATTAAATAATGTCTTATCCTTTGTCGTTACAGGACAAGAGCCTAGCGCCAACGATGCACAGTTTACCGAACAAACACCGTTAAATAAGGGCCTTTACTTTCTCCAGCAAAAGCAATTCCCGCAAGCAGCAAAGTGGCTGAGATATGCAGCAATGTCGGGTGATAATAAAGCACAATTTTATATGGGGTTGCTTTTCGTTAAAGGTCAGGGTGTACCACAAAGCGTATATCATGCCGTAGCTTGGCTAAGTTTGGCAAAAAGCCAGGGGTATGATGCAGCAAAACCAATATTACACGATCTGAAAACCTACATAACAACTCGACGTTTCAAAGAAGCCGAATGCTATGCTGCTTCACTGTATGAACAAATCCATCAGTTACATTTTTTCGGCATGCTAAAAGACAATGAAGAAGTTTAAATTCAATATGTTATAAACTTATCGACATTAGATTGGTTAAAATTTGTAAAATACTACTTGCCTAAAATAACTGTATAAACTACTGTATACTAATACTGTATAAAAACCCAGTGAGTAGAACATGCTTCAACCAATTTCAATTACACAAGTAAAAAGCTACCGTTCTGAGAACGAAAACCCTGTACAAATCATCTACACCGAAGATGAAATTTCAGCTAGTTTAGAATTGCTAAAAGTACTACACACGTGTAACCAAAAGCACGGTTGGACATTGCTCATTGCGCCAGACAACGTGCCAAATAAGATGATGCTGCAATCATGCTCTATTGATTCAAGTAAACTACTGGTGATCAGGCAAAAGCATTTGGTAGACTTACCTTACGTTCTTAATTCAGCTCTTCATAACGGTAACTTTGCTGCGGTGATCACTTGGACTGATATTTTAAAACCAAGTGAGTTAGAAACATTACATATCTCCCCTAGTAATAAAACTCAGCTGTATTGCTTCTCTAGAGAGGCGCAGCAAGAAGAATTGAAACCGCTTATTATGTGTTAATATGAAATGTAACTGTTGTTCAAACAAAAACTATGACATTTGTTGTGGTCGTTTTCACCGAAGAGAAGACATACCAGATACGCCCGAGCAATTGATGAGGTCACGTTATGCAGCGTATGCGCTTGGTTTAGCTGACTACATACTAGATACTTATACTGCAAAAGAGCAGGAAAACCACAGCATTAAAGATATCTCTGAGTTTGCTAATAGCTGCCAGTTTGTACGATTAGAGATTATTAGCTGCCCGACGAGTGACCAAGTTGAGTTTAAGGCCTATTACTTGCTCGATGGAAAATTAGGGGCACTGCACGAACGTTCTAATTTTGTACAGGAAGATGGTCGCTGGAAATACCGTGATGGGGAGTTATTTCCTCATGCAGAGGTTAAAATTGCTCGAAATGACCCTTGCCCGTGCGAAAGCGGTAAGAAGTACAAGCAATGCCATTTAAAATAACTGCTGTATATTGTTAAGAAAGTTATTCAATTTTAGGCAACTTGAAACTTAAACACACAATGAGCTGCTCTTCCAACATGACCTGTGGACGAGCACTATAAAGTCTCTACCTAATTACCCGCTCATTTTTCCCCATAAGAAACCTCGCTTCACGTACATTGAAGCTAAATTGTCCCTTTGTGGTTGGGATCCGTTGTTTAGTGATAATAAAGGCAAGGCTTAAGAGTCTAGGCTACTCGCATAACAATATGTAAAGTACGCTTCTTTGCTTATGTAATTACTAAGCTACTGCATTTAACATTGCTTCGTGTTCACCGGTCGCGAGTTGGTCGTAAAAACCCGCGGCATCCATTGGAATCGCATTTTTATACGCTGCTGTTTTTTGAATTTTTCTTCTAACTGCTAATTCACAGTTATCCAGTACATTAAGTGGGATATGTTTTTTGTCATCTCTTACAGCTAAAGGCTCTGGCATTAGACACTCTTTCAACTGCATTGCAGTCATACCAAAGTGCTGAACGATGAAAGCATTTTCTTCACTAACTAACATATCAAACGTTTCAGGTGCGAGAGGCTTCTGAGGACCGATTTGCAATTCTTTTTTAAGCGCTGCTTCACTTTTGTCGTTTGCTTCTACTTCGCTTGTCGGAAGATGAAATTGACCAAAATCTAAGGCATCTTGAGATAGCATAGACAGCATCATAGCAAAATCACTACGACGACCCTGATGGACCGAGTGATTAAGTGCCGAGTCTAATTGGGTTTCTCTGATTAAACCTTGTTCGATTTGCATAGTTAGTAATCATTTATTTCAACAACATAGAATTTATCGGCTTTTTTTCATTTTTCTTTAGTTTTTTTCTTTACATAAATAAAGTTTTTGATACTATGCATCCCGTTGCTGAGGAGGGGTTCCCGAGCGGCCAAAGGGATCAGACTGTAAATCTGACGGCACTGCCTTCGATGGTTCGAATCCGTCCCCCTCCACCAACATCCTCACAGCGACACACAATATGGAGGGGTTCCCGAGCGGCCAAAGGGATCAGACTGTAAATCTGACGGCACTGCCTTCGATGGTTCGAATCCGTCCCCCTCCACCACCCCCCTCTCTAAGAGGGTTCAAAAAAGTAAATCTCCTTCAATATCAAACTAATCTAGCCCAACGTCTTATTTCTTGTTTTGCTTTCTCATGTTCTGGATAATATTGACTTACTAAAGTCCAAAAAGCCTTACTGTGGTTCATATAAGTGCGATGTGCAAGTTCGTGGACAACGACATAGTCAATTAAAGACTCTGGTAAGCAGGCAAGCTTTGAGTTAAATGTTAAGCGACCTTTACTGTCACAACTTCCCCAACGAGACTTATAGTATCTAATTTTCACACTCTGAAAATGAGTATTCATTCGTGAAGCCCAGTACTTCAATCTTGAATCAAGAATACGTGAAAGCGATTCACAGTAGATTTTTTCAAGCTGTGTATTGAGATTCAACATGTCATTTTCTGAAACCCTCAAAACACCAGTCTCAGGACATAAACACGGTGTACGGCATGAACTGGCCATCACGATGCTATACCGAGTGCCGTTCAAATAGAAAGACTCCGATTTTTGACGCAATTCGGCTTGAAATAGTCGCTCAGATTCTCGCTGCTTTTCTATAACCCAGCTCGCCTTTGAATCTAACCAAGCAACAAGAAATTGCTGGTCTACATTCTTAGGTGCGTAAACATTGACCTGACCTTTTACAATTTTTATCGCAACAGATTTACGACGACTGCTGAGTTTTAATTGATATGAAAACGACATTTCAACTCCAAAAATACGTTGAATCGCATTCTACCTCATAAAATTACTGCTAACCTTATAAGACAACGATATTTATTAGGTTGTTTAAATGGAAAATAAACCGCAATGCCGATATGTATCACCCGATGGTCACACCTGCAGTGAAATCGATATGGGGTCAGGTTTTTGTTTTTGGCATGACAATAAGTTTGATAAAAGCGGGCTTGAGTTAACACATAAACTTGAACGCTATGCCAAACGTGGCGGCTTACTCCATGGTTTAGAATTGAAACGCGTTAATCTTGAGGGATTAAATCTAATCAACATCGACAAAAATGTTGGATATGACCTCTCGTATAGCAATTTTTATCGCGCCAACCTACGCGGAGCACATCTTTTTAATAATACAATTCGACATGCCTCACTCATGAAAGCGGATCTACGTGAAGCCAATCTACATTGCACTGATTTAAAAGACACAAATTTACTTGGCATTAAGCTTGATAATACGAGAATCGATAACATCGATTTAGGGCATGCTCTTATCCAAGAGAAACATGGCAAATCCGCCAAAGAACAAGGCAACTTAGCCGAATCGTTGGACATGTATCAGCAATCAGAAGAAATCTATCGAATTTTGAGGAAAGGGGCTGAACAACAAGGATTGTTTGAGATGGCTGGTAACTACTTGTACCGAGAGCTACAGATGCGGCACGAGCAATACCCAGTCGGCTCAAAAAAATGGCTATTTTCTAGTTTTAGCGATTTCTTCTGCGGTTATGGCGAAAAGCCCGAAAATGTAATCCGCTTCTCTCTAGGTATGATCTTTTTTTGTGCGCTGTGTTATTTCATGTTAGGCGTCAGCTTTCAAAGCGAGATCATTGTTTTTGATGCTGCACAAACGTGGCAACATAACTTAAACGCCCTACTAAACAGTTTTTATTTTAGCGTCGTGACTTTTACAACCCTTGGGTATGGAGATATTACGCCAGTCGGCGTATCTCGCTTTATCGCCGCGGTCGAGGCGTTTACAGGCAGCTTTACATTAGCACTGTTCGTTGTGGTGTTTGTAAAACGCATGACTCGATGAATTGCCTTGGTCATGATTTCACACATGACCAATGAGTGTCACTTTTAGCTAATCTCCGACGCGAGCTGTTCTAGGAAAGCATGCATGTATTGTGTACGACGCTGCGCTTCTTCTTTCGCTGCGTTAGTATGCATACTATTTTGAATTTTAAGCAGTTTGACAAAAAAATGGTCTAATGTATAAAGTTTGTCGTCTGGTTCTCGAGTCTCGCAAAAAGGGTCTTTAGGATGATACACATGACGGGCAATAGCACCTCCAACTTTCATACAGCGGCTGATCCCTATTGCGCCAAGTGCATCCATTCTATCTGCATCTTGCACAATCTGAGCTTCTAGGGATTCTGGTACTACATTGGCACTAAAACTATGTGCGACAATTGCGTGGTGAATCGCTGGGAGTTTAGATTCATCATAACCAAATTGTTGTAAAAAATCGGTCGCCTTGTCTGCTGCTAACCTTGATGCAATTGCGCGATTAGGGTGATTTTTAGGCACGGCCACACAGTCATGTAACCATGCCGCAGGAATGACAACATCAAGATCTGCATTTTCTGCTAATGCTAATTTTTTGGCCACCGCAACAACCCGCTCAATATGCGTGATGTCGTGAGCAGTATCCGCAATAGCAGTCCCCAAAATAAACGATTTACAGGCTTGTTCTAAACTTTCCATCACTTTCCTCAATCAGTTACATTTACAATCTACCGATCCCTACTTTGAAACTCAAGGTAGATTTGTATGTTGGGCCAACCTTAACTACAATGCGTGCAATTTTATTCTTTAGGTGTATCTATGTCTTACGCTATTTATCTTGAACCTGGCCGTGAAAAATCACTCAAACGCAAACATCCATGGGTGTTCTCAAAAGCGATAAAAAAAGTGAAAGGTAAACCAGGCATTGGTGACACCGTAGAAATCTATAGTAACGATGGACAATACCTTGCGACTGCGGCTTATAGCCCAGAGTCTCAAATCCGTGCAAGGATCTGGACGTTTAACCAAAACGAATCTATTGATACCGATTTCTTCGAACGAAAATTCAAGCAAGCTCTTGATGCGCGTCAATATGTCATAGAAGAAGGTGGCTTAACAGGATTTCGTCTCAGTGCTGCAGAGTCCGATGGTTTACCTGGTATCACAATCGATAAGTTCCAGAATGTCATCGTTTGTCAATTATTGAGTGCAGGTGCGGAACGTTTCAAAGCAAACATCGTTGAAGCATTAAGACGTATATTTCCAGATTGTGTTGTATACGAGCGCTCTGACGTCGACGTCCGTAAAAAGGAAGGTTTAGACAAAGTAACAGGACCATTACACGGCAGCTTACCTTCAGCGCCTATCATAATTCAAGAGAACGGATTGAACATTGAGGTCGATATCGAAAACGGCCACAAAACGGGCTTTTATTTAGATCAACGTGACAGTCGCGCTGCACTGGAACGTTTTTCAAAAGACAAAGACGTTTTAAATTGCTTTTGTTATACGGGCACTTTTTCACTCTATGCGCTTAGAGGTGGTTGCAAGCACGTAACGAATGTTGACGTTTCAGAACAAGCGCTAGCTATTGCGAAACGTAACGTAGAACATAATAACCTTGACCTCAGCCGAGTCGATTTTGTCAAGCAAGACGTCTTTAAGTTATTACGTCAATATCGCGAGGAAGGCCGTTTGTTCGATACGATTGTTATGGACCCGCCAAAGTTTGCGGAGAGTAAAGCCCAGTTAACCGGCGCGTGTCGCGGCTACAAAGACATTAATATGGTTGCAATGCAAATTTTGAAGCCAGGGGGCACGTTACTAACGTTCTCATGCTCTGGATTGATGGACCAAAACCTATTCCAGAAAGTAGTAGCGGATGCAGCGCTTGATGCGGGGAAAGAGTTATTGATAATGGAACGTTTAAACCAAGCTGCGGACCATCCGATTGCAGGTAACTACCCTGAAGGGTTCTATTTAAAAGGACTGATTTGTAAAGTCTATTAAAAAAGGAGCTACGGCTCCTTTTTTATTTACTTGAATTACGATGGCGATACTTAATTGAACTTGGTGATTTCAACACCCACAATATATTCCCCATCACCTTCTTGTGTTACTCTCAAAACTCTTGCGTGAGCACTTAGTGGCGGTGTTGTGCTACCTGATGAGTCAATATACACCTCGAGCATTGCATTTACTTCAACGGGGTCTGAGACTAAGAGCGACATACCTGTCGCACTTAAATCCTGACAATGCGCTTGAAGCTTTTGTCCTGTGTCAAGTACCGTAATCGTCGCTTGCGTATTAACGTTCATGCGCATAAAGCGGCGTTTGTCTTCGTGTATCATGGCTCACTCCTATACGACCTTTTTAATTTTTTCTAATAAAGATTGCATCGAGAAGGGTTTTACCACATAGGCATCGCATCCAGCTTCAAATCCAGCACGTTGTTCTTGTTCTGATTCGAGTCCTGAAACCATTACGACTGGAATGTCTTTAGTTTCTGGCGTGTTTTTTAGCATACGGCAGGTGTCATAACCATCTAATCCAGGCATACACACGTCAAGCAGAATCGCATCGGGTGGATTTGCAATTGCACTTGAAAGGCAACTTTTACCCGAATTTGCATAACTTAACTCAAAACCGTCCGCCAACGCAGCTGATAACATTTCAAAATTGAAGTACTCATCATCAACGACCAAAATGTGTGGCACTTTTCCTTTTGATTTCTGCGACGGCATAGCTGTTGCCATTTCCTTTTCCAATCCCAATTTCATCCTCATTAATAAATTATAGGTCTGAGCCTAAAAAGCAAGCACATTTTTTAGCCAAAAATGTTCCGCCAACTAAATTCCTTTTAAAAACAATCTTGCCCATGCGGTCCTTTTACTAAACTGCGAAAATCCCCGCCAGCAAAAGACGCATCCGAAGTCAAACCACCTTGAATTGTGAACCTAATATTGCTGTATGACACTCAACAAATCGCGGAAGTTCACATCACTATTCAAGGGTTAAATCACCACATCTTTGATGGCATTTTGGATCCGTTTTGCTGATATAGGGTACGCTGTCCCCAAAGTTTGTGCAAATAGTGACACCCTTAATTCCTCTTGCATCCAAAATATCTCTGAGACTGATTCAGGTATAGGCATTCCAGGCGGCAACTTGGCGATTAGTGCTTTATAGCCCTCAGCGACCTTATCCAATTCCAAAACACACAATCTATCTTTATTAGGGTCGACAGGCAGTTTCTCTAATCGCTTTTCAATAGCTTTAAAATATCTCAGCAAGTCCGTAAGTTTATCCGCACCATGAGCACTTACAAATCCCTTAAATATCAAGCGCTCCAACTGAGATTTGATGTCACCATGCGCCGTGATCATTGTTAAATCTACTTTGCCTTTCATACGTTTGTTGATTGCATGGGCAATACTCAGCACTTGCTCAACTTTCATTGCGACATCAACCACAACATCACCTAATTCACCACGGATCTGCTCTTTAGCTTGGTTGAACGTCGACTCGTCTCTGATCTCGTCATATTTGGATAGCAATTTATCTACCCCTGCGGCGATGCAGTCATCGATTAGATCTTGTACTTTGCCAAACGGATTAAAATACAGACCAAGCTTTGCTTTATTCGGTAGATGTTGTTGTAAGTACTTTATTGGCGATGGAATATTTAAAAGCACAAGACGACGAAGCCCTAAACGATGCGCCTGCCCTGCTTTAAGCGGATTATCAAATAGCTCTATTGCCGCTGAATCTTTTTTATCCACTAACGCGACATAAGCTTTAACCTCATACAAGCCCTGCTTTTGGCTGTATTCAGCAGGTATTTCACCAAACTGCCAATCGGTGATCCCCTGCTTTTCAATACCCGGTTCCGCCACACGAGATAGCGTGTCACTTACTTTATGCTGTAATTTATTTTTAAGGCCTGCAATATCATTTCCATGCGCAAGCACGGTACCTTTTTCATCAACAACTTCAAATTGAATACGTAGATGAGCATCCAACGTACCTAGATCCCATGCATCTTCAGGCACTGTAACTCCAGTCATTCGATGCAATCGCGTGGTAATTGCGTCGATAAATTTACCTTGCATAGGTGTTATCGACGCCAACACGGCGTCCGCATAATTCGGTGCAGGTACAAAATTACGACGTAACGATTTTGGCAACGATTTAATCAATGCACACACGAGTTCATGTCGAAGTGCAGGAATGTGCCAATCGAAGCCTATGTCTTCTACCTGATTCAAAAGTGCGATAGGTATAGATACAGCCACCCCATCAAGTGCTTTACCCGGTTCAAAATGATATTGAAGCGGCAACATTAAATTACCTTGCTGCCACACATCAGGGTAAGACAAAGCCGTTATATCTTCTGCGCCGTGCTGCATGAGCATTGCGAGGTCCATTTTCAGTAGATTGGGCTGCTTTTGTTTAACACCTTTATACCATTTAATGAACGCGACTCGTGTATTCACATCAGCTGGTATACGTTCATCGTAGAAAGTAAAGAGTTCATCCTCGTCTACCAAAATATCGCGGCGACGGGCTTTATTTTCTAACTTGTGGATTTCTTCTACTAAGTTTTGATTATGAGCTAGAAAGTCTTCATTTGACCCCAACTCTTGATTAACCAGAGCCTCACGGATAAATAGTTCTCGACAAAGTGTTACATCGATTTGACTGTATACGGTTCTTTTTCTTGCAACGAGGATCAAGCCAAATAGCGTTTGCTGTTCAAACGCTATAACCGCGCCTTGTTTCTTTTCCCAATGTGGTTCGCTATAGCTTTTTTTAACTAAATGTTGTGCAAGTGGCACTATCCATTCAACATTAATACGCGCATTCATTCGAGCATACAATTTACTCGTTTCAACCAGCTCCGCAGACATCACCCATTTAGGTGACTTCTTAAATAAGCTGGAGCCTGGGAAAATATGAAACTGGCTATTTCGAGTGCCTTTATAATGTTGTTTTTCATCTTTGAAACCAACTTGCGTTAACAGGCCACTTAGTAAGGCTTGGTGAATTCGTTGGTAATCAGCAGGTTGCTCATTAAGCTTGAACCCCATTTCTTCACAGATGGTCGAGACTTGATATACGATATCTTGCCACTCACGAACACGCATATACGCCAGAAAATCCTGTTGACACATTTTTCTAAACTGGTTGCGCGTTAGGGCTTCTTGCTGGGATTCTAAGTAGCTCCACAGATTTAGAAACGCAATAAAATCTGAATCTGGATCGTCAAATCGCGCATGCTTTTCTGTTGCAGCTCCCTGTCTTTCTTGGGGGCGTTCTCTTGGGTCTTGGATAGACAGAGCCGCAACAATCACTATGACCTCTTTAAGCACGCCAAGCGTGTTCGCACTTAACACCATACGTGCTAAACGAGGGTCAATAGGCAAACGACTTAATGAGCGACCCATATCGGTTAAAGAAACCGAGAATTTGTCTTTACCCTGCTTAATCGCTTCAAGTTCTTCAAGGAGCAACATACCATCGGTAATGTTACGGCTATCTGGCGCTTGCACAAATGGAAACTTGGTTAATTCACCAAGTCCCAGCGACAACATTTGCAAAATAACAGAGGCAAGATTGGTACGCAGAATTTCTGGGTCTGTAAACTGTGGCCGGCCATTGAAATCGTCTTCAGAATATAAGCGAATGCATACACCCGCCGCGACACGACCACAGCGCCCCTTTCGTTGGTCCGCACTTGCTCTAGAAATGGCTTCGATAGGAAGCCTCTGCACCTTTGTGCGATAACTATATCGGCTAATACGTGCGGTACCAGGGTCAATTACATAACGGATCCCCGGCACCGTCAACGATGTTTCAGCTACGTTCGTTGACAAAACGATACGACGCTGACTATGGGCAGCAAAGATTCGATTCTGTTCACTATTAGAAAGCCGAGCATACAAAGGAAGTATTTCAACACCTTTCAAATTGCGTTTACTCAGCGCGTCTGCCGTATCTCGAATCTCACGCTCACCGTTCATGAAGATAAGAATGTCGCCCGGTCCTTCCGCACACAATTCATCTACCGCGTCAAAAATGCCTTGTAGCAAGTCATTTTCCGAATCTGCGCTTGTCGTGTCGATATCGGTAAGAGGTCGGTAACGTACATCCACAGGATATGTACGCCCTGAAACCTCAATAATAGGCGCATTATTAAAGTGTTTAGAAAAGCGTTCAGGGTCAATCGTCGCAGACGTGATGATCACTTTTAAATCCGGACGCTTTGGCAGTAAGTTTTTCAGATAACCAAGTATAAAGTCGATGTTTAGACTGCGTTCGTGCGCTTCATCGATTATGATTGTATCGTATTGATTAAGAAAACGGTCTTGTTGAATTTCAGCAAGTAAAATACCATCTGTCATCAACTTAACATGTGTCGTATCTGAAACGTTGTCGCTAAAGCGAATTTTAAAACCGACGCTTTGCCCCAATTCGCACTCTAATTCTTCAGCAATACGTTGCGCAACACTTCTTGCCGCGAGTCGACGAGGCTGAGTATGACCAATATAACCATTGACTCCACGCCCAAGTTCGAGACAGATTTTGGGCAGCTGCGTGGTTTTACCTGAACCAGTTTCGCCAGCAACAATAACCACTTGATGGTTTGCAATCGCCTCTTTTATGTCATCTTTCTTTTGACTGACCGGTAATGCTTCGGGGTAGGTAATTTTAGGTAAGGCAGCGCGTCTGGCAGCACACACTTCTTGGCTTTTAAGAATGTCTAATTCTATTTTTTCCAATACATTTTTGCGTTTGGCTTCATCTTCAATGCGCTCTGCACCTTGAATGCGCTTCTTGAAAATGAATTTATCCTTGTTTAGACAGCTTGCTACTGCTCTTTTTAGCGAAACTCCGCTCACCACTCACCCTCTAAGGAAAGTCAAAAATTCCTGCTATTTTAGCAAACTGTCTCAATTAATCATACGTTATCGTAAAACTTAACAACCGCTAAACAAAACGGTGTCCAGACTCATAGTTACAATGTAAATGTTTATCTATTGCACGAAGGACATTAGCGCGACTCAAGACCCCCAGTAGACGTCCATCGTCGTCAACAACTGGATAGAGCTTCGGTTTTTCCGACGTCATGCGCTCAGCAACAAGTAATACACTTTCGTCTGGTCGAACACACAGTGGGTTTTTGGTCATGACATCACTCACCATGCTATGTGACTCATTTTGATAGGTCGCCTCAAGCATTTTTTTGATACAGTCTTGCTCAGATAGGAACCCAATGACTTTATGAGCAGAATCCACTACAGGCCCCCCTGACTGCCCACTTTGCAGTAACTTCTCTACCGCTTGTTCAATTCGCATACCATCAGTAAAAGTCACAGGGCGATGATTAAGATAATCTTTTACCTTGATCGATTGCATAGCTGTCGCTCCTTTTTGTTGTTTGCCAGCGCTATTCTCTTAAATAGTAGCTGGCAACCTTAAAGTTTGCGCATTTTTCGAGCTATTCGTCTTTAAAAATCGCGACATAAGTTGGTGATTGACTGCTTTTACTTGCTCGGTACATACCGGGTGTATTAAAGGGCATGCTTATGTTGCCTTGTGGGTCAACGATAATGACTCCCCCTGTTCCACCAATTGGTGCTAAAACATCGTGAATGACTTCATTTCCGGCTTGTTCGATTGATTTCTTTTGATATGCAACTCGTGCACAAATATCGGAAGCAACACTGTAGCGAATGAAATACTCACCATGACCCGTTGCAGACACCGCACAAGAATGGTTATCGGCAAAAGTACCCGCACCAATCACCGGCGAGTCGCCAATGCGACCAAACCGCTTCGCTGTCATTCCACCAGTGGATGTGCCCGCAGCTAAGTTGCCAAATTTATCCAACGCAACCGCACCGACCGTACCCATTTTGTAAGCTATAGGCAAAGCTTGATGCGCGGCTTGATAAGATTTAACGTCTGACTTCGCTTTCTCCAACGATTCTTTTGCTTTTAAAAGTGCTTTGTACCTCGACTCGGTATCAAATACTTTGTTGTCTATCAATTCAAATCCGTGTGCTTTAGCGAATTGCTCTGCACCTTCGCCGCTCAACATAACGTGCACTGATTCCGACATTACTTTTCGTGCAAGTTGAATAGGATGTTCGATATGTTTGACTCCAGCAACGGCGCCAGCTTCACGTGTACGTCCATCCATGATAGAGGCATCCAGTTCATGTTCACCATCAAAGGTGTACACAGCTCCTTTACCGGCATTAAAGTAAGGAGACTCCTCTAGAACCATGATGGCAGCCGAAATTGCATCGAGACTTTCGCCACCTGCGTCCAGTATTTGATAGCCTTTTTCAACCGCTTGAGTGAGCGTTTTTCGATAGGCAAGTTCTTGCTCTTCGGTAAATTTAGCCCTTTCTATTGTTCCCGCCCCACCGTGAATGGCGATAGCTATTGGCGTTTGCGCCAAAGCTGATAAAGGCATAAAGAGTGTACAAAGCACGCCAATTATTTTTTTCATGAGTTCCCCAATTTTATCCGAGTCAAAATATATGCGACTGATACATTGAATTTGCGAGATCAAAGTGACAACTCGTTATCAAAAAGGCAAGCGATTGCGATAAACAAGCACTGAGGACAGGAAAAAACGAACTTACGAATTATCTGTTTATAGAAACAAAAAAGCCCCGATAAAATCGAGGCTTCTTAATGCTAAAAAGTGATTACTTTTGAGCTTTCAAACGTGCTAAACGAGCAACTTGGTGTGTTGACGTTAAGAACGCGTAAATTGGCGCTAGGTAGCCACGTTTACGTAACTCTAGGAAATCTGCATCGCTAAGCTCTGCAATTTTACGCTCGTCAATTAGGTAGATACCGTTGATATCGCGTTTTTCGCCGTTGATCTCAACAGTTAACGTTTGCTGTGAAAGCAATTCTTTCTCTGCTAGGTAAGCTGTGAATGCTTCTGTTACGCGACCAAACTCAACATAAGATACAAGACCTTCTTTGCGGCGAGTTAGGTATTCTGTCTCTGCACCATTTTCGAACAGCGCGTTGCCTTCTTCTTCGTTAACTAGGCTGCTCGCTTCGTCGATTACAACGCCAAATGAATCTTCTTCTGGGTGTTTAACTAGACCTAATGGGTAACGAGTTAGTGCCATTGGTACATAACCCGCAGTCCATTTGTCTTCAGCAACAAATAGGTTTTCACCTGGCTCTAGGCCGAATAGTGCTACTGCTTGGAATTGACCATTTTCGTTATTTTTAACAAAAGCCAGTGGAAATTCGTTAGCCGCGCGAGCGAATTCATGTGCAACAACAGGAACGATGTGTTGGCTCTTTAAGAATTCGATATTGATGCCGTTCTTGATTTTGATGTTGGCATGCTTTTGGGCTTGTAAAGGCTGCACTTGTTGCTCCGCCATGGTACTACTCCATTTATTTTTACGTGTTTATTACTTATGTGGCCCTAAGGCTATCGGTTTTGATATAAAAAAGAAAGGGAAAATTTTCTTACAATCGGCTTGAAGCCCTTAAGTTGCTGAAACGTGACCCTAAATGACAGCGAATTCTACATCGAAATACAAAATGCCCGCTAAACTACGGGCATTTTTGTAAATCAGCACGAAAATAGTGGCTAAAACCTCACCATACTGCGAGTAAAAATTCGACTCGGTTGCGAACCTACACCGCCATAATCCAATTTGGGTCGATTCTACGCGCCTATTCTAATTATCGTGTCGCAGCAATCGGCGGCGCAGGAACATCAACATGCGGATTTTGCCCACGTTGACGCAACAAGTGATCCATCAAGGTAATTGCCATCATCGCTTCGGCAATTGGCACGGCCCTAATCCCTACACACGGGTCATGCCGCCCTTTTGTTATCATATCCACAGCTTCATTGTGGATGTTGATACTTTTACCAGAAATAGTGATGCTCGATGTTGGCTTCAACGCAATACTCGCAATAATGTCTTGGCCTGTTGAAATACCGGCTAAAATGCCGCCTGCATGATTAGATGTAAACCCTTCAGGCGTCAGTTCATCTCGATGCGTCGAACCATTTTGAGTTACCACATCAAAACCGTCGCCAATTTCAACGCCTTTAACTGCATTGATGCTCATTAGGCTATGAGCAAGTTCCGCGTCTAGGCGATCAAACACAGGTTCACCTAATCCAACTGGAACCCCTTTTGCTACAACAGTAACTTTTGCTCCAACGGAGTCGCCTTGTTTCTTGAGATCTCGCATATATTCATCAAGCGCATCTAATTTCGATGCATCAGGAAAGAAAAAGGGATTGGTTTCAACCAAACTCCAATCAAACACTTCTGCTTTAATCGGACCAAGTTGTGATAAACAACCATGGATTTCAATACCATGGGTATCTTTAAGGTATTTCTTAGCGATTGCGCCCGCGGCAACACGAATTGCCGTTTCACGAGCAGAGCTGCGACCACCACCTCGGTAATCACGATGACCGTATTTATGCCAATAGGCGTAGTCACCATGCCCTGGTCTAAACACTTCTTTGATTTGCGAATAATCTTGAGAACGCTGATCTGTGTTTTCAATCAATAAACCAATTGATGTACCAGTGGTTTTTCCTTCAAAAACACCAGAAAGAATTTTGACTTCATCGCCTTCTCGGCGTTGAGTGGTATATCGACTTTGACCTGGTTTTCGTCTATCCAAGTCAATTTGAAGATCGGACTCAGAAATAGTTAAGCCTGCAGGTACGCCATCAACGACGCCACCCAGAGCCACACCATGACTTTCTCCGAATGTGGTCACTTTAAAAAGTTGACCGATACTGTTGCCCGCCATCGTTATCCTCATTCCACTATCTGATTGCGAGTGACTGGTCTCAATCACCCGCAAATGGATTACATGGCGATGGAGATTAGTCGTTAAAATAAGACAATAAGTCTTCTTTTGTTATCACGAACACACCTAGGCCGCCTCGTTCAAATTCAATCCAACTGAACGGCGCTCCTGGGAATTCTTCCTCCATATGTATCATAGAATTACCCACTTCGACAAACAGTAAACCGCCGTCATTCAAATGAAGCGCGGCTTCTTGGAGTATTTTGCGGGTTACATCAAGACCGTCTGAACCTGAAGCAAGTCCGAGCATTGGCTCATGATGGAACTCTTCAGGCATGTCAGCGATATCTTCTTCATCTACATACGGCGGGTTCGCGACGATTAAATCGTACTTTTGACCAGGTAGTCCACTAAAGACATCCGATTGAATCGCATAAACACGATCAAGCATCAAATATTCATTGATGTTCGTTTCCGCAACCGCAAGCGCTTCAAATGAAATGTCTACAGCGTCGACTTGCGCTTCAGGGAAAGCATGGGCCAGTGCAATAGCGATGCAACCAGAGCCCGTACACATATCGAGAACTCGTGTGACACTCTGAGGCGCTTCTAACCATGGACTGAATTTCTTATCGATCAATTCTGCAAAAGGTGAACGCGGTACTAGCACGCGCTCATCAACGTAAAAAGGTAATCCTGCAAACCACGCTTGGTTTGTTAAATAGGCGACCGGTGTGCGATTTTCGATACGCTCACGGATATAAGACAATAAACGCTGTTTCTCTGTCGTTGTAATACGTGCTGAGGTTATCTCTTTTGGTGCATCAATGGGTAAGTTTAAAATGGGTAATACAAGGCTCACCGCCTCATCCCACGCATTGTCAGTACCATGACCGAAAAAAATACCATGGCTGGTAAATTGAGATGCTGTCCAGCGCAGCCAATCTTGAATTGTCAGTAATTCAGTCAGCGCTTCTTGCTCTTGAGCTTCATTTAATTGGAATTCGCTCATAGCGGTCCTCGATTTGCTTTTCATTATTACCTATAGTGTATCGCGTTTTGCGCTAGGTTTTTACGGTTTTTTTCATTACAATGACGACATGAATGAGAAAGATTTATCCCCTGAGTTTGAAGACGAATTTTCGCTTTTTCGCGATGCCGTAGATGGCGTTAAGAAAATCAAGCAAGATACGGTGCAATTCAAACGTAATGCAGTCCGATTTCAAGGCAACGTTGTTGAAGAACAAGAACGCCAGCATGCCGCTGAGTTCTATTTTTCTGATGATTACATCCCAGACATCGATACCAACGCCACCATTAACTTTGTCAGAGAAGGTGCGGACCGATATCTCGCAAAACAGTTGCGTCGTGGTGATATTGCGCC
The DNA here is from genome assembly GCF_017638925.1 of Pseudoalteromonas xiamenensis. NCBI lineage: Bacteria > Pseudomonadati > Pseudomonadota > Gammaproteobacteria > Alteromonadales > Pseudoalteromonadaceae > Pseudoalteromonas > Pseudoalteromonas xiamenensis. The sequence goes on from NZ_CP072133.1 coordinate 669,228, forward strand.
CGAACTGATTTTAGATTTACATGGTCTGAATAAAGAATCAGCAAAACGTGAGCTTGCCGCACTAATACATGCCTGCAAACGTCATCACTATTATTGTGCTTGTATCGTACACGGCATTGGGGAACGCGTCTTAAAACATAAAGTTCCGCAATATTTGGTCCAACATCCCGACGTCCTAGCCATGCACCAAGCTCCGCTCGAGTACGGTGGCCGAGGTGCGGTTCTGATCCTTATCGACTTGCCTGAACAACCCCCGTTTAGATAACGAATTGTAAACGAGTAGTGGCGCATTCCTGCAATTTTGTATATATTGCGCCCGAAAATTTACCCTTGTTGTTCAGGATTGCTATGGATCACATCTCACCCGAAGATCTCTTTTTATTGCTTATCGAACCTTCTCTCACTCAGCGTAAAGTTATCGTTAAAGAACTCAATGGTGAAGGCATTTTCAACATTGACTTCGCAGACAGCATCGCATCTACATTGGAAGCTCTTGAACAACGTACACCTGATTTGATCGTTAGTAGCTTGCACATGCCTGATGGTTCAGCAACAGAATTGCTATCAACACTTAAAGCTCATGAGCTATGGCATCAGATCCCGTTCATGTTGGTTTCAAGTGAAACGCGCCGAGAACAACTGGAAATATTTAAACAATCTGGTGTTGTTGCAATTTTACCAAAGCCATTTACAAAAGCGCATTTGGGTAAAGCGATAAATGCCACTCTAGATATACTCGCGCCTCAAGAGCTTCAACTTGAGCTGTATGATGTCCAAGATATTCGAATATTGCTCGTAGATGACTCACGTTTAGCTCGTAATCACATTCGACGCGTTTTAACAAATTTAGGTGCTCAATATATCACTGAAGCTGAGGATGGCGCTGAGGCGCTCGCTATTCTTGAAGAACAGCTTTTTGATTTAATCGTTACCGATTTCAATATGCCGGAAGTCAACGGACAAGAACTCACGGAAAGAATTCGAGCAAGTGATAGGCATAGCCATATCCCAGTGATGATGGTGACGTCTGAGGCCAACGATGCGCATCTTGCTACAGTTTCACAATCAGGAGTCAATGCATTGTGTGACAAGCCTTTTGAACCTGAAACTGTAAAAAGACTCTTATTTCAATTGCTTGAACAGTAAAAAACTCAACGTTGCTCGTGTTTTTGCATGAGCAACTCATCAACTTTTAAAAAAACCACTTTTTAGTCAAATAATTAAAAACAATTCGTCAAATTCACCACGTGTTCATTTTCCCATTCCTTCATTAATTTTTTTATCTTTATATTTCATGCAGTTAAATTTTTTTAAAAGCTTGGCACAACCTTTGTAATAGTTACTGCGACTAAATGATTAAACCAAGGAGATCATCATGAACCCAGTAACTAAATTAATCGCAGCAAGTTGTTTATTTGGCATGAGTGTCAGTGCGCAAGCGAATACGGCCAGTACAGAACTACTCTCTGACTTAAGTAGTTTATTAGTTAGTTCGATACAGGAAAACATTCAACATATAAGCATCGAAGCAAAAGCGAACTTGCAAAAAGCCGTTGAACAACAAATTCAACAAGCTTCAAGCCATGTTGAACAGTTGAAAGAAGATGCAAAGGGAGAGCAAAAGTAATGGATAACGAACTCATTTTACTCAGTATCCTAGCATTGCCGATCGTCAGTATGTTCAGTGTTTACTTTGGGATTGTAGGATTGAAATCGTTGAGTCAGTGGTGGAGTTAAGTTGTTGCCACCACTGCACCTAAATTCGATTACACAGAAAACAAAACTGTACGGGCATGAAATAAAAAAACCCGCGAACTCAACGTGCACGGGCTTCTTATTTAGCTTAGCAAAGAGCGCAAGCGCACTCTTAGGAAAACTGAATTATAGCTGATCTGTATTTTCAGATAGGAACTTAGCAACACCCGCTGGGCTTGCATCCATACCTGCTTTACCTTCAGTCCAACCAGCTGGGCAAACTTCACCGTGCTCGCTGTGGAATGCAAGTGCATCAACCATACGTAGCATTTCGTCAATGTTACGGCCTAATGGAAGGTCGTTAACTACTTGGTGACGTACGTTACCTTCTTCATCAATTAGGAAAGAACCACGGAAAGCAACACCAGCTTCTGGGTGCTCAACGTCGTATGCTTTACAGATTTCGTGTTTAACGTCAGCAACTAGAGCGTATTTAACTGGACCGATACCGCCTTCGTTTACTGGAGTGTTACGCCATGCGTTGTGAGAGAATTGAGAATCGATTGAAACACCGATTACTTCAACACCACGTTTTTGGAACTCTTCGTAACGCTTATCAAAAGCAATAAGTTCAGAAGGACAAACGAAAGTGAAATCAAGTGGGTAGAAGAAAATAACCGCTTTCTTACCTTTGATATTTGCGTGAAGGTTGTAGCTATCTACGATTTCGCCGTTACCTAGTACAGCTGCAGCAGTAAAATCTGGTGCCTGACGGCCTACTAATACACCCATTGTTTTCTCCAATTAGTTAGGTTTAGATCCAAATGCCAAAATGGCGATGTTAGAAATATGGTGGCTTTGAAGATAAATTCAAGTCGCCACGACAAATTTTTGCCTAGTTTATTGAGACAACTACTAAAAGAACAATCGAATTATTCGATGACTGCAATTGATAAAATCGATGACCTTAACAATTGGGTGAATCTTACTCAAAATAAAGAAATAGAACGCAAGCTATGGATAGGAAAACAAAACAATCAAAGTCATTGTTTTAAAACAAAAACGGCGCAAGTTGCGCCGTTTAATTAATTGTCCATGATGTCGCTTGGCAAGTCACTGCGGATCTGCTGCCAAATTTCACCACTTCGATGACCGTATTTACGCATCAGTGAAATAGCGCCGTCATGTTCGCCGCGCTCGGCAAGCCCCATTAAATCCGTATAGAATTCACGTGCTAGTTGGCGCGTGCGTGTATCCGCGAAGTAGTGACAACCAATTTTGGAATACAGACCTTTAAAACCATTTAAAATCAATACGTAGATTTTATTATTACCTGCGATTGCTAGGTTGTGGTGTACTTGATAGTCAAAATCTGCATACGCCTCTGCAGTGTCTTCTACATCAGCATGTTTACCTAAGATTTCAACTACTGCTTGCGAATTCAATTTAATCGTCGCGCGAGTATAAATAGCACTAATGTTGGTACGTGCAGAAAGTAGCTGATCAGTCAGTTCTGGCATTCTGTCTTCATCTAGACGTGCTAAAGTTTCGAGAATGTTTAAACCCGAAGTTTCCCAGAAGTTATTTACACGCGTTGGTTTTCCATGTTGGATAGTCAACCAGCCATCTCGTGCCAAACGTTGAAGTACTTCTCTTAAAGTCGTGCGAGTTACGCCGATAAGTTCAGAGAGTTCACGCTCTGCAGGTAGAATAGAACCAGGCGGAAATTCACCATTCCAGATAGATTCAACTATATACTCCTCAGCAAATCCAGCTGGGCTTTTCGCTTTGAAAATTCTCATCTAACGTCCACTCACTTGCGACTAAAGTGTAATTTGATCACTTACAATCCACTGATTGTACCAGATGATCCTGAACTAACAAGCAAAGTTATTAAGATATAAAGAACTTATGCAAATATTTGCAACAAAACCGACATATAGGTGAGTAGCCTCAAAAGGGTTGCTATCTTTTAGGTCCATCGCACATAATAAGCCTCAAAAAATGAGAGTGATTTTATGGCTTGGCTAAAAACCCTTCCCTACGAACGTAAAGCTTGGTTGATACTCGCTTTAACGGCATTTTTACTCGAGTGCTGTGCACTCTATTTCCAATATGGAATGGGGCTTGAACCCTGTATTATGTGTATCTATCAGCGCACAGCGGTACTGGGTTTATTAGCTGCGGGATTACTTGGCGCAGTCAATCCAGATAACCTAGGTTGCAGAATCGTCGGGTTCGCTACATGGGGTATTTCCAGTATTTGGGGTTTTCAAATAGCTCGTGAGCATATCGCGATGCAAAACACAGACGACCCTTTTGCATTCACGTGTGACAGATTCCCAAATTTCCCAGAATTCATGCCATTGCATGAATGGCTGCCTAACTTTTTTGCCGCAACGGGTGATTGCGGAAACATTGATTGGATGTTTGTAGGTCTGAGCATGCCTGGCTGGATGGAGATCCTTTTTGCTTTCTACAGTGCCCTGTTTATTGCTGTGCTTGGGTTTCATCTTTTTAATCTAAAAAAGGCTAAGTGAGTGCCATTTACGTTGAAACGAGTTACAAAACTCGAAAATTACAAAGTTACAGAGCGACAAACGATTTTATCCATCGCATTGTCAGTAATGGATGTAAAACAAAAAGTGATCATGAGAGTGTGCAAATTGCTATTGCTTACACCAGTATTTGTCTCCCTCTCCTATTTTCAAGGTTGGTCACTTTTACCTATCTTACTTGTTGCTGGGCTACTTTACCCGATTCTGACTGTGCCCATTGAAATTTGGTTTGCTCGAAATCACTTTGATAAAGCCATTGAGATTTTTGAAAAGGGCTAATGCCCTTTTCTGCTTTTTTACAGTTCAACAACTCCTCTTAGTTTATCGACCAGTTTCGGCCCTATTCCTTTCACTAAAAGTAAATCATCTAAATTATTAAATTCACCAAGCTCAAGACGCTTGTCCAAAATCGCCTGTGCTTTTTTCTCACCGATACCCGGCAACTGTGTCAACATGGTGAGATCTGCTGTATTAAGATTTATTTTGAGCGGCTGCATTTGCGATGAGTCCGAAACCATCTCCTGTTCATTCGCTTCTACAGGAAACAAAGGTTGTAAAGCACTTAGTATAAAAATTAGGGAAATAACTTTAATTAGGTTCATTTCTATTCCTCCTTGGGTATATAAACCAACTATTGCTCTCCTGAGCTTTGTAATAAAAGATAAATATTTGCTCTCTGTCAAAGCTGAAAGATGAAATTTAGATGAAAAAATACCATGAGGACTTGCAAAAAATCACAGTTAGATTTACTGTATAAAAAAACAGTATTCAATTGAGGGCGATTATGGCTGTTGTAATCAAATATGTGGTTGAAAGAGACGGAGTAGAACGTATGACATTCACCAGCAAAAAAGAGGCTGATGCCTACGATAAAATGTTGGATATTGCTGAGTCATTAGAAACCCTGCTCCAGAAAGTAGACGTTCCTTTAAGCGAACAACAAGTGGAGTCACTTGCCCTCGAAATTGCAAAACGCAAAGAAGAATTTTCTTCAGTGCTTAAAGGCAGTGTACCGGTAGAGAAAAAACCAGCGAAATCCTCTGCAAAAGTAACTGAATTGAATAAGCAGGCAGGTTAATTCGTCTCCGGTGTATCTTTCCGATGATAGGCTTTGCATCTTGTTTGAGGTCATTACCTAAAGCATTTGAGCTAAGCCTTTAACCACCTTTTTCGCAGCGCCAGCATCTCTCTTATATCTTATTGAGCTTGTGCATTTTTACGTTTCCCGTGTCAACTTTTAAACACCAATACCGTCGTAAATTCAGCATGCTTCACAAAAAATCTACCATCCTATCTAAACAAAAAAGCCGCACTAAATCGCGCGGCCTTCACAGGATAAATGTCGTTCTATTTTAGAACGTTAACCATTGCATTGACGAAATAATCCATGTTGCCATGGCTAATACCTGCAACGTTTACACGGCTTGAACCAACCATATAGATTGCGTATTCCGTTTTTAATCTTTCAATTTGTTCTTTATTCAAACCTAAGAATGAGAACATACCATGTTGACGCTCGATGAACGAGAAATCTTGTTCAACACCGGCTTCCGCTAAACGTGTTTTAATCAAACCACGGAATTCGTTGATACGACCACGCATCTCATCTAGCTCCTGATGCCACTCTTGAGTCAGTTCGTTACTACCCAAAATTGTCGCAACAATATCCGCACCGTGCGCAGGTGGCATTGAGTAAATACTACGAACAACGCTTAGCAATACTGAATTAGAAACATCTGCCGTTGCAGCATTTTCACTGATAATTGAACATGCACCAACGCGTTCACGGTACAAACCAAAATTCTTTGAACAAGATGAGCAGATGATTAATTCATCAACAGTGTCTGCCAATAATCTCAAGCCTGCGGCATCAGCATCTAAACTAGTACCAAAACCTTGATAGGCAATATCAACAAGTACCGTAAAGCCGACGTCTTTAGCTAACTCCGCAAATACTTCCCACTGTTCAGCATTCAAATCCATTCCGCTTGGGTTGTGGCAGCAAGCATGAATCAATACTACATCACCCTTTGAAACTGACTTCAAAGTATCAATCATTTCATTAAACAAAAGATCTTTGTTTTCATAGTCATAATAAGGATATTCTTTAACACCAAGACCTGCAGCTTCGAACAAACTGATGTGGTTTGCCCAAGTCGGCGTAGTCACCCATACGGTCGCATTGGTATTACAACGTTTAATAAACTCAGCAGCAACACGCAAAGACCCCGTACCACCTGGCGTTTGAGCTGTACGAACGCGATTGGCAAGTAGTGCTTTATGTTCACCTAGCAGTAACGATTCCATTTTTTGACAAAAATCTAAATTACCAGCAAGACCGATGTAAGACTTGGTTGTTTCATTTTCTAAACGAAATGCTTCTGCCTTTTTCACGGCTCTCAATACTGGCGTATTACCTTGTTCATCTTTATAAACGCCCACACCCAAATCAATCTTATTTGGGTTAGTATCTTGCTTGAAAGCAGCCATAAGGCCGAGGATTGGATCTGTCGGTAACGGTTTGAGTGCTGAGAACATGCTAAATCTCTTTCTTAGGGGTTAAATTCGGGTTTAATCTTAACATAAAAATTTCTTAATTCGACAAGCTTTAACGCGGTAAATAATGAGGAATTTTAATGCATACCGCGACGAAGAATGCCATCATTGCGTCAGTAAAAAATTCTGTTTGAAATGCTTCTGCGTCGATAATTCCGATACACTGTTGTTCTTCATTAAATAATGGTAAACATACTTCAGCACTGACTTTAGGGTCACAGGTGTAATATTCACCACCCGAAGCTACATAGGTTGCTACATCGTTGATTATACGAGCTTTCCCACTCAAACCAACCTGAACGTTATTACTTATTTGAGCAAATTCAGGTGTAAGCGGAAATAATGGCCGACTTGGGGCGCCTAAATAAGCCAATTTAAGTAATTGGGGGCCTTCGGATGTACTTCGCGCTTGATAGATTCCAAACCAATCTACGTTTGTTTTTTGTTCAATGAAAAAGACAATCTTTTGAAGGTCCGCAAGCGCATCGTTGTTATCTTTATCCTTTGGAAGCTCTGACTCAAGTGAAAATGGTTCATCCTGTAATGCACCAAATAAGCTACATGCCCCACCCTCACCTAATTCAGGTATACGATAAGTCCATACTGGTGCTTGATTATTACTTGGCTCTGCAAGAAACTGATTTAATGCGTCGAGCGCGAGTTCAACAGATTTAACATCGATATTTATTTTAGCGTTACTTATGTAGGTTGAAATCATTTGGACGTCCAAACTGCTAATTTGGAGGTAGACTAGCATTTGATTGAATAGCTGAAAAGCCTATTTCAGTGAATATATCATCTCTATTTCGTTTCCAGACTGGTTGTAGTTAACTTGGTCTGCAATTTCCCTTAACAAGCCTACTCCTCGACCGTGCTCTCGACCCATATTCTGTATATCGCCGCAACTTTGCTCAAAGCCAGTACCCGAATCGCAAAGCGTAAAAACAACGGATAGTTTTTCAGGATCGTAACGAACAGAAATAACAATTTTTGCTTCGCTAAGATCCTTCAACGCGTCAGCTCTAAGGCTATAGAATTCCCAGAATCCATCTTCTTTGTCCTTAATTGATGAATCCAACCCCAAAACACCATGGTCAAGTGCATTATTGTATGCTTCTGAAAGTAGCAAAAAGAAATTTGACCTATGGGCTTCAAGCCCGTCGACTTGAGATAACATATCAACTAACTCAAGTACGGGGTCAGTGCTTCGCATTTGTGCCGCATTTAATGACAGACTTAAATTAAATGGCAGTTGTGAATAGTTAACCTCGCTGTCTTCTCTTGTTGGGAAAGGTAAACAGTTTAATATCGAAATGCTTAAGTCATCTTGTTGCAATTCCGAACAGGAAAACGCTCTTACCGAATCAACAATATCCGCTGTAGATATAGAGTTTTTTGACTTAATGAGCGCTTTTAAACGTTCATCACCGTAAAACTCCCCTACATTGTTTTCGGTTTCGATTACACCGTCCGTCGCGATGAGAATACGCATTGACGGAGAAACTTCCAAATGAAGCAAGTTTCGTTCGAATTCACTTTCACTTAAAATTCCCATGGCCATATGCTGGGATTCAATAGTTCGGACCAGCGTTCCATCGTGCTCTATCAAATAAGCATCTGGTAATCCACCTAACCACAGTGACAAACTTTTACCCGATTCACTCAATTCAATGATCGTTGCGGCGCAAAACATATGACCAGGCAACAGATTATAAAGCAATGCGTTCATCTCATATGCGATATCACTTATCGACATACCTTTATTGACCATGGTGTAAAAGACGCGAGATGCAGGTAAGGCCCCAACAGCAGCGGCCAGGCCATGACCGGTGAAGTCACCCAGCATGCAATAAAGCCCACCCATTGGACTTTTTGCCAGTAAGAACATGTCGCCATTAAACATTGAGGCTGGAGATAAATGAAAGTCAACGTGTTCTGGATAAGCACCCTGTTCGTTTAGCGCATTCTTAAAAATGTGCTCTACGATTTCATGCTCTCGTTCTACTTGATTATAGTGATATTCAAGCACTTTCTTTTGCTCGTTCGTTTCTTGGCTTAATTTCCGAGTACGGGCATGTGCTTTTATCTTTGCGCTAAGAATAATTCTGTCGAATGGCTTATGTATAAAATCATCACCGCCCACGGCAAGGCATTTCTCAAAACTAGCGTGGTCCTCAAGTGCTGTAATAAAAATGATTGGTAGATAAACTTCGCCTGCCAGTTTTTTGATTAGAGGTGCAGCTTCAAAACCGTCCATTATTGGCATCATGACATCTAGTAACACGATGTCAATTTGATCATTTTCGACAATTTCAACCGCTTCACGACCATTCGTCGCAACAACAACGTCATACCGTTGTTGTTCCAACATTGCGCGAAGTAACGTGCAATTTAACGGTTGATCATCAACCACTAAAATACGCATGTTCAGTCGATTTCGAATTTTTTATCAAAACGCGATATTTGTAGAATTTTCTTAAGTTGCGGTCGACAGTTTGTTATATGGATAGATGAAACGCTTTCACCCAATGTCTTTTTCATATTGAGCAACATACCCAAAGCCGAGCTGTCCATATAGTCTGTTTCACGCAAATCAATAACAACCTTTTTCCGTGCCAGAGCGAAGCTCTGCGTAGGCCTGTCTGAATGATTGCACCAAATTAAAATCAAATTTACCGCGAATTTGGATTGTCAGTGTTTTACCATCCGACGATGCACTAGTACTCAAACTCATTAAAGACTCCCGTTAAAGCATGTATTAAAATCCGTTAACTCACTTAAATATAATTCGTTTCTTACTTTTAGCCAAAAATAAAAAATCAGTTTCTTAAATTTTGGTATGATAAAGATATCGTTATTTGATTGGAGACAATAATGTCTGACTCTCGCCTCGTTTATTCAACTGATATGGGACGCATCAAACAACCTGAAGAAGTTGACACACCTGAGATCAAGCTATTTAAAGATGGGTTCATCCGCATTGAACGTCAAACAAAAGGACGTAAAGGTAAAGGAATAATGCTTGTCGTCGGGATAGATCCTGCCAAACATGACTTGAAGCAAATTGCCAAGACACTTAAAAGCAAAATGGGCCAAGGCGGCGCCATAAAAGAAGGCCTGATTGAAATTCAGGGCGATGACCGAGACAAACTGAAAGGTTTACTCGAAGGGCTTGGTTTCAAAGTGAAACTGGCAGGAGGCTAATCTCCCGCCAATTTATCTTCAACCAGAGAGAGATCTTGTTCCGCTACAGGCGCACTGTAATAATAACCTTGCACAATGTAACAATTGTTACGCTGTAAAAATTCCATCTGCGCCTTTGTTTCCACCCCTTCTGCGACAACCTTTAAGTTAAGTTTTTGCGCCATCGCAATAATCGCCGCTGTAATTTCCATATCATTAAGGTCTTCAGGAATGTCTTTTACAAAAGAGCGGTCGACCTTAAGAATATCAACGGGGAATCGTTTCAAATAGCTCAATGAAGAATAACCAGTACCAAAGTCATCAATTGACAAAGCGACACCCAATTCTTTGATTTGATGAAGTTGATTGATTGCGGCTTTAACATCGCCCATCAACATACTTTCTGTAAGTTCAAGATGCAGATATTCTGCAGGTAATTGAGTTCGTTTCAAAATATCGGCAAGTGTTTCTATCAGCTGAGCATCTTTGAATTGACGAGCGGAAAGGTTAATCGAAATGTTCGCTGCACGACCCAATTTCAGCATACGGTTAGCGAATTGACAGGCCTCTTCAAGTACCCAAGCGCCTATTTCAACAATTAAACCCGTCGCTTCTGCAATAGGTATAAATTTTACCGGCGGGATGTTGCCTTCATCCGGATGCGTCCATCGTATCAACGCTTCGTAGCCCACAATACGATTTGTACGGCAATCAACTTGCGGTTGATAATGCAAATGGAACTGCTTTTCCTTGATGCCGATTCGCAGCTCATTCTCAATGTAAAGACGTTCATTTGCCGCAGCATCTAGCTCTTTACTGTAAAAATGGAAGGTATTCTTACCTTTAGCTTTCGCTTCGTACATCGCCAAGTCAGCATGCTTTAACAGTTGCTCTTCTTCCTGACTGTCAAACGGAGCCATCGTAATGCCGATACTGGCACTAACAATCACTTCATTATTCCCAAGCATAATTGGCTTACTCAAAGTTTGCTGGATAGTGTGTGCAACATCCATGGCATGGTCGCGCTGCTCAATTCCGCTTAACAGCACGGCAAACTCATCGCCTCCGAGTCGTGCAATCGTGTCTTCCGCTCTCAACCTACGTTTTAGACGATCCGCAACTTCGATAAGCAACCTGTCACCTGCGTCGTGACCCAGCGTATCGTTGATCCGCTTAAACTCGTCCAAATCAAAGTAAAACAAAGCAAAAGCATAATGACCACGCTGCGCTAGTGCCATCGACTTCCGCAACTGCATTCTGAAGAAAGTTCGATTCGCGAGGCCCGTTAACGTATCAAAGTAAGCAAGCTCTTCCATTTTACGTTGGCTTTCTTTTACAAAGGAAATATCTTGAGCAGATGCGACATAACTAGTAATTTTCCCACCATCCTCTCGAATTGGTGAGACGCTTAACGACACCCAAATAGGTTTATTGTCCTTACCCTGTAAAACCGTGTCACCTCTCCATGAGTTGCGACTCCGAAGGTCGATATCAATATCGTCAACAAGAATAGCCATTTCTCTAGAAATAATTGTCAAAAGCGGCGAACCCAAAAAGTGCTCCGCTTCAAAGCCTGTCATTTCCATCATCTTTGGATTAACGTAGTTAATGTCAAAATGTGCATCGGTTAGCACAACGCCAGTACCCGATGCCGCAACCGCTTTAAGAAACCGATTTGCTTCTTTTTCGGCATCTTCTTTCTCGACAATTCGGACATTCAACCCGTCAATTAACTTGCCGATCTCGGTCGCCATATCTTTGATGGACTCGTTGAGCATACCGATTTCATCGTCATTGGTTGGCAAATTGTTCAACACTTGGAATTGCCCTTTGCCAAAACCAGAAATCGCATCAACAAGTGCATTGATGCGGCCCAGCACGAGCTGATAGAGCGTTTGATGTAGCAGCATCGCGACAAATAACGCATAGAGGATAAACAAACCGAAGAATTTGTATTTGATGACGTCTAGCGAGGCGAGCACCGCAGAACGCTTTTTATAGATGCCAACAAACCAATTGAGCTGCTTCAACATTCGAATATTGATAATGTATTCTTCGTCTGCGGCTGAAAAATTGGCTTCTCGTTCCATCAAAGGCTTTTCAACGGTTTCCATTACGAGTGCTTGTAACTCTGCAGGTAGTTTACGTTGCGTCATCAACGATGTATCAGTAAGTGATTTGTGCAATTCTGGAGAGGCGAGTACTTTCCCATTATTGTCAAAAATAACCAGCCCGTAATCATTGCCTGATAGAGGGAGATGCTTTAATAGCTGGTCGAGAGCGATATCAGCACCTGTCATTCCTACAAACTCATTTTGCAGATAAATTGGAACCAAAATACTGACTACCCATTTTTTCCAAATCTCGTCAAAATGCACATCACTCCATACGGCTTCTCGAGTTGGATTGGCTATATCTTTAATAATATTCAAATCTTGATGTTGTAAAAATCGGTGTTGTTGTCCGCCTTGCAATAAAATATTCGGAGGTGCAACACGAGAAAAGCCGTCTTCGGTATAAAGATAAAAATTGGCAAAATCTTGTAGTAACGTGGGGGCTAACACATTCCATAATGACTCCGATTGTGTCAGCAAATGGTCATCTTCAATAGGAACATCACGGGGAACGAATGCCGCAGACAATCCATTTTGAGACGTGCTTATCTTCCCTTCAGGCGTATTTGAGAGAATATATACACTGTGATTTGCGAGATTTGAGCTGTCGCTAAAGAGCTGCTTTGTTACAACTGCATTCGCTTGTTCAGCTACATTTGTCTTACTTTGCAAATAGTATTGAAACTGATCAACAATTTGCGCACTACTGCGCTTCAACAACTTAAACTCTTCAAAAACGATGAGTTTTTCTTCCGACTTGAGCATAAACGCAGCTGCACACAATCCCGCGAATAAACAAATCGCCGAAATAAGTAATGTCAACTTCATGCTGAGTGAATTGGCCGCAAATCGTGAAGGCGGGCGTCTATTCCCCACAGTTAAACCCTTTTAGTAATTGTATTTTTTCGAGCTTTAAAGGCAAATATAACAGAACATTAAAGTGAGTTATAAGTTTTTTCGATTACTCGCAAAGTTTCAAGAAATAAAAATTCTAAATTATGTTGACCTACCCCGTTAATTGACGGTATGTTCTAGGCGTAAATTAAAAATAACATATAGAGTTATATCAATGAATTTTTCTTCTGTTCGCTTCGGTTTTTACTTTTTTAGCTTCTTTCGATGAAGAGGCTTAACTGTTTGCGTACAGAAATCAAATAGCTAAGCCTCCCAACTGGGAGGTTTTTTTTTGCATTGGGAATGAGGCCTTATGACAGAAGATACATTGCATGCGCTGCGAAGAGACATAAACGAAATCGATTCTGATTTGTTGGTGTTACTTTCGAAACGTCGCCGTTTAAGTTACAGCGTTTTAGAATATAAAATTGCTAACAATAAACCGATCCGAGATGAAGCAAGAGAGCAAGCCTTGCTTGAAAAACTGATTCAATATGGAAAGTCACTTGGTCTCGATGGTTTTTACATCAATAACGTATTCCAAGTTGTGCTTGAAGATTCGGTTCTCAATCAACAAGCTTTGCTGCAACGCAGCTTAAACCCTGAATCAGTAAGCGACACCTACCGTGTTGCGTATTTAGGAGGCCAAGGTTCCTATAGCCAACTCGCGTGTCATAAATACTTTAGCCGTCGTCCAGGGAAACTTGTAGAAATTGGGTGCAACAGTTTTGAACAGATCACCAGCCAAGTCGAAACAGGACAAGCTGATTTTGGTCTCTTGCCGATTGAAAACACGAGCTCTGGCAGTATCAACGAAGTGTTTGACCTTCTTCAGCATGCACAAGTCAGTATTGTTGGAGAGGTCACACATGTTGTAGAGCATTGTTTACTTGGGTCTCCTGGTACTGCAATTAAAGACATTACAAAGATCTATGCACACCCGCAGCCATTTGCTCAGTGCAGTCGTTATTTACAAGGCTTGGGTAATGTTCAACATGAAACCTGCGATTCAACTTCCAGTGCCCTTGTAAATGCCCTTGAAACGGAGCACAGTGCAGCAATTGGCTCTGCGCAAGCCGGTAAAAAAGTCGGACTGGAAGTATTGAAATCAAGCATCGCAAACCAAGCTGAAAATCACAGCCGTTTCATTGTTGTATCTCGAAAGTCACTGCAAGTGTCGACTCAGATCCCAACGAAAACAACACTGATAATGGCGACAAAACACCAAGTCGGCTCTCTCGCGGATGCCTTAATGGTATTCAAGCAACACAACATAAACATGGTAAAACTGGAATCACGCCCTGTCCCGGGCAATCCTTGGGAAGAAGTTTTCTATGTTGATTTACAAGCGAATATCGCTGAAGCAAACGTGCAAAAAGCACTAGAAGAGTTAAAAGAACATACTCAATATGTTCGTATCCTCGGCTGTTACCAAAGTGAATCACTGAAGCAAGTCGAAGTTCTTTAAAGTAAGAACTTTTAATGCGCCAAGGTGCTAGTCTAGCACTTTGGCGTCATTTGCTTTATTTAATAAACCGCGGCTTTGCGATAAAAACTGTGAAGCAGCATCAGAGAAATACTGTTTCGCTTCGCTAAATGCATCGATTAGTCCTGCCTTATCGCCTCGTTGTAACTTATCCAATGTCAAAGCAAAGGTATCTTGGTAGCTTGCTAAAAGACCTTCGACATCTGAAAATTGCGCAAGCATGATGTCTGAATAAAGTTCTGGCGATTGAGCAAATAGCCGTCCCACCATCATCAGCTCCAATTGGTATATAGGCGAAGAACAGCTACGTAACTCTTCGAGTGTATGGCACTGCTTTGCCAAAAATTGCCCGTATACAAACGTCGTCAGATGCCGCATTACCTGAATGATCTGCATCGCTTGATCATGCTTCTTAGCATCAATTCGAACTAAATTGCTGCCCCAAATCGCCAACTGCTCCAGTAGCGATTCGCACAGTGGGCTTGCCCGCCCTTCACACGCTACAATCGTTTGTTTAACCCAATGAGAAATATCCGGTCCGAACATTGGATGAAGTCCAAGCACTGGGCCTTTATGTTTTTTCAGCATGGCTTGAATGGGCGCTTGTTTTACCGAGGTAACATCGACCAGTAAACAATTCTCATCAAGTTCAGGTAATGAACTAACCACCTGCTCTACAGCATTAATCGGCACACTTAGCAAGACCATTCGAGTTCCAGCTAAGATGTCATTCGTTTCATTTTGCTGCTTTTTGTCTAATACGCGAACCTCAAAACCTGAGCGTAAAAATTGCTTAACGAACAATTGGCCCATTGCACCATCACCACCCACTACAACAACAGGAGACAGCTCAGGTGCAACACAGGCAAGTTTACCTTGTTGGTTTTCGTACGCTTCACGCATCATACGTCGTAGAATATCTTCAACTAACTCAGGATTCACACCCGCTTCACGAGCTTGCTCTCTCCTTGCTTTAATAAGAAGTGCTTCTCTGTCTGGCGCATAAAGTGGCGCCCCGGTCTGTTGTTTAACAATACCAACTTGTTCCGTTAATGCTTTACGACGGCTTAGTAGCTGAACCAATTCAGCGTCACAGGCATCTATTGCTTCTCTTAGTGGTGTAAGGTCTAATGAACTCATGTGTAAACTTATTATTACGCCTAGTAAACTATTTAATACAGTAAGTCTATCAAGTTACCGGGACAGATGAAAGTAAAAGCAAGATGCTGATTTGGATTTTATGGTTATAAAAAAGCTTAGACGTTACCTGCCTTTCGTGCAGGAAATTAGACAGCTTTTTAGAGTTCCATTAATTAGGTTGCATGAGAGCGTACACATATGACCAGAGAAATTAGCTGAAATTGAATATACAACTATTGAAATGTTGATGTTGATGAAATCCGGGGAAACGAGCGGGCTTGATTTACGACAGTGTTACTATTTTGAGAGCGTGTTTAAATTGGATATCGACAAACTAAAACGGGCCACTATAAATAGTGACCCGCTTTTTAGTAAGGTAGCCTTACTCTTAGTTAAGCTTCTCTTTGATACGAGCAGCTTTACCAGATAGTTTACGCAAGTAGTAAAGTTTCGCGCGACGTACTGCACCGCGACGCTTAACTGTAATGCTTTCAACTAATGGGCTGTGCGTTTGGAATACACGCTCAACACCTTCACCGCTTGAAATTTTACGCACAGTGAAAGCTGAGTGTAGACCACGGTTACGCTTCGCGATAACCACGCCTTCGAACGCCTGTAGACGCTCTTTGTCACCTTCTTTGATACGTACTTGAACAACTACTGTGTCACCAGCGCCGAATGCAGGTACGTCTTGCTTAAGCTGTTCAGCTTCAAGCTCTTTGATAATGTTTTGGTTTACTTTTGCCATTATATTTCTCACTTTCCTAGGTGTAACTGTCTTCTAGCCACAAGTCTTTTGATACTCTTGCTGAAACTCAGAGAGTAATCTCACTTGCTCCTCAGTCAGAGCTAGGTTTTGCAACAAGTCAGGACGTCTTAACCAAGTTCTTCCAAGTTTCTGCTTTAAGCGCCACTTTTCAATCTCTCGGTGGTTACCACTCAGTAAAACTGAAGGAACCGACTTTCCATCCAATGTTTCTGGCCGAGTATAGTGAGGGCAATCGAGTAAGCCGTCCGAAAACGAATCTTGCTCAGCTGACTGATTATGTCCTAACACGCCCGGCACCAATCGCGCTACTGCGTCAATCAATGTCATGGCAGGTAGTTCACCACCACTCAATATAAAATCACCAATGGACCATTCTTCATCTATATAAGACTCGATGATCCGCTCGTCTATACCTTCATAACGACCAGCCACTAAGATCAATTTTTCGTTCGCAGCAAGTTCTGCTGCTCCCTGTTGATCTAGCTTACGCCCTTGAGGTGACATGTAAATTACCTTTGCGCCATGTCCTGCTGCGGCTTTCGCTGCAACAATCGCCTGTTTTAATGGTTCAACCATCATCAACATGCCAGGCCCACCGCCATAAGGACGATCATCAACCGTTCTATGTTTGTCGGTAGTGAAATCTCGAGGATTCCAGCTGTGAAACTCGATAAGGCCGTTTTTAACCGCTCTACCCGTCACACCTTGATTGGTAATAGCATCAAACATTTCTGGGAAAAGCGTAACTACGCCGACCCAAAGGTTTTTGCTCTCTTGCATTAAAATGCAGGATCCCAATCAACTGTAATTTTACGCTCATCATGCTCAACTGACACAATTACCGATTCCGGTAAAAATGGAATTAAGCGCTCTGATTGGCCAAATGCATCTTTTTTGTTTGCTTTCACAACCAAAACGTCATTTGACCCTGTCTCCATCAAGTCATCAACAATACCGAGGTCATAGCCTTTGTCTGTAACCACGGACATGCCGATGAGATCTCGCCAATAGAATTCCCCATCAGGGAGTTCTGGAAGCTGCGCTTCATACACGGCGATTTCAACATTAGTTAATGCTAATGCTTCATCACGATCATTAATCTGCGCAAACTTGGCGATGTAGCCCTTGCTGTGGCGACGCCAGTCGACCACTTCAAAGGTTTGCCATTTACCTTGTTGCCCTATTAACCATGGGCTATAATCGAAGATCCCTTCGGGATCGTCCGTAAATGAATGCACCTTAAGCCAGCCCTTAATACCATAAGGGGCACCAAGCTTACCTACTACAATAATCGAGGTGTTTTCTTGACTCATGGTTACACTTACGCCTATTAAGCCGCTTTACGAGCGTCTTTAACTAACTTTGCTACACGCTCAGTAAGAGCTGCACCTTGACCTACCCAGTGTTCAACACGAGCTAGATCCAAACGCACTTTCTCTTCTTGACCAGCAGCGATTGGGTTAAAGAAACCAACTTTCTCGATGAAGCGACCGTCACGCGAGAAACGGCTATCCGCAACCACAATTTGATAGAATGGACGCTTTTTAGCGCCGCCACGTTGCAAACGAATAGTTACCATACCGTCCTCTATATAGATTGACTGTTTTCATTAATAAGGATTTGCTCCCCACAATGGGAAGCTGCGGAATTGTACTAACTTTTTGTCACAATGCAAGTAAGAACTGCATCTAAACAATGATTTTAGTTAGTAAAATCGTGATCATCGGTCAAATATCAACCACTTACTTCTTCAGATATATTTTCGCGCTGTCCAGACCAAGCATTAAAAAGTGCTTTGACTAACGACGCCAAGGGAATTGCGAAGAAAACGCCCCAGAAACCCCAAAGTCCACCGAAGAATAAAACGGCCACTATTATATAGACAGGATTTAAATCGACCGCTTCCGAAAATAACAACGGAACAAGGACATTGCCATCGAGCGCTTGAATTATACCGTACACGATTAACACCGTCCAAAACTGCGCTTCAACACCAAATTGAAACATTGCCACAGCGGCAACTGGTATTGTGACTAATGCAGCACCAACAAATGGGATAAGTACAGACAATCCCACCAAAGTGCCCAATAATGCCGCGTAGCGCAAATCCATAAGCGAAAAAGCCACGACTGAACTGACACCAACAGTGACAATCTCAATGACTTTGCCACGGATATAATTCATGATTTGCTGATCCATTTCATGCCAAACTTGACTAATAAGTCGTCTTTGTTTGGGGATCATCTGTGCAATACCACCAGCAAGTTCCGATTTATCTTTTAGCATGAAAAACACAAGCAGTGGTACGAGGATCAAATAAATTAACCATGCTATGACGTCTTTTAGCGATGTCAGCGAAAGAGATAACAACATCTGCCCAAACTCAATGACTTTTTTCTCTACTGTATTAACGACGACTTTAACTTGGTCAACACTAATTAATGCAGGATAGCTATCTGGCAGATGAAGTAGCCAGTATTTTCCTTGTTCCACCATTGATGGTGCTTCTTGCACTAAGTTTGAAAGTTGCTTCCAAAGCGTAGGTACAATTCCAACCGTTATGGCAAATACCAAACCGATAAACGCAAACATGACGAGGGTCGTTGCGAGCAAACGTCCGACACCCAGTTTTTCGAGCTTCGTAACCGGCCAATCAAGCAAATACGCAATCACCAATGCAACAAGCACGGGAATAACGAATTCACCAAATAGATAAAGTAAAGCGGCACAGGAGAGTAATAAAAACAATAAGGTGACAGAATGGGGATCTGAAAACTTTCGGGTATACCAAGCTTTTATAAATTCAAACACTCATTCCCTCCACGACGATAGTTATACTGTTGTTACTGTCGATACGTTTGTACTGTAATCTTTTCATCTCAAGATATCGAAGGACATCTTTTAAATCTTGTCCAGCGTTGAATCTAAATGCAACCGTTTTACCAAGATTCAAATCCTTAAGTAACCATTTGAATTGTACAAACAACTGAGGACAATCGAATAAACTTAAGTCATTGATTTGTTTCTGTTGTGACAACTAACACCTCGATTAATTCAGTCTTTGTTACTAGCCTCAATTCTTACTTTGGTTTATCCTTTAAGACAAGAAAAGTAGTAAGGAAAAATAAATGGCTGGTGCGAATAGTAAAGCCCAACTTCCCGCAAATCCAACTCTAAAAGAAATCAACTGGTATAAAAAGCAGATCAATTGGGGTGAGCTACCGCCATTTTACCACATGGTTGCTTCTTCAGTGAGTGAAAGTGAAGGAGTGCTCCATCATGGCTTTGACAACGCAGTTAAACGCATCATTGATAAACGCAATTGGAACATTCAATTACTCGGTGGTTTTGAAGATGATCACGGTCTCATACACTGTGACTCAAAGCCTCGGCTCGGTTTACATCAAAGTTTTACAGACCGCGGTTTCGAATTGTGGGCGTTTCCTTATGCGAAAGACATTCAAATAGACACTTATGTTAAAGACAATCGATTGATGGAATTCAGTGTTTGGGATCCCCACACAATGAAAAACATAATACGAATTAATCAGTTACATAAGTTTATCGCATTTTACTTTGAACGAGGCGATATCGCCGACAAGGCACTTATTCTTCATGCTCATAAAGTAGTGCACAAAATTATTGCTTTTTTAACTCGAGAATTGAACATTGTTAAGGTTGACGGTGTCTCAATTAAAGATTTTTATCAGTTATGTGAAAAAGATGCCCGTGCATGCGGTGATGAAGTTGACTTAGCGCGACTTATGCTCGGGGACGATATAAGAAAGGACTAATATGCAGTATAAACGCCCGCTCTTGTCATTGCTGACTGCTGTCGCACTACAATGGCAAGGCTCGGCTTTGGCTCAAAGCGAATTTAATCTCCCAGATTTAGGCACATCCGCTTCTCAAGCGCTTTCGATTGAAAAAGAACAAGCCATTGGCGATGTCATGATGATGCAGATCCGTGCAGGTGCTGGGTTTATCCAAGATCCGGTACTTGATGAATACGTTTCATCGCTTGGGAATAAACTGGTCGCCAACGCCGATGACGTCCGTTTTCCATTCAAGTTTTTCTGGCTAAAAACCCTGATATCAACGCTTTTGCTTTTTACGGTGGGCACGTTGGTGTGCACACCGGTCTTCTGGCTCAATCGGATAATGAAAGTCAATTTGCTTCAGTACTCGGCCACGAAATAGCTCACGTTACGCAGCGCCACATCGCAAGACGATTACAGAATCAAAAAGACAACAGCGCTTTAACCGTAGCGGGTATGATTGCGGGCATTCTCGCCACTATCGTCGCGCCGGATGCAGGAATGGCGATTTTGTCCGCTAATTCTACACAGTCAGCCTTAAACAACTTAAGTCATAGCCGTAAAGCTGAACAAGAAGCAGACCGCTTCGGTATGAAAACCCTGAAAAATGCAGGCTTCGACCCCTACGCTTCTAGCGAGTTCCTTAGCAAACTCGCAGAACAAGTTCGCTATAAAAATAAGCCGCCTGCATTTTTGCTGACTCACCCGCTACCAGAGACTCGGATCTCGGATGTACGCCTACGTGCAGAACAGTATGAAAAGGTCTATGTGCCTTCTAGCCTTAATTTTGCCTTAGCGAAAGCTCGAGTTCTTGCTCGCTATCAATATGAACCCAAAATAGCAGAGCAATTCTTCCGCTCAAATTTGGAGCGTTCATCTTCATTAGATAACCGTGATTTAGAATACGGGCTTGCGCTCTCACTACTTGACCAAAAGAAACTCAAAGAATCTGAAGCAATTCTTAAAAAACTGCGTAGTGAAGATCCAAACAATTTGTTTTACATAGACGCTCAAACCGACCTACTGATTGCCAAAGGGCAAGCGAAAGAAGCGGTTACCCTACTGTCTTCCTTTCATGACCTGAGACCAAACAATCAGGTGATCACGCTCAACCTCGCCAATGCTGCAATTGAAGCGAAAGACTTTGAATTAGCATTACAAGTGCTTAAAGTGTTTGCGCTTGAAAAACCTGAACACAATTTAGCTAAGCAACTACTTACTAAAGTGTATGAGGAACAAAACAATAAAGCGGCGTTCCACGAAGCTAAAGCAGATTTATTGTCACAATACGGTGCGTACACCAAAGCAGCTGATGAAATTCAGAAAGCCTTGAACCATGTAGAGGACTCTGAAGAGATAAAGCAACAACGCTTGAAAGCGTTGTTAAGTCAATATCGTCAAATGCAAAAAGCCCTCGCAAAACTTTAAGTCTGTTCAGAGTTCCCTTACACTATGCAGCATTGCTAATTTGTAAGGGAACCTACCCATGTCAGTCACAATCTACCACAATCCACGCTGTTCAAAATCTCGTGAAACACTGGCTCTACTAGAACAACACGGCCACACACCAATTGTAGTCGAGTATTTAAAAACGCCTTTGTCCAGCGAAGAAATCAAAACGCTGATTGAGCAATTAGGTTTTGGATCTGCACATGATCTGTTGCGTACAAAAGAAGACGAATACAAAGAACATGGCCTTTCAAAGAGTAGTTCAGAAGACGATATCATTGCAGCAATGGTTGCAGCGCCGAAACTGATTGAGCGCCCCATCGTAGTGACAAACGGTAAAGCCGCTGTCGGCCGTCCACCTGAATCTGTACTTGCGCTGTTCTAATCTATGATTAAAGTTTTGGTGTTATTCCACTCCAGCCAAGGTTCTGTCCGGGCAATGGCCCAGACCATTGCCGAAGCAATCATTTCTCAAGGGGCTGAACCCGTACTCAGAACGTTCACACAGCAACTTGAATCCGATATTGTTGTATCGCTGGACGACTTGAAACAATGCCACGCTCTGGCTTTTGGTTCTCCTACCCGCTTTGGCATGATGGCACATCAAGCCAAACAATTTTGGGAAACCACCAGCGACTTGTGGCTTAGAGGTACACTGATAGATAAGCCTGCAGCAGTCTTTTGTTCATCCAGTAGTATGCATGGCGGAAATGAAGCAACACTTTTAAATTTAAGTTTGCCTCTACTACACCACGGCATGCTACTGCTTGGTGTACCCTATGACATTCCGGAGCTGTCGAGTACTAAGTCAGGTGGTACACCATATGGGGCATCGCATGTATCCGGATTGACAGCCGAAACCAAACTTACACCTGAAGAAATTCAAATTTGTCGGGCGGTTGGCGCTCGACTTGTAACAATTGCGAGAAAAATGCAGTGACAAACCTTGTCGAAAAACAACCTATTACCAAGCGATATCAACGCTTTGCGCTTTTTGGTTACATTGGCCTACTTATATTAATGCCACTGTGGATGTTTGTATTTGAACCGAGAGAAAACCATAGCATCGGTTTTATATTTGCGGTTTACATTGTGCCACTGCTGTTTCCAATGAAAGGGATTATTCAAGATAAACCTTACACTTATGCGTGGGCCAATTTTATCGTGATGCTGTACTTTATTCATGGATTCACCCTACTTTGGATAGCACCAGAAGAGCGACTATTTGTCCTCGCAGAACTCGTATTTGCTACGTCCATGTTTATCGGATGCACCTATTACGCTCGATACCGAGGACAAGAACTTGGCCTCAAAATCCGAAAATTGAAAGAAGATTTAGCCGACGAAAAAGCGGCTCATGAATTTAAGGATAATTAATAAAAAAAGCGCAACGTACTGTTGCGCTTTTTTTGAAGATTCCGACCCTTCCAACCGTTAAGTAATAAGGCTACCTAAGTAAAGTAAGTGCCGCAATGACACTTAATCCAAGTAAACCAATCACACTTAACCAAGACAGGACACCGAGTAAAACCAAGCTCCATGGATGACCTTTAATCGGGTAACTCTCATCACGCTTCAACTTAATACCTAACATTAGGAAGATGATTGCAAATGCGGTAAACCCGAAGGTCACTTCTGATTTATAAGCAAATCCATCATCAAAGAAAAAGAACAGCACTCCCGGAAGCATGGCCGATGTTAGCATCGAAAGTACGTGCGCTAATCGTATTTTCTGGAATTCTTCTTCAGGGGTAAGCTCTTTGAGATTAAAGTCACTTTCTAACGATTTAATGATGGCACTTCGGCGCAATGATACCGCAAGGCCATAAACACTCAACCCGTCTAGATTTTTGCTTTTCGCATCAGCCCCTAATTGGATCAATCGCTTAACCACAGGCAGTGCATTGCCAACTACGGCATGGTGGATTGGTTTATTACCCTTTAAGTCAGCTTGTTCGATTGATTCGCTTTGAAGTTGTTCGACAACATCCATAAAACCTTTTTGGGCCGCGAGGTGAATCGCACTCTCTCCAAGCGAGTTCACAGCTAAACCTTTTGCTCCTTGTTCAATAAAGCGAATTGCCATGGATTGCTTAGCGTTTTCTAAACTTAAATGCGCCAACAATGCCTCTTCCAGCTTATCTTTAACGTCATTTTCGTTAATCAACTCAAGCAGAGTATAGAAATCTTCACCTTGACTAATGGCATCACAAACTGCGGTTTCCAATGTATCGACATTCCGAACCTGTTGAGGAATATGCTTTGTCAGCTTTTCTCTGAATTCAAGTTCTTGCCATAGCAACATCACGTCATCCGCACTTAAGGTTGCTCCTTGCTCTAAACAAAAAGCAATGACATTGAAGTAACGCTTATCGTAAAGTAGCTTGAACAACGAGATGGACGTATCGACAGTCGCTTGCGCTGCAATATCCGAGTAGCCGCTAAATGGGCCTAATAATGTTAGTATCTGGCTTTCTTGCGCCATTTCAGCCGCTTCAAAATGCTGACTCAATTGCATCAAATAACGTTGCGCCGTTTCATCAAACTCGGCGATGTGTTGATAATAACACGCTTCAAAAGGCTCGAGCGGTTTCATCCATTGTAAATAATATAGTGGTGGAAGTACGGTTGACACGACACCTTGGTCGTCCTCGCTTGTGCCACAAGAAGGCCAAGCTTCCAACGCATCAAGGATAAATGCCCCGTTTTGTTCCACTAATCCTTTAACGAGTAACGGGTACTCTTTAGGCCATATTAAAACTTGTTCCATTGCAGGTAGATAGCTCCAGAATATTCAAGTGATACCGTAGCGAACCAATGCTGACTTATCACTTAACACTCACGATTAATTGCCCAGAATGTTAGCATATCTGGAAGAACAAAAGGCATAATGTCTTTAACAAATTTTCAGGGGAAATCGAGGATGACTACAGAATTCGAAACATGGCATGTAGTACTGATAATTGTTGTAGTGGTGTGTGTCATTTGGGGCAATATTTCACTGTTGAAATACGCAAACAAATTCAACACGGTTAAAAGTAAAACAAATGAACTAATGGGCGTAAAGACAGAAGAGCCTGAACACGTTGACACCAATAAAAAAGCCGACGATTAACGTCGGCTTTTTTATTATATTTGTTTAAAGCGCTTTAAACACGTCGTCTGTTTTAGACGCACAGATAAAATCGTTCTTGTGTAAGCCTTTAATAGAATGACTCCACCAAGTTACCGTAACTTTGCCCCACTCTGTCAAAAGACCTGGGTGATGACCCTCTTCTTCAGCCATATCGCCTACTTTATTCGTAAACGCAATTGCCTCTTTAAAGTTTTTGAACTTATACACTCGCTCCAACATCATAATGCCATCGCGGACTTCTGGCACCCAATCAGGGATAAGTTTGATCAATTCTGCAAGTTCAGCATCTGCCACTTTAGGCGCATCAGCACGACACGCTTCACATTTTTGTGCACTTAAATCAGACATGTAAAAATTCCTTAGCTAGCTAACTTTTCTTTAGGTGGAAACTTTGGCTCAAACAGCCCTAATTCTTTGGCTTTTTCAACAAGCGACATTATGTCCATCTTAGAGATTTCGAACAAATCTTTGATAGAGGTAATGGTATAGTAAAGAGGTTGCATAATGTCGATGCGATACGGTGTACGAAGCACATCTAGCACCTCTAAAGCAGAAATTTCTGGTTTACCCGAATAAACGTATTGTGTTTCGCCAGGGCTTGATAACACCCCACCACCATAAATTTTCAGACCTTCAGCCGTTTTCATTAGGCCAAATTCAACCGTGAACCAGTATAAACGGGCAAGGTAAACTCTATCTTTTTTCTCTGCCGCGTAACCCAATTTACCGTATTGATGAGTAAACTCAGCAAAATCTGGGTTGGTGAGCATGGCACAGTGACCAAATATTTCATGGAAAATATCGGGTTCTTGAAGGTAGTCAAACTCTTCCCTTGAACGGATAAACGTTGCAACAGGAAATTGTTTATTTGCGAGTAGACGGAAAAATTCGTCGAAGTCGATGAGAGCAGGAACAGGGGCGACTTGCCAGCCAGTTTCTCTTTTCAACACTTCATTCAATTCATGTAGTTGTGGAATGCGATTGTGCGGAAGATTAATCTTACGTAAACCTTCAAGGTATTCATCACACGCTTTGCCTTTAATGCATTCCAGCTGACGCTCAACCAGCTCCTGCCAAATCTGGTTTTCCTCAACAGACCAATGAATAACACCATTGTCGTCTGGAGTTTTTGAAACATACTTACTTGATTTTGCCATAGTGACCTTCTCATAAATGACGAGCAGGAGCTTATATTTGGTGTTGTTTGCTCCTCAACTTGTTACCTCGATACTATGAGAAAGTAAGCAAAAGATTAATAGCTGGACCCACTGGTCACACCAAACACGCCCTATTTTTTGTAATTATATCCGTACAGTTTCGTACACAAAAGAATACGCCACATAAAGACCAGCAAATAAAAAACCTCCACAAGGGAGGTTCTGTAAACAATAAAATACAATTTAGAAGTGGGAGAACGCCTGTTCCAGATCAGCGATAATGTCTTCAACATTTTCAAGCCCGACTGAAAGTCTGATCAATCCATCTGAAATGCCTGCGGCTAACCGCTCTTCTCGAGTATAAGGTGAATGCGTCATAGAGGCTGGATGCTGAATAAGTGTCTCTGGATCACCCAGTGAGACAGCTAACGTGCAAAGTTTTGTCGCGTTGATAAAAGCTTCACCGTTCTCCAACGTACCATTAATCTCAAATGCAATTACGCCACCAGCACCTTTCATTTGTTTGCCTAAGAAACGATGACCTGGATGTGAAGGTAATCCCGGATAATACACTTCGTTGACCTTAGGATGGCCCTCTAAGTATTCCGCTACGCGCTGTGCACTGGCACAATGCCTCTCCATGCGGACTGAAAGTGTTTTCAAACCGCGATTAATAAGCCATGCATCATGTGGACTGATTGTCGCACCAATATCCTTTAAAACTGTCAGTTTAATCGTTTCGATATGCTCTTTACTGCCGCATACGATACCTGCCACTACATCACCGTGACCATTTAGATATTTTGTCGCACTGTGAATAATGATATCGATTCCAAAATGCTTCGGTTTCTGTAACAAGGGAGTTAAAAACGTATTATCGATGACACTGATTAACCCATTTTGTTTAGCAAATTTACCGATCATATCCAAGTCTAAAACGGTCATTGTGGGGTTAATAGGCGTTTCAGCAAACACCATTTTTGAATTCGGTTGCAATGCATTTTGCAACGCATCTGGCTGAGTCATATCGACAAAAGTAACTTCAATACCGAATTTCGGCAGCATGTGCGAGAAAAGCGCAAAACTGCATCCATATAACGCTTTAGACGCAATAAGATGGTCGCCAGATTGTAAAAAGCTTAATACCGATGCTGATACAGCGCCCATGCCTGTTGCTGTGGCCGCAGCATCGTCCATTTCCTCTAGTGCAGCAACTTTCTCCTCTAACTCGCGAGTTGTTGGGTTGCCTAAACGGGTGTAAATGTAGCCAGGCTCTTCACCCGCGAATCGTGCAGCGCCTTGCGCGGCATCTTTAAAATGGAAAGTAGATGTCTGATACAAAGGTGCTGTCAGCGCACCATACGGATCTTCATTGTGAGAAGGACCGTGGATACAATTTGTATCATCGTGAAATTTTGTCATAACCTGTTGCTCATTCTTTTTCTTGATTGCTCTAATAGTTATTCGAGCTCAAATAAATCACAAGCAAGCCAGATGCACAGATGTCTAGGCTACTCGACTAGACACGGCACACTGTACAGAAAAGTTGTCAGTTTGAAGTGGTCGATTGACTCGTAAGCGATTTAAAAACCTGTTTAACAACATGATGTAAACGCACTGGGCGTTTATCAAAAGTCGGAATAGGCCGGCATAACTCCATGGTTTTAATTCCCAGACGCGCGGTAAAAATACCAGCGCTAACCCCTTGCGCAGAACGTGCAGAAAGCTTACCGAGCAACTCCGCTCCTAACGACGTGGTAGCCAAATCAGCGATCAACTCTGTTCCACCCACAAACACCATTTGTGTCAGCAACATTTTGTATAGTTTCAATCGACTACGATAGCCTAAACGCACACCATACAAGTCGCTTATTTTCTCAATCATGCGTGTCCCTCGCCACAATACCGCAGCCATATCCAGTGTGGCCATCGGACTTAATGCAACTAATAGTGCCGAGCCACTTGCTGACGTCGCGACAATTTGCTGAGCTTCATTATCGATATACTGTAATACCTGCGTGTCGTACAGCATCACCAACTCTTTGTCTGTATGATGGCTTTTAACTAGTGTTTTGAATTCAGTAGCAAATTGCGGTGACACTTGTTTTAACTGCGACTCCAGCCATTTACTCGCCTCACCAACTTGTTCACTTTGTAATAATCGTTCGGCATCCGCTCTCACTTTCTCTAAGCGCTTCAATTTTATTAGCGCTTTAATTTCTTTAAAAATAAGCCGCCCTATTATCCCCAATGACAGAACACCTAGCGCGCTATATAAAATCCCCAGAAATAATGAACTTTCAAATGCTTGCCAAATTCCCAGAACACTTTCAGTGATAATCGCGGTGCCCGCGAGTGCTAACCACAGCTTGAGCCATGGCCGCTTTTGACGGCTTTCATATACAACGTCCAAATCAACAGGAGCATCGATGGACACATCTTGAAGTTCAAACTCGTCTGAAACGTCAATAATCTTTGCAACTGGCTTCTCTGAACGTTCTGCAAAAATATCGTTTGTGTGCGCTTCTATTCGCCTAGCTTGCTGAATCATTTCTGATTTCTTGTTATTCATCGTAACTTATCCCCAAGCAGAAACTGTAAAGCATGGTCCATTCGAATATGTTCAAGTCTTCCCTCCTTTGCAGCAAGTGGTGTAAAAGATAAAAACTCAAAACCGCCATCAGGCCACTGTTCTTTTTGGAGTAATGTAGGGGGAATTGCCGAGGGTAAATAGGTAACCCATTCTTGCTCACCAATCGGCTTACCATAAACACAATTTAACTTCTTCGAGTTTTCCTGAATTTGCCTATCTAAAGAGCTTCTAACCGAGACTCGTCGCCATCGTTTCGACGTTCACGTGGTCAAATTTCATGGTGTTTTGGCTATCTTGGAGTAATGAATCCAATAGCCGTACCAAATTGCTATGTTGATTACTGCTTGTCATGTCACATTTATTTGCAGCGAAAAGCACTTTGTCAATTTTGGGCAACCATAAACGACGAAGCCAATGGTTTTTGCCATAGTCGAACAAACTCAACATTTGCTGAGTCGCACTTTGTAATTCGCTTAGATAATCATAACCACCTTGCAATGCAGAAAAGGCATCCATAAGCACAACTTGCCTGTCAAATTGGCAAAAGTAGTCTTTGTAAAACGGTTTTACTACGTGTTCTTTGTAGGCTTCAAAACGTTTCTCTAGTTGCTCATAGATGCATCCTTCTTCTACAGAATGGGGCTTCTCACATGGGAAAAAGGACAGCATCGGTGCACCAGCAAGGTCGCCTGGCAATATTTGACGACCAGGTTGTAACAAAATAGCTGGCGTATTCGCTTTTAAATTACACAACAATTCACCATGAATAGAAGCAATTTCAGCAAGGAGGTTGTCGTCTGAATCTTGAGTAGCGTCAAGCGTGTGGATCTGCTGCAAAAACGCATTAGCAAACTCATGATAACGCTCGGTGCGATACTTCTTTAAAACCTCTCGAGACCACGTTTCGTAATCTTGATTGAGCAACGGTAAATCGATTAACCACTCACCAGGATAGTCATATAACTCGATATAAAGTGTTGATTCCGGTGAGAGCTGTGCACGTAACCCCTCTTTTGCGTAATACTTTAACGCAAGTGAAATAGTATTAATGCGCTTCGTTGCGAAGGGCCAATTCGGCTCAGTATCCAACAACGTTTTTATTGCACTTTGATAATCAAATGAGGGAACCGACATGGCATCTTGAGAGATTTGCTTACACGCAATGAAACGCCCTGACTTTACTACATCAAAAAAGGGTAAGTTGTCATTCGTTGCCTGCGTCGTCAATTGACGAATAAACGAGGTGATAAATGCGGTTTTTCCACTTCCACTAAAACCTGTCACCGCGATTTTAACGTGTTTATCTAAACCGCGCTGTACGACTTTTTCTGCCGTTTGTAGAAATTGCTTGAGATAAATTTGGGGTCTACTCATAGTGCTCTAAAATGTGCGTCGGTGGCAATGGCCACCGTACGATTATAAACGGTCTATTTCTCGACTTACGGTAAACTCGGGTGACGTCACGTAAGTTTCAAGCTTTTGAATCCGACCATCTAGCCGAGTAAAACGGTCCTTCAGCTCGTATAGTGCTTGTCTTGGAGGCTCCCCTTTTTGCCACACCTTGAATTTAACATTTACACGTTCTTCATGCTGTTCTTCTTGCGGCACATGCTGTGTAAATTCTGTGGGCTGTCTATCCAGAATAAACCAACATGCCACGTAAATCACAATAAAGAATGGACCAGATAGTAACACTGCACTGATAAACAAAATGCGAACTAACCATAATTCCATATTAAAGTAGTCGCTGAGGCCCGCACAAACACCCGCTATTTTGCCCCGACGAGGATCGCGGAATAACTCTCTACGTTTTTGGCTCATACTTTTCGTCTCCAACCTGGCGATTCTTGATCAAGCAACGTTTCTAGCGTTTCAACACGTTCAGCCATTTTCTCCGCTTTGCTTGCCAACTCAATCAATTGACGATGTTCATGTTCACTCAGCCCTTGACTCACTTGTTTTTTGCTACGGTAGTGTAAAATCAACCACAGTGGCGCAACAATCAGCATAAAAATGATGAACGGGGCCATTAACATCTCTGGGTCAAACATAATTCTTCTCCTGTTGTGAATGTAGAGCAAGACGCGCTTTAATGCTTCGGTGCGCGCCTTTTACGCGTCGTTATTGTTTTTCTGCAAGCTTCTTTTTAAGTGCTGCGAGACTCATCATCAATTTTTTCATCTTGTTGCAATTGGGCAATCTCATCTGCTAAGGACTTTTTACCCATCTCGTAGGATTCAACTTGAGATTCAATACCATCAATTTTCGTTTCAAAACGTTCAAAACGGTGAAGTGCTGAATCAACTCGATTGCTATCTAAAGCCTTTTTCACTTCAAGACGCGATTCTGCAGAGCGCTGGCGCAGAATAATTGCCTTTTGCCTTGCTTTTGCATCCGCCAATTTTTCTTGCAACGTCACAACTTCTTGCTGAAGTTTCTCAATATGCTCATCAACGTGCGCCAATTCTTTTGCAACTGCATCGGCTGCAGCCGTCGCCTTATGCTTTTCTGAAATCGCCGCACGAGCGAGATCTTCACGGTCTTTTGATAGCGCCAATTCAGCCTTAGCTTCCCATTCCGCTTTTTCTGCATTAAGTGCCTCAACACGACGTGCCAATTCTTTCTTCTCAGCAAGTGTTTTCGCAGAAGTAGAACGCACTTCAACCAGTGTGTCTTCCATTTCTTGAATGATCAGACGCACCATTTTTTCAGGATCTTCGGCTTTATCTAAAATTGCATTGATATTCGAATTCACGATATCTGCAAAACGAGAGAAAATTCCCATAATATTACCTCTGTGATTAATAAACTTATTGATGACAATCTAGTATCAATAACCTTGCCAACTTTTAAAAAAGATTTAATTATTAAATATCAATAAGTTAAAACAAAACATAAAAACCTTTAAAATCTCATCGTGATAAAATACACTAGTTATTAGCTAAAATAACTAAGAGTTAGCGAATATGCGCCAACAGGATAATTTACTCGGTCAATCGGACAGCTTTTTAGCCGTACTCGACCAAGTTTCTATGATTGCCCCTCTCGATAAACCCGTATTAATTATCGGAGAGCGTGGTACAGGTAAGGAACTCATCGCAGCTCGATTGCACTACCTTTCAGAACGTTGGGATCAACAATACATTAAAATGAATTGTGCTGCACTTAACGAAAACTTACTTGAAAGCGAACTCTTTGGTCACGAAAGTGGCGCATTCACGGGCGCAAGCAAACGACATGAGGGTCGATTTGAACGTGCGAATAGCGGGACCTTGTTTTTAGACGAACTTGCTAATACGTCTGCAATGGTTCAGGAGAAACTCTTGCGCGTTATTGAATATGGCGAATTCGAGCGTGTTGGTGGTAAACAAACTATCAAAGTGGATACACGTTTAGTCTGTGCGACGAATGAAGATCTTCCTACATTGGCAGAAAATGGTGAATTTCGCCATGACCTGCTAGACCGTCTAGCCTTTGACGTCATCACGTTACCTCCGCTTCGCCATCGCCGTGAAGATATTCTATTACTTGCTGAACACTTTGCGATCAATATGGCCAGAGATCTTGGCTGGTCACTTTTCAGTGGCTTCACTAAACGCGCACGCGAAATTCTATTGGATTACGATTGGCCTGGTAACATTCGTGAATTGAAAAACGTGGTTGAGCGAAGTTTATATCGCCATGGTACAGAGCAGCTACCTGTCCACGATATTGTCATCGATCCATTTCGAAGCCCATTTCGACCAACAGCGCGAGTCAAGGCACCAACAGAAGCAAATAAACCTGCTGAAATGCCAGTTGAAACTATCGTGGCCTCTACGCCAACAGAATTTAGCGCCCCTTCAGCGTGGCAATTTCCAGTTTGCTTGAAAACTTTATCGAATGATTATGAGACGCAATTACTGCAAAAAGCACTAGAATTTTCACAATTTAATCAAAAGAAAACTGCAGAAGTGCTCGGTTTAACGTATCATCAGCTAAGAGGTTATCTAAAAAAATATAACCTATTAGATTCGCAACAGAAAAACGAGGCATAAACGTGCGAAAGCTGGTGTTAGCAATACTTCCCGTCTTCTTGGTGGGCTGTATTGAAAGCAGTGAAAATGAACGAGCAAAATTGGCGCAAGGACTAGTCTATTGCGCCGAAGCAAATCCTGTTTCGTTCAATCCTCAAGTCACAACGACAGGTTCAACTATCGATATTATTGCAAATCAGTTGTATGACAAACTGCTGAGCATAAATCCAGATAGTGGAGAGTACCAACCTGAACTGGCCACTTCATGGGACATCGAAAATAACGGTAAAAACATTACGTTTCATTTGAGAAAAGACGTCCATTTTCACACAACAGGCTACTTTACACCGACGCGAACCTTAAACGCAGACGATGTGGTGTTTTCATTTGGCCGACTCTTCGATGTTTATAACCCTTATCATTTTATTGGTGATGCTAACTATCCGTACTTTCAAAGCGTTGGGATGGACCAATTGATAAGACAAGTAGTCAAGGTAGATGATTACACGGTTAGGTTTGAACTGTTTAATGCGGAAAGTAGCTTTTTATCAAACTTAGCGACAGATTTTGCCGTTGTTACTTCCAAAGAATACGCACAAAAGTTACAACAAGCCGGAAAAGAAACGCAGTTTGATCAGCTTCCCGTTGGCACGAAGTACCTATCTATTCAAGAGCTTTTTACGTGATAACCTGATTCGTTATCACCGCAATCCACACTACTGGAAACACCCTGTAGCGATGGAACAATTGGTTTATGATATAACGACTAATGGTACATCACGTATCGCAAAAATGTTGACCAAAGAGTGCGACATTACGGCGCATCCAAGTGCTACGCAACTGTCGTTTTTACAAAGCCGCGAAGACATTCACGTCGATAAAGAAGCTAATTTAAACATTGGCTATTGGGCATTTAATACAGAACGACCTCCATTTAATGATCCTCTTGTTAGACGCGCACTTTCTTATGCTGTCGATGTCGACAAGATAATGCAAGCCGTGTTTTATGGTAGTGGCATTGCTGCAACGTCAAATTTACCCCCGTCCTCATGGGCTTATGTGCCGCAACCTGAGCTGCCTCAATACGACCCTCAAAAAGCCAAAGAATTGCTTGAAGAAGCGGGCTACAAGGATGGTTTTACAATGACCCTTTGGGCTATGCCGGTGTCGCGAATTTACAACCCAAATGCACGTAAAATGGCTGAACTAATTCAAAGCGATCTTCGAGAGATTGGCGTCACCGCAAAAATAGTTGAATACGAATGGAATACCTTCATTGAGCGAGTGGGACAACATGAACACGATAGTGTGTTACTTGGCTGGGCCGCAGACACCCCTGATCCTGATAACTTTTTCACCCCACTCTTAAGCTGCACGGCAACCTTCAGTGGCAAAAACCCGTCAAATTGGTGTAACCCAGAATTTGATTTGTTACTGACTCAAGCTCTCGATACCAACGACATTGAAGCGCGTAAAGTGTTCTATAAAAAAGCGCAGGAAATGATAGCTGCAGAATTGCCATTGATGCCAATTGCACATGGTTTACGCTTCCAAGCATCGAATACAAACATAGAAGGTATAACGCTCAGACCCTTTGGTGGCATTTCGTTGGCCGAAGCAAGGAGAAAACCGTAGCCATGCGCGAAT
Source organism: Pseudoalteromonas xiamenensis (assembly GCF_017638925.1). Classification (NCBI taxonomy): domain Bacteria; kingdom Pseudomonadati; phylum Pseudomonadota; class Gammaproteobacteria; order Alteromonadales; family Pseudoalteromonadaceae; genus Pseudoalteromonas; species Pseudoalteromonas xiamenensis. The sequence goes on from NZ_CP072133.1 coordinate 703,439, forward strand.
ATTTATTACGTCGGTTTAGCTTACTGTGCTTTATGTTGTTCGCGCTCAGTGTATTTACCTTTTCACTAAGCTATCTATTTCCTGGCGACTTACTCACGAATCTAAGCGGTGTCACTAATTCTAATTTCACTACAACGCAATTATTAATCGAAAAATACCACATCAACAATGGTTACGTTTCTCAGTATCTTGCGTTTCTGCATCGCATCATAACAGGAGATTGGGGTGTTTCCCTTTCCTCTGGTGAAGCCGTGTTTGAGCATGTATGGATTCTGTTTCCTGCGACACTAGAGTTGTGTATCTACGCACTGATTGTCGCGGTAATCTTTGGTATTCCTAGTGGGATTTTGGCCGCCGCCTACCACAAACGTTGGCCTGACTCCGTCATTACATCTCTCACGCTGATGGGTTTTTCGATTCCAATTTTTTGGTTGGCGTTGCTGCTAATCATGGTGTTTTGTCTTACCTTAAGTTGGTTTCCTATGTCCGGTAGAATCGGCTTGCTCTATGAGATAGAACCCGTGACCAACTTCATTTTGCTCGACATATGGTTAGATGGATTTCCATATAAAGGTTTAGCGTTTCAGGACGCTTTGCATCACCTCGCACTGCCGACGATTGTCCTTGCGATGTACCCAACGACCGTGCTTATTCGCTTCACACGTGATTCGATGTTACAAGTTTTGGAGCAAAACTTCATCAAAACAGCTCGTGCCAAAGGACTATCGCGCGCTCAACTTATTCTCCATCATGCGCTTCGTAACGCGCTTTTACCGGTAATAAAACAGATTGGTTTACAATTTAGTACGCTAATCACATTGGCAATGGTCACCGAAGTGATTTTCTCATGGCCAGGCATCGGTCGTTGGTTGATCGATAGCATTTATCAACGTGACTACCCCGCAATACAAGGTGGATTGCTTGCTGTTTCAATGTTTGTCATTTTGGCAAATATGAGTGCTGAATTAACCAACAGTTTGTTAGATCCTATCTCGAGGAATAAAGCACATGGCAAAATTTAAGCTTTATAGCGAGGAATCTAACCGCTCGCCGTTATCGAGACTGTGGAAAAAATTTAAACGAAACCACCCTGCCCTGGTCGGTTTATGGGTATTTCTTGCTTTACTTGTTTTAGCAGTTACAGCACCGCTCATTGCGCCTTATGGGATCAATCAGCAGCACAGTGATGCCCTACTTTTACCCCCTTCTTGGCATGACGCCGGTAACGTTCGATTTTTATTGGGTACGGATGACCTCGGACGAGATGTTTTATCGAGATTAATGAACGGCGCAACATTTACGTTCGGCTTATCGGTTGTCGCGGCACTCATTACCACGTTAATTGGGGTTGTGCTCGGCACCTTTGCAGGCATGTCAAAAGGCATACGTTCCAGCTTCCTTAATCACCTACTTGATTTAACGCTTGCGATCCCTTCTCTTTTGCTCGCAATCATCATTATCGCGATTTTAGGTCCTGGTCTTTTGAATACGGTTTGGGCTATTATTTTTGCGCTATTACCTCAACACATCCACTCTGTTCGTAATCTCGTCGTTGATGAACTTAACAAAGATTACATTGCCGCATTTCGCTTAGACGGTGCAAATCAATGGCAAATATTAGTGCGAGGGATCTTTCCCAATATCTATGAACATATTGTGGTTATCTTCACGATGGCGTTAAGCACGGCGATTCTAGATATTGCCGCACTTGGCTTCTTGAAACTCGGCGCACAGCCACCCATTACTGAATGGGGAGCGATTTTGGCAGAAAACTTAGCCTTGATTTACATTGCTCCTTGGACTGTAGGACTACCCGGCGTATTATTGTTTATCTCTGTTTTAGCAACCAATCTAGTTGGTGATGGCTTACGACAAGTGCTGAAAGAACGTAAGGCGGACTAATGCAACTTCTCGATATTCGTAATCTTACGATTGAATTAAAAACCGCCGACACCGTGATCCGGGCGGTTGATCGAATCAACTTGAGCCTCAAAGAAGGTGAAGTCCATGCATTAGTCGGAGAATCTGGCTCTGGAAAAAGTTTGATTGCAAAGGCGATTGTCGGTGTTTTGAATAACCGATGGACCGTTACGGCGGATAGAATGCACTGGCGTGGCGTGGATTTGATGCGCCTAAGTCCTGAGAAGCGTCGAAAAATTATCAGCAAAGATATTGCGATGATTTATCAAGAGCCGAGCTTATGTCTCGACCCTACAGCCAAAATTGACGATCAAATCGCAGAATCCATACCTGATGACAGTATCATTGAAACCGGTTTCTTCGCTCGCCGAACCGCCAGAAAGCAACGTGTTGTGGCCCTGCTTCACAAGGTTGGGATCCGTGAGCACAACAAGGTAATGTCGAGTTACCCTCATGAACTTTCCGAGGGGATTTGTCAAAAGGTTATGATTGCGATGGCGATTGCTCGAGGTCCTAAGCTATTGATCGCGGATGAGCCGACCACGGCACTGGAAACCACGACTCGAGCACAGGTTTTTCGGTTGCTGAAAAGCCTTAACCAGCTCAAAAATATGTCTGTTCTGATGATTTCACATGAACTCGAGGAAATCGCAGACTGGACGCATACGATGCATGTGCTGTATTGCGGCCAGATGGTCGAAGCTGGCCCAACGCAGGCGTTGTTTAACTTACCGCTTCATCCATACACTCAAGCCTTGGTGAAAAGCCTCCCTGATTACGGGCAAGGCGTAGCACATAAAGAAGCACTCTACGCGCTGAAAGGCACGATTCCGCCTTTGCAGCATTTGCCCATAGGATGTCGTCTAGGTCCTCGTTGTCCACAGGCACAAAAGGCCTGTGTTGTTACACCTACAGTAGAAAGAACGCATGGGCATTCATTTGCCTGTCACTTCCCTCTGGTTCGAGGAAAATAACATGCAGCCGGTTTTAAAAGTTCAAGCACTCAATAAAACGTTTCGAATTCGAGCGGGTATTTTTCAAAGACGTCACTTGCGAGTTTTAAACGACATCTCTTTTTGTTTGGCTGAAGGGGAAACTCTCGCGATTATCGGCGAAACGGGTTCAGGTAAAAGCACCCTCGCGAAAGTGCTTGCTGGTGCCGAAAACTCTGACAGTGGTCAAATTTTGTTAGGGTCTGAAACGATTGAAGACGATGGTATGCGCACACCCGAATGTCGCTACATTCGTCTGATTTTCCAAGACTCAAACCGGTCGCTCAATCCCGGTCTCACAATCGGCGACGTATTGGATGATTGCTTGCGGTTTAATACGCAACTGACTGAAAATCAAAGACAACTCAAAATTAAAGAAACACTGAGTAAAGTCGGGTTGCTCAACGAACATCAAGAATACTATCCCCACATGTTCAGCGGTGGGCAATTGCAGCGCGTAGCACTTGCGCGTGCTTTGATTTTAGACCCGAAAGTGCTGGTACTCGATGAAGCGCTGTCTTCTTTAGACCCATCCGTTCGGTTCCAAATCGTTAACCTTCTACTAAAGTTACAAAAAGAAACCGGACTGAGCTTTGTCTTAATCACACATCATTTGAGCACCGTGCGACACATGAGTGATCAAGTTTTGGTTATGCATCGAGGTAAAGTGGTTGAATATGGCGAAACAGAACTCGTGTTCGCCGCGCCGAAATCCTACATCACACAGAGGCTGCTGAATTTTTAGTTTAGTGGCCGTTTTAACGTGATTCTCTATGCCTAGCTATCCGCCCGGTTTATCGTATTCTTTCACTAACTGCAGATATTTTGACTCAATAAAGTTCTTCTCTTTCGTCAGATGCTTAAGTGCATTCTGTGTCTGCTCGAGTTCTTTTTTAATTTCGGACACTTGGCCTTGATTCGCGGCAGTCGTGTGCTGGAGTTCTAACTGTTGAATAGCTTGATTTTGCTCCGCAATTTGACGTCTATAGTTTTGCAACGCTGCCAACATATCTCGCTTTTCTTGCTCAAAGGTAAGGGTCAGCGATTGTACACTTTGAGAACCTGTTGCCGAACTCTGTTCTTCTAATTGTTGTTCCAACTGTGCATACTTGTCGATAAGCTCTTCTTTTTCCTTTTGCAACGACTCCACCGTTTCATATTGGTCATAAAGCTTCCGTCGTGTCACGTGAAGCTTTTCAACACTTTTGTCTAAATCACCCTTTAATTTTTTAATAAGCGCGTGAGAACGCATTAGCTTGCGATTTAGCTCATCTATCGTTGCTTGATCTTGGTCTGAAATTTGTGTTTGAGAAGAGCTTCGAACTTCAGCCAATTGAGATTCTAATGAGAGCTGTATTTTTGCTAATTCTGAAATAGTGTCGGCATGGCTTTTCACGTAGCTTAGTGCATTGTCCACCGACTCTCTGCACATCGCCAATATCTCACTGTCTTCTTGTCCTCGAGACGATTTAGTATTGTGTATAAAATGGCGAAACTCGCGCAAAATCAGCAACAGTATCAAAAACCAACCAGCTAAAATCAGTAATCCTAAGTTGCCGATCAATCCTTGAATAACCGTTCCGGAAATGGCAGTCTGCCACATAACTAGCCTCTTTTTTTTATACCGTATATCATGAGTTTAGTTTTACATAAAAAATATGCCTATACTAATTTAATCAAAGTGCATTTGGAGATTTTGTGAAAATCTTGATTGTAGACGATAGCTTAGCAACTTTAGAAATAGTCCGACGTGGCCTAGAAAAATTTGGTTATAGAAAACTACACATTCAAAAAGCAGACAGAGCCCGTAAGGCGCTGCAAATAATTGGACAATGGAAACCAGATATCGTGTTAACCGACTGGAACATGCCTGACATGTCAGGTATCCAACTACTCAATGCAATTATGCAACGTAGACTGGATATGAAAGTTGCCATGATCACGACGGTGGATGACCAAGATCAAATTGAACTTGCGCTGCAAGCAGGTGCGGCTTTTGTGTTGTCTAAACCATTTGACGACGAGACACTGCACAATCACATTTTACCGCTTGTACAGGGCGTCGAAAGCAGTGAACTGTTGCTCAACAATGTTGAAATTGCGATTGATAGTGACCTTGCCTTACCTAAGCTCAATCAGCTAGAAAAGCTAATCCACAAACACATCGATGAAAATCTCGTCATTCAAACTATCAAACCACAACTATTTGATGAGACAAAAGTACCCTGTGTTATGGCTGTTTACGAGGACCCTGAAAACCAAAAAGTCAGAGCCGTTGGCGTACTTGATATTTATGCGACGTGCGTTATGGCAAGTAGCTGCCGGGTTATTCCTGTCGAAGAAGCGCAGCAGGCTATTCACCAATACATTGTATCTCCCGAAATCCTCGAGGCAGCAAAGGACGCTTTAACTCATACCGCTTACGCCTTTTTAGACAAACGCACTAGAAAGAGCTTACGCGTCAAAACCATTAAATTTGTACCCGCCACATTTAGTAAACTTGAACAACTATTTAAAACAGAAGTTACACGTAGACTCGATTTTAGTTGTCAGCGAGAAGGGATGGCGCTTGGGAAAATACTGTTAGTGGGGCTATAGGAAGCAAAAGGAACAATTAACGAAATCGGAAAAAAGCGCCTCATTTCAGTGAGGCGCTTTTTCATTACTCAATTACTCTTGCGAAGCAGCTGCTACTTTAACAAACTTAACGTCTGCTTGTGCTTTAAGTGCTTCTAACAAAGTGATGTAGTTTTTATTTGCTTGAGCCATCTCGAAATTTTTCGATTGTTGCTCATTAAGTGCCTCTTCTACGGAAACTGGATTTACTGCTACAAGTTGTACAAGGGCAGCATCTCCACTCGCCAGTTCGACCACCGCAACTGGTTTAGAACTCTCTGTTGGATGAGGTAATTTAAAGGCTTCTTTAACAATTGCCGGCGCGACCGAGTAGCTACGACGAGCAAGTGCATCTTCCGCTTTCACGTCTAGATTCGCTTGAGAAACGACAGCATCAAATGCTTCGCCTGCCTGAATCTTCGCATACAACGCATCTGCTTGCGCTTTCACTTCCGTTGACGCTTTTTCTGTCTTCAAACGTTTTACAATCGTATCCTTCACGTCATCTAACGGTTTAGTCGTCGCAGGTTTGTAATCCGCAATACGAACAACAACAATGTGTTCTGGGCCAACTTCAACAATTTCCGAGTTAACACGGTCTTCCAATATTTCTGGCGTTGCTAAAACTCGCGTTACAGCGGCGTTATTAAGTGGCTCAGGAAGTGCTGATTTCGCCATAAGTGGTAATTTCTTCACTTCGACACCAGCCGCTTCTGATGCATCTAGCAGGCTGTCCGCAATTTCAAATGCTTTTTCAGCAATAGCCGTTTGCTTTTGGTAGAACGCATCAACTTTTGCATTACGCTCAAGTTCTGCAAGAAGTTCGTCATGAACATCTGCTAATGCTTTCACTTTACCTTGCTGAAGATCAGTCAGTTTAATGATGTGGTAACCGAATTCTGATTTAACAATACCTGAAATATCCCCTTTATTCGTAAGCGCGAATGCCGCTTCTTCGAACGCTGGGTCCATCATATCTTTTTCAATCCAGTCTAAGTCACCACCCACTTCCGCGCTAACAACGTCAGACGATTCGGTTTCCGCCAGTTTGGCAAAATCTTCACCTGCGTTTAAGCGTGCAAGAATAGCTTCCGCTTTTTCTTTTGCTTTCGCATCATCTTCTGAATTATCAATCAAGATGTGTGCAACTCGACGACGCTCAGGCTCAGAATAGTGAGACTTTTGCTCTTCATAATACGCTTTAACATCTTCTTCTGACGGAGCAGAAGCCAACTGAACATCATTTGCACTCAATTCAATGTATTCAACCGCCACTTGCTCTTCAGATTGGAACAGGTTTTGATTCAAGTCATAGTAATCTTTAACTTCATCATCAGACACTGACATCGTGTCTACAACCGTGCTTTTACCTAAAATCGCATAATTCACTTTGCGCGTTTGCATTTCCAACGCCATCGCAGATTTCACTTCGTTCTCAAGCACAAAGTCTGTGCCTGCAACCGCTTGAACAAGCTGGCTACGCGTCATGTCTTCGCGAAGGAACTCGCGGAATGAATCCGGTTGGTAGTTCATTTGACGAATTACTTGAAGGTAACGATCATTGCTAAACTCACCACCCATTTGGAAATAAGGCATTTCCAAAATCGTTTGTTTAACTTTTTCATCGCTAATACGAAGGCCTAGCTCTTTTGCTAATTGTGTTTGTAATTCTTGCTGCACAAGACGCTCTACAACGCCTTGACGAACTTGAGCCATATAATTTGGGTCTTGCGCGATTTGATTAAAGTACTCACCAAATTGTTGCTCAAGACGTGCACGCTCGTTTTCAAACGCGCGAGCAAAATCTGACTGGCCAATGACAACGCCATTTACTTCAGCGACTGGTTGTTCTGTAGTTCGACCCAGGTAACCACCAATCCCTGCTAAAGCAAAAGACAAGATCACTAAGCCTAAGATAATCTTGACGACAACGCCTTGTGAGCCTTCTCTGATCTTTTCTAGCATGTGTTATTCTCTTTATCTAAGCCAAAGCTACACCTAATGTGCGTGCCTTGTTTTACGCCGTTAACTATGTAAAAAAAGCGTATCTTACCAGATACGCTTTTTTTGGTGAAGCAAGTCATCGTTTTTCAGAACGTGATCACGTTAAAAACGCGTGACCTGCCCCGAGTGATTAGTTCACTGCGTCTTTAAGTGCTTTACCAGCTTTGAAAGATGGGATGTTTGCTGCAGCGATTTGGATCGTTTCACCAGTTTGTGGGTTACGACCTGAACGAGCTGCACGCTCACGCACAGAGAAAGTACCAAAACCAACTAGCGCTACAGAGTCGCCAGCTTTAAGAGCGCCAGTTACTGATTCGATGAATGAATCTAGAGCACGACCTGCAGCCGCTTTAGAGATGTCAGCATCAGCTGCGATTTGATCGATTAATTGAGATTTATTCACAATATCATCCTCTTACATTGTTATTATCAAGAGCGATTGTTTATTTTATTAACATCACTGCAAGTTAAAAATTTAGAGACATCAATTTGACTCTCTAATCCTATAATTCGCGTCAAGCCTAGACCACACAAGGGCTAGGCTTGATTCCAGTGCCTAACTTAACACACCTTTTAGATTTGAAAAGCCTTTTCAGACACTTTTTTAGCTTTTTTTCACTATTTACGCGGTTTCTAGCGAAATTTGCTCAATTGGATTTGCCAATGCTAAGCGAAGCACATCATCAATCCAAGTAACTGGATGAATTTCTAGCCCTTCTAACACATTGTCAGGAATTTCTTTCAAATCACGTTCGTTCTTTTTAGGGATAAGAACGCGCTTAATTCCACCGCGATGCGCTGCCAACAGCTTTTCTTTCAAACCGCCAATTGGGAGTACTTCACCACGCAACGTAATTTCACCTGTCATCGCCACGTCTGAACGCACAGGGTTACCTGTTAGACTTGAGACAAGTGCGGTCACCATGGCGATACCTGCGCTTGGACCATCCTTAGGAGTTGCCCCTTCTGGCACGTGTACGTGGATATCACGTTTCTCATAGAAATCAGCATTGATGCGAAGTTTCTCTGCGCGACTTCTAACAACCGTCATCGCAGCCTGAATAGACTCCTGCATTACATCACCTAAAGAGCCTGTAAACGTGAGCTTACCTTTACCTGGCACCGCAGCAGACTCTATCGTTAACAAATCGCCACCAACTTCTGTCCAAGCTAAGCCCGTTACCTGACCGATACGGTCACCGTCTTCGGCCTTGCCATAATCGTGACGTTGAACACCTAAGTATTCGCCAAGATTATCACCGTCAATTGTGACATGATTGATGTTGTTATCGAGAAGAATCTCTTTGACTGCTTTTCTACACAGTTTTGAAATTTCACGTTCTAAGTTACGTACTCCCGCTTCACGCGTGTAGTAACGAATAATGCCAATGATCGCACTATCTTCAATGGTGATTTCTGAGTCCTTAAGTCCATTACGTTTTACTTGTTTTGGAATGAGGTGCTGCTTAGAAATATTGAGCTTTTCATCTTCCGTGTACCCAGACAATCGAATGACTTCCATTCGGTCTAAAAGTGGTCCAGGGATATTAAAGCTGTTTGAAGTAGCAACAAACATAACGTCTGAAAGGTCGTAATCCACTTCGAGATAATGATCTGCGAAGTTACTGTTTTGTTCTGGGTCTAATACCTCCAACAAAGCAGAAGCCGGATCACCACGCATGTCTGACGACATCTTGTCTATCTCGTCGAGCAAAAACAGTGGGTTTTTAACACCAACTTTGGTCATGCTCTGGATTAGTTTACCTGGCATCGAACCGATATAAGTACGACGATGACCACGGATCTCAGCCTCATCACGCACGCCACCTAGCGCCATACGCACATATTTACGTCCAGTTGCTTTTGCAATCGACTGACCCAATGACGTTTTACCAACACCCGGTGGTCCCACCAAACAAAGGATTGGGCCTTTTAACTTGTTTGTTCGTTGTTGAACAGCAAGATACTCGACAATACGTTCTTTTACTTTTTCTAAACCATAGTGGTCTGAGTTCAAAATGTCTTCAGCGCCTGCTAAGTCTTTCTTCACTTTTGAACGTTTTTTCCACGGTACATTGATTAGTGTATCAATATACGAACGCACAACCGTCGCTTCTGCAGACATAGGCGACATCATTTTAAGTTTGTTCAACTCAGCTGTTGCTTTATCTTCTGCCTCTTTTGGCATACCCGCATCAGCAATGCGTTTTTTCAGCGTTTCAAATTCATCTGGGACATCATCAAGTTCACCGAGTTCTTTTTGAATGGCTTTCATTTGCTCGTTCAAATAGTACTCGCGTTGCGATTTTTCCATTTGTTTTTTAACGCGCGCACGAATTTTCTTCTCAACTTGAAGTAAATCTATCTCACCTTCCATCAGCGCCATTAAGTACTCTAAACGTTCTGTCACGTCGCTGATTTCAAGTACTTTTTGTTTTTCTACAACCTTCAATGGCATGTGTGCAGCCATCGTATCAGCAAGACGCGCGGCTTCATCTATTCCCGAGATTGAAGTAAGTACTTCTGGTGGAATTTTTTTGTTGAGTTTTACATACCCTTCGAACTGGCTAATTGCACTTCGAATGAAAATATCTTGTTCTTGTTCATCGATGTGTGTCGATTCTACAAACTCAGCTTCCGCTTGGAAGTATTCATCCGTATTAAGGAATTTAACGAGCTTGGCACGCTGATTACCTTCAACTAAAACTTTAACTGTTCCATCAGGTAACTTAAGCAGTTGCAGCACTGTCGCAACAGTACCCATTGAGTACAGGTCTTCTACCGCAGGATCATCTACCGTAGCGTCTTTTTGCGCGACTAAGAAAATTTGTTTGTCAGCATCCATTGCGGCTTCAAGACAACGGATAGACTTCTCACGTCCCACAAAAAGCGGGATAACCATGTGTGGGTAAACTACCACATCGCGCAGAGCCAGTACTGGGATCTCTACTCGATCCGTTCTTTCAAGTGTCATTCTACTCTCTTCGCACTGTTTATCTTTTAAAGGATTACTCAGCTATATGGGGATAGGCCAAGTAAAGTTCAATACATAGATAAAAAAAGGAGCCGAAAGCTCCTTTTTTCACAAGCCCTCTGATTATTCAGAAACAGCTTTGTCTTGACTGGTATTTTCGTAAATTAAGATTGGATCCGACTCACCTTTAATCACGGTTTCGTCGATAACCACTTTAGATACGTCTTCCATCGAAGGCAGTTCGTACATGGTGTCCAATAAAATCCCTTCAACGATTGAACGCAATCCACGAGCGCCAGTTTTTCTCACCATCGCTTTATGTGCAATTGCTTTCAGTGCATCTTCTCGGAATTCTAAGTCCACACCTTCCATCTTGAATAACGCAGCAAACTGTTTCGTAAGTGCGTTTTTAGGCTCACTCAAAATTTGGATAAGTGCAGCTTCATCAAGCTCAGCAAGTGTCGCAACAACTGGAAGACGGCCAATAAACTCTGGGATCAAACCATACTTAACCAAATCTTCTGGTTCAACTTGTTGGAACGCTTCCGTTAACGTTTGCTTGCTGTCTGCGCCTTTCACCTGAGCACCAAAACCAATACCTGTGTTCTTGTGACTGCGCTGCTCAATGACTTTATCCAAACCAGCAAATGCACCACCACAGATAAACAGGATCTTCGATGTGTCAACTTGCAGGAACTCTTGTTGAGGGTGCTTGCGTCCACCTTGAGGCGGTACGGAAGCCACAGTGCCTTCAATGAGCTTTAACAAGGCTTGTTGCACACCTTCACCTGACACATCCCTTGTAATTGAAGGGTTATCAGACTTACGTGATATTTTGTCAATCTCATCGATGTAAACAATACCACGTTGTGCTTTTTCAACGTCGTAATCACACTTCTGCAGTAATTTTTGAATGATGTTTTCTACGTCCTCACCCACGTAACCAGCTTCGGTTAACGTTGTGGCGTCGGCCATGGTAAATGGCACATCGAGAAGTCGAGCTAATGTCTCAGCAAGCAATGTTTTACCACTACCTGTTGGTCCAATTAATAGGATATTACTCTTACCTAACTCAACGTCTGCTTTTGATTCTTGATTTCTTAGACGTTTGTAGTGGTTATAAACCGCAACAGCTAAGACCTTTTTAGCATGGTCTTGTCCGATTACGTAATCATCTAAATGATTGCGAATTTCTTTTGGTACAGGCAATTTATCAGCGGATGCCTGTTTGGGAGCGATGTCTTTAATCTCTTCCCTGATAATGTCATTGCAAAGCTCAACACATTCATCACAAATGTATACTGATGGACCTGCGATAAGCTTGCGCACTTCATGCTGACTTTTACCGCAAAATGAACAGTACAAGAGCTTTGTGCTTTTGTCGCCACCTGTTGGAGTGTCGGACATTCAACTACCTCTTACATAAAGACGTTATCAGCTAGGATAACTTGATACATGACCAAACTATACCAAATAAATTCACATTTAGCATAGTTTGGTAGCGTGTTTGCGCTATTTGTCACCACGATGTGTTAGTACGGAATCAACGATACCGTAATCAACCGCTTGTTGAGCGTTCATGAAATTATCGCGATCCGTGTCACGTTCAATCACTTCGAGTGGCTGACCTGAATGCTCTGCAAGAAGGCGGTTCAATTTATCTTTAATTGATAAAATTTCCTTTGCGTGAATTTCAAAATCAGATGCTTGACCTTGGAAACCTCCAAGTGGCTGATGGATCATCACTCGCGAGTTTGGCAAACAAAAACGTTTTCCTTTTGCGCCACCTGAAAGCAAGAATGCCCCCATAGATGCAGCTTGGCCAATACACACTGTACTTACATCTGGCTTGATGAAGTTCATCGTATCATAGATAGACATACCCGCTGTTACAGACCCACCAGGAGAGTTAATGTACAAGAAAATGTCTTTTTCTGGGCTTTCTGATTCTAGAAACAGTAACTGCGCAACGATCAGATTTGCCATGTGGTCTTCCACTTGGCCTGTCATGAAAATCACACGTTCTTTTAATAGACGAGAATAAATATCGTAAGAGCGCTCACCTTTTGCCGTTTGCTCTACAACCATCGGCACTAGCGCATTAAGAGGATCAATCATACCATTTCTCATTTTTGTAAATTCCTTATTCACGCACTGAGCGTGTTTAAGTGTCTAAGCCAGAAACTAAAATGGCCCGGACACTTTGCATTTGCAACGTATCTCGAGCCATTAAAACGTCAGCGAAGACTTAAGTCAACGACTTATTATGCACCCGTTTGTGGGTTCATGATTTCATCGAATGACTTAGCTACTTCTGTAACCGTTGCTTTAGCTAGGATAGCATCAATTGCTTGCTCTTCCATCGCTACATTACGCATTTGCTGCATTAACTGATCATTTGACTTGTAGTATTCAACAACTTCTGTTGGATCTTCATAAGCAGAAGCAACTGTTTCAATTAGCTCAACTACTTTTGCGTCGTCAATTTTGATTTCGTTTGACTTGATCACTTCACTTAGAAGTAAACCAGTCTTAACGCGTTTAACAGCTTGGTCTTGGAACAGCTCAGCTGGAAGCTCAGGCATGTTCTTTGCGTTACCACCAAAACGTTGAGCAGCTTGTTGACGTAATGCATCAACTTCTTGCTCGATTAGCGCTTTAGGAACGTCAACGTCGTTTGTCTCTAGAAGACCGTTAATTGCTTGCTCTTTAACCTGAGCTTTAACCGCTTGGCCAAGTTCACGAGACATGTTTTTCTTAACTTCTTCTTTAAGTGCGTCTACGCCGCCTTCAGCAACACCAAATTTAGTTGCGAATTCGTCGTTAAGCTCAGGAAGTTGTTGAACTTCAACTTTCTTAACTGTGATCTTGAATTGAGCCGCTTTACCTTTTAGGTTCTCAGCGTGGTACTCTTCTGGGAAAGTTACGTCAGCAACGAACTCTTCGCCTGCTTTCTTGCCCACGATTCCATCTTCGAAACCAGGGATCATACGGTTTTGACCTAGTTGAAGTGGGAACTCTTCTGCTTTACCACCTTCAAATTCTTCACCGTCAATTGAACCAACGAAGTCGATTGTTACACGATCGTTCTCGCCAGCTGCAGCTTCTGCTACTTCCCACGTTGCGTGTTGTTTACGAAGCGTTTCAAGCATGTTTGCTAAGTCTTCGTCAGACACGTTAACAACTGGTTTTTCAACCGCGATTTTCTCTAAATCTTTAAGTTCAACTTCTGGGTAAACTTCAAAAGTTGCAACGAATTCTAGATCTTTACCAGCTTCTAGTGCTTTAGGAGCAAAAGTAGGCGCGCCTGCTGGGTTGATCTTCTCAGCAATGATTGCCTCGATGTAGTTGCGTTGCATTAAATCGCCAGCAACTTCTTGACGTACAGCTAGGCCGTAACGCTTAGTAATAACAGCTACTGGAACTTTACCAGGACGGAAACCATCAATACGCTGTGTTTTTGACAGTTGTTGTAAGCGTTTTTTAACTTCAGTCTCAACGTTCTCTGCAGGAACGGTGATGGTCAGACGGCGCTCAAGGCCTTGAGTCGTCTCAACAGAAACTTGCATGATTTACCTCAATCTTCAATTTTGGCGGCACTCCGCCTTCCTTACAAACAAGTTGCTCATCACGGCATTTTCTTACCAAAACGTGTAAGCAGTTTTAAGCAAGAACGGATGTTACCTCTTGTTGCCTGCCCCAACAGGACTCAATGTTAGTTAACTTGACGCGGCATTATAACCGATAAAATGCGAGAGTCGAGTAATACAGGGAAATAATTGCGATTCGCGTACTGTTCGCGTAAAAAAGAGACAAGATTGAGATATTTTAGAGAAGAAAGTGGTCGGCGATGCAGGATTTGAACCTGCGACCCCTAGTACCCAAAACTAGTGCGCTACCAAGCTGCGCTAATCGCCGATAAGATATGTTTTTTTGAGAAGATGGTCGGCGATGCAGGATTTGAACCTGCGACCCCTAGTACCCAAAACTAGTGCGCTACCAAGCTGCGCTAATCGCCGAACAATAAAGTTATGTAGGTGGGGCGACTGATGGGGATTGAACCCACGACAACCGGAATCACAATCCGAGGACTCTACCAACTGAGCTACAGCCGCCGCTACATAAAGATTAAAATAAGAATGGCGCACCCTGAAGGATTCGAACCTTCGACCGACGCCTTAGAAGGGCGTTGCTCTATCCAGCTGAGCTAAGGGCGCAAACTCGAAGTAAACAGCAAAATGCTACTTTCCTATTTTAAAAAGTGGTCGGCGATGCAGGATTTGAACCTGCGACCCCTAGTACCCAAAACTAGTGCGCTACCAAGCTGCGCTAATCGCCGACATTTGTTGTTTGCGAGTCTCCTCGCTGGCAACGGGGTGCATAATAGTGATTTGCCCCATTGAGGTCAAACATTTTTTTTAGAAAAACGTTCAACCGCTCAAATTTACCGCACAATGTTGAATTTATGAGTAATCCTGCTGAAAAACAAGCAATTGTTTTACCCAACTCGTCTATTGCGGACATTTATCCTAGATATTTTGATTTCGTTGCTTGGCGCTGATGCGCTTTTCTGCGAAAATACGCCCGATTATGCTGCTATATAAAATAGCGCTGGCGTAACCCCTTAAAACGCCATATCGTTCAAGTTATTCAATTCCTAAATAAAGGTCAAACATGACAGCAAACATCATTGATGGAAAAGCTATCGCTAAACAAGTAAGAAACAATGTTGCTAAACGCGTTGCTGAGCGTGTTGCACAAGGTTTGCGCGCACCAGGTCTAGCTGTGGTTTTAGTGGGACAAGATCCTGCAAGCCAAGTTTACGTTGGTTCAAAACGCAAAGCATGTGAAGAAGTCGGGTTCATTTCTAAATCGTATGATTTACCTGGTGATACAAGCCAAACTGAATTGTTGACTCTTATTGATAACCTCAATAATGATCCTAGCGTCGATGGAATTTTAGTACAGCTTCCTCTTCCTCAAGGATTAGATGCTGAAGAAATTCTTGAACGTATTCATCCACACAAAGACGTTGATGGCTTCCACCCATACAACATTGGCCGTTTGGCACAGCGTATGCCATCACTTAGACCTTGTACTCCAAAGGGCATTATCACACTGTTGGATTCGACCGGCGTACGTTATAAAGGCATGCACGCTGTTGTTGTCGGCGCATCAAACATTGTTGGTCGTCCAATGTCGCTCGAGTTACTGCTTGCTGGATGTACAACTACGGTATGCCACAAATTCACTCAAGATTTAGAATCTCACGTACGTCGTGCCGATCTTCTTGTTGTCGCCGTTGGTAAACCTGAATTTATTCCTGGCGAATGGGTTAAAGAAGGTGCGATTGTGATTGATGTTGGCATTAACCGTCTTGAGTCGGGCCAACTTGTTGGTGATGTGGAATATCGTGTTGCTCAGAATCGCGCAAGCTTCATTACCCCAGTGCCTGGTGGTGTTGGTCCAATGACCGTAGCAAGTCTAATTGAAAACACCTTAGAAGCGTGTGAAAAGTATCACAGTTAGTCACTGGGATACATTCCAATAAAAAAGGCACGTTAAGTGCCTTTTTTATACTCTTTCAAATATTCTTGAATTGGTTATTTTAATTGGCGTCTTGTCTACAATCACTCCGAATGTGCAAATCACGTCTGCGGGAACGGTATTTCAATGTCATATTTTCGGAAACTATCATCTATTGCCCATAGGTAATCGGACATGAGACTTGTAGGATGCTTTACAAAATCAGGCTCAACCCAGACACCCAACGTAAAATTCAAACTACTGTCGCCAAACCCCGTCATCCATACCTTTGGTTCTTTCCCTTCGATATCAAGTGTGTATTTAACTTCACGTGCCGCTTCGAGCACAGCTTGTCGAACAATATCTTTATCGCTGCCATAGGCAACACTGAATGGAATACGAAATCGACGTAAGTTGTCACTCAATGTCCAATTTGTCACCATACCTGAGGTCAGTGTTGCATTCGGGATCAGTACATCGATGTTATCGTTCGTGCGGATTAGGGTGGCACGCATTTGAATTTCTTTTACTTCACCTACCATACCATCTGCTAATTCGATAAAGTCCCCTACTTTCAAACTTTTTTCGAGCAAAATCATAATGCCGGAAACAAAATTATTTACTAACCCCTGTAAACCAAGCCCAATACCAACACCTAACGCACTCGCGACTAACGCAAGTTCGGTGAGCTTGATCCCAAGCGCAAGCAACGAAATAAGAAAACCCACAAACAAAATGATGTAATGAATAATTCGCCCTATCACGTAAATAGAGGTAACCGTCATCATTCCTTTGCGATTAGCCAATCGTTTGAAGGCGCAGCTGCGTCAGATTAGCAACTATAAAGGTGATCAAAAGTGCCGCAAGGAAAGAAATCAACTCACCAACCAGTAGCGAATAGCTTCCAAACTTAAATATGGGTGTGTCTAAAACTAGATTGATATCATGCATAGCTATTTCTTATTTTTAATTCATTCCACAAAAAAGCCGCGTTAGTTTCCTACGCGGCTTAGTTCGAAAATTATCGTTATGCTTTACGCCAGGTTGTTTTACCCGCACTATCCTCGAGTACCACACCCATTGCCGTTAATGCATCTCTCGTCGCGTCAGCCGCAGCCCAATCCTTATTTTCTCTAGCCGTTTTACGCGCTTCGATTAGTCCTTCGATTTTTGCCACTTCGTCAGCATCTTGTTCACCCTGTAAAAACGTTTCAGGATCTTTTTGTGCAATACCGAGTACACTGGCAAGCTTAACAAGAACATAGGCCAATTCCCCTGCCTTTGTTTTATCGCTGTCTTTCAGAATGTTTAATTCTTTGGCAAGTTCAAAAATAATAGGTAGCGCTTCTGGCGTATTGAAGTCATCGTTCATTGCGGCTTCAAATCGAGCCACGTAATCGTTACTCAATAAATCCACCTCAACTAATTCCACGCCGCGAAGGGCTGTGTAAATTCGTTCAAGCGTTGCACGCGCTTGTTCTAAATTTTCTTGAGAATAGTTCAACTGGCTACGGTAATGACCGTTAATTAAGAAATAACGAACCGTCTCAGCATCGAATTCTTTCAAGACATCTCGAAGTGTAAAGAAGTTACCAAGCGATTTTGACATTTTCTCTTTGTTTACTTGCACCATACCAGTATGGATCCAAGTATTGACGTATTGACCGTTATTCGCGCAGCAAGATTGCGCAATCTCATTTTCATGGTGTGGAAATTGAAGATCCGAACCGCCACCGTGAATATCAAAATGTTCACCTAAGTGTTTTGAGTCTCATCGCGCTACATTCAATGTGCCAACCCGGGCGCCCCTCCCCCCATGGTGATTGCCATGAAGGTTCTCCTGCCTTGGCTTTTTTCCAAAGCACAAAATCGAGAGGGTCGTCTTTACCTTCGGCCACTTCAACACGCGCACCTGCTTGCAGCATGTCCAAATCTTGCTGTGAAAGCTTGCCATAGTGCTCAAAGGTCGATACATCAAAAAGCACATCACCATTTGTAGCAACGTACGCATGGCCTTTGGTAATTAGGCGTTCGACCATGGCAATAATTTCATCCATGTGACCCGTTACCGTTGGCTCAATGTCCGCTCTTAGCATATTCAACGCATCGAAATCATCGTGCATTGCTTTTGTCATTCGAACTGTTAAATCATTTATCGCTTCATTATTTTCATTCGCGCGCTTGATGATTTTGTCGTCAACGTCCGTAATATTACGTACATAAGTGACGTCATAACCAAGGTGACGCAAATAGCGATTCATTACATCGAAAGAGACATAGGTACGAGCATGGCCAACGTGGCAATAATCGTAAATGGTAATACCACACACATACATGTCTACTTTGCCCGGTTTTAATGGCTTAAAGTCTTCTTTTTGACGTGTTAATGTGTTGTAAATTTGTAACATCGAGTCTCTTTCCTAATTCAACATAGTTAGTCTTACATAATAATAACATCATGCCGTGGCACACTCTATACCAAAATGCGGTATATGGCGTGATTGGGTGTTTTGTACAATCCCTTAATGTGCTGTAAACTATAGGCCTTTCAAACACATTCATATTGAGTAGGAATATCATGGTTGTTCTACACACCAATTACGGCGAAATCCGCCTAAACCTTTTTGCAGACAAAGCGCCTGAAACTGTTGAAAACTTCCTTAATTACGCAAAATCAGGTTTTTACGACGGTACTATCTTCCACCGTGTAATTGACGGCTTCATGGTACAAGGCGGTGGTTTTGAGCCAGGTATGACTCAAAAGTCAGTACAAGCACCTATCAAAAACGAAGCGAATAACGGCGTTAGCAATTCGGTTGGCACTATCGCAATGGCTCGTACACCAGATCCACATTCAGCGACAGCGCAATTCTTTATCAACGTGAACAACAATACGTTTTTGAACTTCTCAAGCGAAACATCACAAGGTTGGGGTTACTGCGTATTCGGTGAAGTAGCTGATGGCATGGAAATTGTTAATAAAATCAAAGCAGTTGCGACTGGTTCTCACGGTTTCCATCAAGACGTTCCGTTAGAAGACGTAATCATTGAAAAAGTAACGGTAGAATAATCTATCGCCACGGGCAGGATCACCTGCCCTTGTTTTGTATTGGGACTTTATGCGTCAAACTTATTTCATCTCTGATTTACATTTATCTGAAAATCGCCCTGATATTCTTCATGCCTTCTACCAATTTCTCGATAGTCATATGACATCAAATGTCGATGCTTTATACATCCTTGGCGACTTTTTTGAAGTGTGGGTTGGTGATGACTATGAAACCCCATTTACTTTAGGCATTGCGGAAAGACTGAATCAACTCGCGGAAAAAAACATTAACGTGTATTTCGTGCATGGTAATCGTGATTTCCTTGTTGGCAAACGGTTCGCCGCTCGCGCCAGCATCGCTCTATTGCCAGAACAATCAGTGATTAATTTGTACGGTACGCCCACGGTGATATTGCACGGCGATGAAATGTGTACTCAGGACGAAGCATACCAAGCATTCCGGCGCAAAAGTCGTGGTTGGTGGTGGCCACGTTTAATGTTAGCTATGCCACTTTGGTATCGAAAACGCGTTGCTCGACAGGCAAGAGAAAAGAGCAAACTAAGTCAAATGGACAAACCACCCGAAGTATTGGACGTGACGCAAGATGCCGTCACCAAGATGTTTGAAAAATTCGCAGTAAAAAACATGATACACGGTCATACACACCGACCCAACATACATAAAAACGAAGTATTTGGTTCAACGCGTACTGTCTTAGGTGATTGGTATACACAATCAAGCTACATTGTCGCCAATGAAAATGGGCTGAGCTTGCACTGTGACCCATTTGCTAAATGATGATAGTTGCACGTATTGATCAGCAAGACCAATACGTGGAAACATCACTCCCCTTTTCGAGGATTACCACTGTGAAACTTAAAATCCTCATCAAACGAAGCGATTAGTTCGGCTTCAACCTGCCCAAAAAACGAAACTCGCTCGGAAATATCACACCCCGCAATGTCTTCGGCAAGCGTCAAATAATCCTGATAGTGACGCGCTTCGGAGCGAAGTAATGATATATAGAACTCGCCCAACGCTTTATCGACATGAGGCGCAAGTTTTGCGAAACGTTCACACGACCGAGCTTCGATGTACGCACCAACAATGAGTTTATCAATCAGGGTGTTGGGTTCGTGTGTCGTCACATGACGTAACATGCCTTTGGCATAACGGCTTGAGGCAATGTTTTCATAAGGAATATTATTATCAGACATGATTTCAAGTACTTGATAAAAATGATGCAGTTCCTCTTTAATGAGCAATACCATTTTATCGATGAGATCTTGTCCGTAAGGTGACCCTGATTTTGGCAACATCGCCTTCGTTAAGTTATTGAACTTAATTAATTCGCGCCATTCACCTTCTTTGCGGTAGGTGTAATCTTCAAATGGCTTTAACCAAGTTAACAGTGCATCGGCGCTCGCGCCGTCAACTGCGTATTTTCGGATTAAATACATCGCCGATTGAGCAGCCTTCAACTCGCAGACTAAGTGGTCGGTAAGAATAACAGCCAAATTCTCAGGCTTTTTGGCTTCTTCAACCCACTCTTCCGGCGTAGCACACTGTAAAAACGCGTTAATTGGCGCTAGTAATTCGCTGTATTTCTCGAGCATGACTTTACACTTTCATTCAAAACTGCCGCCATTTTAACACAAGGCTTCCCTGTGCACAGCTCACAAGCTGATTTGCATTACCGAAATCAATGACTTTTGTTTTGTTACACATTGTCTTTGATACGACTAAATAAGATTAGATGAAAGTCTACTTTACAACCTTCTTTTACCATTTCTTGACAAAAAATGAACGGTAGCTCATACCTAATTTAAGCTGTACAAAAAAAAGGCAGCGAACCATTAAGGGGCTAACTATGATATTAAACCATCTGTGGGGCTTATACGCTCATCCATTAGAAGAATGGCAAACTATCGATAACCGTCATGAGAACGTAAAATATAGTTTGTCGCACATTGCTTTAATCGCGCTAATTCCAAGCCTTATGGGCTATTATTCCTCTGTTTATTTGGGTTGGAGCATAGGTACCGGTGACAACGTCTACCTAACGCATGAAAGCGCCGTGCTTATCGGTGTCGCCATGTACTGCGCTCTAATCCTTGGGGTTTTTGCACTCGCTTATCTTGCCCATTGGATGGCAGTAACGTTCGGCGCAAAACCTACCTTTACTCAAACGCTTGAATTGGCCGCCTACACAGCAACGCCAATGTTTATGTCTGCGTTTGCGTCTTTCTATCCAGAATTGTGGTTTGTTGCGTGTGTCGGTATGGTTGCACTCGCCTACTCGGTCTACTTACTGTACACCGGAGTCCCAATTTTGATGCATATTCCAGAAGAACGAGGCTTTATTTACGCGAGACTCGGTAGTGACGTGTGGTCTTATCCTTCTTGTCATAATCCTCGCTGCCACAGCAATTTTGTGGACCAACGGCATCATTTCTCCAACGTTTACATGATATGAGCATGAAGTCCTTAGCAAACAAAAAGGAGCGCTAGCGCTCCTTTTTTCTATTCCCAAATCGGCTTCCGCGATTAGTCATTTGAACCCGTTTCTTGATTATGGAGTTCAAGTCCCGCTGACATGGCCATATCACGAGATGACTTTGCTTTATCGTTACGCTGAGCATCAATACGGTTTAGATAAGTTTGGTCGATATCACCCGTGATGTATTTACCGTCGAAAACCGCCGTCTCAAACGCCGTTACTTCCGGGTTTTCTTGGCCTACCGCTGCGATTAAATCGTTAAGTGACTGGTAAATAAGACCATCCGCACCAATATATGCGTTAATGTCTTCTACTTCACGGCCATGCGCAATCAACTCAGCTGCTGATGGCATATCAATGCCGTATACGTTAGGGAAACGTACTTCTGGTGCTGCTGATGCGAAATACACTTTCTTAGCACCTGCTTCTCGCGCCATTTCAACGATTTGAGCAGACGTTGTACCACGTACAATCGAGTCATCTACTAGTAGTACATTTTTACCTTTAAATTCACGATCAATTGCGTTCAATTTACGACGTACTGACTTTTTACGTAGTTCTTGACCTGGCATGATAAACGTACGACCGATATAACGGTTTTTTACGAAACCTTGGCGATACGGTAGCTGCAGCACTGACGCTATTTCAAGCGCGATATCGCACGACGTCTCTGGGATTGGAATAACTACATCGATGTCTTTATCGCCCCATTCGCGTGCAATTTTTTCACCAAGCTTAGTCCCCATATTTACGCGTGTTGCGTAAACCGACATCTTGTCGATCACAGAATCTGGACGCGCAAAGTAAACAAATTCAAAAATACATGGCGCCAATTTCGTTTTTTCTGCACACATTTGAGTAAACAATTCGCCGTCTTCCGTCACGTAAATAGCTTCACCTGGCGCAACGTCACGAATGAACTCAAAACCATCGGTTTGCAAAGCAACACTTTCTGACGCAAACATGTACTCAACACCACGTTCAGTTTCACGCTTACCAAACACCAGTGGACGAATACCATGTGGATCACGAAACGCAAGCATGCCGTGGCCAATGATCATCGCAATGCTTGCATAACCACCTGACACGAGGCCATTAACCGCTGAGATAGCTTTAAAAATATCTTCAGCTTCATAACGTAGCTTGTCAATTTTGCTCAACTCATGAGCCAAAATATTTAGTAGGATTTCAGAATCTGAAGTCGTGTTTACATGGCGACGCGCTTGGGTAAACAGAAGCTCTTTGAGCTGCTCTGCATTGGTTAAGTTACCATTGTGCGCAAGTGCAATACCAAAAGGCGAGTTAACGTAGAAAGGCTGTGCTTCTGCAGAGCTTGATGAACCAGCGGTTGGGTAACGGACATGGCCAATACCGATATGACCTTCTAGGCGCTTCATATGGCGCGTATGGAAAACGTCTTTTACCAAGCCGTTGTCTTTGCGCAAACTAAATGTATTGTTGTTAATGGTAATGATGCCAGCTGCATCTTGGCCGCGATGTTGCAAAACAGTTAAGCCGTCATAAATCGCCTGATTAACTGGCGTCTTTCCGACTATCCCAACGATACCACACATTAAATATTTCCTCGCCGATTAACGGTTTACTGAATTTAAAAAGCTTGAATTGCCTTCCAGATAGGAGAAGAACCACTCAACAACAAATCCAAATTCAGGGATTAACTTAGATGACGTCCACCAAGTTGTAGATGGGGCATTGGTAAACGCATCAAGGAAGAATAATAAGGCGCTAACGACCAACACACCTCTGAGTGCACCGAATACTAAACCGAAAACTCGGTCTGTACCGGACAATCCTGTTCGTTGAACAAGTTCGCCAAGAACAAAATTGATAAACCCACCTAACAGGATAGTCGCAATAAATAGTATGGCAATTGCGGCAGCATTTCTTAAAAGGGGTTCTGAAATGAATGTTAGGAAGGTAGAAAGATATTGATAGAACATGCTGGAGATGAAAAAGGCGCCGATCCAAACGGTCAACGACATGGCTTCTTTTACGAAACCGCGGATTAATCCAAAGAAAGTGGACAATCCTATTAAACCGAGTATGGCGTAATCAACCCAGAGCATAATTACCAATAAGTCGTAAATTTGGGGCGCATTCTATAAGACCGACACGATAAATGCCAGATCATTTTGTTGGTTCAAACTCAGTCAAACGACCGTTTAACTTAGTCAACTTTTTAAGTTCCAACAACTTACCTTCTAATGATGCTTTATTTGTTGTAGGGCCTACAAACACTTTTGTCAGTGTTCCGTTAGGCGTTTTAACCGGACGGGTAAATGTATCAAAACCTGCTTTCTTTAACTTCTCGACTAGCGCGTCTACGTTTGCTTTGTGCGAGAAACTACCAAGTTGAATGACGTACGCCGTTTTATCTAGATTAGGATTACGTTTTTTCGCCACAGCGGTTACTTCGACAACTGGCTTTTCAACTTTTGCTACTTCGGTTTTGACAATAGGCTGTTCTGCTATTTCGACATTATCGTGCTTAGGTTCAGCTGAAGATGGACCATTCGTATCAACTGAGCTTGATTCATCGGCCAGAGCAGCTTGATAAGAGGCATTGTCTTCGTCCAATGCCTGCTCATTTTCAATCACATCTTCAGATGGACGCTCCGCCACATCGACTTTGGCATTAACTTCGGCTTGTAAATCAATCGTGGTGAATTCAGGACGCTCTGGGATAGTAGGAAACGACTCTTTGTGATGAACTTTCTCGCCATCCAAAATATTTGGAATAAAAACGATTGCTGCTACTACAACAATACTCGTCCCTACTAATCGGTTAACAAACGACGAATTCACCTACTTTCCTCTTTTTACTGCCAATACTCGATAGCGTCTGCCACCGTATAAAATGACCCAAATACGATCAGAAGGTCATCATTATTCATCGTTGGAAGAATATTCTTCAAAGCATCTGTAACACTATCTGCTTCCGACACGGCCTGACTTGTGTGCTGTTGCAACAAATCCGCTAATACTTTTGCAGGCTCTGTTCTTGGCCCTTCCAGTTTAGCTACGGTCCAACGATTCACGACATCGACTAACGGTAAAATAGCGTTAGTTTTGTCTTTGTCGGAAAGCATAGCGACTAATGCATGGATTTTAAAGCCTTTGTTTGAAAACTCTCGAAGCTTTCCAGCAAGGTAACGCGCAGATTCCGGGTTATGCGCGACATCCGTATATACCAACGGTTGTTCACTCAAACGTTGAAATCGCCCTTCTACCTGCAATTCTTTCAGCACTCGTCGCGCTGTTGCTTCGTCAGGCAACAATCCTAGTGTCGCTAATACCGTAAACGCCGTTGCTGCGTTTTGCGCAGGAATAGCTGGGAGGTCAAATTCCCAAGCCTGTGTTTGATACTTCCAAATAAACGACGATTCTTTCTGAATAAATTCGAAATCCGTGCCACTCAGGATGAGATCAGCTTGTATTTCATTACCATAATCAGTCACCGTTTGAGGAATGTTTAAATCCCCTACAATCGCAGGGATCCCTTTTCTAAAAATGCCCGCTTTTTCGTAACCTACTTTTTCTCGAGTATCCCCAAGAAAATCTTTATGGTCTAAATCAATCGTCGTAATTACTGTCGCAAATGGATTAACAATATTAGTGGCATCATAACGTCCGCCCAGTCCTACCTCTAGGACAATATAATCAACAGCAAAACGCTTAAAAATAGACAACCCACCCAACGTTCCATATTCAAAATAGGACAAGGATATCTCGCCTCGGCCTTGCTCGATTTCGTTGAATGCGTCAATGTGATATTGGTCGTCTAGATCTTGTCCGTTGATACGTACTCGCTCATTGTAGCGAACCAAATGCGGAGACGCGTATGTGCCAACAGAATAGCCTTGTTCCAGTAAAAGCGCTTCAAGTAAACGACACGTCGTTCCTTTACCATTTGTACCAGCGACAAGAATGATTTTACTTGGTGAATCAATATAGCCCAGTGACTGTGCAACTTTCGCTACACGTTCGAGACCCATATCAATGGTTTTAGGATGAATTCGTTCTAAATAAGAAAGCCAATCTTGCAGTGAAGAAGATTGGCTTGGAATTGAATTTAGCATATCAGCACAAAGCTTCCGTAAAAAATTTACGCTACTCTATGCTCTTGTTCTGTAGAAGGCAAGTTCATGAACTTTGCAACGATACGAGCAAGGTTGTCACGCATTTCGCGACGGTCAATAATCATGTCGATTGCGCCGTGTTCCAATAAGAATTCACTACGTTGGAAGCCTTCAGGTAATTTCTCTCGTACTGTTTGTTCGATAACACGAGGACCCGCAAAGCCGATTAGTGCTTTTGGTTCCGCAACGTTGATATCACCAAGCATCGCTAACGATGCAGATACACCGCCCATTGTAGGGTCAGTCAGTACTGAAATGAACGGTAAACCACGCTCACTCATTTTTGCCAATGCAGCGCTGGTTTTCGCCATCTGCATAAGCGACATAAGCGCTTCTTGCATACGTGCACCACCTGACGCAGAAAAACAAATTAACGGCATGTTATGCTCAAGACATTCATTTACTGCATCAACGAAACGAGCACCAACTACTGAAGCCATTGAACCGCCCATGAAGTTAAATTCAAAGGCCACAGCTGCTACAGGGATACCTTTCAAGCTGCCTTTCATTGCAACAAGTGCGTCTTTTTCACCACTGGCTTTTTGAGCTTGAACAATACGATCTGAATACTTTTTAGAGTCTTTAAACTTCAGCACGTCTTGTGGTTCATGTTGTACACCAAGTTCTTGGCGGCCCGCATCATCTAAGAAATACTCAAGACGCTTACGACCACTTAAACGCATGTGATGATCGCACTTTGGGCAAACGTTTAACGCTTTTTCAAGCTCTGCTTTGTATAGGATTGCATCACAATCACCACACTTAGCCCAAACACCTTCCGGGATCTCTTTCTTTGTCGATGACTTTGAAGTCTTAGGTAAGATCTTTTCTAACCAACTCATTTGCAACTCTCTCGTGCTTAAATCTGTGTCAAGGTCTACATACAGCAGACAAACTGCAGCCATTAAATCATGGATTTACTTCAGTTAATAGAAAAAACTGGTCGGTTTAGTATGGCTAGACTCTGCGTTTACTCGCTTCTCTCATCTAGTGCAGTGACTCAACGCTGTATGTTTCATTGCAGCACCGATGAATTTAAATTCGCCGATAATCTAGCCTATTGTTTTATCAGGTAAAAACAATGGTCCTAAAGGCTGTTTAGGGATCCCAAATTCAGCTGGATAATCTACATCAACGAGATAAAGGCCATTCGCTTTTGCGGTTGCGCTCGCTTTGGTGCGGTCCTTTAAAGCCAATAACTCAGGCATCCACTCAACAGGTAAACGTCCCGACCCAATATCAAGTAATGTTCCTGTGATATTCCTCACCATGTGGTGTAAAAATGCGTTTGCCTTAATATCGATAACAATAAAATCACCAGTACGGCTAATATCGACATGGTGAATATTTCGAAATGGCGTATGCGATTGGCAATGCACAGCGCGAAATGAGCTAAAATCTTGCTCACCAAGTAAGTGTTGCGCTGCAATGTGCATTTTTTCTGCATCGAGCTTTGGGTAATGGTGGGTAATACCTGAACGCAAAATTGCAGGACGGTATGCATGGTTCAAAATGACATAACGATAACGTCTTGCCGTTGCACTAAAACGAGCGTGGAAGTCTTCATTTACCACCGTCGCAAAGCGGACAGCAATATCATCAGGCAGTTGTGAGTTTGCGCCGAGTGCATAGGCCTTTAAATCACGCGGGTTGTGCGTGTCAAAGTGAATGACCTGCCCCGTTGCGTGCACACCCGCATCCGTTCGTCCTGCACAAAAAATCTCGACAGGGTGGTCACTGATTTTAGACAGCACCTTTTCAATTTCTTGTTGCACACTATTTACGTGGTTCTGGCGTTGCCAACCACTGTAGCGCTCACCTTGATATTCTATGCCTAACGCAAAACGCATTATTCTGACTCTGTACTGATTAAACTGTGGCGCATTGTAAGAAATATTACTTAATATTAAAAGCTAAGGGCTGCAAACGCAGCCCTTTAATCTATTTTCAGCTTATATAACGCGTTATTTCGTTCTAAGTAGCAACTGCTCCGCTTCTGCTGTCAAGCTATCAGGACCGTTGTCTAAAACATCTTGAATGCTTTGTGCAGCCGATTCTAAATCGCCGATTTCTAAATAAGCTCGAGCAAGATCCAGTTTGGCTGAAAAACCGCCTTCTTCAGCATCTACATCTACTGCATTTTCGCCAGCTAAAAACTCTTCAAAATCGCCTAAACCAACATCCATATTGATTTCTTCGTATGGCTCGTTTTCCAGCTCTGCATCATCACTTTGTTCAAGCAATGACTCAATATCAACGAAATCCTCAGACGCGATAGCCTGACCTTCTGTAGATATCTCCACGTCTTGAATATCTTCATCAGCCAACAAGGCATCAAAGTCGACGTGCAGCTGATCCTCATCGGGATCCAAAGGTTCTGGCTCTGCAAGCTCATTCAATAACGCGTCGAAGTCAGTTTGTGTGAAGTCAGCCATGAATTCATCTTCAATAGCCTGTTCATCAACAAGAGGTGGTTTCTCAATGTCTGGTTGAACCGTTTCCTCGTCGTTTTCTGCCTCTTCATCAAACTCTTCAACCTGACCTAACGCGTCATCCAATTCAGCCAAAAAGGCTTCTGGCGTTCTTTCTGAATTATCAGATTGTTTAGGCTCATCGTCTTGTACAAAATTTGCCTCATCGAATTGAGATGAATTAAGTTCATCTTCTAAATCTTCTTCTACGCCACTCGAAATCTCTAACTCATCTTCAAAATCGTCGAGACTCAGCTTGTCATCATTGAAATCACTTGAGTTAAGCTCAGCGTCTAAATCAAACGCACTATCATCTAGAACGTTGTCATCCGCAGTGACTTCGAATTCGTCGTCCAATTCTTCTTCAAATGAAAATTCTTCCGCGTCTGTATCTTCTTCTGACTCAGCCTCAACCGTGGCGGCATCACTTGTCGCTTCGAGTTCGTCGTCCAACTCGTCTTCAAGTGAAAACGCTTCCGCGTCTTCGAGCGTCATTGCATCATCAGTAAACGCATCGGTGTTTAGCCCCGCATCGAGCGCCGACTCGTCGTCAAGCAGGGTTTCTGCGTCTGTGTCTTCTGATGACTCGGCCTCAACAGTCGCAGCATCACTTGTCGTTTCGAGTTCATCGTCCAACTCGTCTTCAAGTGAAAATTCTTCTGCATTTTCGAGCGTCATGGCCTCATCAGTAAACGCATCCGAGTTTAGCTCAGCATCGAGCGCCGACTCGTCGTCAAGCAGCGTTTCCGCGTCTGTATTTTCTTCTGACTCAGCCTCAACAGTCGCAGCATCACTTGTCGTTTCGAGTTCATCGTCCAACTCGTCTTCAAGTGAAAATTCTTCCGCATTTTCGAGCGTCATGGCCTCATCAGTAAACGCATCCGAGTTTAGCTCAGCATCGAGCGCCGACTCGTCGTCAAGCAGCGTTTCCGTGTCTGTATTTTCTTCTGACTCAGCCTCAATAGTCGCGACATCACTTGTCGTTTCGAGTTCGTCGTCCAACTCGTCTTCAAGTGAAAATGCTTCCGCATTTTCGAGCGTCATGGCCTCATCAGTAAACGCATCCGAGTTTAGCTCGGCATCGAGCGCCGACTTGTCGTCAAGCAGCGTTTCCGCGTCTGTGTCTTCTACTGACTCAGCCTCAACAGTCGCAGCATCACTTGTCGTTTCAAGTTCACCGTCCAACTCGTCTTCAAGCAACGTTTCCGCGTCTGTATTTTCTTCTGACTCAGCCTCAACCGTGGCGGCATCACTTGTCGTTTCGAGTTTATCCTCCAACTCGTCTTCAAGTGAAAATGCTTCCGCATCGTCGAGTGGCATTCCCTCATCAGTAAACGCATCGGAGTTTAGCTCCGCATCTAAATCAAACTCATTTTCATCATTTTGAGCTTGTTCATTTACATCTACAGACAATGTATCCGTATCGCCGTCGAGATCAATTTCGGATCCGAATGCATCATCAAGCTCCGAAGAAACCTCGTTATCGTCACCATCAAAAGCTAATTCGGGGTACTCTTCAAGTTCGGCACTTGGTGTTACGACATCTTCTAATGTCTCGTCTTCTGACGTTAGGTCGATTTCGTCCACCAGCGGATCATCACCAAGATCGATGTCGACTTCCTCGACATCGTCATCAAGTGGGTCATGCCATTGTGGCTGCTTTGGAGCTAATTCGTCTTCCGTTGCTTGGAGTTCATTTAAAAGTTGATCAACATTTTTAAAGTCACCTAACGCCTGCTCCTGCAGGTCATCTTCTTGACTACTTTCGCCATCTAGCTGTGCGAGTAAATCATCTCCATCAATTAACTCAGCTTCATCCGGTGCATTATCTTCAAAAGGATCAATCTCAGATTGTTCTGATGATTTTGGTGTTTCTGCAACGTCATTCAAATCACCAAATTGCGTATCATCCAAGACATCTTGCAGAGATGCCAAATCACCAATCTGTGGCTCAAATTCTTCAGAAAGACTGTCTTCTGACAAAGCGTCTTCTGCAGGGTCTTCTTCCAGAAGCGCATCAAGGTCGTCGAGTCTCTGGCTCTTCAGAAAGACAGTCTTCTGACAGTACGTCTTCTTCTGGTTCTTCTTCCAGAAGCGTATCAAGGTCATCGAGTTCTGGATCTTCTAAAAGACCGTCTTCTGACAGTACGTCTTCTGCTGGTTCTTCCTCCAGAAGCGCATCAAGGTCATCGAGTCTCTGGCTCTTCAGAAAGACTGTCTTCTGACAAAGCCTCTTCTGCTGGTTCTTCTTCCAGCAGTGCATCAAGGTCTTCGAGTCTCTGGATCTTCTAAAAGACCGTCTTCTGACAGTACGTCTTCTTCTGGTTCTTCTTCCAGAAGCGCATCAAGGTCATCGAGTCTCTGGCTCTTCAGAAAGACTGTCTTCTGACAAAGCGTCTTCTTCTGGTTCTTCGTCCAGAAGCGCATCAAGGTCATCGAGTCTCTGGATCTTCAGAAAGACTGTCTTCTAACAAAGCGTCTTCTTCTGGTTCTTCTTCCAGAAGCGCATCAAGGTCGTCTAACTCTGGATCTTCAGAAAGACTATCTTCTGACAGTAAGTCTTCTGCTGGTTCTTCGTCCAGCAGTGCATCAAGGTCATCGAGTCTCTGGCTCTTCAGAAAGACTGTCTTCTGACAGTGCATCTTCTGCTGGTTCTTCTTCCAGAAGCGCATCAAGGTCGTCTAGCTCAGGCTCTTCGGAAAGACTGTCTTCTGACAGTAAGTCTTCTGGTGGTTGTTCTTCCAGAAGCGCATCAAGGTCGTCTAGCTCTGGCTCTTCAGAAAGACTGTCTTCTGACAAAGCGTCTTCTTCTGGTTCTTCTTCCAGAAGCGCATCAAGGTCATCGAGCTCTGGCTCTTCTAAAAGACCGTCTTCTGACAAAGCCTCTTCTGCTGGTTCTTCTTCCAGAAGCGCATCAAGGTCGTCTAGCTCTGGCTCTTCGGAAAGACTATCTTCTGACAGTAAGTCTTCTGCTGGTTCTTCGTCCAGCAGTGCATCAAGGTCGTCGAGTTCGAGCTTCTTCTTCCAACAAAGCATCTATGTCAGCTAACTCTGTATCTTCAGAAAGTGATTCTTCAGACAATTCGCCTAAATCAGACTCTTCATCTAATAGCGCGTTAATGTCATCGAGACTTGCATCTTCAGTCAACGGTTCTTCAGCGAGTAACTCATCTGAATCGGCAACCGCAATCGTATCTTGCGTGTCTTGCACGTCATCCAACAAACTATCAATGTCATCAAGGTCGAATGGTTCTTCGGCAAGTTCATCCGTTGATTCAGAGGGATCGTCTAAATCAATATTCGCATCTAAAAGTGCATCAATGTCGTCCGCATCGACGGGGGCATTGCTTTTCTCGTCTTGAACTTCATCTAAGAGTGAATCGATATCATCGACTTCGTCGAGTAAATCATCTTCATCCAACAAATCATCTAAGTCATCGGCCTCGTCTGTAATTTCGTTTCCTTCAGAACTAGACTCCTTTTCGAGATTTGCCGAATCAATGAGACTGTCAATGTCGTCTAAATCAAACTCTTCGTCCTCTTGGACGGGGGCATTATTTTCAAGCAAAGAATCAATATCAACATCTACATCATTGTGCGTGTCGGTTGCTAATTCTTCACTCAATGCGGCTAGTGCATCATCACTGACATCCAGTGTATTGTCGTCTGAAAGATCAAGCTCGTCGTCGGAGCCTGCTACTTCTTTAAACAAATCGTCAATATCATCTGCACTGAGAATATCACCACCATCTCCCGCAGACTCAACATCTAGATCGATTTCATCAATCGCGTCGCCGTCAAAGTTTTGTTGTAAGAAGTCATCTAAATCGTCACCAGTATCGAGAGCGTCGATGTCGCCAATTTCGTCATCAAACGCAATGTCTTCCGAAAGCAAACTGTCTAGTTCGTCGTTGTCTAGAACACTATTCGAATCTTCAAATGCATCTTCCTCAAGGTCATCAAACATGATGTCATCTTCAGGCAACATGTCGTCATCAAGTTGAACGCTGAGATCATCATCAGACGCAACTGCAGCGCCTGTTGCCATGCCAGCAGCAGTCGCTGCACCGATTGGACCTAAGTCTAGAGGGTCTAAATCATCTTTTTTACTTGGGGATTTAGGTAAGAAATCATCGTCATCATCGGAATGAGCCGTTTTGGATTTGCGTTTACGTAAGAAAAACACAAAGCCAATAAGGGCTAAAAGACTTGGTATAGTCGCAAGCAGAGTTATGGCGAGTGGTGAGGAGAGGTCAAATTGGAATTCACTCGCTTGTTTTTTTTTTGCTTCTTGTTGTGCGATTAGTTCGCGTTGCTGGTCGATAACGGCTTGCAACTGTCTTTGAATATCACTGTCTTGACCAAGCTGTTGGCGAACGGTTTCTATTTCTTTTGAAATACTTCCAAGTTGTTTTTTTAGTTTGTTGTTCTCTTGAAGTATTTCTTCTACGCTTTTTACTGACGTTTTAAATTCATTTTGTAATTCAACCAAACGTGCATCTTGTTCAATGCGAATATTTTTAATCGCATCTTCCAATTCTTGCTTAGCCGCATCAACGTCCACTTTGCGCGCTTGAGTTACTTTTTTCTTTGCCTCTTCAATGGTGTTTTCATCTAACATGCCACTCTTTTTGAGATCCCATAAATGGTCATCTTGTTCTGAGCGCTGACGGGCAAAAATCGGGTTAACCTTACGGACTTCACCCATTGAAGGAATTTGGAGGTACGCGCCACTGCGCATATGGTTGAGATTTTGATCTAAAAAGGAATCCGGATTTTTTTCATAAAGCGCCACCATCACCTGATAAATGGAGACAGACTCGTCCGGCCGCACTTTGGCAGCAATCCGCCATAACGTATCGGTTGGCTTAATTGGGCCAATCGCACGCCCTTGCATCCCGTAGTCAACTCCCTTGAGCACTCGCAGAGGCGTTCCCTCTTCAGGATGGACTGGAGTGACAAGCAATGCAGACGCTAAAATACAAAATAAGGCTAAACCGCGCATGCTGATCCCTTAAAGTCATACCCGCCAAAAAAGCGAGCGATAATATTTCAAACTACTACCACGTCAACAGTTCGTCACGTGGTATCTTATAATTTTATTAAGCAAGCTCTATTCCACATCCAAACTATAAACCAGAAAGGCCGGAATATCCATTGCAAGATATTGAAAATTAACATGCTTATAGGAACAAAGTAGGAGCAAATTTAAATACCAACTTTGCAATAAAATGAGAATAGATCATAAAACGCGGAAATGGAGAATTCGTGCGGCAAAAAACCGCACGAATAGTCAGTTTTAAAGGTATGACTCAATTAACGCTTCTGCGATTTGTACGCTATTCGTCGCCGCACCTTTACGAATGTTATCAGACACAATCCATAGATTTAATCCATTTGGATGTGAAATATCCTGACGAACACGACCAACAAACACATTGTCGTTGCCACTCGCATCCGAGACAGCGGTAGGATAATCTTGCTCATCTTCAATCAACTCAACGCCCGGCGCGTCACGCAGCAAGTCTTTTACGTGTTGTAAGTCAAACGGCATGCGCGTTTCAAGATGTATCGCTTCTGAGTGACCATAAAACACAGGGACGCGAACGGCTGTTGGGTTAACCATAATCGTGCTATCGCCAAAAATCTTCTGCGTTTCCCACACCATTTTCATTTCTTCTTTGGTGTAGCCATTTTCTTGAAACGCATCGATTTGCGGGATAACGTTAAACGCGATTTGCTTTGGGAAAATCTCGTTTTCCATTGGGCGACCATTCATTAAGTTGGCCGTTTGACGCACTAATTCTTCAACGGCTTCTTTGCCTGCACCCGATACCGACTGATACGTTGTTACGTTGATTCTATCAATACCGTAAGCGTCATGAATTGGCTTAAGCGCTACGAGCATTTGGATAGTTGAACAGTTTGGATTAGCAATGATGTTGCGATTGCGAAAATCAGCCAGTGCTTCACGGTTAACTTCTGGCACAACAAGTGGCACATCATAGTCATAACGAAAATGTGAGGTGTTATCGATCACCACACAACCCGCTTCTGCAGCGATTGGTGCGTATTTTTCAGACACACTACCACCTGCCGAAAACAGGGCAATATGCGCATTCGCAAAGTCAAATTCTTCAACGTCAATTACGGTAATTTTGCTTCCCTTAAAATCCACGTCTTCACCTGCACTGCGGCTACTCGCAAGCGGATATAACGTATCAACTGGGAAGTTACGCTCTTCCAAAATTTCAATCATTTGGCGACCTACAAGACCTGTAGCGCCTACAACCGCAACATTAAATTTCTGCGACATGGTAATCCTCTTTTCAAATAGGGCGTGTCGTAAAGCCCAACTGCGCCAATGTAGACGCTTGCAATGTATTACATTCTACCGCTAACGTGCTAAATTCTCTACGCACAGGGTAGTTTTTACGCAGATAGTCAAAACCTTTTGTCGTGATATTTCGTCTTAGCAAGCCATCATCTCGACGTACGTCATAGATTAAATGAACCAGTCGACCTAAATCCGTCATTTCAAACTCGTTCGAAATGGTACATTTATCCAATGCTGGATTCGGTAAAAACTGGGTGAGCGTTTTATCCGGCTGAAAGCCTACAAGACGACTGAGCGCTTGATACAGCATCTCTGTGCCTCGGGCTTTGCCTTCTAACGTATGACCCGCAATATGCACAGATGCAAAGCGAACGAAAGGAAGTAAATCTAACGCAATATTAGGTTCATTTTCCCAAACATCTAGCGCGAGCTCAAGCCCCAACCCACGCTGCATCAAATGCAATAAAGCTTGGTTGTCGATGACATCGCCTCGGCTCGCATTCACTACAATTGTGCCTGGTTTTAATTTTGCCAACCGCTTTTCACTGAGCAAATGTTTCGTCGCGTGCGCTCCGGTTTTAACCAATGGCACATGACAAGTAATAATATCGGCTTCGGTAAGCAACGTATCAATGTCGATGTGTTCATCAAGCGAACCTTGCTCATGACGAACAGGGTCACAGAGCAGCAATTCAACATCAAGCGCAGCCAGCTTATGTCGTAAACATTCACCAATATTTCCCAGTCCTATGATACCGATTTTCTTGCCTGAAAGTGGCTCATTTAGTTCTTGGGAAAAGGCAAACAAGGTACTAATTACGTATTCAGCAACGGCAATGGCGTTGCATCCCGGCGCACTCGAAAAAGCGATTTGGCGCTGAGATAAGAGTTCGGTATCGACATGGTCAATCCCTATCGTTGCGGTGCCAACAAATTTCAACTTTACTGCTTGCTTTAGTAATTCAGCATTCACTGGCGTGACAGAGCGAACCAAAAGCACATCCGCATCTCGGACCGCTTCAGGACTTAAGTTCCTGCCATCAAAGCGTACAACATTGCCAATATCTGAGAAATACTCCTCCACCAACGGCATATTTTGATCCGCAAGGATTTTCATTACAAACTCTTTGAATTTAATTGGGGTTATGTGGGTCGCTATTGTAACTGATCCCACGCGTTTTGGCAGGAAAGATGCGAAGGAATTGTAAAATGCATTGATTTTACCTTTCCTTCGTCAAAGGGAGATGCAGCGCTTATCGCGAGTACATTAGAGCTTAAATTGCACGCCTAGATTGACCGTTGTGCCAAGACCTTTAACGTTATAACTGCCATAAGCGTAGGATTGCGAACGAGACGGGTAATAATCTAAATTGAGTAGATTCTGAATACCAACATAGCCTGATAATTTAGGCGTGAACTGATAGTTACTATTTAGATTTACGACGAAATAGCTGTCCACTGGCCCTTGATCCGCGCCATATTTACCTGATGCATCCGGATCAAAACGTTTTCTATCACCCACGTAAATACCGTCAACATTCACGATTAATCGATCAGTCGCTCGCCACTTCACGTTTACGGTCCCCTTCGGTGCATTGATTTGACGCGAACCTAGGTAGGTATCTGTACTCGTTTGCTTCCCTTCTACAAAGCTATAACTTGCTGTCATTTGCAAAGCACGCGAGAAGTCATGACTTATCACCGCTTCGTAGCCCCAAATACGCTGTGGAGCACGCAAAGGTTCGTAGACACCCGTTTGCGGATTGAGCTTATTCGACGTCCCTAATTCTGACAAACTTCGAAATGCTGCGAATTCAAAGCGTGTCGATTCAAACTGTGACCTAAATCCCATTTCATAATTATCAATAATTGCGGCTTCCGTTTGGATATCCGCAATATCCGACACTGTTGCGGCTCTCAACAATAATCCCAAATCAGAAATGTCGGCGCCTTGTGACATGCTTACAAACGGGCTAAACGCCTCACTCCAATTGTACTTAATGCCCAGATTATAGGTTGTCGCGCGATATTCTAAGGTGTCGCCTTTGACATCTACCGCAGTTGAACACTGTGTCGCTGACGTACATAACTTCAACGTTGAATAGTCATCAACTTCTAAGTCGATGCGCTCGTTTCGTACGCCCGCTTTGACAATAAAATCATTATTGAAGACCCATTTAGTTTGCAAAAAGCCCGCTGCACTTTGCATGTCCATTTCTGGCACCCAAACACGCCCATCTACCAAAGGTTGTGAAGTCGTGTCGTTGAGAAGGTCGACACCATAGATGAAGGTTGCCTCCGTATTTGAAAACGTCAATTGCGTGTTAAACGTTGAGCGTAGGCCTGATTTCTCTGACCGAATGATCGATTGCCCACCGTCTAGCCCTAAGTCGGGATTTGCGAGTCGAGGTGAATAGAAGAAAACGTTTTCGATTTTCTGTGAGTACAAGTCAACGGTAAGTTGCGTGTCACCAAAAATAGCGTTATCGATGTATTTTATTGAGACGTTTTCATTGCCATCAGGACCTTGCGGTTTACCTTGTTTTTGTAAGGCTTTCGGCACGTGAATCGCGTAAGTTTTTGTACCGGTATTGATATCATTGACCACATCACCAAGATCCGTTTTTTGCTGTGAGCGATAAAAGTTGTAACTCACACTCAGCGATTTATCCGCATCGATGTCATAACCAAGCTTAGTGAAATAGTTTTCGGTTACAGAATCAGACAAGCCATATTGCAAACCAAGGATGTCACCTTCTGCGTCACGTTGAACGCCATTTTCTTCATAGCTCGCCACAAACAAGTAATTAAATTTGTCTAAAGTACCATCTACCGCCCCGGAGAACCGAGCACCTGCAGATTCTTCTAACTTAACGGCGCTAAAACGACTGCTGACGTTTACTTCACCATTCACAGGCGCACCACTTTGTGATTTTTTGGTGATGAAATTAATAATCCCTCCTGCCGCACCATTTCCATAAATCGACGTTGCGCCTTTTATAACTTCAATCCTCGCTATCGCACTTGGGTCAATTGTTCTAATGTCGAGTGCCCCGTTGCGCAAAGGTGTTGACTGAGGAACGCCGTCAATCATAACCAATGGGTTTCGGCCTCGGAGGGTTTGTGATGAGTTACTTGAAGAACCCGTGTCTGCAGCCATGCCTGGCACCAAAGCACCTAGTATACTTTGTAATTCTGGATTGATTTTTAACTGTTCTTGTAGCGCTTGCTGGGTAATGATGGTGATTGAAGCTGGTACCTCGTCCATGCTTTCAGCAACACGCGATCCTGTGACAATAATACGTTCAAGAGATTGCTCTTGAGGTGCTTTAGTTTCACTTGCATAAAGAGATGCTGATATACATAAAGAGAGTAAAGACAAAGAGGTAGAAAGTAAGCGCATAGTAGGTCCCAAATCGCCAAATAGAGTTCCGAATTTGGACGCATCCTAACTTTTCATAAATTTTATTGCAAACTATTCTCATTATTATTTGCAATAATATTATTTATTTCTGCAAACCTTGTCTCTTGCCAACTTACTAACTTTAATCAACTTTTGCGCTTATATTGATTTTTATCTCGGTTTGATTTTTCGAGTATGTAGAACATTTACTTATTTTAAAGTAGAGCCGCTCCCCACGTCTTAAAGTCTTAGAAAACAAAAAACCGAGCTAGGCTCGGTTTTTACTCAAAGGCTGGACTCAATTAACCTTTGTACTTTTGCATTACTAGCGTTGCATTTGTGCCGCCAAACCCGAAGCTGTTTGACATAACAATATTCAGTTCCGTATCTCGACGTTCTGTGACGATGTCCAAGCCCTGCGCTTCTGCATCTAACTCTTCAATATTAATTGAAGGCGCAACGAAGTTATTTTCTAGCATAAGTAATGAGAAAATCGCTTCATGTACACCCGCTGCACCTAACGCGTGACCTGTCATCGCTTTAGTCGCGCTAATTGCTGGTGAGTCATTGCCGAATAGCTCTTTGATAGCGCCTAATTCTTTTACGTCTCCAACTGGTGTTGATGTGCCGTGTGTATTTAGGTAATCAACTTTACCTTGTACACCCGCCAGTGCTTGTTTCATACAACGCACCGCACCTTCACCTGATGGTGCAACCATGTCATAACCGTCAGAGGTTGCACCGTAACCAACGATTTCGGCATAAATGTGTGCACCACGCGCCAAGGCATGCTCAAGCTCTTCAACAACAACGATACCGCCGCCACCAGAGATAACAAAACCATCACGGTTTGCGTCATAAGTACGAGATGCCTTTTCTGGCGTTTCATTGTACTTTGTTGAAAGTGCGCCCATCGCGTCGAATTCCATCGCCAATGTCCAGTGAAGCTCTTCACCACCACCTGCGAAAATCACGTCTTGCTTGCCAAGTTGAATTTGCTCAACCGCATTACCAATACAGTGTGCTGACGTTGCGCACGCTGAACTAATTGAATAGTTCACACCTTTGATTTTAAATGGTGTTGCCAAACACGCTGACGTCGTGCTCGCCATTGTACGAGGCACCATGTAAGGACCAACTTTCTTTACGCCTTTTTCGCGTAGAATGTCTGCCGCTTCAACTTGATATTTAGAAGAACCGCCACCTGAACCCACGATAAGGCCCGTACGCTCATTTGACACTTGCTCTTCCGTCAAACCTGAATCTTCAATTGCTTGCTGCATTGAAATATACGAGTAAGCAGCAGCGTCACCCATAAAACGGAATGCTTTACGGTCTACTAATTCTTTTACATCGATATCAATTTTACCTGATACCGTGCTACGTAAATTGTACTCAACAAACTCTTCGTTGTGAGCGATACCGCTTTTACCTGCTTTTAATGATTCTAATACTTCATGCTTGTTGTTACCGATGCTTGATACTACACCGATACCCGTAATTACGGCTCTTCTCATGGGAATTCCCTTAGAACTATACAAAATTGCAATTATTTTACGCTGAAACTTAATGCAAAGTGGTCAGCTTTCCAGCGTACACACGTAAACTGAAATCAAATTTATAAATAACAACGGACTAAAGCAAAGAAAACTCGTAAAATAGTCAAAATTCTTTGATCTGAAGTCCGCTAATGATCCAAAACGCCAAAATACATTTTAATGAACTAGGTACTCCGGTCGCCGATGCATTTGACGACGTGTATTTCAGCAACGACGACGGCCTCAAAGAATCACATTACGTCTTCTTCATTCAAAATCGTATCGATGAGCGGTTACAAAACCATGACCGTGAGCATTTTGTTATTGCAGAAACTGGTTTTGGAACTGGATTAAACTTTTTAAACGCGTGGCAACAGTTCGATGCACTTCGCGACACAAGAAAAGTTAAACGACTCCATTTCGTCTCATTTGAGAAATTTCCCATCAATCAGGCAGACTTGGAAAAAGCCCTTTCAGCTTGGCCTACTGTTGCACATTACGCAAAACAGCTATGCAGTCAATATCCAATGGCCTTAAAAGGTTGCCATCGCTTAGTCTTTGACAATGGTAATGTTGTCCTTGACCTATGGTTTGGAGACGTTCAAGAAAGTTTACCGCAAATGAGCTACAGCGACCGAGGAATTGTTGATGCTTGGTTTTTAGATGGATTTGCACCAAGTAAAAACCCTGAAATGTGGCAACAATCATTGTTTGATGAAATGGCAAACATAAGTCGTAAAGGTGCGACAGTGGCGACGTTTACTGCTGCGGGGTTTGTTCGTCGAGGCCTCATCGACGCTGGTTTTAACATGGTCAAATCTAAAGGCTATGGTCGAAAACGGGAAATGCTCACAGGTGAGCTTAACAACGTCACTGATGCCAAGCATGAAAAAGTGTATTTTACTCATGCGCCGCGCACGCTGGACCGAGTTGCCATCATCGGTGGCGGGATCGCCAGCGCGTCACTAAGCTTTGCGTTGGCTAAGCGAGGGAGATCCGTGTCAGTATTTTGCGCGGATAACGAATTTGCAATGGGGGCATCGCACAATCGTCAAGGTGCTGTTTACCCGCATCTACAGGCCGATTTTACCGTTCAAAGTGAAATGTATGCGCATAGCTTCCTATACGCCAAACGACTGTACCAACAACTCTTGAATGAAGGGTTTGATTACGCACATCAATGGTGTGGTGTATTGATCCAGGCGATTAGTCAAACAGTGGCCGAGCGCCAAACCAACATTATGGACAAAGCGACTTGGCCTGACGCATTACTGCGTAAACTAGACGAACAGGAAGCTGACCAAATTGCAGGCCTTCCTACGGGCCACAGCGGATTGTTTATCGAGCAAGCCGGTTGGGTAAGTCCACCTGAATTAACGCAAGCAGTGAGTGCGAAAGCGGCGTCATTAAAATCAATGGACACCCATTTTAACTGCAAAATATTGAATATTGAACCTACCGACAGTGGCTGGTTATTGCATACTGGCTCCGAGATATTCGGACCATTTTCAGACGTATTTGTCAGCGCAGGCGAACACAGTGATGGGTTTACACAAACCTCTGCGCTGCCTCTTCACGGCGTGCGAGGTCAGGTTTCACACATTCAAGCCTCAAACAATTCGATGAAACTTAACACCGTGCTTTGCCATAAAGGGTACTTTACACCTGCTCATCAGGGCGAACACTGCATGGGCGCAACCTTTGATAAAAACACAAAGTCGCGTGCGGTCACTAACGAGGACAACCAAATTAATCAAGCGCAGTTGGCTCGTTTTTATGGCGACCAACCGTGGTATCAAACCCTTGGGGAAATCACTGGCGCTAAATCGGCCGTTCGCTGCTGTTTCTCTGACCACCTTCCCATGCTCGGTGAGGTAATAGATGAAAGTCGCTACGATCACGCATTTGGTAATCTTCGCAAAGGCAAACATTATGATTTTGCTCAGCTCGAAAGGCCACATGAAGGGCTTCACGTCTTTACTGGATTTGGCGCCCGAGGACTATGCAGTGCGCCGCTACTCGCAGAGCATTATGTTTCTTGTTTACTGGATGAACCAAGACCTTTATCTGAGCGACTAAACGAAGGCCTTCACCCTGCCCGTTTTGTGATCCGTGGTCTGCTTAGAAAAGAACGATAGATTTCGGGTAAAACTCGTTGGCGTGGACGTTTTGAATCCTTACCAACGAGTTAAAGAAAGGGGTTTGAATGCCTTTAGAAAAAGTTACTGCCGTGCCAGTTGGATCACTACGCGGCGGTTTTTACCTCGACCAATGACTGTCGCGTTGTCCGCAATGTGGCGTTTTTCACCAAAACCATCGGTCATAATACGCGTTTCAGCAACACCTAATGAAACCATATAGTCTTTTATCGCCCGAGCACGTTTCTTCGATAATTCTAAGTTCGTCGAACGACCACCATAACTGTCAGTAAAGGCCGCAATTTCTATAGTTGCAATTTCAGGATCGTTCTTCAGGTATTCACCAATCATTTCAAGGCGTTTACGCGAGTCTTTGGTTAACTCACTCGACGCGCTCTTATAGTTCATAACCGTAAAGGCGATGTCTTCAAAACTATAAGGAAGTAGCCCATCACGACATTGCAAAAATGCCCAATACGCCTGTTTAAAATTCACAGAAGACAGTGCAACGGAGATGTAATCCACCTTATTCGACCAATCTTTGTAATAGAACGTTGGGAAGTACCCTTTTTCAAGCTCGGTTAACATTTCCCACGCGCTATCGTTACCTAATTCACCATCAAACTTCTTCAAGAGTTTCATGGTTGTTAAATCACGCGCAGGCTGTCCAGCACGCCAAGCTGGCGGAACCGATTGAACTCCCGCAAAGTCGTAAGATTCAGGGCGGACCATCATATCAAAGTTAAAGGTTAAATCTTTGTTCTTACTCGCCGCAGCTGAAAATATGGCATCACCGTAGTACGGCACTTCGTGCTGCAAAGTACACGCTAATCGGTTGGTTTTGTTCACGGTCCAATTAGACGCGTCCGCCGTGGCGGAATATTGCCGCATCGCAGCATGCGCATTCAAGCTGCATGTAACTGTGATCCCCATCGAGAGGAAAAGCCAACCATACTTCACGTTATTCACCTTCACTTACAAAACAATGCCGCCAAAAAAACGTCCAATATCCGATTTCTGCGGCTGAATGTTACAGGTTATGCAATACCCGTGCCTTTACATTAAAAACTCGGGGTAATATTGGCTGGTCAAAACAGGCCATCTTTTGACATAATACGCGGCTCAACTCAGCAACGCAAAATGGTCATGACTAATTCAGAGCAAACGTTATTTGCAAAACGCTTTCGCGGATTCTTTCCTGTTGTTATCGACGTCGAAACCGCAGGCTTTAACAAAGATACCGATGCCTTGCTAGAAATAGCGGCAACCACCCTTAAAATGGACGAAAACGGTGTACTCAGTATAGACCAAACGGTGCACTTTCACGTTGAACCATTTGAAGGGGCAAACATTGAGCAAGCTGCAATTGACTTTAATGGAATTGACCCATTTTCAGCGTTGCGAGGCGCAGTGCCAGAAACTGAAGCAATCAAAGAGATCTGCAAAGCCGTTCGTAAAGCTCAGAAGGACGCAGGATGCAGCCGGGCCGTTGTCGTTGCACACAACGCCGCGTTTGATCATGGATTTCTGAATGCCGCAATCGAGCGTTGCCGAATTAAACGTACTCCATTTCACCCATTTGTGAGTTTTGATACCACTTCGCTTGCTGGTCTTGCACTTGGGCAAACTGTGCTTGCAAAGGCGTGTATCGCGGCTGGGATTGAATTTGATAATAAGCAAGCGCACAGTGCCTTGTATGACACAGAGCGTACCGCAGAACTATTCTGTTACATCGTTAATAAATGGCAAGCTTTAGGCGGATGGCCGCTGACAAACGATACAGCCGACAATGAAGAAGAACTCTCTGAAGAAAACCAAGCTTAACGCTTGGTTTCTTTAACCCGTTACAAATTGCTGGGTAATTTTACCTTCATCCAGTTTTAGCAAATGTGGCGGGTAAATTCGTGAAAACATTTTGCAATCTCGCGCTATTTTAAGTTCCACCCCTGGATGCATTAATTCATTCACCTTCACCCTACTCGTTTTTAAAAGCGCATTGATCTTCTGTTTTACCAGCACCACGTTACGGCGGTTTCGAGCTAAATGGAGGTCTAACTGTTTTTCACTGTTTAATAACTTTTGCAGATACGCGTCGCGCTTGCTTGAAGGCGCAGCCTTTGCTGCTTTTTTCTTCGCTTGACGAACGGCCTCTGCTTTTGCACTGAGAATTTTCTCAAATTCCACAAACTGCAATTGTTTTTCGCGAAGTGTATGCCAATTTTGAGCTATCGAAATTCGAGTCTTGGTGCCAGATGGTGCGCCCAGTTCACCCGTTTCAATGCGCAAAGCATCTAAAATATGACCGCCGATGATTTTACCCCGCGGTGTTTCACCTTTACCCACGCGTATTAGGCGTCGAGCGCTCAAATCACAGTGCAAAGCTTGTCGGTCAATAAAGAGGTCTTGATCGCTGTGGATATTGCAATACTGCGCATAACCAATTGAAATGGTTCGTTTCGCTTTAATTTCGCAAGAAAACGCCTCATTCTCTATTCGTTTACGGCCAATCGCGCCTAACACAATAGTAACCGCCCCCTCACACTCAAGTGTTGCGGATTCGACAAAACCAATTACCGTAATATCTCCACTCGCTTTGACACGCATGCCGTCTTTAATATCGCCGCTGACAATTACGCTACCGTCAAATTCCACATGTCCCGTTGTAACGTCGATATTTTCATAGCACAGCACATCATCAACACGAATACCTCGAGGTAGGGCAACAGGAACACCTTTCGCATCGGCAATCAATAAATTTGAATCAGTGGGGTCCAGCTTCGTACCATCGAACACTTCAAGTTCAAGGTCGCGGCCAGGCTTAGGTTGTAACACATCGCCAAACACCGTGAATCCCGCTTCACCTAGCGTCGCGGGAATACGTTTCATCAATGGCGTACCCGGAACCACCGTGATGATGGCACCGAGGTCACGCATATCAACCTTGCCACCTTCTTTTTCCTGCGGGCTTAAAATACGGTCTTGCGCTGTCATGCACAAACGA
Organism: Pseudoalteromonas xiamenensis; assembly: GCF_017638925.1. Taxonomy (NCBI): domain Bacteria; kingdom Pseudomonadati; phylum Pseudomonadota; class Gammaproteobacteria; order Alteromonadales; family Pseudoalteromonadaceae; genus Pseudoalteromonas; species Pseudoalteromonas xiamenensis. The sequence continues at coordinate 748,069 of NZ_CP072133.1, forward strand.
ACAAATCGAGCATCCGAACCATCTTTAGCTCGTTGACCGTGCGCCACAATGGCATTGTATGTCGCACCACTTGGCGACTCGAATTGTTGTCCTAAAAATTTGTCTAATGCGCTTTGGTTGATACCACGAACCACACCTGCTGCTGCTAATGTCGCTTTGGCTTGATCCATGTTGATCATTTTGCCGCCACGCGCAGTGGTAATACGCGCTTCTGCGAGCATATTGTTGTCATCGATTCGAACAGATATTTGCGCATCAGCTGCTTTCGCAACTAACAGTGAGTCTTTCGCTTGATCATTACTCGGATTGAAAAGTTTACCGACGTTGGCATGCAAAATATCGAAGTCAGCATAAGCAGACTGCTCAATCAACTCTATTAGTTGAGCACTTGTGGCAGGAAAACCTGTATCTTTCGGGTGACCTGAAAGAGACAGTTGACCAGACTGTTCATCGAAAACAAAAAGCGACATTCACAACCTTCCGACGCTAAATTAGGTACGCTGTTATTATTGTTTTATGCAACAGACAACGAATTACGCACAGTTAATCGCTGTTCCGTTACAATTGCAATCGTAAGTAGAAACAAAATATAAATGATTGTAAACAGAAATCGAACAGAAAAGCACCAAGTAATTAAAATAAAAAAGAATATGCTAGAAACACTATTGAGCTAGTACCCCAAACTCCGCTATACTTGCCTTACTTCATCTGAACAAGATTCAGGGGCCGATTAGGATTCGACGGAATTCAAGAAGCCTGAGGTGCATGTCGAGGACGCGGTTGGCCTCGTAAAAAAGCCGCATTTAAAGTAATCGCAAACGACGATAACTACGCTCTAGCGGCATAATAGCCCGCTAGCACTCTCCCAAGCTCTCTTGTGGGCCTGGATTTTGAGTGTCACCCTACACAAGATCGCCACGGAAACCCTGGCCGGGGTTGAAGGGTTAAACTTAAGCGGCCTCGCCTTCACTAATCGTGTCTGTCCGAGTTTTGAAGGTTAATATATAGACAAGACTAAGCATGTAGGACCGAGGGTCGAGGCTTTTCGGACGGGGGTTCAAATCCCCCCGGCTCCACCACCTCTCGGAAAGCCCTAAGATTCGTTAATAAACAACGGCTTGGGGCTTTTCTTTTTCTAGGCTTCGGAGACCCTTTTCGGAGACCGTTTTTCCCGTTAGAATAGCCCCCAGTGTTAACAATTGCTTGTAATGAATTAATGACGCGCTGGAAAGGATCGACAGGTAAATCCCACGTTGTACTCAAGGGCAAAACTTACTACGCCCGTTTAACTATTCCCAAAGACGCACGAGACCATTTCGACAAAACCGAGTTTTGGCAAAGCTTGCGAACTGACAGCCTTAAAGAAGCTGAATACCGAGCCGCAGCTATCGTCGCGCAATGGAAATCTCAAATCGAAAGAGTCAAGGGCAATGAAGGCCTAGCGTCTAAAGCCTTACAATGGAAAGCTGACCTCGAAAAGGCAAGGCGTCAAGACGAGCTATTACTTCGACAGTTCCATCAAGAACACAAACGACGCCCGAACATAGATGAGGCTAACGAACTCGGCATTGGCGGCTTTGAAATAGTCGTTTCGGACGAATTAGAGCGTATAGCGCTTGAACAAGGCCAACAAGCTGCAAATACGTTCCACAATATCGTCTATGGTAACAACGTCGTGACGAACGCTCATTTCGATGAATATAAGGCGACGCTAAAAGTCATACCTCGCACCTTGTCGCAACGAAGCACGCATTTAGAACGATTAGCCAAGCGCTTCCCTAGTCTTCCAATTAAACGTTCCGACGTCGCTAAGTGGATAGTAGACCTCGAACAGTCTGGTCTCGATATTTCAACTGTTAAGTCGATGATGGGAACGTGTCGTGGGTATTACGATTACCTTCAACGAGTCGGGTACTTGGATTTTGAGGAAGTTAATCCGTTCAAAGACCAAAAATTCATGCAGCCCAAGAAAGCCTCTAAGACAGATCAACGACAGGCGTTCGAACCCGCTGACGTTATCCGCCTCATAGACGCAGCAAAAAGGAAAAAACGACCTGACCAAAACCTTGTCGATGCGATACTCATTGCTGCTTATACTGGGATGCGTCGGGAAGAAATCGCACAGCTACGGGTCGAGAACATCAAGGAAGCCGAAGGTGTTAAATACTTTGAGATAGTCGAAGCGAAGACCCAAGCGGGCGTTAGGAATGTGCCCATTCATCCTAAACTAGCGTCGTTAGTAAAACGACTATGCGCCACCAGCAATGACGGCTACTTGTTGACCCGCGAACCAATACGCCCCAACGGAGAGCGCGGCGACGCAATAGGAAAGCGCTTCAAGACGCTCAGAGATAGCTTAGGATTTGATAATCGGTATGTATTCCACTCACTCAGAAAAACGGTATCAACGCTGTTTGAGCGTGCAGGCGTTAATCATAACGAGGCCGCTGAGATTGTAGGCCATGAGAAACAAGGCATGACCTACGGCCTGTATTCTGCGGGTATGTCGATGCGACAGAAGTACGAAATTATCTCGCGAATAGATTATGGGTAAGAATAAGTCGCAACAAGGAATGCCAGATTCGATGAATAACGTTCGATCAGATCTGGCTGTCTAAAATGTGCCGAACTTTTTGAATCCGTTTTGATCGATGTATAACAACTATGTTTTTTCTGTTGCTAATTCTATATGATTTACAGCTGCTCCGATAATAAAGTGAAAAAGGGTCGCCAAAATAAAAAGTGCTATTTGAGTTATACCCAGAACTTCGTTAGGAATAACTAACATCAGAATATTTATAACCACATTTACGACTAGACCAAAAGCAATCAATACTGTTAGATAAAAATTCACAGCAGAAGTTTTCTTTGGCTTGTTCGTTTTAGCTAGAGCCGTAGCAAGCTTAACTATTAACTGTCCATACACGATGGTCGCAGCTATGCCCCAATCTGGGAGCATATAAAAAGAACCACTCACCCCTTGAGCACTTCTTACAATCAATATTATGACGAAAGGCAGTATTACAAAAATGTAGTCAGCAATTAAAGCAAGAAAATTACTATTCGCTGTCTTCACGAGACTTCTCCGCTTCTTCTATACGAATTTGCAGCTCTTTTCCTTTGACAACACTTTGGATATGCAAGATACGGTGATGTTTAAAAGTATATGTCTTTGAGCCTTTCAACCTCACAGCTTGATAACAAACACAAGCAATTAGCGCATCGCCTGGGTCTAAATGCCCAAGGTCACAGCTTTGATAACGATCAAGCCATTCCTTATGCTCAATAGAAGCCGAGAATGAGAAATTTCTCTCAACACTCTTAAAGTCCCACTGAGACTCTCCTACGAATACAGGCTTTCTGATCTGCAAGGTTTCGGTTTTTGTGACTTCTTGACTATCTTCAAGAAATATATCGTCGACCTCTTTATCAAATCTGACTTTCGTGTTTAGGTACGTAACATTGTTAACCTGAGGAATGCTAATGTCTATAGTTTCACCATCAGCAAGTAGTTCAGAAGCCCTGCATAGGCTTTTAAGATCTTTGGCATACTGATAACGGTTAATATTAATCTGATTTGGGAACTCTACAGCACCATGCTCAAAGAGTTTAGCTTCGACTCCTTTAACAACGCTATCGATATCTTTTTCGTTTTCGATACTGTCTAAATCAACCATTGAATTGGCGATGTACCGAGGTATCGAAATCAACGCATTTGCTACTTTTTTAATACGTGACGTACACTTAATTATGCTTTTAAGAGAACCGATTTGAACGCCAGAAAGCTCATATGTGAAATTAAGATCAGCATCTATTGATTTGCCGACAGTAAACGTCAAGTTCTCAAATGCAGTAACATAAGCTGCCATAGCTAGAAATACTCGCTCAGGCCTGCCTGTCGAAGGCTTATAATCAAGCCGAATTTCAAATGAACTTTCGTACAATCTTGTTCTCCTAACGATGTACTCAAAAAGTAGTAATAGACAATTTTACATCGAGCTATTTGGTTTTTTCCTACCTCAAACCGCCTCGATTTTCTACTTAGAGAGTTTGTATCATACCGTATAACCAATTGCTACAAATAGCTTTCTACCTTTAAAGCCGAGATAACTTTCGAATCAGATCGACTCGAAGACACGTTCTCCTACCGATACGAGAAATTTGAAGAACAGTTGCCACAAGATGAACACCTACAGCCGTACGGGATTAGTTACTAGATGAAATTTAAGCCAATTAGAATAGGAATGTACAACTACATAGTTTGTCATATTCAACCAGCGATAGACATTAACGTATACCATAGCGTCCACTGGACAGCCCTGCGAAAATCTATGGACATCAATATTGACATTTGACAATTTCGAGAATAAGTTAAGCACCTCTAGACTTTAATGTCCATTCGAGAGGGAAATATGACAAACATCGCCTATTTCAGAGTTAGCAGCGTAGACCAAAACACCGAGCGCCAGTTAGCCGACCTTACTTTTGACAAGACTTTCACCGACAAATGCAGCGGGGGCGATACAAAGCGCCCAGCGTTAAACGACCTTATCGACTACATGCGAGAAGGCGACACCGTACACGTACACTCAATCGATCGTCTAGCGCGTAGCCTTCAAGACTTACTTAACCTCGTCGCTTCGTTCAACGCCAAAGGAGTGACGTTAAAATTCCACAAAGAGAACATGACGTTTCAAGCTGGTGGCGAGAAAGACCCACGACAAGAGCTAATGCTATCAATCATGGGGTCGGTAGCCCAGTTCGAGAAAGCAATGATTAACGAGCGTCAACGCGAAGGGATAGCGAAAGCAAAGGCGCAAGGCGTATACAGCAAAGAACGCAGTAAGAAAGTAGACCGAGAAGAAGTCTTAGCGTTGCTAGAGTCAGGCCTCAGTCACGGCCAAATCGCTAAGAAACTAGGATGCAGCACTAAGACTGTCCAACGGAAAAAAAATAGCTAAAAGTGCAGGAATTATGTGAGTCCGTACGGAAAGAAAAAAGCAAACAACCTATTGAAAATAAAAACAAAAAACATCACACAACCGTCATTAATGCACACAACCGTACGGCGTACGCTTAGAGATGAAACGATGAATGAAACGATAACTTACTTTGACCCCTTCGAAATCCAAACAGACCCCAATCTACAGGTTCGCTCTAGTTCAGCGTTTGATGATGACCTGACCAATGAATCAGAAAGCCTCAAGGCAATGCGGAATCGCATCCGCCAAGTCGTGACGGCAGGACACCATGTTGAACCCATCAAGCTTATTAAATGTGATGGTGAATACTTTGTCTTTGATGGACACAATCGCCTTGAGGTTTACCAAGAGATAGCCGAAAAGCAGTCCCTCAAGATCCCTGCGATTGTCCTTCCATACACGAGGAAAGAAGCATTAGCACAGGGCTATCGAGTGAATACTCAACATGGTGTTGCGGTCAGTCTTGGCGACTCCACAAAGGCCGCCTTTCGAGCCTGTGTTTATTCCTACAACGCTATTCAAACAAAAGACTTAACTCAGAATGGCCTAAGCGATAGCCTCGCGCAGAAGCTACGCAGAGCCGCTAAGATCCTAATCGAAGAAGCTGAGATAAGCGAAGAAGACAGCGCAGAGACTATCCAATCGAAAGTTATCGCGTGGACTGGAAGAATGGCGAAGAAATATGGCCGCGCTGATGGTGCAAACACTATCCCCCGAGACCATCTTGGTTTCCCCTCGTATCGCTTCGTACTTGAGAGAAAGACCCCTGCCAAGTTCAACGAAAAGCAACGTATCGCCCAACTTGCAGACAAGCTCGAAAAGATTGCGCAGGCTGACCCCGACATTTTTTTAGCTGCCTTGAAAAAGATCAGTCGGAACGACCGCTTAGACCTGCCCATAAGGATTAGTAAACGAAAATTGGATAGTAGCGACCTTGAATTTTAGGTAATCGTAAAGCCGCCTAGTTGCGTTCTCTAAGCGCTAAAGCGTTTATCCTTGCGGCAATCTACAAGACATAGGGTTAGAAAGACGCACAGGCGGCATTGTACGGGCTTTACGGGTCCTTCCCTAAGCTTTCCCATGCGGGTCATTCGCACCGCATCGTTTAAAAACTGGGACAGGATCCGAGAAGCCTTTATTTACAGTACGCCTAAAGAACAATTAAAAGCCTACGCTATAATGGGCCATAGACACGTTACTATCCCTTCGCTCACTAAGGCAGGAAGCTTAAAAAGGACAAAAAATATGAAGAGCAACATACTACTATGTCTAGCTATGATTAGCCTAAATTCAACAGCTCAAGACTTCAGTTTTAACTGGTTAAATAGTACAACTAAACAAAACTCAGCTCTTTCTGGTCGATGTGATACTGATCAATTAGGGAACTTCAAATGTAACCTAAGGCAAATCACAGTGCGACAAAAGTCAGCGCAAGAAGACGTAGATAGAGAAATTGAAGCTATGAAAAAGGAGTTTGAAACTTACTCCAAGCAGATAACTATCGAACAATTCATGGCAAAAGAGCTACCAAACTTATGCGGAGCGCTAGAGAGCAAAAAACCTGATATAGCAGCTCGTGATTTTGATAAGTACAAATCGTTTTGCAAAAATCCTTCATACGCCGCACTAGTTGATGTAATTAGCCTAACCATAAGAAAAGACGCTCGAACTTGTAAAGTTATGGAGCGAGATTTGGGAAATTTCACCTTTAAACAAGTCAACGAAAACAAATTTGTAAGTACAAACGAACCATCTGGTGAATGCGGTACAGTCACAATCATGAGCTTGGAACGTGAACCTCAATATCAATCTCTTTGGAATTTTGATCAAGTTAGACACTACACAAACTTAGAGAGCGAATCCTGTAAAGAGTTAGATAAAGTCAATGAATCTCTGTCGTTTAGCTGGAGAGGAAGAAAAACGATACAAATGAACTGCGACTATATCGAGTTTGGGTTGTAAAACACTTTTACATTTAGACAACACTACCATTTTCGGAGACCATTTTCGGAGACCTTTATCGAGCTATACGCCTTATTTCATAAGGATTTCAGCACATTAAGTCAAAGATGACTGACGATCCCCCCGGCTCCACCAAATAAAAGCAAGACAAAACAGCCAGTTAAAGAGAAATCCTTAACTGGCTTTTTTATTTCCGGTGAATGAATGTCCACATCGTGCCCACATTTATTTTGTCAGTGTCCACACAGTGCCAATAGCAGATCTTGCCAAAGCACATTGTGCACATTGCAAGACTTGATAATCCTCTAGTCAGCCTCCGGGGCCTTTGTTAGCTATGCTAACAGGTGCTCAAACCAAGACTGACCGGAGACTGTTATGGCACTTTACTGTGGTATCGATTTACATTCAAATAATCACGTCATTGTTGTTAACGATGAGAACGATAAAACCGTTTTCTCAAAACGCATCGCTAATGATCTTTCACTGTGCTTGGAATACTTAACGCCGTTTAAAGAACAATTAGTCGGCGTGGCTGTCGAGTCAACATTCAATTGGTACTGGTTGGTCGATGGTTTAGCCGCAAATGGCTTTCACATGCTGTTGGTCAATACGGCTGCTGTTAAACAATATGAAGGGCTTAAATATTCGGGTGATTTTAAAGATGCTTTTCACCTTGCCCACTTGATGCGTTTAGGAATTTTGCCTACGGGGTACATCTACCCTAAAGAGCAGCGAGCGGTGCGTGATATGTTGCGCAGAAGAATGCAGCTCGTGCAGTTAGCTAGTAAGCAATTATTGTCTATTCAAAACCAAATTTGGCGCAGCTCTGGCGTTCGGGTGAGTAGTAGCCAAATTAAAAAGAAGTCATTTGAAGTGACTTTACTAACACATCACTTAAAAACAGCTGCGGACACCAACTTACGTATTTTTCGCTCAATCCAGTCTGAAATTAAGCTACTGGAAGAGGAAGCTGAACAAGCCATCGAAGCTCCGAAACAGCTTGATTTACTGCAAACGATGACGGGCATAGGCCCCGTACTTGGACTCACCATTTTGCTCGAAACTGGTACTACTGCGCGATTTGAAACTGTAGGCGATTACGCATCTTATTGCCGTTGTGTACAAAGTTTAAGGGAGAGTAACAATAAGAAAAAAGGCGAAGGTAATGCCAAAAGTGGTAACAAATACCTTTCTTGGGCATTCTCACAAGCGGCGCATATGGCAGTTCGCTACGAACCAAAAGTGAAAGCTTTTTATGACCGTAAGTACCAAAAAAAGAATGGCATCGTTGCTATTAGAGCGGTGGCCCACAAACTGGCAAGAGCTGCATATTATATGTTGAAGAATAATGAACCGTTTGATGTTGACAAAGCGTTCGGCTGATAAACCCAAGCCAGCAAAGGGGTTGGTATGAACCAGTAGACTCTGATTGGATGGGTTTATCGGCCACTTGATTTAATCATTCGCCTAGCACGTGAGCCACTAAAAGGTTGGTCATTAAATTGAACCACAGTTTCTGTTATTTCTATATGGACACGTTGCTGGCACCGAGTATTTTGTGGAGCAGACGCTTGGGGTAAGGTTACTTACCTAGAACCAGATGGGTGACTGGTGCGGATGATTATCCGACATCAAACCAAAGAAAAAACGGGCGCGAGTGAAAATTGAGTGACTTCTGTTTAATGCTGAAAATAATTCGGCAGAAAGTCTCTCGCGCACTTTACAACGGCTGACTAATGGGTGACCCCTAACTTCCCATTATTCTTTTCTAAGCTGCCTGTGCGGCAGTGAACTCTTATAAAACACCGCTTGTTGCTCGTTTAGTTTTCTAAGCTGCCTGTGCGGCAGTGAACTAAAGGTTGAGACAAATGTTGTCTTAGTAAAATTTCTAAGCTGCCTGTGCGGCAGTGAACAAAGAGGTTTAGAGCCTGAGTGCATATCATGCTTTCTAAGCTGCCTGTGCGGCAGTGAACTGGGAAAGTTATCAGGTATCGGAGGGTTGATTTTTCTTAGCTGCCTGTGTGGCAGTGAAGCAATCCCCGACGGTTACATGAAAGACGGCAAATTTCTAAGCTGCCTGTGTGGCAGTGAAGTCATTCAGATGACGACTTTACACTTTTTGATTTTTCTAAGCTGCCTGTGCGGCAGTGAACAATGAGGCGTTTACACAGCGAAATGCTTTTATTTTTCTAAGCTGCCTGTGCGGCAGTGAACCTGTTGGGCTGGGTTCATGGTTTGCGTTCCTATTTCTAAGCTGCCTGTGCGGCAGTGAACTTGGCGCTTTAGCTGGTGCGCGTGAATTTGGCTTTCTAAGCTGCCTGTGCGGCAGTGAACATATTTCTGGTTGGTCTGAGTATTCGGACAGGTTTCTAAGCTGCCTGTGCGGCAGTGAACAAACGCAGCTTGTCAGAGAGGCGCATCAAAAATTTCTAAGCTGCCTGTGCGGCAGTGAACCTAACATAGTTAAAAGCGAGGTGGCTAAAGTTTTTCTAAGCTGCCTATGCGGCATTGAACTAGACGCTGATTTACCTGATGTCATTGCGTTGTTTCTAAGCTGCCTATGCGGCAGTGAACAGAACCATTGAAAGAATCAAAACAATGTCTGATTTCTAAGCTGCCTATGCGGCAGTGAACCGATTTTTGTTGGGTCGAAACCGCCGCCTTTTTTTCTAAGCTGCCTATGCGGCAGTGAACAGAACCATTGAAAGAATCAAAACAATGTCTGATTTCTAAGCTGCCTATGCGGCAGTGAACGTCCGTTATCGGTGTATCTATCGAAACTTTTGTTTCTAAGCTGCCTATGCGGCAGTGAACGGCTTCGCTGAACTCGAATTCACCGATTTGGTTTTCTAAGCTGCCTGTTCGGCAGTGAAGTCTTATGGAAGCCGCGAACCTGACCAATGTAATTTCTAAGCTGCCTGTTCGGCAGTGAAGTTGGAACTACTCAGCGTTTTAGTGACGGACAATTTCTAAGCTGCCTGTTCGGCAGTGAAGAACTAATGTATAAGTACTGTTCGTAGTCTAGTTTTCTAAGCTGCCTGTTCGGCAGTGAAGATGTACCGTGAAGTTGATAATACTCCGCTAATTTTCTAAGCTGCCTGTTCGGCAGTGAAGTGTTATTGGGTACTCACCATAAATCCCTGGCTTTTCTAAGCTGCCTGTTCGGCAGTGAAGACGTTGTTATTTGGTTTTGGTGGGCTGCTAACTTTCTAAGCTGCCTGTTCGGCAGTGAAGAAGGTTTGTTGTGCGTCTTGTTGTTGATTGGTTTTCTAAGCTGCCTGTTCGGCAGTGAAGCTCGTCGTCTTATAGATTCGGGTGCTTTTGTTTTTCTAAGCTGCCTGTTCGGCAGTGAAGTAGGAGTATTTAACATGGCTATTGTTATTGCATTTCTAAGCTGCCTGTTCGGCAGTGAAGTATCGAGCGATTAAAAAATCGTTCATGGGTCATTTCTAAGCTGCCTGTTCGGCAGTGAAGCAGTGTTGCAACTCTAGACACGTTTGATTTATTTTCTAAGCTGCCTGTTCGGCAGTGAAGTCTCGACGCTCAAACCATACCGAGGTTTTAGGTTTCTAAGCTGCCTGTTCGGCAGTGAAGGCCAGCTCATTTATCAACATTCGCCGCAAAGTTTTCTAAGCTGCCTGTTCGGCAGTGAAGCTATTGCATCGTTTATGCGGTTTTCTACATCTTTTCTAAGCTGCCTGTTCGGCAGTGAAGGTTTTACTGACTTCCCGAAAGAGTCGTGGATTTTTCTAAGCTGCCTGTTCGGCAGTGAAGCTTGCTTACTTGCTAACTATGGTGACACAAAATTTCTAAGCTGCCTGTTCGGCAGTGAAGGCACGCAATGCCAATTGATACCCGACAAAAACTTTCTAAGCTGCCTGTTCGGCAGTGAAGTCAAGCTTCAGTTAGAAATCGACTTCGGTTCATTTCTAAGCTGCCTGTTCGGCAGTGAAGATAATCCCAGTTGTCACTGAACAAAAGCGAAATTTCTAAGCTGCCTGTTCGGCAGTGAAGGTGACAGTGAGTCGAGTAGTGAATCGGGAGTTTTTCTAAGCTGCCTGTTCGGCAGTGAAGTTCTGACTCCCAAAAAGAAGCGCTTTTTGTTGTTTCTAAGCTGCCTGTGCGGCAGTGAAGCAACACCATAGGCGAAGTACTTAATATTTTTATTTCTAAGCTGCCTGTTCGGCAGTGAAGAGGAATCAATTAAAGTCGTCGTGCGCTATCAATTTCTAAGCTGCCTGTTCGGCAGTGAAGAAGGTGGAGGTGGACAATTATCCCCTTCGCAATTTCTAAGCTGCCTGTTCGGCAGTGAAGTTTTAGGACTGCGGGTTTGCTGTCTTGGGTAGTTTCTAAGCTGCCTGTTCGGCAGTGAAGATTATTACGTACCATCATCCGAAGAAACTGGATTTCTAAGCTGCCTGTTCGGCAGTGAAGTCCTTCCTGGATTTCGTTTATCAATTCTTTAATTTCTAAGCTGCCTGTTCGGCAGTGAAGGCGCTTCTTTTTGGGAGTCAGAATACGAAGAGTTTCTAATCTGCCTGTTCGGCAGTGAAGAGTAGAATAAATCAAAAAAGATAAGTTGCAACAAGCTATTAAAAGAAAAAAGCTAATTTTACCTTGTTAAAAACAGCTGGTTGCAACTTATTGTATTTGTTACCAATTTTTAAAGAGCAAAAATAAAGGGTAAAAATACCCTTTATTTGAATTAAAACTGCGGCACGCAGCCTATGTTATTACCTTTATTCGATTTGCTGTTTAGACCATAACAGTCAAACATTCCTTGCTGTTGTACTTCAATTGTTTGCTTTTGAATAATCAGCGGGAACTTGCTGTTTTTATCAGGTGCTCTTACTTTAGTTTGCTGACTATACAAATAAATAAATGGCAATTTGCTCATTGGCGTTGGTTTGCTTTTTTCGAGTCTCGAATAAACATTCTTCAAGTGATTTACCACTTTTAATTGACCATAACTCAGCTTTTTTTTGCATCTCGCGTTCAATACGTTCGGGCGATTTAACATGCAGGCGAGAAAAACTCACCCATGTTACTTCTTCTGGCACTGGTTTTATGGCTTTTACATGGCAGTAGTCTTCAAGACGAGTTAACCATCTGTTTATGGATAACTTTTCTAACTGCGCTTGCTCTGTAGCAAATAAACGCAGCTTGTTGCCAAGCGGAAAGCCTTTTTGACCATAGTCAGGAAAGCCAACGGCAACCTCTGATTGGTTGGATTCAACTTTGTGCTCAACAAGCGCAATATGCACTTGTTGAAACACGTTTTGCCAAATAAACCCGAGAGGAATTTCTGCATCAGGTAGCAAGGTGATTTCTTGGTAGTAGTTCATCACAACTCCTTATTCACCAAACACACCACCACGGATCAGCATAGCCATTACGTAATGTTGCTGTTCTAATGCGGGGATTTTTCCTTTCAGTAACCAAGCATCCAAAAGATTGTAAAAGTCTGTTTTCTCTTTCGGCTGGCGATAAGCCGCACCACGGTTGGTTACCGAACCATAAGGTTCAACCGCAATCGCGCCAATTTCATCGGCTTGCGGGTGCCAAGTGTCAATCGTACGTAGCGCATTACCAATTTTTTGTGAGTGCATTGCCGCTTGTCCGCCAAGTTGATATAGGAACTTACTCTTATCCCCTTTACCACCGCCCATGACTAACTCTTGTGATGGGAACACCGCTTGACCTTGACCCAGTTGGCTATAAGCCTCTACTTTGATAAACGCATGTTGCTCAATCAAACCTTGTTGAATAATTTGTGCCAATTCATTGAGCTGCGCGTTGTCATCGAAGGCTTTTAAGCTGAACTCATAGCTATCAAAACTAAATTGCTTTTCACCAACACTGACAACCACTTTAACTTGCTCTGCGCCAACACGGTTGCGCCATAAAAAACGCCCATTTGCGATGTTATGCGCATAGCGCTTAGCTAACTCTTTGAACTCAGTGTCTATTTGATACTGTTTTACAATCTCGCCCAGCGCTGCTTGATAATCAGGATCGTTACAGGTTGACGGTACATGCAAGTCACTCAGTATTCTTAATGTGAATACCAGCTTTAGTGTGTCGCAATTATGGGGTAACGCGGCTACATCTACAGTTTGCAAGTTCGCCTTCGAAACTTCAGCATCAAGTTTTGCTGGGTCATTCGCCGTTGCTGCTTTTAATCTGTTAGAAATAGTGCCTCTAACCGCCTTTTCACCAACTAAGATCGGTTGCCAAGTATCTGCCCCAAAATTACCTGCAAACATGAGTGCGTCTGATGGAATAAGCTTTGCTTCAAAAGCCAATACTGAAGGGTTTTTTAGTTTTACGTCTGCCATGGTTAAATCTCCATATTCTTAAAAATTATCTGGGTTAAATGCTGCTTCGCTGTCGATGAAGTCAGGCTCAATAATGGGTTGTATCAATTCGTTTGTGGTCGCGATGTACCACGGGTGATTATCGGTATAGCGCCAAAGGGCCGATTCGATGTGATGAAGGCGATGCACACTTTGCCACTCGCCCACACTGTATGCGGTTTCAGCAAAGGTCACGGGCACTGTATTGTCTCGTACATTGGCGACCTCACCAGCGTCATATAAAGGTGAAATTGCGCAAAAGCCTGTGGCAATCGGTACTAAATAGCCTGCATTTGGCTTGGGTACATACTCCCAATTGGCTTTGACTATTGCCTGCTCTGCCTCAACAGTATCTTCTGTTTGTTGATGTTCACTTGGGTTTGCACGATAAGTTAGTGTTGCAAAGTCACACCAAGCATCAAATAAGCACACATCGTCTTGTTCAGTTTTTCGCTGTTCAAAGTGCGCTACAAGGTATTCGTGACGATCCATAAGTACAAAGCCAGGCATTAAACGGCGCAATGCATAAGCTTGTTGCTCTTCTGTATTTAACAGTTCACACGCTTCAAACCCGAGTATTTGACCACCAGCCAGTCTTAACGTTGGGATCAACCGCTTTAAATGCGCTTTAAGATCTGTTTCTGTCAGGGTGTCACCTGCTACCAACCCTTTTAATTCAACTAATAAAGATATTTGCATATTCATGCGGCCTTCTTCATTAATTGGAGCTGTTTTACCTTGATGTGTAAGTGGGTTACGGGTTAATGCAAACACATAATCGCCCCACCCTTTAGGCTGGCGAGCATGCACCTGATTTTTGTGGCTGATAACCACCACACCACCTAAATTAACGTTTAGACTTGCAGGTAACTTTCTTGAAAGCGCATGAGCAAAGCCTAAAAAGTTGGTAATTGCAGGAAAGCCATAAGTGAGCTCTGCAATGGCATTGGCGTTTTGTACATTAAGCTTTTTAATTAATACATATTGGCTCATATTACAGGCCTCCTAACTTTGGCGTGTGCCGCTCAAATGCTTTGAGTTGCTGCAAACATAGCTTTTTAAAGTAGCTATGCTCGTTATCACCTAACAAGTAAACGTCTTTATTTTCTAGTTTTCTTAGTAGCCAAGTAGCAAAATCGTGAGCTACCTCTTCTTGCCATTCGCGTTTTTCACGCTCCGCTTGAAACGAGGCATTATCATTAAAAACATCAAGCCATAGGCAATGTGCTTTTTTCATTTTGACGTCTGGCGATGTTGCCCAGCCTGTTAATTCAGTTTGGTTTTGTAATAAAGCAGCACGCTCAAATAAAGTATCTAAGATAGGTTGTGTGTACCAAAAGTCGCGCTTGTAACGGGTTTTGAAATTACGATCACTGTCTTTTAAGTTTGCTAAAAACGCCCTGAATTCTTTGACATTTTTTGCTGTTAGATAACTAAATTCACGATTAAAAAAGCTAGCCTGCTTTGAAGGTGATTTAATTTGCCCTTGATAATCTGGCGGCGCACAATTGAGCAAAAAGCTCTGTCCATATCGCTCGCTATTTAACTGCGAAATATTTTGTGGTTTAGAGCCACCAAAATTCTGTACAGCGGTTTCAACAAAACTCACTGATTCTTGCGGGTGATAATGCCCTTTTTTACGCGCCTCTTTTATCGCTTTTGCTTCCTCACCAAAACGAGTTTGAGTTACCGTGTTATGGAGTTTATGCGCCAGCGCTGATGACGTGAGCGGCACCAGTAGGTGATAGGCATTATCTTTACTGTTACTTTGCGTTACAGGGTAATAAAGTTGCTTGGTTAAGGTATGCCCAGTCAACCTTGCATCTCCCAGCGCTTCTTTGAAGCCCGCTTGCCACTCTTTTAATACTTGTTCATCATCTGTAAAAGCGTTAAGAGCCTTTAAATGTCCAGCCTGCAATTGTGTTATCAAGCTTTCGCCTGCGACTTCAATTTTTAGCAATTTAGCCAAATCTAGCGCCGCGGCATTACCTACGGCATCAATGGCCTTTGCCTTTAAACTAGCTGTCGTCACATAGCTGCTGTTTATTTCATGCTGAGTAACTAACATACTGCTGGCTTTAGCATCGCTGTGAGTGAATTTTGCGGCATGGGTTGCTAAGCTAATTTGCTTGGCGCGTTTTGCTGCATCGGTTAACCAAATAGCAGGTTCAAACGTGGCTTCTATAGGCGCGGCTTGTTCTGCATAATCGGCTTTGGCCTGTGCTATGGCAACAGGGTCGTCGCTTTTATCGAGCACTTTATTTAAGGCTTTTAAAAGTGGCTCGAGCTTAGTTTGCTTGCGCTGCTCGATATAATCGGCAACGGCATCGCTCAAGGTGCTGTCCATTCGTCTTCCTTCGTTGTGATATTCTGATAAATTCCCAGTTGGGGGTGCCAACTCCAAGTAATGGATTGCTCATTCTGCTCGGCACGTAAACCGACT
Organism: Pseudoalteromonas xiamenensis; assembly: GCF_017638925.1. Classification (NCBI taxonomy): domain Bacteria; kingdom Pseudomonadati; phylum Pseudomonadota; class Gammaproteobacteria; order Alteromonadales; family Pseudoalteromonadaceae; genus Pseudoalteromonas; species Pseudoalteromonas xiamenensis. Next base: position 763,812 of record NZ_CP072133.1, read on the forward strand.
TCGCCCAATTGTTCGCTGGCTTTTTGTAAAGAGAAATTAAGTGCGTCGGCGTAATGTTGATAAACACCTATAACACTGTGTGAAAACCACCAATGGCAACCAGCTGCCAGAGTAATGTCATCGTGCGAGAAACGAGTTTGTTTGCTGACGTAACAATAAGGTTTTCTGCTGGTATCGAGTTGGCTCCAGCAAAGTGTTTCGTCTTCAACTCGTAATGTAAATGCTTCTTGAGGTTGCGACTGTCTAAACTCGGTTTGGCGAATAAATTCAGCGTTCCAATTCGCATCATACGATTTGCTTGAACGCCACCATAGGTTGGCTTCTTTGTAGTTACGGTATAGTGGCAACTTGTACTTTTCGCCCATTGTTTTTTCTAAGGTAAAGCGCAGGGCACGATGCTCTTGTACTAAAAAACTTGTTGTTTTATTCGCATGTGTTTCGTGACTTTGGGGATCGAACATAAAGTCACTCCCCATAAATTCGGGAACCGACTATTCGCGATATCGCAGAAATATTGTCAAGCTCAGTGCTTAGCAAGTTTTTAAGATTATGATCGCTTAGTGGCAATGCTCTGCTTTCAAAGCCGGGTTTACAGTACGCCGAATTTTCCCCGTTAAGAGCTCGAATATTCTGCTCTAACACATACAAATTACTGTCGCTTGGTGTTTGCTGACGATGGCGTTGAATACGGCCAGCGAGTTGAATTAATGAGCGCATTGAACTTGGTTCGGCAATCGCCCAGTCGTAATCATGATCGCGACCGACTTCGACAACCGAAGTGCCTAAAACCACAAATATCAAGTTATTTGCCTTACTGGTTTTTAACGCTTGTTTAATTTCTGGCTGTTCCCAAAGGGTATTTTCATCATGCCTTGATAATATATTGTCGAGGCGAGTTTCTTTATAAGAGCGCAGCGCCAACGGGTATTGTGAGTGATATACACAATAAAACACTTCATGTTCTGGCATCGCCGCGGTGGCAAATAGTGCCTTTGCTGTAGCAACCATTGGGTTAATATTTGCCATTCTCACCACACCAAGCGAAACCTTTTTGCCACAAGGGCTTTGACTGTGATGCTTGGCATGGAGCTTAAAAACATTAGTGTAAATTGTGTTAGCAACTTGCTGATAAACGGTGTTACCTTGTTCAAACTCGATTGGCACAAGTTGACCTTTTCTCAACACTTGCTGTTGTTTTTGTAATTTTGTAATGCGCTTATCAACGTAAGCTTTATGTTGTTCAAGGTAACTCTCTTTATCACTGATTTCTTTAGTGACACTCGAAAACTCATCGACCCACGCACACATCACGGCGTTATTTTGATGATCACCAAACTGCGCTTGATTAAAGTGCTCTCTACCACTTTGATAAGCGTCAAATAGCGTTTTAATCAGCGCCGGTGGCAACGTGGCCGACGACAGTAATACGCGCGGTTCCAGCATACCTGCCCAGTTCACCAAACGGCACAATGCGGGTAAATCTTCTAACCCAAAATCATCGGACTTCATCGAGTACCAAGTCTGAAGTGAGTAAACGCAACATAGGTGCTATTTGCTTACCTCCACGTTTACTTTCGGTAGCAGGCATTAAATGATCAATCGTGCTAACAACCACAGGGGCACTGACTAACTGCTCTAATTTAGGGCTGCTACTTAACCAATGTTTTAGCCGCCCATCGTAAATTTGGCCTTGGTAACTGACGTGTAAATCAGCTAATAAATCATCGGCAGACTCACTGCCAGATCTCAAAACTTCTTGTTCTTTGCTTAACTGGTGCAGCGTTTTCACCGCTTGCGAGCCAACCAGCACGCCTAACTCATCATCACCTAACTTTAAAAGCTCTCTGTATGCATCACCCGTTTGCAGTGTAAGCGTTCTTAAACCAAGCGCGACTGAAAATCGGCAGCCTTCTCTTTCATCTGCAAGAGCGTACATAATACGGGCGTTGGCGATGGTTTTACCGCAACCCGTTGATGCCATGTTCACGCCAAAAAAACCCTGTTTCTCAGTTGCTTTGGCGATTGTTTTAATTTCGCTAAACGCTTTGTCTTGCCAGCGGTACTTGGCCTGTGCAGCACTTTTAGTAAATAACCTATGTTGCGTAATCGCAGGCAACGTAAATTTAAGCGCCGGTAAGTTTTGAATAAAACGCTGAGCATTGGCCGCAACACCAATATTGTGTTCATCAAGTTGCTGCTTGGCTTGTGCTCTATTTGAATTTGCGGTTTTATCTGTATTGGCAATAGGCTTATAATTTGGGTCGCGCCAAGCTGGTTTGCACTTTTCAAAGGGCAATGATGAATAATAGTGATCGGCCAACATAAGGCTCATTCGCGAAATATGCGCAACAAAAGTTTGCCCAAGCCAATCCATATTCATTGCGCTGATAGCTGGGTTCTTTAAGGCTCTTGTGGCAAGCTTTATGGCTTTCATTTGCCAAGTTTGGCTTACTAAAGGCGTACCAAATTCAAACTGCCAGTTTTGGGCAATCGCTTCTTCACTATAGGAGCTTAGATCTAACGCATTGGCAGAGTTCCAATGACTTGTAGCACAAGTATTTAACCATTGTTCCATTTGCTCAATTTTTGCCACCTTGGTGTGATCTAATGGCATTCTGTGATGCGAGACCACTAACCAAGCAACAAGCTTTGCCAGTGGCGATAAATGCTCAAACACGCGCTGTTGTTTTTCGTTATCTTTACACATATTAGTGAGTATGAATTGCTCTAATTCACACGCTTTACTTGGAGTGAGCATTGCAAGCTCAGTTAACCAAACTTCATCAGTTTTATGTTTTACAAGTGCTTCAAATAACCTTAGCGATACCCACTCGTGACGATATGGCTCGCCTTTTTGCTTGGTTTTACCCGCCAGTTTGGCCTGAAATAAGGTATTAGCTTTACCAAAGTCATGGAATAACCCAGCAAGACTTGTGGCCAGTAAAATGATTTCATTCAACTGCCAGCCTTGCTCCCATTCTTTATGTTCAAGATTGAGTGAAGTTCTATTCACTGGCACTACACCTTCTAAATTAAACTTGTTCTTATTCCCCACCACCCATAAAAATTGGCTGCGGGCGCGGCTTCTAATCCAATGGCAGCTTACCGCGGTGCTGCGACTGGCGGTTTTACGCAGCATTCTTTTAACGGTATCGGGTCCGTCTTGGGTGATCACGGTTTGCCATGTGTTGTCGCCAATACGGTTGGCAAACGCGTCGAGTACTCGCCGTGTTTTTTTGAGCGCGTTTTTTTCGCATTGAGATACAAAGGTGACCATCATAATTGTTCACCCAGTTGGTTGTTTTCTATCGCATCAATTTGCTGTTCTGTTAAGCTTTGCAGCGCGACTTTTTTCACTTGCTCAAACATAAAGTCCATCGCTTTATGGTCGGTAAATACTTGCAAAATTTGCTGGCGAAATTCTTGCTCTGTGGCATTTTCTTTGGCGCATATAAATGCCCAAGGCAGCACCAGTGCGTCTTTTATTAAATCGGCTATGTCAAACACCAAGGCACCGCGGCGTGTTTTCCCATGCATAACGGCAAACCCATGAGGAATACCAAGCACCCAAAGCGTGCAGGCAGCAAGGCCATAAGCCAGATAATTGCCGTGGTTTAAAAAGTCGTTGGCTTTGCCTATATCTACTGTACGGCTTGATTCGTGTTGGCGTTTGAACCCTTCGTTTTGTGTTGCATTAGCCGCATATTTGTAAAGCACCTTGGTGAGCTGTGCTTCTGTTAGCAACAGTTCTTGCGAATTTGTGGCTTTTTCAGTTCGGGTAAAAAAGGTGTCGAGCGCGCTTTGAATGGCTTTATCATCAAAGTTAAAGCCCTCCGTTTTTAAGTCTCGGTCTTTTTGCCAAACGTGTTTTAAAAAGTCGATGCGTGCATTTTGAAATGTTTTTGCAGCGGCTAAGCGTTTGTCGTCATCGAACCAAAAGCCCATCCAGCCTTGTAAGTATTCTGTAGGGCGGTATTCGTTTTGTGGAGTAAACCACTCTATTTCATTGCCCATATAAAGCGGTGTACCCCCACCTCCACAAAAGCCAACTAACACGCCTGCTTGTGCGAGCATACGCATTGCGGCTTGGGTAATAGACGTGCCATTGCCAAGCAAAATGACTGTGGTATTCGCGATAGGAATGTTGAAATAGAGGTTTTCTTTGCTTGCCTCGGTTAAATAAAGAACACGCCCATCTTTTTGAAGCACACGACAATATTCGAGGTAATACAAATTCGCGCGTTTTGAATGAAGTATTACTTTTAGATCCGATGGGCTTAAGTCGTCCATTTGTTCATTCCTTGGTGTTGTATAGACCTTAACCTATTATCAAAATGGCGGTCTCTCAATCCTGCTTATTCAACCAGTAAAAATTTTTATAGGTCTAAAATCAAACTCAGCGTTACATTGTTTAATGTTTAACAACGCATTAAACATTCCAAAGTAATCCCTCTTCTCGGAGCATTCGGTAACAAGTAGGGTCTATCACAATTTGTTGCGCTTCTGGGCTTGGGTGCAGGCAATCTAGTCGTAATAAATTGATGAGGTAATTCACTAGTGCTGCATTGGTGTTTATAACGGCTTTATTGGCATTCATTTGATAATCGCGTGCGATTACCGCTTGCGCATGCAATGACAGTCTAGGATCGGGTGTGATCATAAGTTCAACATGCTGTTGCCACTTGGTGTCTTCTTCCTTGGTATGTCTCGCTTTACTCGCCAATTCTGGTTCGGCGGCTAAGATCCGCGACAGGGAAAAGTCTTGGAACTTACCTGACTTTTCACAAAATGCACGCAAGTGATAACGCAGCCCGGTATTGACCAAAGTGTGAGGTCTGATAATCCGCTCGCTTTCACCATTTTCTTTTAGTGATAAATAGGTGATATCTAGTGCACTTTGATATCGGCACGCGGTTAAGATAGGTCGTAATATTTCAGGCTCTAACTGTCTCTTAGGCAAAGTAATGTGATGCACTTGTCCACTAGAGAGATTGGTTAGGATCTTACCTGCGGTTACGTTCGTATATTCATCAAACTCACCACCCACATAGGTTGGCAAAAACGCGCCCTTTAGTACGTAGCTCTTTAGTGTTTCGACATATTCAATTGGACGCTGGTGGTCAAAAATATATTGCTGAATGTACTTTTGCGCACTTGGCCTAGATAGAGCAAACTGCTTTTGAAAAAGCCCCGTTTGCAGCTGCCCTTCCCAATAAAAATGGAGATCTAAAAATCGAAAATAGACAAGTTCTTTGTCTGTCATAGTCCTTCCTTGGCATGAGCTTGTGGATTGCTATTTGTAATTACAAATTTAAAACAAACTCTCTTCGAACAGCATGACCAATATCACATTAATTTGTTTCTAACTAACTAAATTAGATGAATTGATCCTTCTTTTACGATTTTTTCTCAACTCTGTGATTGTACAAATCATCTACTCATTTAAACAAATCAATGTAAGAACGAGGTTTGTGAACTGAAAGCTTAACTTGTTAATATAAATGAAAGTAAATGCAAGCAAGGAGAGAAAATAATGAGCTAATTGAATCGATACCAATAATCTTGATATTGGCAAGCAAGATGACTTCAAGGAAATTCTAGCTCAGTCTGCTGGGTATAAAGTCCGCGTTTTTTACTCCTATGAGAATGCATTGCGTTGGCTAAAATCTGACAATTGATAAACAGTGCAATCACCACTTTATTAACTCGCTTTCAAGTAAAATGCGAAGCCGTTGTTTTTTCACTTGAATCAAATACGCTTTGGTAAAAAGGGGCTGAGTGCAAATCGAGGCCTCATTACTTTAAAGATGATCTGTTGCTAACATGACTCCGGTAAAGCCCGCTCGTTAATCAATCTACGTTTATTCGCCTTAAACCGAATAACTAGCTCAGCGATAATTAAATTTGGGATCCAACAAATCCATGCAAGCACGGGATATGCATCTATAAACTTAATTTCTAATACAACACTTAGACCGAGATACAGCCTTAATGTGACTCCCGCCAAGGTTACAGCATAACTGCGTGTCATCCACCGCTCATGACCCGAAACGTCAGAGCGACGTATTAGGCAATAAGCATTGATTGTTGTTGCTAACCAGCATATGGCCATTAAGCCAAAGCCGGATTGTACGTATATGCCACCGACTGAATTTACCGCTAAAATAAAACTCGCGATGCCTGCAGACAATATAGAAACAACGTAAAACCGCCCCAATATCTTGTGCAGCGGTAAATGCTTTCGTCTAAGCGAAGCGTTAAATTGAATAGCGCCTGTTACGATTGCAACTGCACCGCCAAAAAAATGAATTGCCGTAACCTTTGGAAAGTGCGCAAATAAATTCTGGACAAAAGTCGGCCGAATACTTGGTGCAAAGAGAATGACTAATGCATAAAGTGCGACAAGTATTGCAGATAGGGTCATTAAGCCCCAAAGCGTTTTCTTGATCATACTATCTTCCTTGATACCTTTTAGTTGGCTGTATTGAACACTGTGTTTGTGTCATTTCATCGCTTGTTTTCGTCAAATAACGTGCAAGTCCATTTATCAACACTACATGTATGACCAAGTTTAAAAATACAACTTCAGCCATGCTTCTCACACATTCGTTATTAGAGAACTGTGCATCCATACTCAACTAAATCCATGCGAGTTCAGTTTGATGAGTGGACACTGACACGTTGGTCTAATCACTGCACCCACTCATCTCTGCCGCTCCTTGTCTATTATTCCATCATCAATGCTTCTTCGGGAATCGAGAGAAGCTTATTTTTATGGAGGCAAATTGAGTGATTTGCTTCGAGTGATCGAATGATTTCATTGAGTTCTAGGTGGGAAAGATCAGATTCAAGTTTGACCGAATCTATCGAGATTGGTTTGCGTGCATTGTTGTTAAATTTGGTCACTAAAATACGGTAAATCAACTTTTCTTTACGATTCATGAGACTACCCGTTTTGCCAGATTATTGGCTAAATTTGAGGACTCAAAAACCCTAGACTAACAAGTTAAGATTAGCAATTTTCCGTCGTTGATTTGCGATGAATGGAAGTAATGATGGCGAGTATTGCTATGAGAAAGAAGATAAACAGGATCTGCAGACCCTGTTTATCCAATTCACGATAATGATTAGAACGCGTAACGTACTTGAAGTTTTACGTTACGCTCGTTCCCTGGCATTCCACCTAAGAACATTGCCTTACTAAAGTACACTTTGTTAAATAAGTTATTGATGTTCATTTGCCACTGCCAATGATTGTGTTCGTAGCGAATACCCGCGTCAAAGACGGTGTAACTCGGCACAAACCCATCCGGAATACCGAATGAATCAGAATGTGTACTGCGCTTATCGACATAAGACATACCAAGGCTTAAATCAACTGGTGCAGGCAAATTAAAAACATGACGAGAGTGCGTAAGCCAGCTACCTACCGTAACATAAGGCACCCCTTTTTGACGTGAGTTATAACTGTTGCTATTTGGGTTTTGTTTATCACGGGCATCCTGATACACCGCGTTGAAGTTGAATTTCCACTCGTCACTTAGCACTGCGTTTAAATCCAGTTCAACACCTTTTGTTTGCTCTCGGCCATCGTAGAAACTTTTTGGCACTGACGGCGCTGACACACCTGCTTCATAATCCGGGTTTGCGTACTGCAAATTCGTGCGACTACTTTCAAACACAACAATCGATGCAACAACTTGGTCTTCAAATCCTTTAAAACGCATACCAATGTCATTACTCACCGATTCACTGTCTTCGCGGTCTGCTTCATTGCCAAAGATTTCACCTAGCACACTGTAAGCCGTTCTGCCTTTTGAATGATTGATAAATGCAGATAGGTCATCGCTAAACTTATAGCTTGTACCTAAATTATAGGTAATACCGCTGTCCGACGTATCTTGCTCTGGCTTTGGTTCAGCCGCACTCGCACGATATCTAGGGTCAACACCAAAATGTTGGTAGCTCTGTTTTATGCGGTTATAGGCAAGACCAATTCGCGTCGTAAAACCGTTTTCAAAATACGCTACGTGCTGCGCTCCAAGACCCCATGCCGCAACCGTTTTGTTGTAGTCCGCTGTCTTCAAGGGGTCATTCTCTTCAAACGTGCTGGTTGCCCAATTTGGGTTACGAATATCGAAAATATACGGCAGCGTACCTTGATAAATCACATCGCCTTGCTTGTTTTTAATTACTTGGTCAGCATCATAAATCGAGTATTGTTTGAAGCGAATGTCTCGGTCTTCATAGTTTGCGTTAACCAAAAACTCATTATCGACATTTCCAATCGCGAAGTCGTAGCGCAGATCAGCGAAGTATTGAAGCGATGACTCGTTCGCTTCCACTTTGCGGTATTCCTGACGACGCGCCGCAAAAGGATAGAGGCTCTCCATCTACAACGAGTGGTGCGCGCGGGTCAGCATTAACCACGCCACCGCGTTGCCAATATACGTAGTTGTATGCCCCTGTTTGACGGGCAAAACTTGAATCATAATCGCGATACTGAAACTGATGATTCAGAAACAGGTGATCGGTTATATCAACCGTGTGCGTGAGTTTTAAACGTAATTCTTGCCCTTCGTTATCTTTCGCCATCGGCGAAATGATCCCGTTATGGCCGAATTGATAAGGTGTTAGACCATCATTTGTTGCTAACGAATCAGCAAGTTGTTGGCGCTGAGCATCACTTAACATTACGCCCTTGCCTTTGGCATCATTCACCAAATCTTGCCATGTCACTTGACCTGCAAGTTTTCCGTCTACGGAGGCCGAATTAAAAATACGAATTGGATGACCAATGGAGTCTACTGCAATCGCATCATCGATATACGCTGCCGATAGCAATAAATTATTGCTTGAGTTCAATACAAATTTTAAGCTCGCGTAGACTTCATCTCTGTCATTGCTTAGGTCACGATAACCTTCACTTCGCGCTGACTTCACTAAAACACGATATGCAATGTCATCCGTTAATGCATCTGTCGAATCCAACTCAACCGAGTACGTGTTCCACTGACCAAGCTCAGCTCTAATCGCATGTTCAGCTTGAAACTTAGGCTTTTTCTCTATTAAGTTAATTACACCGCCCGCACTGCCCATGCCATAAAGACCTGTTGCAGGCCCTTTTAGAACCTCTACTGATTCTACGTTCGTCATTGAACGTGTTGGGTTGAACGTGTTACCGAGACCCGCGCCACCATACATGCCATCAAACGTATAATTCGCACCAAGTCCTCGGATCACGAGGTTGTCACCGATACCGTAATTATTGCCAGCTTGTGTTACGCCACTAATATTGCGGATGACGTCTTGTAAATCTGAAATTCCCTGCGCTTTAATAAGGTCACCATCAACAATCACAACCGCCGCAGGCGTTTCCATTAAAGACATGTCTGATTTAGTAGCAAGGCCTGAGTTCATTACTACTTGATTTTGTTTGGCATAAACGCTGATGACTTCCAGTGGTGATTTATCTTCCGAACTAGCATCATCTGACGCGATTGCGTATTGAGATAAGCTGCCACAGACCAGCGCGAGCAGAGACAATGGGAATTTTTTCATGAGAATGATTCTTATTAATTGCGAGGAGCGCGCATATTAAATACAAATTATTCTCATTACAATGTTAGGTACAAATAAATTTGTTCCTTTTTTATCTATTTAAAATATTTTTACAGTTAGTCAAATTTCTATTGATTTACGCAACGTATTTGCTGAACTCGACGTTTTGCTGACCTAAACCTAAGGATGAAGTGAATGCCCGCTTTATCTTCTTCATTCTCATGCGTTGGTTTCGTGTTTCGGATGAATATTCGATGTGCTGCGTAATCTTATTGAGTAAAACCTTAGTATCGAAGTAAGTCGTCAAATGCACTGCTAAGTTTAAAGGTAAATATACTGACTGTTGTATGCCATACAAAATCGTTTGCTGGCGATAGTCACTAAACAATCGCTAATTCGATACTTTCGCCTGAGTTATCAAAGAAAGTCGTGTTAAATTTTAATTAAAAGATTAAAAAACAACGAATACAACGCTATATTGAATGAATTGATAAAGGCGATTGTCGTGCTGTAGCTAAAAAGGGTTTTTGTGTTTAACGATGTAGATGATTTATCTGACTGTAAAGTGCTTTTAGTTGAAGACTCAGTCATCAACCAGAAAATAATTCAAGTTTGCCTCGCTGACTTGTGTGATGTTGCGGTGGTTGAGTCAGGCGAAGAAGCAATCGAATACTGTCTACAATCCGCACCCGATTTAATTTTGATGGATTGGATCCTCACTGGTATTACCGGCCTTGAAGCATGTAAGTTGTTACAAAGTAAACCTTCTACCGCAAACATTCCGGTGATTTTTGTTACCTCAAATGTTGGAGAAAGCCAACAAGAAGAGTGTTGGGATGCTGGCGCCGTTGATTTCATCGGTAAACCCATTGTCGCGCGTACCTTAGTGAACCGCGTAAAGACTCATCTAAAATACAAGAAACAAGCGGATTTGCTGCGCGAGTATTCCTATGTCGATGGATTGACTGGCGTCTTTAATCGTCGCTATTTTTCGCAAGAAATGGACAGACATTATCGTCAAGGTCAGCGGGCAAATACAACGTTATCAATGATTATCCTTGATGTGGATAACTTTAAAAAATATAACGACCATTACGGCCACTTAAAAGGAGACGATGTGCTAAAGTCGGTCGCAAAAGTGCTGAAGCACTGCACTCGCAGACCCTTGGATGGCGCATTTCGTTACGGTGGTGAAGAGTTTGCCGTGTTGTTGCCAAACACGCCAAAAGAAGCCGCATTTGAAATAGCGCAGAATATCATTAATGGTCTTCATCAGCTCGGAATCGAGCATGCCGAATCACCTTTCGATGTGGTGACGGCCAGTGCAGGCGTTTCCTCGACTCATACAGCATCCGATCCGGCTGAACTCATTAAACAGGCTGACACCGCACTCTATGAAGCCAAAAAGAACGGCCGAAATCGAGTTATTGAATTTTCACCTGAACACGAAAAATCCATTTGAGGCGAATTTATTGCATCACCGAGTAAGTGGCGTATGCTTAGTGGTGTACGCACAATTGGAGTTACCATGAAATTAGCCTTATTTGGCATTGCTCTGCTAATTTCGTTTTCAAGTTTAGCCAATACGCCCAAATTTAAAATTTGTTTTGAGCGTTGGTGGCCGTATAGTTTTGTAAATAAAGAAAACATACCCAAGGGTATTGAAGTTGAGACTCATTCAACTTGCTACACAACCAAAAGGTATTGCCGTCGAATTTCAAGAACTCCCCTACCAGCGTTGTTTAGACTCCGTTCGGCATGGTACTCATGATTTTACCCTGCATGTAGACCGTACAGATAATTTAACGCTGCTTGATAAGTCATTTACCGACTGGTCACTATCTTTGGCCGTCAAACAAGGCCGGTTTACCCAGATGTCGCAATTAAACACATTAGCACCGCGTATCATGCTCGCCATGGAGTACCCTTATCCTGATGAGGTCTACAAACGACTGAAAGAAATGAATGCCGTGATAGTAGAGCGTTCTTTCTACGAGCAAAGCGACGAAGAGGCAATGGCGTTTTTCGATGTTCTAGAAAACGAACGTATTGACGCGATTATTGTGGATAGACAGTGGGCCTCAAAGATGATCCGCCAATATCGACTGCCTGTGACCATTTTACCAGAAGCGTTTCACAACGAGCCTCAATTTATTGGTTTTCGAGAGGACCGTAAAGAACAAGCCGCTCTGTTACATCGGCTTCTAATTGCCATCCCAGCACCAGTGAAAGAGCAAATTCATGCAAAATACCTGAACGAACACTAGTCTGTCGTTTGTTCGAGTTTGGTATTTAAGCATCCTGAGACCATCCAGATAACCGCAATTAAAGTGTGAGTGATACGTCAAAATACCTTACATAACATCAACAAATGCATTACAGTCTATTTATTCGACAATTCACCTGTTTAATACAAAAAAGAAATTGACGGGATTCGATTTACTGTTTATTTTCGCCCCGATGTTTTAAGAAGGGTCATACTGGTTTCTGGTCAACCCAATATTAAGCAGATACAAGCACGTTGATGAACGTTTGCGAATTTAGCCTTCTTATTCAAACTATCAAATATTGGGACAATTTGAATGACTGAGCCTAGTGTGATTAGTGTAATACCGCCTATCGTTGTATTGACGCTTGCGGTTTGGTTACGCCGACCTATCCTAGCCCTTGTTCTGGGCGCAATCGTGGGTTTTGCGTTACTGGATTTCAGTGCGATTTTGGATAATTTCGCCACATCTTCGTTAAAAGTCATGGCGGATGAAACGATCGGCTGGCTAATTTTAGTCTGCGGAAGTTTCGGTGCATTAATCGCCCTGCTTGTCCGTACCGGTGGGGCGCTTGCGTTCGGCCGAAATGCCATCAAATTGGCGAAAGGACCAAAATCGTCACTCCTCATGACCTATTTCTTAGGTATCGTTATTTTTATTGACGATTACCTCAATGCGCTAACAGTCGGTGAAACAATGCGCCGCGTTACGGATAAGTTCAAGATTTCTCGTGAAATGCTCGCGTATGTAGTTGATTCAACCGCGGCGCCCGTGTGTGTGCTTGTTCCTCTTTCAACATGGGCAGTGTTTTTCGGTGGCCTACTTGTTGATAATGGTGTAGCGCCTGAAGGTCAAGGCATTAGCGTTTACATGCAAGCCATTCCCTACATGCTTTATGCGTGGGTCGCGGTGATCATGGTTCCACTGGTGATCATCGGTGTCGTGCCATTATTTGGCCCGATGAAAAAAGCAGAGCTTGCCGCTCGCGAGGGTCAACCTGCACTAGAACAGGTTGATTTGGATGCTGTTCATACACCCGATGACTACGCAGCAAGAGCGATAGAACAAGAATTCGAACAGGCTGATGAGCACGGTAAGCTGTACAACTTCCTTGTTCCAATTGGTTTATTGGTTGCGTTTACCGTTTATTTTGACATTGATGTTTGGAAAGGACTACTTGCCACGCTTGCGGTTACTGTTCCGTTTTACCTAGCACAGAAATTGATGCCGCTTGCCGATATGCTCGAACAAATGATTGATGGCTTTAAGAGTATGTTGCCTGCAATTGGTACGGTTATCGCTGCCTTCATCTTTAAAGATGTGTGTGACCAATTGATGCTACCGCAATTTGTCATTAACTCATTGAGTGCGTACATGACGGCTGAGCTTTTACCTGCAATGGTGTTCTTATCGATGGCAATCCTTGCGTTCGCGACAGGCTCTAGCTGGGGAATTTTTGCAGTTACAATCCCTATTGTCATGCCGCTTGCCGTTGCAGTAGATGCAAACATTCCTCTGGTCATTGGCGCTTTGTTATCCGCATCGTCATTCGGTAGTCAGGCTTGTTTCTACTCTGATTCAACCGTACTGGCTGCTCAAGGCTCTGGCTGTAACCTAGTGAGTCACGCCATTACGCAACTACCGTATGCATTACTTGCGGCAGCCATTGCGTTCGTTGGCTTTTTACTCATGGCTTAATTTTTGTCGGGCATGTTCGCATGCCCACTCTCCTTCACTCCTTCTTTTTATTTCCACAGTTTAACGCTAACATGGCTCGCAAAATAACGATAACGAGCAACATGAATGACTTTCGCAGAAAAGCTTAAAGGTTTTGGGCCGGGTATTTTAATGGCTACGGCTGCCGTTGGCGGCTCACATCTTGTCGCGGCTACGCAAGCTGGCGCTTTATTTGGTTGGCAACTTGTCTGGCTGATCCTCGCGGTAAACCTTTTAAAATATCCATTTTTCCGTTTCGGTGTGGAATACACCTTACGCAGTAAAGAGAGTTTGGTCAGCGGTTATAAACAATTAGGTAAACCCATTTTCTTTGGCTTCATCGCGCTCAATATTGTCGCGGCGATAGTCAACACCGCGGGTGTTTTACTCCTGACCGCGAGTTTACTGTTCTACGCACTACCATGGCAGATAGAGGTAATGATTTTGTGTTATGGGCTGTTGGCTATTTGCTTATTGATATTAATGCTGGGCCATTATAAAGTCCTAGATAGCGCAAGCAAGATCATCATGGTTTCACTCACTCTAGCAACGCTTGCTGCGTTCATTGTGGCGCTTTCAAATGGTGCTGCGCATCCTGAGCCTGCTTCTGTTCCAAACCCGTATCAACTTGCAATGCTGGGATTTTTGGTCGTGCTTATGGGTTGGATGCCAGCCCCTATCGAAATATCCGCGATTAACTCATTATGGCTAAAAGCTAAAACACGTACAGAGGCGTTCACACTCAAACAAGGGTTATTGGATTTCAATACTGGCTATATGCTTACGGCTGTACTCGCCGTTGTTTTTTGTGCGCTAGGCGTGCTCATCCAGTACGGGAGTACGAGTAAAATTGAATTGGCAGGTGTTGCGTTTAGTAAGCAGTTAATAGAGATGTACACCACAACCATTGGCGAATGGTCTCGTAACTTGGTCGCAGGTATCGCATTCTTATGTATGTTTGGCACCACACTGACTGTGCTCGACGGCTATGCCAGAACATTAAATGAGAGCGTCACTCTTTTAAAGGGGTCGCTGCCTAAATACAGCTTGAATATCTTCGTTCTTGTACAGGCGATTTTTGGATTAAGCGTCGTCGTGTTCTTTAAAGCAAACTTAAAAGATATGCTGACGTTTGCGATGACGTTAGCTTTTGTTACTACGCCGCTCTTCGCGCTTTTTAACTTGAAGCTAATGCATGCCATTGATGCAAAGCCAAAAGGCCTGCTCAAACTGCTAACATACGCAGGGCTTTTATATCTCTTTGGATTTACGTTCTTGTTCTTATATTGGAAATTTGTGCTGTAAATAAACGTACTCTAAGAAAGACAAAAAGGGGCATCCGCCCCTTTTTGTCTTATGTCCGTTTTTTCTATTGAACTTGGAAGTCCATCCTGATCTTCGATGAAGCCGTTACTGGTTTTCCATCTTCAAATTTTGGCGCATATCGCCATTTTTTCAGTGCAGCTATCAATGGCTTTACAAAGACTTTATTACCGTTCACATCGCCAATTTCAATGTTTTCTACGTTGCCTTCGGGAGTTACGTCAAACGATGCAACAATAGAGGTCTTTCTCGTACTCTTAATGTCTTTAATATCTGGCAAAACTCGATAAAGTGGTACTTGCTCTAAATCATCTTTCCAAGGTGTGAGTGAACCAAGTGCGATACATTGTTTTGTGGCTTTGTCCGATTGGTCCGTTTCTTCATACAATTGAACCAATCGAATGCGCATTTGCATTTCAAGTGGACTATCAAATGACATTGACGAGTCCAAGCGCTCAAGCTTACTCTCCAACACAGTGATTGCTTCTTCACGTTGATTGAACGCAATAAGGATATCCGCTTTACGGTATGCGATGTAGAAATTCAGCCAAGCATTTTTATCTAATGTCTTATTCGCTATTTCCTCTGCATTATCCACATACATCGACACAGTACGAAGTTCGCTGGGTATACCAACTAACACTTCTGACGCATCTAAGTACGTTTGCGCAGCAAGCCCGAGTCTCGTTGACTTTTTAGAGATATCAATTGCTTGACGCAGCAATACCTTTGCGCTTTTTTCGATTTGGAAAGTTGTATTTTGGCAAGGCTTATTAGCACTGGTATTTTACGTTCTGAATCTTCACCTTCTAGTGCATCAATATCGTTCAGCACTTTTTTGAGCAAATCCGCCTTGTCAGCTCTATCATCGTAAGCGATTTCGTCAGCGTAGTTAATCGCGAGCGCAATTGTATCTTTGTCCAAATCACCATAAATCGCGCGGCCAAGTTCATAAGCTCGCTTTGCTGTTTCAAACTTCAGCTTCGAATCATCCGTTTTCATTGCTTCTTGATAAGCCATATAGGCTGTATTGAACTCTTGCTGAGTTACATCTGATGCGAATGTTTGAGCACTGAATAAAACAGCACTACAAAGCAGCACCTTTAAAGTTGGAAGTGTCTTCATCACTATATCCTTTAGTGTGTTTGGGCCTACTGGTCAAATCGAGCGAGAATTAAAAGCTCGTCAAACTGACCCTGTAAACACATATTAATTTGGAGGCACAAAAAAGCCAGCCTCAAAATTAGCTGACTTTGGACCTAAATTCAATCAATTACTGCTGTATAGCTCTGAACGGCAGGAAGTCCTAGCCTCAATTTATTGGGCTAACTTTTTGATTTTCTCCCAAATCTCTACAACATGTGCTTTGTCTTCATCGTTGAGACTTCACCTGCGTGATACGCTTTGACTAAGCTTGCTTCAATCGTATTGTTTAGCTCTTCAGAACTCAACGTAACGCCTTCTACCTGAGCGTAGCCAACGGCCAAATCGAAATGACCGCGTAAGTAGCCACCAGCAAAAAGTTGGTCATCTGTCGCCGTTTCGACTAAGTTATCAAAAAATTGTTGTGCGGCATCAATGTAGGTATTCATTTGTACTCCAATTTAATCTTGATGCCCGACGGCATACATGACGTAATCGTTATAGCCTGTGATCACTTTTAAGTAACCACTTAGCTGTTCATCTAGTTCAGCATCCCCTGTATCAGCTATCAGTGGGCGGCCATTTAGTGCTTTCAATTTTGTTTTAGTCGCAACTAAAATGATGTTTTCCTTACCAATGCTGCGAATCAGCGTTGGACTTAATTGCTGATTGCCCCGTCCAAAAATGTGACCTTGCCCGCCAATCAGCGTAATGACCAACTTGGTCGGTGTATGCTCAATCGCCGACAGTAGCTGTTGGGCTGTCATGTCTTGACCTATAAGCTGTTGATCCTGAATCAAATCGACACCTAGCAAAGTATTGTCTAAGCCAAGCTCTTCCATAATGGCGGCAACCGTAGAGCCTGAGTCCCATGATGTATTGTTCGTCCGATTCCATTTGAGAAATAACCCAAGCTGCGATGTCGGACAACACCAGCTCATCACTTTCCTTTCCGCCATTTTTTACACTTTGAACGTAGCGCAGTTCACAGGGAACTTGCATTTCCCCATAACGTTTTGCGCGCACCGTACCTTCTCGAAAAGCGGCTTCATCAATATCCATCACATCGGCTTCGGATAGCGTGACAAGCTCACCCTTGATCAACATTTCAACGACTCGTCCTGCGGCCTTCGGCGTGATTGCGTATACGCCCGAATGAATTTTACAACCAGCGGGCACACCTAACACGGCTATTGAATCTTCTACCACAGCGCAAATGTTTCGTGCAGTACCATCGCCACCGGCAAATAGAATTAAATCAACAGATTGTGATTTAAGTATCTGAGCCGTAGCTTCTGTGTCCTCCGGTGTCGTCGTAGCAGGCGCTTGGTAAATTACCTCGGTCTTAAACCCCAATTCTTTGGCTATGCGTTCACCCATTTCACCCGATGCGGTATAAATAGTTATTTGCGATTGATAAGGCAATAATTGTGTCAATGCCATTGCTGTGCGTTTATTTGAAAGTGGCTCAGCACCAAGTGATAGTGCCTTTGCGGCTGTATCCGCGCCATCACTGCCTTTAAGGGCCACACTACCGCCTAATCCAGCCACTGGGTTAACTATGAGTTCCTAGTTTAAACTGCATCTCTAAACTCCTCTGGAAACTGCCATTCAAATTGCGCTTTGGTCAATGGCCAAGACGTGCCGTAATGGGCACTTAAAGCCTGCATTAATGCCTCAGCTCGTGGATTAAAGCCTGTGTCTAATAATGACAACAGCTTTGTGTGGACTTTTTCTTGAAATTGAAAACGGCACGTTGGCGCACCATTTAAATTATCTGCTGATACGTTAAATGGAAATCCCGCTGAAACACTCAACGCCCATTCAATTGCTTGAGGCAACACTTCTACTTTCTCAAACTCAGATTGTTGTTGTTCGTCACGACCATCAGGACAGTACCAATATCCGAAATCGACGAGTTTGCGTCGTTCTTTACCTGCGACAAGCCAATGAGCAATTTCATGCATTGCACTGGCATAAAAGCCATGTGCAAAAATGATACGACAATAAGAGACTTCACCATCAGCAGGAAGATAGATAGGTTCATCTTCGCCTCTTACCAAACGCGTATTGTGAGATGCGTAAAATACATGGTCAAAGAGAGAGATTAAGTCATCAATGTGGTGCATGAAAACAACGACAAAATAGCGGTAAGATACAATGGAGGTGGATTGTACGGCGTTTTAAGAAAGAAGTAAAAGCCACGCCATTAGCTGTATACGCTATTCACATCGCCAATAAATAATTGCGCTTGATTACGGCCTTCCGTTTTTGCTTTATAGAGTGCTTTGTCGGCGGCATCCAAAAACATTTGTGCTGAAATCAAGTCACTAACAATATCATACCCTGCTACGCCAACACTCAAGGTAAGCTGACCTTCCGTGAGAAATTGAAAATCCTCGACCAAGCGATAGGCAAACCGTAATGCAGCATCAGGGCCTGTTTCGGGGCAAATCAAAAGAAACTCGTCGCCCCCCCAGCGTCCTATGAAATCACTCGGCCGAACCGACACTTTCAAAAATTGACTTAACTGTTTGAGCATCGCATCGCCCTTTAGATGCCCGTGTTCATCGTTTAACTCTTTAAAATGGTCGAGATCAACGAGCAATACCGAGAGCTTTCTTCCATAGCGTTTTGCTCGCTCAATTTCCTCAAGTAAAACAGAATCAAGATGACGACGATTGTAAACTTGAGTTAAATGGTCATTTTGTGCTTCGAGTTCCAACCGTTTTTCTTTGCGAATATCTCGCACCACCGCGATATTTACTTTGTGT
Organism: Pseudoalteromonas xiamenensis; assembly: GCF_017638925.1. Lineage (NCBI taxonomy): Bacteria > Pseudomonadati > Pseudomonadota > Gammaproteobacteria > Alteromonadales > Pseudoalteromonadaceae > Pseudoalteromonas > Pseudoalteromonas xiamenensis. Next base: position 782,596 of record NZ_CP072133.1, read on the forward strand.
GAACCTATTTTGGTACTCGATATTGCAACATCAATTGGAATTTCACTGCCCTGTTTTGTAATGCCGATGATTGGTAGTCCATCACTGCTTTTACGTCGCATACGCGAGCGACCGGTAAACTCGCCACGGTCTTTGACGTGCTGCTCTCGGTATTCTTGAGGGACTAATTGTTCGACTTTCAGCAGGAGCATTTCTTCACGTAAATAGCCGAATAAATCACACGCAGCTTGATTAACTTGTTGTATTTGACCATCATCATGCACATAAATCACGGCGTCAGGTGTCGCATTAAATAACATCTTACGCTCTCGAATGAGTTTTACGCAGAACCAAAGCGCTAATAAGTTAAAAAGCGCAACACACGTCAGCAAAGGCATAAATACCCAGCCGCCTAATTGAGTTTGTTTTAGAGATTCTGCCAATAGCCTTTTTTGGTCATATTGCGCTTCAATAAATTCCAATGAAATATTTCGTCTTAGCACTTCAAACGCTTTTTCAGCAAGTGAGTCATCCACTTTAACCTGTTCATCTAGTTCTGCGATATTTTGAGAGAGTGTCTGTTGATTGAATGCAAAATTGAGTTTTTCAATGTACAACTCAAGGGTTGATCGAATAGCAACTAAAGCATTTTGCTCTTCTAAACTTAGGGGATAATTGTCAAACTCATCTAACGCCGCACGAAGTTCAACGGCTTCAATTTGGGCTGTGTCGAAGTAGATAGTTTGATGGCGAAGAATGTAGTTTTTAAAGTGATGGATAAATCCATTGTAGCCAAAGTGCCGTTCCATTTGTGTGAGTAGCTGTGACTTGCTTAACACAACCTCAGCATCTTGACGCCATGCCTCATTCAATGAACGTATGTTGTCTGAGATGTTTTTTGTCCAAACAAGTACGAGTGCATTCACACAAATCGTGAACACAACAACACCGACGATTAGTCCGTAGATCCTTCGTTCCATTTTTCCTGCACGACATCGACTTAATGTATTAACAGTATAGATTAAGTTCAGAAAAAAAGACGAAAAAAGCCGCATTACAGCGGCTTACATTTCGGGGATTTGAGCTAAATATCTATTTCCAGTCAGCTTAGGAGATAGAACGGTTTAACCTAATAGTATTGCTTGCCGTTCTCAGCCATTGCCATCAACGGTTCCGCTGGTGAAAACACCGGATTGTCCGTCGCAAACGTCGACAATTCTGAACACACTTTGCTAATACCACGTTTGTCCATATAGCTGAATGGGCCACCTAGGAACGGCGGGAAGCCGATACCGAAAATGGCGCCGATATCACCGTCTCGGGCAGAAGCGATAATACCTTCATCCAAACAACGTGCGGCTTCGTTGAGCATTTGAGCAACACAACGACTCGCAATTTCTTGTTTATTCAAACGTGGTGCGACCGTGACGCCGAGCAATTCGTAAACTGATTCGTCTACTTTTTTGCCTTTTTGTTCATACTTGTAGAAACCACGACCTGTTTTACGACCAAGGCGTTTTGCATCAATCAAACGGCTAAACGCATCGGGCGCTTTAAATCGCGAACCCAATTCTTTTTCAAGGATTGGTGCAATCTTAGAACCAATGTCGATACCTACTTCATCGAGCAGTGCAAGAGGTCCAACTGGGAAGCCAAATTCAACAAGGGCAGCGTCAATCTTCTCAATCGGCTCACCGGCTAACAATAAGTTAGCTGCTTCATTGACATACGGCGCAAGAATACGGTTTACGTAAAAACCGGCTTTGTCTTTAACAACAATCGGTGTTTTACCTTGCTTGCGAGAAAACTCCACGGTACGCGCAATCGTTGCCTCACTGGTGCCTTCGTGTGGAATAATTTCTACTAAAGGCATTTTTTCTACTGGAGAGAAGTAATGCAAACCAATCACATTTTCCGGACGCGTCGCTTTTTCAGCAATTTGGCCTATTGGTAATGACGAGGTGTTGCTTGCGAAAATCGTGTGTTCACCACATTCACGTTCGATGTCAGCCACCATGGATTGCTTCAAATTTAAGTCTTCAAATACAGCTTCGATGACCATGTCCATGTGTTTGAAACCGCTGTAATCCGTCGCACCCGTGATACGATTCATCACTAATTGCACATCCGCTTTAGACATGATTCTGCGTTTCATACGCTTAGACAGGATCTTATAGCTGTAATTCATCGCATTGCCGATACCTTGGTGCGCAACGTCTTTAATACGAACCGGTACAGAAGCTTTCACCGCACTTACGTGAGCAATACCCGCGCCCATTAGACCGCCACCGAGGACTGCAACACGGCGAGTTTTAGGTGCATCTTCGCTTTTCCACTCTTTTTTCATTTCCGTGGTTGCAAAGAAAATACCACGAAGTGCCACTGACACTTCACTCATCACCAAATCAGCAAAACCTTCCGCTTCTGTTTTGTACGCTTTCAATTCATCAAGTTCTACGGATGCACGTACCGCCTTAATGATGGCGATTGGCGCTGGATAGTGACCACCCGTTTTCTTCAGCACATTTTCTTCTGCTTTCTTGAAAATGATGTTGCGACCAAACGGATTAGACTCCAACAATTGGCTGATTTTATCAAGACGCGGCATACGTGGCTTTGGTTTACCCGCTCGAGCGAGACGAATTGCAACATCAAGAAGAATGCTTTGCGGTACTGCATCGTCGACGAGACCTGCTTTTTTAGCCTGTTTCGCAAACACCTGTTTGCCCGTTAACATCCACTCAAGCGCTTTTTGAATACCAACCAGTTTAGGTAAACGCTGCGTACCACCACCACCTGGCAATAGGCCAAGTTGTACTTCAGGTAAGCCAAGTTTTGTCATGTTATCCGTTGAACAAACACGGTAATCACACGCTAATGCGAACTCCAAACCACCGCCAAGCGCCGCACCATGAATCGCGGCAACCGTTGGGAAAGGCAGCTTTTTCATCTCAAAAAAGGCTTTTTGACACATTTCAGACAGAGCCAGTGCATCCGCGCGAGATTTCGCACTGTCTAGCATTTTGATGTCTGCGCCTGCGATAAAGTTATCCGCTTTACCACTGACAAAAACCATACCGGTTACGTCGTCCGCACGGCCTTTTTCGATGATCTCAGCAAGATCACCGGCAAAGCTGTCACGTAACGTATTCATCTTTTCGCCAGGGACGTCAATGGTCACAATCGCGACACGATGGTCGTTTAACTCGTAACTAAATACCGACATTATTCGCTCTCCAATACAAACGCGGCGCCCAAGCCACCCGCAGCACAAGCTGTGGTTAGACCTAGACCACCACCACGGCGTTTTAGCTCATATAAAGTTTGTGTGATAAGACGAGCGCCAGTTGCCGCAAATGGGTGACCGTACGCGAGTGAGCCGCCGTTAACGTTAAATTTATCCATGTTGATCTCACCAATCGCTTTACTGCGACCTAATTGCTCTTGCGCAAACTTGTCAGATGCAAACATTTTCATGTTTGCCAACGTTTGTGCAGCAAAGGCTTCATGCATTTCGATAAGATCTAAATCTTGCAAGGTAATGCCAGCACGCTCTAGCGCCACAGGCGTTGAATGCGCAGGACCCATAAGCATGTCATCATAAACACCAATCGCAGAGAACGCGAAGCTGCGGATATAACCCAAAATGTCATAACCCAATGCTTTTGCTTTGCTTTCACTCATTAGTAATACTGCCGCAGCACCATCTGTTAATGGTGTTGCATTCGCCGCCGTTACTGTGCCATGTTGACGGTCGAATACTGGTTTCAACTTCGCATAGCTTTCTAAAACAGAGTTTTCGCGGATGTTGTTATCTTTGTCGATAAAGCTCTTGTACGGCTCAACATGTGCAGCCATCACTTCATCTTTCAGTAGACCATCAGCCCACGCTTTCGCTGCCAAAGTGTGCGAACGGTGCGCTAGCGCATCTTGATCCGCTCGGCTAATGCCGTGCGTTTTCGCCATTTGTTCCGCAGTTTGGCCCATAGAAAGACCCGTTGAATATTCAGCCACCGCTGGCGGTACAGGCATAAGGTCTTTAAAACGAAGTTTTTTCAGAATGTTGAAACGCTGTCCAAGTGTACGCGCTTTGTTTAAGTCAACCAGACTGCCGGCCAATTTTTTACTTACGCCAATCGGAAGCACAGACGAAGAGTCAGCACCACCGGCAACACCAACAGACACACTGCCAGCAATAATAGACTCTGCTACGTTTGCAATTGCTTGGAAGCTTGTTGCACACGCGCGCGATACAGAATATGCGTCAACTGACACAGGCATGCCCGTACCAAGCACGATTTCGCGTGCAATATTTGGCGCTTCTGGCATTTGAACCACTTGGCCAAATACCACTTGATCAATTTCTTGTTTGTCGATGTTTAAACGCTCGAGCATTTCATTGACAACGATTTTACCTAAGTCCACAGCAGGAACGTGATGGAACGCGGTTGCTTGCTTCGCAAATGGAGTACGTAGCCCAGAAACTACCGCAATGCGGTCGCCTTTTGTTGTTTTTAGTATATTTTGTTTAGACATTAACTTTCTCTCCCGTAGACAGGTCTGACCTGTTGGTTTTCCCCGATTCTAAACAACCCGACACATAAAGCCAATAGCAAATCACATTTTGCTTAAAAAAACGCCACATCAATTTGGCCCTCGTTACCATGCTTAAACGATGATTTGTTTAAATAAACGGCAAACGAAGTATAGATGAAATTTTTTGGGAACTTTCATGAATTTGTTAGTCTAACTATCACGCAAGATCCTCCTGCCCCTTAAGCTAAGCTCTTGAGATTCTCAAGGAAAGCCCCCATAGAGCAGGAATCATTTTATCACGGGCAAACGCGCCCACTAGTTGGTTTAATTTGTCATAAAAGGACAAACTCCCAATGGCTGTAAATAAATTTATCGAACTAAAACAGTATCTAGACACACAAATTATTGGTCAGCCTCAACTGACCGAAGCCCTGTTGATTGCGTTACTTGCTGATGGCCATTTGTTGGTCGAAGGCCCGCCAGGTCTTGCAAAAACACGTGCTGTGAACGCACTAGCAAAGGGTGTTGAGGGTAATTTCCAACGCGTCCAGTTTACACCTGATTTACTGCCGTCTGACATCACAGGTACGGACATTTATCGCCAACAAACCAGTGAATTCGTGTTTGAAAAAGGCCCTCTTTTCCATAACTTAATTTTGGCTGACGAAATAAACCGAGCGCCAGCTAAAGTTCAATCAGCATTATTAGAGGCCATGGCTGAACGCCAAGTTACCGTAGGCAAAACTACTTACAAATTACCAGAGCTGTTTATGGTCATGGCGACCCAAAACCCGCTTGAGCAAGAAGGAACGTATCCGCTTCCTGAAGCTCAGTTAGACCGTTTCCTCATGCACTTGAATATTGATTATCCAAAAGCGGAAACGGAGTTGGCTATTCTTCGTTTAACTCGTGGCGAAGCGCTAGAGCAAGCTCAAGTTAACTTTGAACCAATCTCGCAAGCTGAATTATTCAGTGCTCGTAAACAGGTGTTGTCATTACACCTTGCGGAGCCTGTGGAGCGCTATCTTGTTGAGCTAATTATTGCAACACGCGATGCCCGCAAACTGGATGACAAATTAGCTGCATGGCTTGAATTTGGTGCCAGTCCTCGAGCGACGATTGCACTAGACAAATGTGCCCGTGCGCATGCGTGGCTACAAGGTCGAGACTTTGTTACACCGGAAGACATTCAGGCTGTAACCGCGAATGTACTGCGTCATCGTATCATTTTAAGTTACGAAGCTCAGGCCGACGGCATCACTAAAGATGAAGTTATTTCTCGTATTTTGAACTTAGTTCCAGCTCCTTAAGCGATGATTGAAACCATTCAAAACACACAACAGTGGATGCAAGATACGCATTGCACTGGCGCACATGTCGGATTAAAAGAGTTGCTTTACTACAAACGTAAAGCAGCACTTTTGTCGCTTGTGCCGAAACAAAAAATAAAAAGTGCATCAGCAGGTCAGTACCTCGCGCCACAAAAAGGGCGAGGAATGGAATTTGCTGAAGTGAGACAATATCAATATGGCGATGACATTCGTGCTATTGATTGGCGAGTGACCGCTCGCACAGGTGAAGCCCATACGAAATTGTTCCAAGAAGAGAAAGAACGCCCTGTATTCGTGTTGACGGATCTGTCCTCGAGTATGGTTTTTGGCAGTCAGCTTCTTCTTAAATCAGTGCAAGCTTGTCACCTCAGTGCGTTGTTAGCTTGGTCAACTTGTGCACGAGGCGACCGACTAGGTGGAATCGTGTTTTCCGAGTTCGGTCATCATGAGCTAAAGCCCACCGCGAGAGACAAAGGCGTGTTGGCGCTTTGTCATCAGCTTGTCGACGTTCATAACATCGCTCTGGATAATCGCGATACCCCAATGCCGAGTAAATTTGCAGATAACCTTAAACGCCTCGCGCATTTAGCAAAACCTGGCAGTATGGTTTATCTCATTTCCGATTTTAGTCAGCTTGATGACAGTAGTTTCAAGCAGTTGGAAAGGCTAAGTCGACACTGTGAACTCATTGGTTGCCACATCAGTGATCCATTTGAACACCAATTGCCAGCGTATAAAGACGCCGTGAAAGTCTACGCGGGCAGCACTGACTGGACTTTACCGCTGATGGACAAAACATTCCGTTCACGTTATGCCGAAAAAGCAGCCGAACAATTTCAATCTCGCTTAGCGCGTTTACGTCGTGCTGGTATGCAAATGCGCACTTTTAGTGCCGCACAACCACTAGAACAGCAATTGCACAGGTAGTTTAACATGCCGTCGTCACCTTTAGATGCTCTTAAAGATGTGATCCCACCGACTGAAGTCAGTTGGTGGCCGCTCTCTTACGCGGCTTGGGGATTAATTGTCGCGACGTTACTCGTCTTGACACTCATCATTTTATTTATTGTGAAGCGTCAACGCCATTCGCGCGCTAAGCGTGAAGCAACACAGCTGGCAAAGCTTGCTGAGTCGTCGCTGTCACTGCACACCTTGTTAAAACGGTTAGTAAAACATTATTACGGCGTAGAAATGGCAAGTTTGCCTCAAAAACAATGGCTTCATATCCTGAACACCGTTTCAAACGTGACGTTTACCACTGAGGAACTGCAAACCATCTATAGCCCCAACGGTGCAGAAGCACTCTTCGACAAGTTTTCGCAAGCCATTACGACGTTTAAAACACGAGAGAAGCTTACGTTGGAGGCCTCAAATGTTTGAATTTAGCTGGCCTTTGGCATTTTTATTATTACCACTTCCATGGCTCATCGCCTTGGTCAAACCAACACCAGCCAAACAACCTCTGAAACTGCGCATGCCAAGCTATGCGACTATTGCAACTGGCGGCTCACTTAGTGAACAGCAAAAAAGATATCTTAGTCTTTCTGAGGCCATCGTCTGGATAGCCCTTGTGTGCGCGCTTGCAAACCCAACCTATTTGGATGACCCTGTCGTATTACCTAATGAAGGCCGTGACATCATGCTTGCGGTCGATCTTTCTGAATCAATGAAAGAACAAGACATGGCGTATCAAGGTGGCTACGTAGATAGACTGTCGGTTGTCAAAGCGGTGCTTGCTGAATTCATTGAAAAACGTCAAGGTGACCGCCTTGGCTTGATTCTGTTTGGCGACACGGCGTTTTTGCAAACCCCATTAACCCGCGATTTAGACACGGTTGCAAAAATGCTCAATGAAACACAGATAGGTCTCGTTGGTCGAGCGACTGCAATTGGTGACGCAATTGGCTTGTCAGTTAAGCGGTTCGAGCAAAAAGAAAAGAGCAATCGCATCCTCATCCTACTCACCGATGGCCAAAATACCTCAGGGAATTTACAACCTGAAGAAGCGCTGACGCTTGCACGCGATGCTGGTATTAAGGTTTACACCGTTGGCGTTGGCTCAGATGGTCGCGGTGGCTTTAGCCTGTTCGGTATGGGTGGACTTTCCATGGGGAGCAGTATCGATGAGGCTACGCTTAAGCACATCGCTTCTGAAACGGGTGGTCTGTATTTTCGTGCGAAGGACGTAAAAGGCTTACAACGGATCTACGAAGAACTGGATAAACTGGAACCGATTAGTTCTGACAACCAAACATTCCGACCAACCTTAGCGCTTTTCTATTGGCCATTGCTTATTGCGCTCGGCTGGATTGCGCTGGTCCTTATCATAAAAAGTGCAAAGTCCATTCTACGGGAGAACAACTAATGCAGAATTGGCTTATCGACTTTGTTTTTTTACGCCCTGCTTTGCTTTGGCTATTTATTCCGTGGGCAGTGCTGACATTACTGCAATTTGTTAAGCAACAACAAAGTAAACGTGGTTCGCTTATTGCGCCACATTTGTCACATATTGTGCTTGGCAATACGCACACTAAAGTGATTAAACAACGCCCTGTTTTATTAAGTACGTTTTTGGCGCTCGCGATTATCGCCGCTGCAGGACCGAGTATTGAGAAACAAGAAGTCCCTGTTTACTCAGCAAAGCAAGCTCGCGTACTTGTAGTTGATATGTCCTACTCAATGTATTCAACCGACATCGCGCCAAACCGACTTTCTCAAGCGCGTTTTAAACTCATGGACATGGTGGAGCCTCTTTTCTGAGGGTGATACCGCGCTTGTTGCCTACGCTGGCGATGCGTTTACGGTGTCACCATTGACCAGTGATGCCGCTACATTGAAAAACTTGATCCCAAGTTTAAGTCCGCAAATAATGCCAAGCAAAGGCGCAAACTTACTCGCGGGTATTGAACAAGCCAAAATGCTTTTGGAACAAGGCCATTACGCCGATGGGGATATTATTCTAGTAACGGATGATGTGGAACAAGAAGAAATCGGCGAAGTGAAGTCAATGTTGGCGTCGACTAAATTCCGCTTGAGTGTATATGCTATCGGTACTCGTGAAGGGACCCAATTTCACTCCCTGAGGGTGGATTTCTTAAAGACCGTTTTGGCCAAATTGTGGTTCCAAAACTCAATGTCGCCTTACTAAAGAATCTTGTTTCGTCAGGCGGATTGTTTGCCACTTACTCACCGTCTGATGAGGATATTAAGACGTTTGCACCGCGTATTAATCATGCCGAAGTCAACAAAGCAAAAAGCGAAAATGTAATGTGGCGCGTTGACGCAGGTATCTACCTACTTGTGTTACTTGTTCCGATTGGCCTAGTGCTCTTCCGCCAAGGTATATTTCAATTTGCCTTGTTGATGTTTGTTTTCCTTCCTCTTGATAAAAGCTACGCCATGGAGCTTCCTAGCTGGCTGCAAAATGACGACCAAAAAGCGCTATCAGCCTATCAGAAAGGCGATTTTTCATCTGCGTCGTCAGCACAAATGGATGAACTCAAGGGGGCTGCACTGTATAAGCAAGGCAATTATGAAAAAGCAGCCGAGTTATTCAAGAACAGTACATCGGCTGAAGGCCAGTACAACTATGGCAACGCGCTTGCTCAACTAGGTCAATTGGATGAAGCACTAGAAGCCTATGACAAAGCGCTCAATCTCGACCCAGACCTCGCGCAAGCAAAAGCGAATAAGCAGTTGCTTGAGCAAATGAAAAAACAACAGCAACAGCAACAGCAACAGCAACAGCAAGATACTAACCAAGATCCCGCTCAACAAAACCAGCAGCAGTCTGAAAATCAACAAGGTTCAGACGCGCAAAAAGGTTCACAGTCAGAAGAGCAACAAGGAGACAAACAGCAGCAAGGGAAAGAACAATCTGGTGATGAACAACAAGGCGGTCAATCTGAAGGTGAAAATCAAGATGCAAGTGATGCTGAGCCTTCAAAATCATCCAAATCAGATGGGCAAGAAGGTCAAAATAATCAACCAGACATGCAAGCTGAACCGAATAAGAACCAGCAAGCAGGTAAAGAGGATGAAAAATCGGATGCTCAAGAGCAGATGATGAACGACGCCCAGCAACAAGCTCAAGATGAAAAAGAGCCACAGCAAGCAGGTCTTGCGGATGAAAAGGCAGATGGTGAGGACAAAGACAACAAAGCTCAAGCGCCAATGGTCAGCGGTGATCCCCGCCCACTGACGCCAGAAGAACGTGAAAAAGCCGAGAAAATTAAGCAGCTACTCAGAAAAGTACCGGATGAACCGTCTATTTTGCTGCGCAATAAAATGTTACTTGAGGCCCAACAACGTGGTCGTGAACGCTATCTTAAAGGAGTCGAAAAATCATGGTAATGCGTTTTATAGGTGGTCTATTACTGCTTGCCTTGAGCCAATTTTCTTTTGCTGCCGACGGTTTAACGGCAAGTGTAGATAAAAATCCCGTTCTTGTCGGCGAGTATTTTACGCTCACGATTGAAGCAACCGGCAAAGTCGGTGGCGAAACGCCTGATACTCAAGAACTTGCCAAAATTTTTAATGTTGGACCAATGAGTACAAGCTCTCGTACGAGCATTATAAACGGTAGCATTAGCAGCAGCACCACATGGCAAATGCAGGTGCTTGCACGCCGCGCCGGTGAGTTCACCATTCCTGCGTTTTCGGTCTCAGGAATGACATCAGAACCAATAACGCTCAACGTGATCCCGCGGGACCAAGATGGCGGAACACAAAATGACGTGTTTGTTAAAGTGGCGCTTCAAGACGGCCCATTATACGTTCAACAAGCTGCGCTCTATACGGTTAAGCTATACGTTGGTAAAGAGCTTTTGGATGGTCAACTCACTGCACCAGAATTAGCTGACACCCAATTTACACTGCTGGGTAAACAAAAAGAAGAATATGAAATAGTGGATGGACGTCGATACTTTGTCGTGACCCGCGAGTATTTGATGCAACCGAATAAAAGTGGCCAATTCACTATTGACGGTCCTATCTTCAACGGGCAAGTTCGTGAAGGCTATCGAAGATTGGCAATTTCAGCCGTTGGGGAGAGTGTGGCTTTAGACGTTAAACCTATCCCTGAAAACTTCCCTGGTGCTTGGTTACCTTCTGAGTTAGTGCATTTAGGTGAAGAATGGAAACCCACTGAGGATACCGTTACAGTTGGAACCCCCATTACTCGTACGCTTACGCTTACCGCCACCGGCGTAACACAAGAGCAGCTACCTGAAATCAGCGTACCACAAATTGATGGTTTTAGAACTTACCCTGATGACAGCGAACGTAAACAAATCTCTAGAGACGGTCGTATTATTTCCCAAATGGTGAGACTCAATCGCCCTACTCCCGCAAAAACCAGGCACGTTTACGTTACCTGAGTTAAAGGTCGCTTGGTTTAATACGAAAATGGGGAAAACGCAGTATGCCTCTGTTCCTGCTCGTTCAATTACCGTCATCGCGGACCCTAATGCACCAAAAGCCCCTACGCTCCCAGAAGTGCAAAAAACGGAGCCAGAAACACCTCAAATCGATACCATACCTCAGCAAGCATCGATGCCGACAACGATGATTCAAGCTGAAAAATCGTGGCAAGATTGGCTATTGCTTGTGAGTGGTTATGTACTTTGGGTACTGACGTTAGGGTGGTTTTTATTTAAAAAACCAACTCCCGCTTCAGCAAAAGTCACATCATCCACGGTCACACAATCAGACCCAATGGTTGAACTGAATGCGGCAGCTAAACAAGGTGATACCAAGCGTTATTACCAAGCGTTAATGTCTCTTACCTCTAAATTAGGTGCAGCAACGCTCTCAGATTGGGCCAGTAAACAAAATGACGCGTCGTTAAGTCATGAGATTGCAAATCTGCAGGCGACTCTTTATAGTTCAAACAATCAACAGGTGGACTTACCAACGTTACATAAACTCGTCTGTGCCGCGTTAAAACAGCACGCGAACAAAGGCAAAGTAAACGGCAACTCGCTTGAAACGCTTTATTAATTAAGCCAGTTGCAAAACGCCTGATTTATCGCGTTTATGTAAGAAAACACCAAGTATTTAAAACGGGGAGAATATCGATTCTACCCCGTTTTAATTTTGTAGGCCGCGCTTGAACATAGGGTTTACAGACCATTCAAAGCAAACAGAAAGTTTGTTGAAATAAAAATTTAAAAACGAAGGTCTAACTAGTATGACCACAAAACAACAACGCTATGAGCAAATGGTAAGAACCTATCATACTGAGTTGTATCGTTTTGCTTATTGGCTGTGTGGCGATGCTACGATTGCCGAAGATTTGGTACAAGAGACCTTTCTTCGAGCATGGCGCTCGCTGGATAGCTTGCAAGATGAAAATGCAACAAAGCCTTGGTTAATTACCATTTTACGTCGTGAGAACGCACGACGATTTGAACGTAAACAATTTGATTATGCTGATGTGGAACAAGATACGCTGGAAGACAAAGAGCGTTTCACACTCGATGACGAGATGGAACAAACGGTCATTCAACGCCACATCAACAATTTGGAGCCAGAATATCGAGAGACTCCTGATTATGCAGGTGGTTATGGGATTTTCTGGAGATGAAATCGCAGACATGTTAGAGCTGAATAAAAACACGGTAATGACGAGACTTTACCGTGCCAGAAACCAGCTCAAAGAGGCCTTAATGAACGTAAAAACACCAGTAAGAGGAGCGCAATCAGATGGATGAACTTGAATTTCGTCGCCGTCTTTATGCCGATCCTTTTGACAAGGACGTTCACGAAATGGCGAAAAACAACCCTGATCTACAAGCACAGCTTGACGACTTTCTTTCATTTGAAGCCGCAATGAAAGAAGCAATGGACATCCCTGTTCCTGAGGGGCTTGCCGATCGCATTATTGCAAAAGCTCAGGAAGCACAAACTTCAGAATCCATGACGCCTGAAGCGCCACACAAGCCGGTTACTTGGTATAGACGACATGCTGGTCCATTTGCAATGGCGGCATCTATTTTCGTTGCAACCACCGTGTATTTCCTGTCGGCAACCCCGACCGCAGTGCATGCCAACGAGTATGCTTTTGAACACGTCTACCATGAAATGGGCGCGTTTAAACTGACCGATGCTGTTTCACTGCAAAAAGTGAATGAAAAGCTCGCAACATTCGGAGCTAAGCTGGACGATTTACCGGGCAAAGTGACCTACGCAACGTTTTGTAATTATCGTGGTAAAAAAAGTTTGCACATGATTTACCAAAGCGAAGATGGTCCAGTGACGGTATTTGTTGTGCCTCGTGAAGACAGTTTTAGAGAATCAGGTCGTAGTTTCTTTGACGATCGCTTTAGTGGTCTTATTAACCCGATGGAAAAAGCGGACGTTATCTTAGTCGCGAATTTAAATACGCCAATTCAACAATTTGCAACCGATTTCACCAGCCAAATGGAATGGTTATAACGCTTCGCAAATTGCATTTTTGATGTAATGAATCCAAAGGCTCGCAAAAGCCTTTGGATTTCGTCGCATAACCCCCATATTTAATCCTAAAGATCTATGTCTTATGTACCCAATTTAATTAGAATTGGCGTCAGTATTTTTTAATCGAGGAAAGGTATGAAACAACTCATTACCATGTTGTCTTTAGTGACATTTTTATTTGCCACCAGTTTTGATGCGTTTGCAGCAAAAAAGTTTGGCAGCAAAAAGAAATCAGGAAAGACGCAACAAACTCAAACGGCTCAGCCGAAGCAACAGGTAGACACTAAAACATTACCTGCAAAAACAGCACCTAAGTCTTCGAAAAAAGGCATTATGGCGGGTGTACTTGGCGGCTTGTTAGCCGGTGGTTTAATTGCGGCAATGCTTGGCGATGATTTTGAGGGCTTTCAATGGCTTGAAATGATTCTATTTGCTGTGCTTGCGTTTGTAATATTCAAAGTCGTGAAAGGTATGATGGCGCGTAGACAACAACCAGCATACGCAGGTGCAGGTGCAAGTTCGAGTCCGTATTCAACTGCGCCACAACAACCTTACCAGCAACCTTCCCAACCTCAGGCTTTTACACCTACGTCGTCGGGCTTTAGTTCAAGTACGTCTGATGTGCCGTTCAATTTACCGCGTGATTTTGACTTAAATGGCTTCCTACGTGGCGCTGAAAATCACTATCGTACGGTACAAAAAGCGTGGAACGAAAACGATTTCGCGACAGTTAGCGAATACCTGAGTCCAGAGCTAATTGAAGAGTTTAAAGCCGAACGCGCTGAGCAAGGTCAAGTTTCTAACGAAACGTTGTTCTTAAGTGCTGAAGCGGTACGTGCGGATGTGAAGCTCGGTTGTATGGGAAATCAGTGTGATGTTCCGTGGTAAGTACCGTGACAACATTGAAAATGTTGAAGAGCCTATTCACGAAGTTTGGCACCTTGAGCGCAAAACCGATGCGAATGCACCTTGGCTTATCGTTGGTGTTGAAAACTTAGCCGCAGACTAAGTTCCAATACACTATTTAAACCAAAGGCAACCTCGTGTTGCCTTTGTTATTTCAGTCGCCCCATTTCAATATAAACGAATATTATCAAACACTTTTATAAATTATTGGCGTATCATGCGGTCATATAAAGTCTTTAAGTAAGGATCGCGCTATGTTTTTACGCCACCTATTATCTCCTGTTTCATTATTAGCATCGTGCTTGGTATGCACATCGTCTTTCGCGTCTAGTTTGTTTCCTGAGATAACTCAACCAGTCGATGCCAATGATCGTTTCGTCTTCTACTCTCATGGTTACATCGTTGAGGGTGACAATCCTACCCCTATAGAGACTAAGCATGGTTTTGGAATATACGATTTTCCTGCGATTAAAGAGGCTCTCGCTGATGAGTCCTACCACCTCATGGCACACCATCGCCCCAAAAACACAGACCCTTTTGCCTATGCACAAGCGTTCAGTGAGCGCATTCGCGAACTGGTTAAGCTAGGCGTATCACCTTCACATATTACGCTAGTGGGTTTTTCACGAGGTTCTTTTATTACAGGACTAACATCCAATTTACTCGCTGATGTAGGCGTTAATACCGTGCTGTTGGCAGGATGCGGCCGCTTGATTGCTAAACAGCATCAAGACGTTCAAGTCTACGGGCATGTGTTGTCTGTCTACGAGAAGTCAGACCGTTCTGGTACTTGTGATGCCTTGAAAGCAAAAAGCCCACATACACTTTCCTTTGAAGAATTTGCCATCAATACGGGTTTAAATCACGGGGCCTTTTATACTCCCAACCCTGTTTGGGTCGAACCAGTTAAAGCTTGGATCTTGAAAAAACAGGCACTGTGATCGGTGAAACTTGCTATGTAGTAGTGCAAAGCTGAGCTTGTGTTTAAGTTAGCCTTTATTTTGCTAGACTTAACCTTCTCCAGTCATGCTTAAATGACCAGAGAAGGTTGATATGTGTTATATTTTTTCTCTAAATTCATAATATGCCAGCAAGGCTTTTGGCACTGAATAATATGGATTCTCTGAATGTCCGACATTTTCACTGTAGTGGTGTGCATAATAGAAATTCACAGGTGCATTTGATTCAATAGCTGATAATAAACCTTTGAACGACCCTGTGATAATCTCGTTTTCATTACCTCCAATGCTTAAATACAAAAATAAAGGTTTTCCACTAAGTTCAGTTAAACCGTTTTTAAAATTCTGAACTACAATTGAGTTGTCGTACCAAGCAGCCGGGCTAAACGCAAAATAACCATTAAACAATTTAGGTTTAGTAACAATTGTATATAGAACAAAGCTTCCACCAGCAGAGAAACCGCTAAGTACTCGGTTATCATTAATTGAGTACTTATTTTCTATAAAAGGGATTAATTCGTTTTCGATAAAAGATAAAAATAAATCTGCTTTACCAAAGATCTCTGGGGAATTTTCCGTACTAGGTCTAGCTTCTATTTGAACATCTTTTCTAGCGTAGGGAGGTACCAAATCTCTGTTTCTTGTATCTGTCCAGAACAAGTTAGGGATTGAGACAATGACGGAATCTTCAATTAACTTTTTTTCAGACAACGTTGTAACGCTTTCGTGCCAACGATTTAAGTTGAAATTCCCATCTAATTTTATGATTAACGGATAACTCTTTTGGCTATCGTATCCCTTTGGCAAACGAACAAATACCCTTCTTTCTTCTGAAAGATAATCTGAATAGATATCGTGATCGATGAACTCTGAAGTGTAGTGCTCAAAATATTTCGATGAAAGTACATAAGCTCCAATTAAAAACAATATTGCAAGTAATGAAGTAAATACTAGCTTAAGTGAAATTTTCACCAGTTCCTTCCTTTAAAATTAGCGACGAATGAGCGCAAGCCAAGCGTTTTGCGTCCATGCCATGATGGCTTTGTTATACGCCAGAATACACAAAGTATTTCTCACCAACCTGCTCACTCTGGATATTGCCATCAAGAACTCGAGCCCGTTTTAGTTGAACTTCACTAAGAATGTTCTTTCCAAATACAGCTCTTAAATCACCAGATTCATAGTTTACGATCCATTTTAGGCGGTCATATGTAATGTAAGTAGAAGCGCCTCCAAAAAAGCCTTTCTTGATTTTGGATTCAGAAAAAGTGTCATATGAATCATCAAACTGCAATTCAAAGCCACTACTTATGGGGTAAAACGGCGAGACAGCCTTCACTACATCTTCAAACGATGGGGTGTAACAATCTGTGTACCACCATATAATTAATTCACTGTAAGTTTGATTTTCCAATATCGCGTCTAATAAGAGATTAAAACCTAGCTTACCTTCAGTTTTACCTGTAAGTGCGTAGTATTTCTCGTGGCCTTTAGCATTCAATTTGCTTTTAAATGCTTTGATACCAACAGAACCACCTTTCCTTATCCCATATGGTCCATGAATAACGTAACTCACAGGTATTTCACTGAATTGCTCTTCAAAAGCTTTAAAAACACTATCAATAAGTTCTGGTCTCGAAATACCAACTTGATCATCCTCGATAGAGTACAGTTTTATTGCTGTGACTTTATTCTTCTTTCTAAAAAACATATCGAAAACTCAATTGGCGTATAACGCCTTAATAAACGGCGAAAAATAGCAGGCTAAACTTAGCGAAGAATGAGCGCAAGCCTGCTGTTTTGCGTCCATTGTTTAATTAACTTGTTATGCCACTAGCGCTCACTGATTGCGACTTTGCCTGCCAGCCCAATAAGCAGAACTCCCGAGACACCCTCAAGTGCTCGTGAATAACGCTGAGAATTTGATCGACTAAAAACCCAACTACCGACTGAGGCATATAAAACGTTACACAGCGTAGCTAATGCGCTGAAGAGCAAACCAAGCACTAATAATTGCATTGATGCGGAGCCCGTAGATGTATCGACAAACTGAGGTAAAAATGAAAGGAAGAATAGTGCTACCTTTGGGTTCAAAACACTAACAATAACGCCTTGTATAAATACATTTTTGTTGGTTTCAACACTTTTACTAACCACTATTTTACTGCCTCCACGCCACATAGATAGCAGAGACTGAACACCTAAATATACTAAGTAAGCGGCACCCAACCATTTTACCGCACTAAAAGCTACAGCAGAGCTGAGGATTATCGCGGACAAACCTAAACACGCAGCTAATGTATGTACAAAGTAGCCAACACCAAGACCAATTGCAGCTTTAAATCCAGTTGCAAGCTTGCCTTTCATTGTGTTTGAAACGATGTAGATTACATCTGGGCCAGGTATCATATTGATAGCCAGACAAGTGACCACAAATAGTAATATTGCGTTTAAATCCATTTCCTTTCCTCCATGTTGAACGTCTTGTGGCATAACGCTCCACTACGGAGCGAGTAATAGTTGGCTAAAATGTATAGCAAAGCGAAACTGAGCCAACTGTTACGAGTCTCGCTTCAGTGGCTTGTATGGATAATACACCCATCTTAATTACTCTTTTTATACCGATTTAGGGTAAGGTGAGGCCCAAGCTTTAGCTGCAACTAAAGCCTTCTTTTACAGTAGTTCGATTGAGTGATGGCTCCTCCATTGAGAGACCGATAACAAGAAAGAACGCTGTAAAAGACTCCAAGCATCACACTCGAATAGTCTACTGGGCCTCGAGTCCGCATTATGCAAGCAAGAGTTAGCTTATATGAACACGAAACCAAATCAAAGCATTAACATTGGCGTTGATACCGGTAAATTTAAACTTGATATTTACATCCGTCCGCTGGATATCTACTTCACCGTTTCTAACGATGACAAAGGGATTAAAGAAGCTATTAGCAAGATTAAAAAGCACCAGCCTGAGCGCATTATTATTGAAGCAACAGGTCGCCTTGAAATGTCATTCATTATGGCATGCGCTAAAGCTGGTTTACCTTTTGTAATTGCCAATCCTGTCCACGTAAAACGCTTTGCCGGGGCGATTGGTCAACGTGCAAAAACCGATAAACTCGATGCTAAGCTGATAGCCCATTATGGCGAGGCTATTAAACCTGCACTCTCTCAGCTCAAGCCTGAGAATATGCAGCTTATGAGTGATTTAGTCGCGCGTAGAAATCAATTGCTCGTTATGCAAACTATGGAGAAAAATCGACTCCAAATCTTGCCAAAAGAACTCGCTACAACGATTAAACCTATCCTGACTGCATTTAAAAATCAGATAGCTAAAATAGAAAGTAAAATCGTCAAATTAATCGAGTCATGCCCTGAATATCAAGCAAAAAATCATCTACTTCAAAGTATGAAAGGGATCGGTAAAATAGCTGCTGCATCCATCATTAGTAACCTACCTGAGACTCGGTTATATGACCAATAAACAAGCATCCGCATTAGTGGGGGTTGCACCAATAAACCGAGAAAGTGGTCGCTTTAAAGGGATGCGAAAAATACAAGGTGGGCGTCATCAAGTGAGAACCGTTTTATACATGGCCATGATGTCGGCAATACAATCTAACCCGGTTTTTAAAGGCCAATATCAAAAGTTAGTGGCTGCAGGAAAACCTAAGAAAGTAGCACTCATTGCCTGTGTTAGGAAGATGATTGTTATCTTAAATTCGATGCTAAGAGACGGGGTAACTTGGGAAGCGCCAAAAGTCTAAATTTAATTATTGACGCCATAGTCACTTGTTATATTCCGTAATCACAAACCTCTTTGCCACTTTTGTGGATACAGCCCCTTAAAACAAATGTCTAAGTATTCGTCAGCCGTAATATTTCCCCGCTTAAACGCTCTCCAAAAGTAAGCTAACGAGGTAATAAAGCAGGAAAAGTAAAGGCATAATACCAATACTAGAAAAGCGGACATAAAGCCTAAAAAAACCAAAAAGCCATCAAAGTTACGCCCTGGTTCATCCATTGGAATGCCAAGAATTTTTGCGATTTCAAACAACAGGTTGAAAGCGGCTATACCGCCCATCAAGCATCCAAAACCACCTACTTTTTGCGATTTTTTATAAAAGTATGGTTTTAGATTTTTTTGGCTTTCGATAGATTTTAAAAACATATCTACCCCGAGGAATATAACGCCCCACTAAGGAGCGAGTAATAGTTGGCTAAAATGTGGAGCGAAGCGAAACCGAGCCAACTGTTGCGAGTCCCGCTTCAGTGGCTTGTTAGCTGTACTGTAATCCGTAACCACATATAAGCCAAAAATATTTTCTTGAACTTCAATCATAAGCTCGTTACCTACTGATTGAGAATTCCAAAATTTTTCACCGACTTTTAGATCTAACGTACCGTATTCTGCCGGAGCAATAGCCAATATATAGCTAGTCGATTTTCCTCTGCTAATTCTTTTTTCGGTTATTTCTGTATTCAAGTAGTTAGGCTCACCAACTAACATGTAAGAATTCGAGAAACCTATAACCGCGAGAAAAAAGAACATATACGTTGTCTTACGCTGGCTTCTAAAAAAATTCCTTTTATCTACAAAACTATCCCAAAGTTCAGAACGATTACGCTTTTTGTGCAAAATAAGCCCTACGATTAAACCAAATAGAGCTGTTCCTAAGGCTAGTTCGAAACCATAAAAGGTGCTGTTCACGGTTTCGATTGAAAACCAAACACCTAATATTAGGAAAATAAACCACAGAAATTGAGACGTTTTATCAGTTTTCATAAGTACAGCTAACGCCTAATTTAGGGGCCGGAGCTGCGTAGCAGCGGAGGTCCCAGCCCGCTTGCGGGCGACTACAATTACTTGTTATGCCAGTTGGCCCTCAATTTTGGAGCTAACTCTTATGTGCTCCATCATGTCACTTAAAACAAAAGTAAAGACATAAGAGATTGTTTTTAATATTTCAACCATGTCGTCTGTAACATGGAGAGTTAAATCATTCATAGAATATGAAACGCCATCGTCTTCCTTTAAAGTCGGAGAAAAAGCATCGGCGTCTGAGTGAGCTATCATTTTATCTCTTACCATTTCTGCTTCTTTAATCGCTAGATCTATTTCGTTGTGATGTTTGAAAAGATAACTCTTCATCACATTAATGATGGGCTTAATTACCTTATTTCCCCCACCAAATCTAGCAACCTTTCCTGACTCGTCACCACCTGAGCTTTTTAAGGCCTTTACAAAATACAGTATTCCAGAGAATTTTGCCGCTCTATTGAGGTGAAAAAGGTGTTCGTCAAATTCTTTATATACTCCCTTTTTCTTTCTTAGTATTCGATCGCAATTTTCTTCAACAAACACGGAAGCCTCTAAATAACTATGGGCCATACTGAAATCAGCCAGCATTATAGAAAGGCGTAGCATGTGAGGTTCTGAAAGCTCCTGATATTGCCCTCCAGATCTAACAAAATCTCTATATATAATAAGAGACTCTTCTACGATCTTTTCTCTGATATTAGGTTCTTCTGCATTCATACTAATTTAGCTTCCCTTCATGGCATAACGCTTGGTTCAGGTGCGCAGCAGGCGTCACCTGGAACCACTTGTTAGGCAATTTTATATCAGGTTAAAATAAACTCTGACAATTTTCCCATCATATTTCTCCGCATAAACAGGGTATATACCGTCTCCTAATACTGTTCTTACAGCTATTCCTGCACCTTCATGACCTAGCTGAAAAGGTAGTGAGCCATAACCTCTTTCTGATAGAGTTGAGTAACAAGCGCCTGCGTAAGAGAAGTCAACCTTGCTTGAATAGTCAAACTCTATTTGCTCTAACCTTCCAGAGGCTATGAGTCTCATTTACTGTTTCATCAAAGCCGGCAATTTTTGCTTCATAGTTAGAGAAGTCTTTTCTAAACTGGTAAATGGCACCTGTTTCTTTATCCTTTAGCAAGCGGATATCTTCAAATTCAGTGTCTTGCCATTCTGAGTCGATATAGCATGGATCCGTTATCATCAACTGACCGCTATCTACGGCAACAAACCCCATTTCTTCAATTTCATATTCAGCGTCAGAGGAAAATAATCTAAATTCGTCATCATCGTCTTCTTCAAAGTCAAGCTCCAGAAGTTCCATAGTTCTTCTGATGTCTTTAGATTTTTCGACTTCACTTTTTAGTCGGTGTACCTCTTGCGTCTTCGCTTTTAGTTCTTGGGTATGCTCTTGCTTATCATCATTAAGCCTTAAAATTTCTTCTTCTCTGATTTTAATTCTTTCATTAAGAATCTTTTCTATATTTTCAGGACTTTTCTTTTCGAGTTCAGAATTCTTGTCCTTCAAGAAAGAAATATTTTTCTCTACTGCCTTTATTTGCTCATCTTTTGACTTAAGACTTGCATTCAAATTTTTGATATAGACGCTATATATCCAACCTGCTACCAACAATGCAAAGGCATTAGCCCCTAGTTGCAGGTAATTTAAAATTTCTTCCAAGATGAACTCCTCCTTACGCCTAACGTATTAGTATTTATGGGACACGTTGTTTGTGTCACATAATCCCTTGTTGAACTGAGGCGCTACCTGCACGTAGCTTGGTATCGTTTATGCTATGGGAATTTGCTTTTTTAAGCCTAAGGGGCAAGTGGGTGATTTGCTCAATCCTTTATCTTACTTTGCGCTTCCTAGCATCGCTCAGTCGTGTTTTTTATGTTTCTATTACAGCGAATTAAGGGGCTGTAAGCAATCTTTTTTAAACCGCGCAGCACATCCCATCCCAATCCGTTCAATTAGGGTAACTCATTGAATTTAGGCAGCTCGTTGACGCTGCTAACTCAGTCGGATATCCGCAGTTACGTCGTCTGGATTGTGCCTTTTTGCGGTGATCACCGACTTTAAACTCAATCGCCCATGTCCGCAGACTTTACATGTCCAACACGGTAACGTCGGTGGTTGCAATTCTCTTTGGGGTGAGGATTGGGCTTCTTGTTCAATTGACCTTACTATGCGCTGTACTCGTTTATAGCTCGCGTTGGCTAAAAAGCCATAGTGCCGTATTCGCATCAAGCCTTTTGGCAATACATGCAATAAATACCGCCGAATAAACTCGTCTCGACTTAGCTGCATGACTTTTTGCTTATCCTCATCCTTATAATCTCGATAACTGAAGCTCACCCCTTGTTCATCCACCGCAACCAGTCGATGTTCCGACATCATCCCTTTTCGTGTATACCGCGCTAAATAGCTCACTAAGTAAGGACTGTACGTCAGGCACGCTTTGCTATAAACGCACCATTCTGTCGGCGTGCTAACGTGCACGACATCCTTATTTCTAGCGTACAATGCCGCAAGCATTTTGCCTCTAAATACACGCGAGAGTGCTTTGACCGGATATAAGTAGTTGTTGTCTATCGTGCACCAGCGTCCTTGTCGTATCGACCCCGCCGGAATTAGACAGTGTAAATGGATATGCTGACTCAGCGTTTGCCCCCATGTGTGTAACACACAGGTCATGCCCAATTGACCATGACCTTTCTTGGCGGCGAACTGGGTCAATGTCGCCCAAGCGGCTTGGAATAGGCTTTGGTACACCATGCTAGGCTGATGTTGAGCCAGTGGATTCAGTTCATGAGGCAGCGTAAACACCAAGTGGAAGTAACGACACGGTAATAACCTCGCTTGTTGCTTCGTTATCCATTGCTGTGTCGCATAGCCCTGACAACGTGGACAATGTCTATCTCGACAACTGCATCCAATACGTTCAACCTCGGCACAGTCGTCGCATTGCCACTCTTGATACCCCAGTTTACCTGTGCGACACGATTGAATATGCTGACATGCTCTTATTTGTTGGTAACTTATCGTATGGTGCTGTCGGTAGGATGCTAACCCCTCATGTAAAATATCGGCAATGTGGTACTCGCTCATGACGTAAACCAATTGGCGAGTAAATCCACACCACCATGCCCGAGTTCCGGCAGCCAATGCAGATAAGCCTCGGTGGTTTTTATGTTGTTATGCCCTAATTGATGTTGTAACTGGTGCAGTGGCATACCTGATTCAAGTTGGTGAGTCGCATAGGCATGACGCAGTGCATGAGGGTGGCAACGTGTCTCCAATCCTACCGCTTTAGCGTGTTTTAGTAAGGCTTTTCTGAAACAAGACACCGACATCGCTTGGTCACGCACCCAACGTGAGTAAAAAAGCCACGTACTTGGATGATACATCCGCCAATACTGTCGTAGCAGCTGCAACACACTTTCTGGCACCACGACATAACGCGATTTATCCCCTTTACCATGCTCAATTAAAATTGTGTGACGCTCACCACTGATGTCTTTCACTTTAATCCGCACGACCTCGCCCGCTCGCAATCCACAGCCGTAACACAATACAATCAGTGTTTTTAGTCGCATATCCTGGCAACTATCGACCAAATGCCGAACGTCCTCTCGAGATAAATAACTTGGCGCTTGCTGCTTAGCTTTAGGCAGCGCAATATCAAGGTTAAGTGGGCGCTTTAGAATGTGTTTGAACAAAAACCAAATGCTGTTTATCTGTAGCTTTTGGCTGGTGCGTGACAAGCGACGTATCGCTGATGTTCTAAAAAACGCATTGAGTTCTTCATCAGTGACTTGAGCCAATGGCTTATTGATATAACGACTCAGTTTTTGCACGTGTTCACAGTAGCTTTTTGCGGTGCTCTCTGAATACCCTAAATAACCGATTTCGACTCTTACTTGCTCTATCAATGGGTCCATGTTTACCTCCGGATAAGTTGGAATACCCAAAGATAAGTGTGGTGAAAATGGTGAGGTTGGCGATCTCCGCGTAGCGGCTTAGTTCAACAGCGTATTAGCGAGAATTCCCGGTTAAGGAAGTTATCCACAACCTTCTTTTATCCCACTAATAAATTTTTTATTTAACAATAGCAATAAGTTACCAACTGTTTTTTCTTATGACAACCAAAAAAGTGTTCAGCAAAAACGAGACTTTACTTATTCGAGCCTTACCTGGCTCGCTATGTAATTTATTTTTTCTATGAACTTCATAGAGATGTGTTCCTTTACCACATAACCGAGCCATGTTTTTCCATTACATAGCGTTCCATTTCTTTGATATTTTAAGCTTTACCACTTATAACTGTATATATATACAGCACATAAGAGCGGCGTTATGAATCGATCACCATTTTGGAAACTGTTCGAACAGAGTTGCGGACGTGACGTTATAGTCTAAAGACTGAGAAAGTTTATCTGGTCTGGATAAAATCCTTTATTTTGTTCAATGACAAAAGACACCCAAACGAGATGGGGAACCGAGAAATAGAACGTTTCCTCAATCATTTGGCAATGAATCGCCAAGTCAGTGCGGCGACACAGAACCAAGCCTTGTGTGCCATCATTTTTCTGTATCGCTACATTATCAAGAAAGACATTCAAGGGCTGAATTATTCATTTACTAAAAGAGAACAAAGCATACCAACCGTTCTTTCTCATGAGGAAGCAACAAGCATTTTGACAAAAATGGAAGGTGTTCATCGATTAATCGCGTCAATTTTATATGGCAGTGGCCTCAGAATAAACGAAGCTCTGAGCCTGCGGGTAAAAGATATTAATTTTGCTGACGGCACATTATTTGTTTTTAGAGGTAAAGGTAAAAAAGACAGGTATTCAATTTTGCCTAAGTCACTGACGCAAGCCATTTCTAATCAAATAGACAAAGTAAAATCGATACATAATAAAGACTTAAATGAAGGCTATGGATTCACGTCACTTCCCCCTGCGCTGATGCGTAAATACGGGAACGCGATTAAAGACTTTTCGTGGCAATATCTGTTTCCGTCAACAACTCGCTGCATTCATCCGTATGATGGATATATTTGTCGGCATCATATCCATGAGACAGCGTTTCGGAAGCAACTTAGGAAAGCGGTTGTTAATGCTGATATTGGCAAACGAGTTAAAGCGCATACCTTTAGACATTCCTTTGCCACCGAACTGCTTAGAAGTGGCACAGACATTCGGACAGTTCAGGAGTTATTAGGCCACACTGATTTAAAAACAACAGAAATATATACGCATGTAGTCGGTTCTAGATTCAATCAAACGGTCAGCCCCGTAGATCGACTGTAAATCCTATGTGAGCTTTGAGCACTTTGCGGCTATCCGATTTGATTAATCCCCCCTAGTTTCAGAGCTGCCCCTTCGCACTAAGGTCCATCCACTTAATGAAACTCTCGTGATTTAGGCTTAAGTTGATCAAGTAAGGCGCTATGATCGATAAGCCGTCCAGCTATAACGTGGATCACATCACCTTCTCGTTCAACAATCCCTTTTACTTCCAGTAATCTGGCGGTCAGATACGCTTGCTTTTGTGCCCGAGCTGTCCCCGCCCAAACAACAACATTAATATTCCCTGTATCATCTTCTAGAGTGAAGAAGGTAACTCCTCCAGCCGTTCCCGGCGCTTGCTTTCCGGTGACCAATCCAATTACCGTCGTTATTGACTTATGAGGTCTTAGTGGTAACTGCTGCTGTCGGGTAAACCTTGGCAGCGCGCCAGCCTCATCCAACAAGGTGATGGGGTGCTTACCAAGACTTAATCCCAATGTGGCGTAATCCTCATGCAGTGTCGAAAAAGGATCGGGGGCTTTGAAAAATGCCACAGGTTCTTCAATGGATTGCTGATAAAGAGGCAGCGTTTGTGCGTTATCCATTAAATTCCAACGTGTTTGATAACGGTCTGTGCCAAAACAAGCCAGCGCATTGGCTGACGCTAAACGAGCTAAACCGCCTTTATCCAACCCGAGCATAACGAGCTGATTTAGATGCTGATAACCTTCTTCAGGACGCCCTGCTTCGATCCGTTCAGCTATGGCTCTGCTAAAGCCTTTTATTTGCCGAAAACCTAAGCGAATTTCATCTTCACCATTTGCTGTTTTCAGTACTTGGTGGTCATACTCTGAATGATTAATGCAAACAGGCAGAACCCGTATTCCATGTCGCTTTGCGTCCTGCACCAACTGTGAAGCACTGTAAAAACCCATCGGTAAACTATTTAAAATGGCGGTATAAAAAACGGCTGGATAGTAGTATTTTAACCATGCTGATACGTACGCTAATACCGCAAATGACGCAGAATGACTTTCAGGAAAACCATACTCACCGAAACCGCAGATTTGTTCAAAAATGCGTTCCGCAAAGGAGGTTTGGTACCCCCTTGCTTGCATTCCTTTAATGAGCTTGTCACGAAACGGTAGCAGTTCACCATTTTTCTTCCATGATGCCATTGCTCTGCGCAACTGATCCGCTTCGCCTCCAGTAAATCCTGCTGCGACCATCGCAAGTTTAATCACTTGCTCCTGAAAAATGGGTACGCCCATGGTCCTCGCCAAGACCGCTTCAACCTCTTTTGACGGATATGTAATCGGTTCTTCTCCGTTACGGCGCTTCAAGAAAGGGTGAACCATGTCGCCTTGAATAGGCCCTGGCCGAACAATAGCGATTTGAATGACGAGATCATAATAGGTCGCGGGCCGAAGTCGTGGCAGCATACTCATTTGTGCACGTGACTCAATTTGAAACACACCAACCGTGTCAGCCTTTTGCAACATACCATAGACGTTCGCGTCGTCTTGTTTTCGAGTGATGTCTGCGATACTTAAAGCATGTCCTGTATGAGCCTGAATATACGAAAAGGCTTTTCGTATTGCACTTAACATTCCTAGCGCCAACACATCGACTTTCAATAGCCCTAATGTTTCGAGATCATCTTTATCCCATTCGATCACTGTACGCTCAGCCATTGCTGCATTTTCAACAGCGACGAGTTCATAAAGTGGCCCTCTTGAAATAACAAAGCCACCCACATGCTGCGATAAATGCCGAGGAAAGCCCAAAATATCGTTAACCAAAGAAATAAATTGCTGACCTTTCAAGGTTTCAGGGCACAGTCCCAACTCGACTACTTGTGTTTGCCAATTGAATGTTCGGTCGCGTCGATTCACATTCTTGATAAAGTATTCCAACTGCGTAAGCGGTATTCCAAGTGCCTTTCCAACGTCACGCACCGCACTTTTAAAACGATACGTGATCACTGTCGCGGCAAGTGCGGCTCGCTCACGTCCGTATTTCTTATAGAGATATTGGATCATCTCTTCCCGTCGTTCATGTTCAAAGTCCACATCGATATCCGGCGGTTCGTTTCGTTCGCGGCTAATAAAGCGCTCAAACAACACCGAAATTTGCCGAGGATCAACTGATGTGATCCCAAGACAATAACAAACAACCGAATTTGCCGCAGAGCCTCGCCCTTGATAGAGGATCCCTTGCTGCTTCGCAAAACACACCACGTCATAAATCGTTAAGAAGAAATAAGGGTAATTAAGCTCCTCGATAAGTGTAAGCTCTTTTTCGATTGTAGATTCAATGTCTACAGGCACGCCTTCTGGGAAGCGTTGCAACTTACCCACCTCAACGCAAGCTCGCAGATACTCCATGGCGCTTTGCCCTGCAGGAACAAGTTCTTCAGGGTATTCATAGCGCAAGGAACCTAAGTCAAACTCACATTGTGCTGCAATTCGACTGCATTCAGCCATCCATTCAAAGCGAAACAACTTGGCGAGCTTTGCTTGTGTACGTAAAGCCCGCTCCCCATTGACGAGTAACTTAGATTTGATTTCGTGTACAGGGGCATTATGACGTATCGCCGTAACCACATGCTGTAAAGCAAGACGACTGGCGTCGTGCATCAATACCGCGCCACACGCACAAATAGGCAATGAAAACTGCTCACTTAATGCCTTACAATGAGCCAAATACCGATGTTCTGCATGCTGAAGCGTACGAGTTAAGCCTAACCAAATACGGCCTGAGTGGTATTTTAGTAACCATTTTACCCAGTATTCATCTTGTTCATCTTGGTTCGGTAACCACAACAGATAACACTGCTTAAGAGACATTAAATCCCATTCAGCTAACTGATATTGGCCTTTGCCCGCTCGACGCCTTGCATTCGTAATCGTCCGGCACAGCTCTGCATAAGCACCGCGTGTCGGGCAAATTAACACCACCCGCAACGAATTCAGTCTAAGGAAAGAGCCTCACAATTAATTTAATCGGTAGATTAAGATCCTTGATGGTGCGATAGGCACGAACAACACCAGCGACGGAACATTCATCGGTAATCGCAATTGCCTCGTAGTCCAGCTGAGCGGCACGCTTCACTAGCTCTTCGGGGCTGGATGCTCCTTCAAGAAAAGAGAAATAACTCTGGCAAAACAGTTCTGCATACGCCATCTAACTAAACATCCCGTGCATAAACCAGCGTTGAGTCTCGGTGCGGAATATCCACAGCCAACAACCTTGCGTATCGCGCGCGATAAAGTAATCTCGTACTTGTGGTTGACCATCCCACCAGCCTGTTGTCAGCCGTTCAGGCCCATGCACAATGACAACTTGTTGTGACAATGGTTTTGGTGTGGGGAACAAAAAAGTGGGCCGCAGTAACACCGAATCCAATGAGGTCTGTGATTCGCTGAGTGGGGCGACATATTGAGTGGCAAATTCTGGGCGTGGATCATCCGTTACGCAAACGCCTCTAACGGCATCTTTGCCAAGTTTCGCTTGAAGAATAGATAACAGCGCTTTGGCGGTGAGACCTTTGCGTTTTGCGCTAAATAAATCGCGTGCTTCCTCGGCCCGCGGCTGCATGTGCTCTACTTTAAGCGTCAAGGCTTGCAATGGAGCCTCCAAAGTCACATTACTCAACGTGAGCGTACTGAGCTTAAGCCAAGCATTAGCGCGGTATTCTCCTTCTGCGGCAGCAATTAACACTTCCTTATCCGGTACATCTCGCATCGTCAGGGTCAACTTGAGACTCATACGCGAGTTTGTCTCGCACGCGTAAAAACGTCTCTAATTGTGTCAACAAATGCGTAAGTGGTTTCACCAACCAATCTAAATTTTCCAATTCAAACAACAAGTGCAATGTACGACAGAATGTTTCAGGTGGCTGATAGTAAGCAAGTGGATGCTGGAAATGTCCAAGTAAACGGCCCACATACTGCACTAAGCCTTGGTCAAATCGACGTCCAAGTTCTGCCAGCGGAATCGCTAGGAGCTCGTGCATAGTACGTAGCCCTAAACGAGACAACGGCTCATGCAACACATGAGTTAGCTCAGCTGCACTCAGAGGCTGTTGTTTTAGTAACGTTAGCAACCACGTTTCATCATCACTGACTATATCGTCGCGTTGTTTTGCCAACAGACGCGCAGCCAAAGGTGAATAACCACATGCGTAATGATACTCAACGCGACACAGAGCAAGGTGTGATTGGATGTGCTGCCAGTAATGAGTAATATCACCATAAAGCGCCAACATATTGGTTACCTTTAACGCTATGCCATCAGGTTCAAATAACGCCAAATCCGCACTCACTAGGTACAACCAATCCGCCAGCTCTATTAATCGTGTTTTGGTCAGCTGCTCATCATATGGATGGACCACCAACGCCCGAGAAAGAGCCGCAGCAGCGCCCAATCCCATGCCGAGTTTAATACCTATTTGCTTCGCAACGGCATTGGCTTGTACCACTTCATTACGTTTACCCGCCACAATGACAATCGGTGACTCCATTTGCTGACCGGATACCTCATCAACTTGTGGAAAGACACTGTCCAGCTGCAACTGAGGAAAATGAAGATATAACCAAAGTGCCATGATATCACTCAACTACTTCGCGGCGTGCTGCATCGCCTGAAATGGAAAAATCTCTGCAGAAGGTTCGGGCGTTAACACTAGGTCAGCCCACTGCGGTTGAAAGTTCACTTTAAAAGGTCGTGATGACCAACCTCCTTTGCGTTTGTTCACCGTTGCTTCCAACCCTTCTTCTGTAGCTAATAAACGCATGCTTAATGTCCAAGGTAACGCTAAGCTTTCACGGATGTCATGGCGTAACAGCCACACTTGAGCCTCGCCACCCGCCGCCGCGAGCTGTAAACGTTTAATTTGGTGAATCGCTAAATCATCCTGCCAGAGTAGAACGCTGGCACACGCACCACTTTTGGCACACCATTCTGCCGCCCACAAGGCCTCTTGCGTTGTTTTGGAACTCGATGACTAGCACACGCTCAGCCGCAACCCCCGCATGTACTAACGCTTGAGCATTAACTTGAGCAGGAGGATGGATAAAAGCAACAAGTTGAGTTTGTTTAGCTAAACTGGGCAACAAAAACCGTAATTCGCCAATCCCAACACTGGTGTCAAGTTCTATAACCCCTTGCAACGGAAAACCACCGGCCAGTACGCTATCGACCTCCGAAAAGCCACTGGCAATGGTTTCTGTCACTGGCTGTTCGCGATTTCCCTGCCACACTAAGTGGCGGTGCGTTAATAAATCAATGAGCTTGTTCATAGGTACACTTTTACTGTATATATGTACAGTATATTTATACTTTCGTATTCTGCAAGGGGATTTTTCAATGTGTGGCCGTTTGAATATTACCGATGATCCGTGGGTAACCCAGATCCTACTGGACTTTGGTATTGAAAACCCTTACGAACCCAGACACTTAGGTCGATTTATTCGAGCCACTCAGGAAATCAGTATTGTGCTTGAAGAAAAAGTGAAAGCCACTACGGGGCCAATGACACAACGACGCGTTCAATCTGCTGCGTGGTGGTTGTTGCAAGAGGCGACTGCAAATGGCTTTCAACCTAGCCGTTATACTTCTTTTAACAGTCGCTATGATAAGCTGTTTGTGCCATCCAGCGCCGCTTATCACCCCTTCCAGTCTAGCCGATGCATCATCATCGCCAATGGCTTTGGTGAAACTCAAGAAACAGGCAAAGTGAAGCGTTACTTCGATTTTAGAACGGCACACGAACCAATTCTATTTGCTGGACTCTATAGAATATGGCAACACACTCATCAGCATGCACCTTTCTATTCTTGTTCAATTATCACTCTGCCACCTCATCCTAAATTGCAGTGCTATCACGATAAAGCAAGTCCAATGATGCTGCCCAACGACCGGGATCTCATAGACGCTTGGCTTGACCCTGATTTTCATCACGTCGAGGCATTTCGCCCACTGCTTATGCCTTCGCTCTATCAGCCACTTTGGGTACAAGAGGTTGATAAGCCAAGTACATATCAACCTATCGGTGCGGAACACTGTATACCCAGTGATAACTAAGTGCAGATTAAACAGTATGTTCGGCTGCGTGTGACGCTTGATGAAAAAATGGGAGCTGACGGTGTAAATACAGCAATACCACACAACCATTGGCAATAAACCACAAATCTTTTATTAGAAATTGTCCCGTACCAGAGAGCAATGTGCTGCTCGACAACGCGCCCGACACGGAGAATAAGAAGCTTTGTGTCACAAAGAACACGGCACTTGCACCCAATAACCCGAAGAATGCCCACATCGGTTTTTTCAATAAGAATCCGATAGCTAAAAGTAGCGCAAACAGCAGGTCATATACCCCGATTAGATTTGAGGCTTCTTGCACCGAGAAAAACGTGTAAAGCCAGCTTAAAAAAGGAGAAGACACCAACAAATCTTCAATGCCCTTCGCCTCGATGGTGGTGAATTTCATGCCGCCAATCCACACTAACACCATCACAATGCTTGATGCGTTAAACAAGGCATGCCCTCGTGACGATAAGGCATCACGATAGAAAAGATACACGGCAAGAGGAATTAGCGCGTAATACTTTATGATCCCTTGGCCCGAGCCAATCACTGGAAATCCGCCTAAATCAGCTATCCAACGTGTTGGGCTAAACAACGTAAGTAAAGGCACAAATGCAAAAAACAAGACAAAACCTAGAAAGGGTAAGCGCTTTTGAGTTGAGTCAGGCCAACCAATAAGCGCCGCGCAAAAAATGGCATATACGGCTACGGCGTAGCGCACTAAATGCTGTTGGACGACCCCATCAAGGTGATAAAACTGCACAAGTGCCATCAGTGCTCTATCATTACCCGAAAACGCAAAAGACACCCCGAGTAAAACTAAACTGAGCACAACAAGTGCTTTCAATACCGATTCAATATACAACACTCACTTTCCTATTCATTTTGCTGAATAGGCAACAAGACCCAGAGAGTCGTGTTTTTATTTCACGCTTTACCTAATCTCATCTTTCGATTCAATATACTCTCGCGCCGTCATCGGAAAATACTGAACGTTAGAATGCAAAACGTGAGCAGGGCTTGGGTCAACCACCTCTATCGGTGTATTGTGATGTCGCGCGATCTCCAGTGCCATATTGGTTATATTGACGCTAAACGACGTCCCCATGAAAACGATTTTATCCGCAGCCAACATCCATTGTTGCGCACGGCTAATTTCATAAAGCTCCGTATAGTATTCATCGAACAACAACACGTATGGTTTTAAGGATTCGTTCAATATTGGCCCATTTTGACCTATATTAAACAACTCAAGCAGCGAGACTCGTTAAGTTGCTTTCATCGACCTCATCCCATGGCGCTTTAATACGTTCAACCGCTTCACCTTGTGTATGAAATCGCGTGACTTCATCAAGGCTACCATGAATGGAAATGTAGTTGTTATTCCCGGCTTTGCCGTCCAAACCGTCAATGTTTTGAGTGATAAGACGCTTATCATGCAACCAATGATGAACGCAATTTGGACCATGATGGCGATAAGTCACAAAGCGATGGTAATACCATCTTAAAAACTCTCTAGGGTTATGCTCATACATCGCTCTAGTCGCCATTTGCTGAGGCGTGTAGTTTCGGCTACCTATCGTCCAATAACCGTCTTCACCACGGAAAGTGGGGATACCACTTTCCGCACTTACCCCCGCTCCCGTGATATATAAAATGTCGCTCATTTCACCATCTCTTTTTGTTTAAACAACGGCTTTTTACCTAACCACTTATCGCCAAATTGGAATAGGCCTAAGCTACTAAGGACGATAACCGCACCGACTAACAAAGTGGCGGTTAACTGTTCATTATTCAGCCACGCCCCTAAACTAATCGCAAAACCAGGTGTAATCAAAGTCGTGAGCGCAACGGTTCCAGCAGGCAACTTTTGTAAAACATGAAAGTACGCCAAAAAGCCAAGTAGTGAGCCAAAAACACCTAAATACACCGTTGCCCAAATCGATTTAGTTTCCCAAAGCTGAGGCTCAAAATGACCATCGGCAAACCACCATACCGTTGCCAGAATAGGTGTAACAAATACCAACGCACCAAAGGTTGTCGCCATCGGATGCACAATCACTGGCACTCTTTTAATTAACACCCCACTTAAACTGAACGAACAGACAGCTAAAAACACGTAGATTAAGCCAGCTGGGGCTATCTCAAGTTCTTGCAACTGAGCAACACAAATGAGGTATAGCCCAACGAGTGCGAGTCCCAGTGCCACTATTTTTACGGGCGTAAATTTCGCTTCGCCTAACAGTTTGTAGCCCAAAATACCGGAGAAAAACGGCGCAAGCCCAAACACCAGTGAAATCACGCCCGACGGCACGGTTTGCGCCGCGAGATAACTTAAAAGCATGCCCCCGACAATACCAAATGCCGAATACAAATATTGCAAGCACGACAAACGAGTCCAAGGCACACGAATGTTCGCAAACGCGACAAAGAACGCGGCTAATATGAGCGCGATAACCATACGTAAAAAAACACTGAGTGTGGGGGAAATTGTCTCACTGCTCCACACAATTCCAAGTGGTGTTGTTGACCAAACCAAAATAACGAACAGGTACGATATTCGCACTGACATTAGCGTAATCCTTTTAGCAGGATGGTAAAGAAGGGAAGGAAGAATAATGCACTAACCGCTTTTACCATCGCGGTTAGTAAATACTGCTAACCGCGCATACAATTGAGCACCATGGTAACCGATGGTTGCCATAGTCGCGTCAAATTGATTAGCGTGAAAACAGTCATGATTAAAACCTAAGAATCTCTTGAGTATTATTTGTAGCCGACATGTCACTCTCAGGTCAATAGCTCATTGTATGAATTAACAGAAATTTCCGATGAATCGCACAAATTTCTCCAGATAGACACTAAGCCTAAAGTTCCTAAAATGGCGTCGTCAATTTGCGAGAGCCTCACATGCCAATCATTGCTTTTATTCTTATTCTCATACTCATTAAAACATCGTTAATGGGATTAGGTTTACTCAGTATAGGATTAGCAAGCTTTGCGCTTATCACCATAAAAACACGGCTGCTACGACTAGATGAAGCGTTACAAACTCGCTTCACTACCAAGTTCAAACTCGTGATCTATACACATTTAGTCACCTATTTACTGCTCGTATTAAAACTGTCTTTCCTTGAGGGCTGGCATGATGTACCGGCGTTTATTGCCAGCCATCTTGTTATGCATCATGTCATCAGTGCGAGTATTGCTGGAATACTGACTTGGCAAACAATCAACACTTACCAACGCTTTCGGCGACAGACTCGCTGAATGGCTTTTTCCCCAACATTAAGCCATGATTCACTCAGCGAGCGATACGCTCCGTCGCTTAGACCCAAATAGGAGACAACTACATGTTTTATGCGTTACTGGTCGCGATGTTCAGCGTAGGACTTATCATCAGCTTCATTGCCTCTCGGCTATTCCGCCGCCCAATCCATGCCGTTATTGAAAGTATTGTTGGAGAGCACTTAAGTGCAGCGTGGAGCAAGTTCATGACCTTTGCTCTGTATGTCGTTGGTATCTCAGCAAGCTTCAACTTGTATTTTCTAGAACAACAATTGATGCCTGCAACAGAGAATTTTACGCCTCCTGAGTTAACCCCCGCCCGCCTCATGCTCGAACTTTTCCGTTCATGCTTAGATGCGCTTCAGGGGATAACATGGGTGATGCTGATGTTTTTCTGCTTTTCACTGATAGCGTTTGCTCTTGGTAAAATGCTGAAACCTCGCTAATGGTATTCTGTGAGTTACCAATTCGCGTAACTCACACATTTTGCAACGACTTTTACATTTTCTAACAGCACCCGCACAGTTTTCTACAAGCCACCAACAGACTCTAACAAGACTTCAACCGTAAAGTAGCCTCACTAACTCAGAAGGAGAATGAACAATGAAAAAGCTACTTACATTAACTCTATTAACTGCAGCTATTGCGACATCCACTAACGCACTTGCAAACGATGAACACCAAATCGGCGTACAATTACATTCAGGCAGTGCAAAGTACAAATCGTCAAGTAAAGATGGTGACGGCGTGTCAAACTTATATCTTTACTACAATTACCAATTCGACCCGATGTTTTCAGTGGAAGGTGGTTTAAGTGTTGGTGCAGAACTGGACGACTGGAATTGTACCGACCTGACTAAAGACCGTTTCGAATGTGTGAGAGAAAACAACGCATTGTTCGATTTAAACGCAAACAAATTAGAATACACCAGCATTGTGGTCGCAGGGAAAGCACAATTTGATGTAACACAAAACAGCAATGTGTACGGCAAATTAGGTCTGCATCGTTATGACTATGAAATGAAAAACGGTAATACCAAAGTGGTTGATGACTCTGGCTTTGGCTACCTTGCTGAAGCAGGTTGGGAATATCAATGGAACAATGGTATTGGCCTTAACCTTGCGGTACGTTATACCGATATGGGCGATTTAGACACAACAACGTGGGGCATCGGTATGTCTTACCGCTTCTAATTTTTAAGAGCGAATATCAATGCGAAGCCCACCTAGTTTGCTATGGTGGGCTGAAATATGCCAACCTAATGTTTCTGCAATTTGCTGACTGATGGATAACCCAAGACCAGACCCCCCTTCGTCACGCCCTCTTGATGCATCACAACGGTACATACGTTCAAAGACCAGCGACAATTGTTCATCCGTTACCCCCGGATAGCTGTCTTCAAAAGAAAGTAGCCAGCCCCAGTCTCGCTTGACGAGTTGCACGAATGCCTTACCATTAGGCTCGGTGTAAGCCAAACTATTCTTGAGAATATTACCAAAAACCTGTTTTGCTCGTTTCGGGTCGCATTCCACCATGATATGTTCTTCGGGCATGGCGTGTTCGAGTTCAATCTTTTTAGCTGCAAAAAGCGGCTTGAAATCAATGACGATTTCTTCCACCAGCGCGGTTAAATTAACCATTGTGATTTCAAATTTAGCCACGCCCGCATCAAACTGAGCAGAGAGATAAATATCTTTAATCAACGAGTCCAATTGCTCGAGCTTTGAATCCAATCGCTCATAGGCACTTGGCACATCGGGTTCAATATTATGCATGAGCGCTTCGACAATTAACTTTGAAGCTGTAAGAGGTGTTCTTAGCTCATGGGAAACATCGGCAAATAGACGTTTTTTCTCGCCAAGAGAGTCTGCAACTAACTTGGCTTTGAGCTCAACTAAACGTTGTTTCTGTTGCATTCGCCAAAGAAAAATGAGACCAAACGCCAATATAACCGAGAAAAACAACGCCAGTAACGTACGCTCTAACTTCACGTTTTCGAGCATGACATTTTTCAGTCCTTGTTCCTTTTCAGACAATTCCAACGCGATTGACTGCCGTGCAAATTCGGAATTGTACTTGTAACGCTCGAGCTGCTTTTCAGTCATCTCTTTATATAACGCTTGGATTTCGACATTGTAGTCCTCTAAATCCTTGATGGCGTTTTCCAGCTGCCCTAGATTTTTATAAACATAGGCGCGCTTTTTCAACAACTTGCTTCGTTCTTCTTTGCCAAGCACTTTGCCAGTTAGTAAGGAGTTTAGGTGGGTTAACGCTTGGGGAAACAAACTACTTTCAATTTCAATATCCGAGAGCGTCATTAACACAAGATGTTCAGTTCGTTTAGCCCCACTTTCTACTGCCAGCATTAAGGCCTCAGAAGCTGTAGCATGAGCTTGGATATAATCGCCCGATTTACGATAGATTGAAGCTAGAATACTCAACTGCCAGCTAATGTCACTCTTGGACTTTGCCGCTTTCACCAGCAACAATGCTTCGTCTACATAACGGCGGGCGCTGCGAATCTCATTGAGTTCCAAGCTAACCTGCGCCAATTTTCCTAAGCTATTCGAGATATGAATAGGGTTTCCAAAGGTTCTATCTATCGCTAACGACTGCTTGAAGTACAAAAATGCTAAGCTAAATTTCCCCGTATCGCGGTATATTTCGCCAATATTGTACAGAACGTTAGACACACCTTGTTGGTTTTTCAGCTGCTTTTGAATACTCAATGAGGCTTCGAACTCTTGTAGTGCAGCGTCAAAATCACCGATGTAATTGAAAATGACCCCCATTCCATTGTGGGAGTCTGCCAGCAGTGCATCCGCCTTAAAACGGGAATACAAAACTTGCGCCTGTTTTAACAGCACCATGGCATCTTGATACTTTGCTTGAAAACGCAAATTACGCGCCTCTGTGTACAGCAAATTCGCATACAAAATGGAATCTTGGTTTTCACCCAACAGAGCTTTGGCTCGATTCAGCGCTTGAGTGCTTTGCGCATAATCCCCTTGTTCATTGTGTAGTTTTCCTAATAAATAAAAGGGCGTTGCATACAACTCAAGGTTATCAAAAGCATGATCGTAGCCTACAAGGGATTGCAATAACGCTTCCGCCAAAGAAAACTTACCGAGTTTAATTAATGCGCGAGCTTTGATGGTTTGGAGTTGAAACCAAATAGGGTTGTTTGGCTGTTGAGTGGGAAATGACTGTAACAGTAAAGACTCGGTTGTATCCAGTGCTTGCTCTGGCTCATGCAGCAAAAGCGATTCTAAGCGAATAAAATCCGTCTTCTGGGTTGCAGCATACAAATTCGCAGGCAGCACAAAACCGGCAATCGTAATGTTAAGAAAGCCAAGCGCTATAAATTTGTACAAATTGCGACAACTAAATTTCAAGTCACTCTCGGTTACTTCTGTCGTTTTAAACGACGATACGCTTAGTATGCTAGCAAAATATGAGGTAAATATGGAGAAAGACCTAGACTCAAACCCACAATTGCATACAATATCCTAAAAAGGGTTTTATATGCGTCTCGTTACCTCTCTTTTACTTTTGCTGATTTCGCCTTTTGTATCAGCAAAATGGCAAAATGTGATTGACCGTTTAGGCGAACCTACCGTGTCTAGACCGACTGATAAATACGGACACAGTCCATTTAACCCTTTGTTTGACGAAGGCGCGTGGCACGGCCACTTACTTCCTCGCTCAGACGCTGAACTAGGTGGTTTTCCAGGTTCCCCGATTATATTCGAAGAATACCTTTTTTATCTCAATGAACATTTTGACCGACTCTCACTTTATCACAATAACCAGCGAATACCGCTCAAGGCTGACGTACAGAGTGAGCCGGGATTATTAACTCAACACCTCTATGCTCAAGGGGTGGATGTAACACTCACTCTGCGTTTTGTCGATGAGCGCACATCCCTACTCAAAACCGTGATCACTACCGCGTTTCCACTCACTTTAGTTTTTGACGGCAAACTTATCCAACACTATGAAGCCAATAAGCCGCTGACCGAACTGTTTCCAACATTTAACCCACACTATGTTCAAACCCAATCAGGGCTTGAAGTGCAATTTGGCCGCGTTCGTTCACCTTGGCAACTGATGTCATCGGGTACAAATCGCTATGTCATGCAAAAAACTTTACCGATGAACATTGAAATAAATGGGAATTCATTTCGTGCGACAAGCCATATAGAGAAAAGCCAAACTTTTTACACTACTTATCAGTACTTCCACAATGCGACTGAACAAATGGCTCACCAAACTAAGACAGCCCAGATTTTGCACTCACCCGACACCTATCTCTCTCAGTCGGAACTGCGTTGGCAACGCTACTTGTCACCAGTTGCACATTACAGTGGCGACAAAGCTCGGATGCTCGTAAAGGCCATTGAAACACTCATTGCAAACTGGCGCAGCCCTGCTGGCGACATTTCAACGGATACGGTAAGCCCTTCCGTTACCGCTCGATGGTTTTCTGGTAATTTGACTTGGCCTTGGGATTCTTGGAAACAAGCCTACGCGCTTGCGTATTTTCACCCGTCACTGGCAAAAAATAACATAGATACCGTATTCAACGCTCAAATCCAGCCCTCAGATCCCCTTCGCCCCCAAGATGCTGGCATGCTGCCTGACTTGATTGGCTTTAATAAAAGCCCTGAACGTGGCGGCGATGGGGGTAATTGGAGCGAACGAAACTCAAAACCAAGTCTTGCTGCTTGGTCCGTTTTTCAGGTTTATGAGCAAAGCGGTGACAAAGTTTGGCTTGCCAAGCTTTATCCAAAACTGAAAGCATATCGACAATGGTGGCTGACAAACCGTGACCACAATCACAATGGCGTGCCTGAATACGGTGCGACGGTAGATAAAGCACACAATAATGACAAGGGTGAGCTTTTATTTACGATTGAGCAGCATGGGCAAAAAGTCACGCAATATGGTCTAACTCGTTACATGAAAGCTAATGCTAAACAACAACCTGTGGAGGTGCCTGCGCAAACAGCGGCATCGTGGGAATCCGGCAGAGACGATGCCGCTAATTTTGGTTTTATTTCACAAGAACAACTGACCCAGTACATTGCCAAAGGTGGCAAAGCACGCGACTGGCACGTTGATTTTGGTGAGAATCGCGACGAAAAAGGCAACTTACTGGGCTTTTCGTTATTGCAAGAATCCGTCGACCAAGCCAGTTACATGGTTTCCGACAATCGCTATTTGGCAAAAATTGCAAAAACATTAGGCTATGACTCTGAAGCGACCTATTTTCAGCAACAAGCCGAAACACTCAGCCTCTACATTCAAACTTGCATGTTTGACCCTCTTTCAGGGTACTTTTACGATATTCGTCTTGAAGCAACGCCATTGGAGAATGGCTGCGCTGGCAAGCCCATTACAGTGCGAGGAAAAGGACCAGAAGGTTGGTCTCCCCTTTTCAATCAAGTCGCAACGCCTCAACAAGCGAAACGCGTACGCGACACCATGATGTCAAAAACGCAGTTCAATACTTACGTCCCCTTACCCACTGCCGCGTTAAGTAACCCCGCGTTTGGTCCTGATATTTATTGGCGGGGAAGAGTGTGGCTTGATCAATTTTATTTCGGTGTCAAAGGGCTTAGTTACTATGGCTACAACGATGAAGCTCGACAACTCACCGACACATTACTTGTACATGCCCACGGATTATCAGGAAATGCCCCAATCCGCGAAAATTATCACCCCCTAAATGGTGAGCAACAAGGCGCACCGAACTTTTCTTGGAGCGCAGCTCACTTATATTTACTTCTGACGGAATTTTGAACTGACATAAAGTGTGAGAAGACAAATAATCCATGCTAGATTAGACAATGCATATTCGGTGCTTTGCGTAACATTGGTTAATCAACGCAATGCATTCCGGTGCACCGTCTTGCTTAAACAATGTTCAGATGGAGAACTGACATGAGGCTGTTTTACCGAACTTACCATTTTATTTTAAAGTGTATTGTCATTTTTATTGGGATCCCAAATCCCAAACTCCATCGTGGACGCTCAGGGCTTGTAAACGCAATCGCCTCATTACAACTTGCGCCTGACTCTAACGTACTTTTAGTTACTGACAGACAGCTTGAAAAGCTTGGTATCACGTCTCCTGTCAAACGGCTGTTGGAAGATGCGCAGCTAAACGTCGTTGTGTACAACAACGTTGAACCTAACCCGACAATCGAGAATGTTGAATCCGGTGTTTCTTGCTATTTGGATAATCAATGTCAGGCCATCGTCTCCGTCGGCGGTGGTTCTGTTTTAGATTGCGGTAAGTTTATCGGATCCCGTATTGTTAAGCCGAATAAGTCCACTGCGCAACTAAAAGGTCTGTTCAAAGTGTTAAAACGCTTGCCGCCAAACATTGCCATTCCGACGACCGCGGGTACTGGCTCTGAGACAACCGTTGCCGCTGTGATTAATGATCCTGAAAACAAACAAAAATATGCCGCAACAGATTTTATGCTCGTACCTCAACATGCGGTGCTGATGCCTGAATTAACGACCACACTGCCCCCTCACATTACCGCAACGACCGCGATTGACGCGCTCACT
The DNA here is from genome assembly GCF_017638925.1 of Pseudoalteromonas xiamenensis. NCBI lineage: Bacteria > Pseudomonadati > Pseudomonadota > Gammaproteobacteria > Alteromonadales > Pseudoalteromonadaceae > Pseudoalteromonas > Pseudoalteromonas xiamenensis. Next base: position 823,843 of record NZ_CP072133.1, read on the forward strand.
CACGCCATCGAAGCGCTTTTAAGCATAAATTGCATGACATTTGCCAGACAAAAAGCCCTCGATGCTTGTGTGTTGATTTTCGAACATTTACCTGAAGTATTAAAAAATGGACAAAATAAAGAAGCGCGCGAGTCACTTTTACTCGCATCGCACTACGCTGGACAAGCCTTTACACGAACTTCCGTCGGCTATGTTCACGCTATTTCCCACCAATTAAGTGCGACCTATGGAACACCCCACGGCCTTGCAAATGCTGTGCTATTGATGCCTGTTTTACGTTGGTATGGTAAGCGCATTCATAAAACACTCGCGCAAATAGCGAGAGCATGTCAATTAACCTCTATGGATTACCCACTGGAAAAACAAGCCGAAGACCTTTTGACACACATTGAACGATTACTTGAGCAAGCCAATATTCAATCCCAATTACCTGAAATCCGTGCGCAAGACATTAAACATCTCATTCAAGCTGCGCTAAACGAGGCCCATCCAGACTATCCTGTGCCAGTCTTTATGTCAGAGTTAGATTGCAGAGCCGTTTTAAATACGGTTATTCCGATTGAAGTGTTAGAACAGACGGTTTAATACAGAGACAGACAGAAACAAACGGCCTCACCAAGCAAACGTAAACAGTACATTTAAGGTAAATAAACCTTGAGAGACAATTTGAAAGGCGAAGCAAAAAGCCTCGCCATCGTTGGAAAAACTATAACTTAAATCGCTCGACCAACCCGGTTAAGCGCCCAGCGAATTCGCTAAGCGATGCGCTACCTTTAGCCATGTCTTGCATCGCATTCGCATTTTGCCGTGCAGTATCCTGTGCGTCATTCATAACGCCCTCAATACTGCGACAGTCGCCCGCCTGACTATGAGCTGCTTCACTGACTCGGCTACTGAGAACAATTACATTACTCAACGCGCTTGAGATTTGTGTCATTGCATTAACTAGCGCATCGCTTTGAGAAACACACAACGATGCGTCCTCTTTGCCAGCATTAATCGCCGAAGATGCAATCGATGTATCTTGTTGCAAAGCAGCAATCATCTGATTGATTTCATTCGTCGAATCTTGCGTTCGGGACGCAAGCGTACGCACTTCATCCGCAACCACCGCGAAGCCTCGACCCTGCTCACCCGCCCTTGCTGCTTCAATCGCGGCGTTTAACGCCAACAAGTTGGTTTGTTCAGCTATAGAAGAAATGGTATCCAAGATGCTGCCAATATTTTGGCTGTGCGCGGTCAACTTAGTCATAATATTGACCGCTTCATCCATGCGTTTACTCAACGAAACAATGTGTCCGCGGTTATCATTTGCAATACGCGTCACTTGCTTGCCTTCGCTTTCCGCTTCGTGAATGCTATCCAAACTCGTTTGTGATTCTTGGCTGACCAACGAAGCGCTATGAGAGATACGACTCGCCAAATCCGTTGCATCCTTCATACGCTGCTGCTGAGTATTCGCATTGGAGGCGATTTCAGTGCTTCTGGACAACGACGATTGAGAGAGGTTTTCCAACTCATGCACCTGCTGATTTATATTTTCGAGCAAGCCTCTTAAGTTGTTTTTTACCTGATTAATATTGTCGATAAGCTGGCCAAACTCATCGTCGTTGAACTTATTCATTTGACGAGAGAAATCCCCAGCCGCAAGGTAATTCAGCATTTTATTGACCGCATTCAGTGGGCCAAGCATTGCTCTACTTGTTGATATAGAAATAAATGCCCCAAGACCAATAAACACCATCGCCAAGACAATTGCCATGCTTTTAGCTTGATCAATTTTTGTTTGCGCAACATCTTGATAATGCTCAAATTGCTCTTTTGCGCCCGCTTGTAACTCTTGAAGTGAAGCAATGACTTCATTGGCATTTGATTCAGCTGAACTATAGGCCTGTTGCGCTTTTTCAATCGCACTGAGTTTTTGTTGTTGAACTTGATATAACGTGCCTGGCGACGCTAAAAACTGCGTTACGTTCGCCATCGCACCATCATAGCGTTCTCTTAACTCGTCCATAGGCAGGCCTTGCGCCTGCTGCTGCAAGTACTGATAGTTGTTACGGATGTTATCCAATAAGAAACGCATATCATCTTGATGTTGGGTCAGTTCAGTCGCACTCAATTGACTGATTGCCTTACTATTATTACCTAGCGTGAATAGCATGTCGTCAATTCGCACACCCGTGCCCGCTACCTCTTCCAATTGACGCTGTTTGTCCGTTTCAATCAATTCAATATCCAGCATGGCGCCGCTTGCTTCATCTTTAAACTCAGCGAGTTTTGCCGTTGCTTGTGATAACTGTCCACGACGTTGTTCAACATCAAGCTTTGACGCAAACAACTGTTTCCCTGCTGTAGCCAAATTCTTACTTTGCTCAATGGCACTTTGCAATTTGCTTTGTAATCTGGGCTTTTCAGAAATAAGCGCGAGTAATTGATTTTGTTGGGATTGATACCGCTGCAGCAAAGATAAAAACGCTTGCTGTTCTTTTTCAAGTTCATTTTTCGCATTCTGACTGAATGCTTGGGCAAGCAGCTTACTTAATTCGAGCTGTTGCAATTGTAGTGCATCGGCTGCACGCTGAACGGGCACAGCCACACTTTTAACTTGATCATTCGCTTGTTGGATTTGAGTGAGCGCGATATAAGCAAGAATACACGCCAAAAGCAGCAGCGTGCCTAGCGCGCTGAAACCGAGCGTAATCTTCTGTTTAATAGACAATTTATTCAACATAATTTCTTATTGTTCTTGAGCTTAGCCCACTATGATACAAAGTTGTTAAAAATCCAACAACTTACTCTAAACATTTTTGCAATTGCACCATGTCTGTGCGTATTCAGTGATCTTAGTCAAAACTCGACTATATTGCTTGTCAGCCGGGAGATTTTCTCCTAGTGCTTTGATAAGCTTTGAACCATATATTGAAATTTGCAAGGAATCCCATGCGAAAAGAAGCAGTACTAGAGGCAAAATCCCTGTTGCAAGACGGTGAAATCGCCGTGTTGTCGACGAATTCAAACTCGATGGAAGGCTATCCTTTTGGCTCAATGGTACAATTTTTATCTTTAGAAAATGGGAATATTTGCCTATTTATAAGTGACTTAGCGCAGCACACGAAAAATCTCTCGAAAGACAACAAGCTCTCATTGACCGTACTGCAAAAGGACAAACTTGGTGCGGCGAATGCCGCCAGAATCACTTTACTTGGACAAGCAAAACGCAAACCGCGCCAAGACTCTCTCGAATCCATTGCACTGTTTTGTCAGAAGTATCGAGATGCCGAACAATATGCCGAGTTGGGTGACTTTTACATTTGGGAAATTGACGTTGAACGCGTGCGTTTTATTGCTGGATTTGGTCAAATATTTTGGCTCGAAAAAGAAGAATGGTATGAAGAGAGCTAAGCTCTCTTCTACACTTCATTGCCTTTAGCAAACGTTTATTGCCTAGACTCTAATATGACCTTTTAGCGAGATCACAGCTTGCCCACCGAGTACCACAAGGTCCTGAGTTTCTAGTTTCATCGAGACAAAACCGCCACGTTTTGATGCTTGGTAACCCAATAATTTTTCTTTTTTCAAACGCATAGGAAAGTACTTCGCAAGTGCACAATGACTTGTTCCTGTGACCGGATCTTCATCGACCCCAACCCAAGGTGCAAAGTAGCGAGAAACAACATCCACATCCTCTCGCGTGGCTACGGATGCAACCGTGATCCCTCGCCCAGGCAGCGCTTTGAGCGCACTAAAATTAGGCATTAACTCAAGCACGACCGATTCATCATTCACTATGAGCAATTGTTTTTCTCCGTAATTGAATCCCTCTACTAACGAGTGCTCCGCTAAACCAAGCCCGTCTAGGTACGGTTGTGCTATTTTCGTTGGTTCAAGCTCTGGCATTGGAAACTGCAATTCGGTCTGGTTTTTGTGAATTGAAGCCGTTAATTTTCCAGATAACGTTTTGAAACTGACTGAGTCACCTATCGACACTAAACCAAGCTCCTGCAGAACACACACCGCCGCCAACGTGCCATGACCACATAGCGCTACTTCCACTTCAGGTGTAAACCAACGCAGTGTGTAATCGTTAATGTTGAGGAAGGCCGTTTCAGATACCGCCATTTCAGCAGCAATCGATTTCATCATCGATTCATCAATCGATTTTTCTAACAAGCAAACGCCCGCAGGGTTGCCTCTGAACACTTCGTTTGTAAATGAATCAACTTGATAAATGGGTAATTTCATTGTCTGTCCCTATACGCTTTACAGGCTAACGTCATTTTATGTTGCTTGTCGACATTCACTTGAAGGTCGGCATTGTCCTCCAGTGAATACTGTCCCCAGCGGGTAAGACGTTCAAAAAACTGAATGAATTGGCTAATTTGCTGCGCTGACATACCTTTGCCTTTGATGTCAAAAAGTTGAGTTTCTTGCTGCAATCGCCATTCTAATATGGAATCGAAGGATTCTATTTTTAAAAATAGAAGATAGTCGATAAATTGAAACCACTCTTGATATTCGCAACTTAAGTGGTGATTGATACAACGCCGAAACGTGCCATCTGCATCAAACGTTGTTTCGAACGCATTCGTGTTTTCTGCCAGTCTGCTCTGTGTCTCTGGTTTTATACCAACGCACCAACCTTCAAAAATAAGTACATCGAATGTTTTAAATGGCAAGTCTTCAATTCTGTCGTCGATGCTTTTATCAAACCGAGGTAATGCGATAGCTTTACCTTGCTTGAACGCTGTAAAATCCTGAATGCCTCGACTAACTTCATGTGTTCCTGGCACGCCTCGCGTGTTGAACAGAGGGTGTTCCGTTTCACTCAGAATAAACCGCTGAGATTTCGACAAATAGTAGTCATCTATCGACACGACTCCTACCGACATCATTCGCTCATTCTCTAAGAATTGACACAGATAATCGGCTAAGGTTGATTTTCCGCTGCCTTGCGGACCATTGATACCAATAATGGGAAACCGAGGAGATGTGTCAATCTTTGCGAGTACGCATCGCGCGAGTTTCGTCGCTACGCTAAGATAGTCTCGCTTGAGTTGATGCTGTGAAAGAAAACGACGTTGCCAAGCTTGCATGAGCGGCCTCAAAAAAAGCCGCTGAAACAGCGGCTTTTTGATTAACTTAATTGTGCTTTTACTTTTTCAAAGGTGTCGGTGATTTTCTCGTTTGGCGCTGGTGTCAGCAAACTGACCACCACAATCGCTAGTGTCGAGACAATAAACCCGGGCACGATTTCATACAGCAAACCACTCAAAGATTGACCATTGATGGTGATTGGCGCGTAAATCCAGATTAGGACAGTTCCGGCTCCAGAAACCATACCTGCCAACGCTCCATAGAAGTTCATTCTTGACCACAGTAGACTGATAATTACAAGTGGTCCAAATGCCGCACCGAATCCTGCCCAAGCATTACTTACTAAGCCCAAAATCGTGCTGTCGCGGTCATACGCAAGGTAAATCGCAAGCACAGCGACCAATGCAACACTGATACGGCCCACCAATACCAGCTCCTTGTCAGACGCATCTGGACGCACGAAAATCTTATAGAAGTCTTCCGTTAATGAACTTGAGACTCACTAAAAGTTGCGACGAAATAGTACTCATAATTGCAGCAAGGATCGCCGCAAGTAAAAAGCCTGCGATCAATGGGTGGAATAAAAGTTCAGAAAGGATAAGGAAAATTGTTTCCGGATCTTCCACCACGATACCTTTTTGCGCGGCATACGCAGCACCAAACAAACCTGTAGAGACCGCACCAAGCGCTGAAACTATCATCCAGCTCATCCCAATGCGTCGCATCGTAGGCATGTCTTTAACACTACGAACAGACATAAAACGAACGATGATATGCGGTTGCCCGAAATAGCCAAATCCCCAAGACATTGCAGAGATGATACCCAAAGCAGAACCTGCACCAATCCAGCTAAGCATATCCGGATTAATGTTCACTAAGGTTTCGCCAAGTGGTGCATCAAGTAAGCTGTAAGTTACAGTTGGTACTAATATCAGCGCAATGAACATGATACATCCTTGCACGAAATCCGTTAAACTCACCGCTAGGAAACCACCAAATAACGTGTATAACACGACCACACCCGTTGTGACATACAAGCCTGTTTCGTAACTCATTCCAAACGAGTTTTCAAACAGCTTGCCACCCGCAACAACACCAGATGAGGTGTACAACGTGAAGAAAATGATAATAACGAGCGCCGAGACAATGCGCAGTGCATGGCCTTTGTCTTCAAAGCGGTTGGCGAAATAATCAGGAATGGTAATAGAGTCATTGGCTACTTCGGTATAGACACGAAGTCTCGGCGCGACGATTAAATAGTTACACCATGCCCCAATCACAAGTCCAATTGCAATCCAAGTACTGCTTAATCCTGACACAAACATCGCACCAGGTAGCCCCATTAAAATCCAACCACTCATATCCGATGCACCCGCAGAAAGTGCGGCTACACTCGGGGGTAAGCTACGCCCACCTAACATATAACCTGACGCATCGCTTGTTGATTTTTGGTATGCGTAAAGACCTATACCGAGCATTGCGATGAAATACACCGCTAAAGAAATCAGAGTACCTGTTTCCAATTCTTCCTCCTATTATTATGGGTCTCTTCCACAATCGCATGCTCTTTTAACCTGCATTGGGGAAACGACCTGTTACTGAACAAGAACACCCACTATAACATGCTCAAGCATCAGAACTCCAACCGCTGAGATGAGCCGTTACATTCTTTCAATATTCGGAACGATATTACCTGACCAATTCCCATACCAAATCATGGAATAGTTTCATAAAAAGAATGAAATCCTAGTCAGTTTGACTTATATTTCCTATTAAATTGTGAAGTATATTTTTGGATTTAGTGGTTTATGTATTTCTATGCGGCACGCCAACCAATTCTCGATGTTAACAAAAATTTAATCGGCTACGAACTACTCTTTCGTGATGGCGTTAGCAATGTATTCCCTGATATTGATGGTGACGAAGCAACGTCGCGTTTAATTGAAGGCAGTCAATTTAATTTCGGCTTAGAAGATCTCACTGATGGCAAGCCAGCCTATATCAATTTCACCTTAGAAACCCTATTGAAGGGCTATCCAACGATGCTTGGACGAGAACAACTCGTTGTGGAAATTCTAGAAACCGTGCAACCGGGTAAACGTTTACTGGCCGCCGTACAGGAGCTTAAAGAAAAAGGCTACACCATTGCACTTGATGATTATCAGCATCAAAAAGTCTGGCGTCACTTCTACCCGTTTGTTGATCAAATTAAAATTGATTTCTTAAACACAACGCTCGATACCATAAAAGAAATCAAAGCTGCGATTGAAGAGTTCCCCCATATTTCCCTCGTTGCGGAAAAAATCGAAACGTATGATGCCTATAAACAGGCTATGGACTTAGGTTTTACACTTTTTCAAGGTTTCTTTTTCGCTAAACCCGAAATGGTGCAAAGCAAGGCATTGCCGCCATCCGAAATGGCATTAGCCGAATTATTGTACGAGACATCAACGGTGGATATGGACTTAAAACGCGTGACGCAAGTGTTTGAGCGCGATGTCAATCTTTCCTACAAGCTACTACGTTACGCAAACTCAGCAGCGTTCAAACGCCGCGCTGAAATCTCAACCATTAAACAAGCGCTGGTTGTGTTGGGTAATGCTGAGCTTAAAAAATTCTTGTCGCTTCTGTTTGCTGCACAAGTGTCTTCAGAAAAACCAATAGAACTGATTAAGTTGTCGTTAACTCGAGAACTCGTTTTTGTGAGTTATTGGCTGAAAAACACGGAAAACTTAAAGATACCGGCACCGCATTTTTGACCGGCATGATGTCCTTAATGGACGCCATCTTGGATGAGTCTATGGATAGCGTGATGAATAAGCTCCCTCTATCTATCGACATAAAAGATGCATTACTTAGACGAGATGGGCAGCTAGCCGCTTACCTGACTTTAGTTATCGACTACGAACAAGCACACTGGGAAAAAGCCAACAAGGGCGCAAGCCAAATGGGGTTAAGCCAAGACGACTTACCCGCTTTCTTCCAAGAAGCGCTCCATTGGAGCCAAGAACAAATGGGTGTGCTTGAAGTTTAAACTGACAGTCTGTGCAAAGTCCGACAACATCGAACTTTGCACAGTACGTTAAAGTGGCTGTTTTGTTTTTGCTTCAGGTTCTTTAAACAAAAACGAGAGTCCGTCATACGCTGCTTTGTGTAACGCATCACCGTGATTGAGTCTCGGGGTAAAATTGAAAACCGATAGGTTTGTTGGCAAACTTTTCAACAAGCTTATCGTGTAGTTTCGTCGCATCTTCTTCCATTATCTTCCCCTCTTTACCCACCGCGATAAATACTCGATTAAACGACGCATTGCTCGTTGCAACTTGCTCAAACAAGCTGCCGTTGTCCCACCACATGCTGGGGCTAACGATAAGATAATGTGTGAATAACGTTGAGTGTTTGAGCAATACTTCCGTTGCAAGCAAACCGCCAAGTGACTGTCCCATCAATACTTTGATGTCGGACACACGATATTGCTGCTCCAGCAGAGGCATTAATTCTTGCGAAAGAAACTGGATAAACTCGGCGCTGTGCCCTGTTGTTGGAAAATCCTTTTTGTCTCGCTCATTGGTTGTTACAAACGTAAAATCTCGTTTTCTGTCCACATTTTTGATGCCAACGACAATCGATTCAGGGATGTGCTTTATCCATGGAAAACTCAAAAACTGCGTTAGACCTGCGATGTGAATAAAGTCTTCATCGAAGTCCACCATCTAAAACCACGACGACAGGGAAAGTCTCTGATAGACGGCTCTGGTATGCTTCGGGCAATCGAATATTTAACGTTCGTGATTCATGCAAAACGTTCGAATCGAAAGTAAGTTGCTCACCGACCACTAAATCGGCTATTTTTGCCTTAGGTACGACGGAGCTTCTGCATTTGCATGAAAGCAACCTAAGGCTCCAAACATAAACAGAATCAAATAAGGGACTGTTTTAATCATTATTGTCTAACCAATCAAGTGCTTCCATACGCGTTGCAAAAAACTTAACCTGACCGCTGATAAACCAGCTCGCCACTTTGCCAAGCCAATTTGCACTCGTGTGAGACTCCAACAACAGCGATTTTGTTGAACTCTTTCCCGTGCTTCAAGCCAAATTTAAAGTCATCCCACGCAGCTTGTAATTCCCAGCCTTGCCAATCACTTGCATCAAACAACACATCAATTTGAGGGTGTGAGATACCTGACATCGCATTTTCCAACATAGGAATAATCGTTTGATAATCGTCGTGCGTTAACTTGCCAACCGCCTTTAATGAAACAAATATTTGTGCATTTATGCGCTCAATGCCGATTGATAAACCATGAGTTTGCATAACAGACCTCCTTTGTTAAACCCACTATAAAAAGCAACGTCTCGCATGGAAACAAAAATGAGACAAAACTTTGCCTTACATCAAAAGAAATGAACCCCACATCACATCAAACTTAAGCGACGTTGGAAATTTATCTTAATAAAATCAGATAGCTGCTAGAAGGCGATATCTCAACGACCTGCCATTTTCTAAAAGTGCGACAATTTGTCACATCCTCAGTTACGTGTTGGTCCGATAAGATCGAATTTATTCATAGTGTTAGGGAATAAAAATGAAACGCTCTCTGTTAACAACAGCCGTATTGGCCAGCTTTGCTGCTTCTGTCACCGCAGACGAACTCGAAAAAATCGTGGTCATTGCCCCAATGCAAACACCACTCACGATTAGTACCGACCCCAAATTACCTCGTCAACCAATGCCTGCTCAAGATGGCGCTGATCTACTCTCAAGTATAGCGGGGTTTTCATTAGTTAAAAAAGGCGGCGCGAGTGGCGATCCGGTCTTTCGTGGAATGGCTGGCTCTCGTTTAAATATTGTCACGGATGCAGGCTCGACCCTTGGCGGATGTGGCAGCCGCATGGACCCACCCACCGCCTACATTACGCCGCAAAGTTTTGACACATTGACCGTTATAAAAGGCCCTCAAACCGTCCTATACGGCCCAGGGAACAGCGCAGCCACAGTCGTATTCTCTCGTGACAACGAACGTATGGAAAAAGCAGGGGTTTCTGGGTTTATGAACTCAGTTGTTGGTAGCTTTGGCCGCAAGGGGATAAATACCGATATCAAAGTGGGTAATGAAACTTACTTCACCCGTTTAACAGGTAGCTATCAAGAATCCGATGACTATAAAGATGGTAACGGTGATGACGTGCACAGCGCCTACGACAAATGGAACATGGATGCCGAATTCGCGTATACGCCAACAGACAACGAGTATGTTATTGTTAGTGTTGGAAAAAGCGATGGTAATGTCGCGTATGGCGACCGTATGATGGATGGCAGTCTTTTCGATAAAGAGCATCTTGGACTACGATTTCAACTCGCTGATCTCGGCTCATTTGTAAATCAAATCGAAGGACAGATTTACTATAATTATATTGACCACGTGATGGACAACTACAGTCTGCGTCCGTTTGTGCCCTCGATGATGATGAAGATGCCGATGGCTTCCAACCCAGACAGACGCACGTTGGGTGCAAAGTTCACATTCAGCTCTACCTTAATGGATAAGGCTACGCTCCAATATGGCGTGGACTATCAACGTAATGAGCATCGCAACCGGACCGTAATGAATGCGCAAATGGCAGATTTTAACGATTTCAACCGAGTTGAAGACGCTGAATTTCGCCAAACAGGTGTGTTTGCCGAGACTCGAATATCGTTATAAACCTAATCAGCAGTGGGTTGTGGGACTTCGTGCAGACGATTGGACAGCAACCGACAAACGCCAATTTCTCAGCTCCATGATGGGTTCAACACAAAACCCAACAGCCGATAAGTCTAAAGACGACACATTAATGAGTGGCTTTATTCGTCACCAGTGGCAAACAGAACAAACCTCATTTTACGCAGGACTTGGTCACACAGAACGTTTCCCAGACTATTGGGAACTTATTGGCGGAGGAAGAGCATCTGAAAGCGGACCAAATGCTTTTAATGTTGAGCCAGAAAAAACCACGCAACTTGACCTTGGTAGTGTTTTCAAAGGTGAAGCTTGGCAAGGTAGTACCTCCTTTTTCTTGAATCAAGTTGACGACTATCTTCTTATCGACAACAACTATGAAAAAATGGGCAAAGCTACAAGCGTAGTGCGAAACATCGATACTAGAAGCTATGGTTTTGAATTAGAGCTGCAAAAACAATTTGGCGCAGCATGGCAAGTTGCAAGCGCGCTCAGTTACGTGCGAGGTGAGAACCGTTCTGATGATGTGCCACTAGCTCAGCAGCCTCCACTTCGTCTCAAGACAACCATCACCTATCAGTTACAGCAATGGGAATTAGGTGCTCTGTTAGACCTTGCAAAAGGACAACATCGTGTCGCTATAGGCCAAGGTAATATCGCAGGACAAGATGTGTCTGAAACGGCTGGTTTTGGTACCGTAGCGCTAAATGCAAGTTATCAAATTCAAACGGATATGGTGTTGTCGTTTGGTGTAGATAACCTCTTTGACAAACTGTACGCGGAACATTTAAGTCGGGCCGGCAGTGCAGTAAGTGGCTACACGCAAATTGACCGAATCAACGCGGCAGGCCGAACATTATGGGCAAATTGGGATTGGCGTTTCTAACCTTTTTGCACCGCAATGTATAAAAGCAGCCTTGAACACAACAAAGCCTGCATTTGCAGGCTTTGTTTTGGTCTACTTGTCGAATTATTCAATCGCAATCAATTCAACGTCAAAAATCAATAAAGAACCCGGAGGGATAGACCCGACTCCTTTATCGCCATACGCCAAATTTGACGGGATAAAAAAGCGTACCTTCTCACCCTCTTTCATCAATTGTAAACCTTCAGTCCAACCAGAAATGACTTGATTGAGCTTAAAGCTAATCGGCTGTCCGCGCTTAACCGAGCTATCAAAAACCGTTTTATCTAGCAGCGTGCCATGGTAATGCACCTTGACTTGACTCGTTGCCGTCGGTTTTTGCGCGTCTCGATCAACGCTAACCAGCATTTCATATTGCAGCCCAGTATCCGTTTCATGAACTTCCGGACGCTGTTTATTTTCAGCTAAAAATGAGGCTTGAGCTTGATGGTTTGTTTGAGCGATTTGTTTATTTCGCGCACCTGCGCGCACAATCAAAATCACCAAAAAAACGATAACGGCAATTAACACAATATTAGTGGTGCTCATGCGTCTTCCTTCTCAGCTTTTTCCTCTTCTTCATCGCCACTCACGACCAGCGCAATTCGAGCCAAACGCTCTAAAGCCATCGCATTGATGGAGCCCTCTGGGTATGCACCATTAACCAGTTCACCCGCCTCGACATCCATGAGTAGCGTTAACGCTTCATCAACTGTGGCAACGGGGTAAATGTGGAATTTACCTTGCTCAACCGCTTCTATTACCTCATCTTCTAATACAAGATTTAAACAGTTTGAACTTGGAATAATAACCCCTTGCTCTCCCGTTAACCCTCGCAATTGGCAGAGTTTAAAGAAGCCTTCAATTTTCTCGTTTACGCCACCAATAGCCTGCACTTCGCCGTGTTGGTTTATAGAACCGGTAAGGGCTATTGTTTGTTTAATTGGGAGATGCGTAATTGCTGAAGTTAGCGCACACAACTCAGCCAACGAAGCGCTATCACCATCAATAAAGCCATAGTTTTGTTCAATAGCGATATTGGCACTGAGTGTGAGCGGGAAAGATTGCGCATAACGGTTACCAAGGTAACCGGTTAAAAGCATAACGCCTTTCGAGTGAATTGATTTACCTAGTTCAGCTTCGCGCTCAACGTCAACAACCCCCTCAGATCCTGCGTAAACAGTAGCCGTAATTCGCGCTGGTGTACCAAACGCCGTGTCACCAATATGCAACACCGTCAGGCCATTCACTTTCGCAATGGCTTTGCCTTCGGTTTCAATTAGAATATGCCCCTCTTTCACTTCATCAAGCATGTTCTCGCTGATTTGTCCTGTGCGGTATTGCTTACCTTTTATCGCTTCATCAATGTGTGTATCTTCAATTTCAGTGACATCGTCTTGGCGAGCGTAAAAACTGGCTTCTGCGACAAGCTCCAATACATCAGCAAAACGTGCCGAGAGTTTGGTTTGGTGTTCCGCCTGACGGTAACTAAATTTCAATAGACGCATCATAGCCATTGATGAAATCGACATCTGCAGAGTTTCTTGACAGTACTCAGCGACCTTAGTGATAAATTGGTACTGCACTTTGTCACTGCCCGGCAGGTAATAATCAAAATCCGCTAACACGCGGAACAATTCCCCAAACTCTTCATCGTATTCACCAATCGTGTAATACAGATCACGAGAGCCAAGTAAAATGATTTTCACATCAAGTGGGATCAATTGCGGGCGCAACGTAAAACTGCTGCCTACCGAAGAATCTTGGTACGGTAAATCCGCTTTAATTTGTTTGGTTTTAAGTGAAAGTTTAAGACCATCCCACACTTGCGAGTTCGCCAGTACTTTCTCAGCGTCCATAATTAGGTAGCCGCCGTTTGCGCGATGTAACGCACCCGCTTGGATAGAGCGGTAACTTGTAATGAGGGTACCTTGTGACGTGGCGTATTCTACTTTACCGAAGATATTACCAAACGTTGGATTGGGTTCATACACAACCGGTGCAGGATCACCTTCTTTGTACTCAACCAGAATGTTCGGTGCAAAAAAATCTGTCAACATGCCTTTAGAGTCAAACTCTTCTTGCTTATCTTCTGCACTTGCGGGCGTGTCCAACCAATCTAACACCGCATCAACGAGTTCAGATTTGAGATCTTTCAAATATCTCAATACCCCTAAGTTCGCTGCATATTTGTGTTCAAGTGCTTTGAGAAGTGGCTTGGTTGCCATTTCTATCGTGGACTTTTTTAGGTTTCTTAGTTGCTCTGACGATTCACGTTTCCAACGCGGTAACTCGATCAACGCTTCGTTCAGGGCATCTTCTAGCTCTTCAATTGCGGTAAAAAACTGCGCTTGAACGTGTTCATCAAGCGTCGCAAACTCTTGATCTTCGAGTTGCTTACCCTCGACAACAGGTGAAAACAACACCATGCCATTTTCTTCAATCATGGCGACGCTTTTTTCGGCGGCAAGTTGATCTACCCCCGTCATCGCCGCATCGTATTTTTTATCAAACTCGCGGTCGATTGCTTTTTTCTTACGTTGATAACCCGGGTTATCAAAGGCCGCAGGGAACGTATCGACAACTTCATCGAGTAATTCATCAATGTCGTCCGATAACTGGCGGCTTTCACCCGCATTTAAGAACATCGCAATGGGTTCACGGTGGTCGTCATAATTATTGACGTATAACCACTCTTTTGGCGTTTGACGCGTTTTGCTGTGCGCTTCTAACTTGTCTTTAACCATCGTGAAACGACCCAGTGCCGCTTCACCCATCACATACATATTGTAACCGGGCAGTTCCATACCTAACGCGAAATCCATTGCGGTCTGAGCACGTTGCTGACCAATAAAAGGAAGCGCCTCTGGATATGGATTAGTCATACAGCTTTCGACGTGCGTCAAAGACACTTCAGGTGCTAACTTTAACGCAGGCAAGGATTTGGTTTTTATCATTCTAAACTTCTTAATCGACTACGTATTTTGCGTTTGCAAAATACCTAAGGATGCAGAGCTTTCCGAACAAACAAAGCTTGCCCGCACTCTGTACAAGGCAAAACCGTTTGCGCATAAAAAACATCATAATTATGGCCACAATTTTTACATACTAATCGGCCTAAAGCTATCGAATCCCCCGCCTTATACACCCCATCATGCTCAAAATCTTTCAGTAGAGCGTGCCATTCTAATTGCGTACGGTCCTCGAGCTGAGACAATTCGTACCACAACGAGTCTTGAAACTCTTGCCAAGCCAGCTCCGAATATTTGTCTCGATGTGTGTTGAAATGCTCTAAATCACGTAACAAGTACATACGATATTCCGCAATCCTATCTGCTGAGAGCTTAGAAAAGGCGTCTTGATATTCCATAAACCGAGCGACTAAATCTTTTACTTCGTGCTCATTAACGTCCTTTAACCAAGTAGAAAATTGCTCAAGCCATTGTCGATATTCAAACATACCATCACACTCCATCTTTTTGCCTTTCCTTAGTTTTAGTTCGATTTCGCTATGATTACAACTTTTTGAAATGATGAGAAATATACAAAATGGGTAACCTAGTGGACGAGATAAACCTGACCTATCTACTGCTCTTTTGATTACTTTATTTCACTATGTGTAAACAGCGAATCACGCCGTTTACGCATCTGGAAACGACCGCCGTTTTGGTTTACTTCCTTCTGGCTACGAAACACTGCACTTGCTAGAAACTAACTCCTTTTTTACCGAAACAGCTCATTGTGAATGCGCTCCAGCTTGTTCGGATATTAACCAATCTTTTTTTGCACCATAAATTGACCGTTAAGCCCTGTGATCCGCGTTATTTTTCGGGTATGCTTACGGCAATTTTCGATTAATTTGCCGGAACTCTGGAAACATCAATGCAAGAGCAATATAACCCGCGTGATATAGAACAAAAAGTTCAAACCTATTGGGACGAAAACAAGTCATTCAAAGTTGTTGAAGACGAAAACAAAGAAAAATACTACTGTCTTTCAATGTTCCCATACCCAAGTGGCCGACTCCACATGGGTCACGTGCGTAACTACACCATTGGTGACGTTGTTTCTCGCTACCACCGTCTACAAGGCAAAAACGTTATGCAACCTATGGGTTGGGATGCGTTTGGTTTGCCTGCTGAAAACGCCGCAATCAAAAACAATACGGCTCCTGCAAAGTGGACATACGAAAACATCGACTACATGCGTAACCAGCTCAAGCAACTTGGTTTTGGTTATGATTGGGATCGTGAAATCGCAACTTGCCACCCTGAATATTACAAATGGGAACAATGGTTCTTCACGAAGCTTTATGAAAAAGGCTTAGTGTACAAAAAAATGTCTACAGTAAACTGGGACCCGGTGGACCAAACAGTACTTGCGAATGAGCAAGTAATTGACGGTCGCGGTTGGCGTTCAGGTGCTCTTGTTGAACAAAAAGAAATTCCACAGTGGTTTATTAAAATCACTGACTACGCTCAAGAGTTACTAGACGATTTGGACAAACTGGACCATTGGCCAGAGCAAGTAAAAACGATGCAACGCAACTGGATCGGTCGCTCTGAAGGCGTTGAAATCGATTTTAAGCGTGCTGATAACGGGGAAACGTTCACCGTTTACACAACGCGTCCGGACACGTTTATGGGCGTAACTTATGTTGCGGTTGCAGCAGGACATCCGATTGCGCAAGAAGCAGCTAAAGACAACGATGCAATCACTCGTTTTGTAGAAGAATGCAAAAACACCAAAGTTGCTGAAGCAGATATGGCAACAATGGAGAAAAAAGGTATTGCGACTGGTTTGTTTGCAATTCACCCGTTAACGGGTAAAGAAGTACCTATTTGGATTGCCAACTTCGTCCTTATGGATTACGGCTCAGGTGCAGTTATGGCTGTACCGGCTCATGACCAGCGTGACTACGAGTTTGCAACAGCGTACGGTCTTGAAATCAAACAAGTCATTAAGCCTAGCGATGAAAGTGTAGAGTTCGATTTATCAACGGCTGCACTGACTGAAAAAGGCGTACTTGTGAATTCAGGTGAATTTGACGGACTTGCATTCCAAGAAGCATTCGACGCAATCGCGACAAAATTAGAAGGTTTGGGCGTTGGTAAGCGTAAAGTAAACTACCGTCTACGCGATTGGGGCGTAAGCCGCCAACGTTATTGGGGTTCTCCAATCCCTATGCTGTCAACAGAAGATGGTGGTGAGCTTGCCGCACCTATGGACATGCTGCCAGTGCGTCTTCCTGAAGACGTTGTCATGAATGGCGTAACGTCACCAATTAAAGCTGACCCTGAATGGGCAAAAGCAACCTTAAATGGTGAAACGGTGTTCCATGAAACGGACACGTTTGACACGTTCATGGAGTCATCTTGGTACTATGCTCGTTACTGCAGCCCTCGCTACGATGAAGGGATGTTAGAGCCAGGCGCAGCAAATTACTGGTTACCTGTAAACCAATACATCGGCGGTATTGAACACGCCATTCTGCATTTGTTGTACGCTCGATTCTTCCACAAGTTACTGCGTGACTTCGGGCTAGTTAACTCAGATGAGCCATTTGAGCGCTTGCTATGCCAAGGCATGGTACTGGCAGAAACGTTTTATCGTAAAGACGAAAAAGGCGGTGACGTTTGGATTTCACCGACTGACGTTGCAACGGAAACAGACGAAAAAGGTCGTATCGTAAAAGCGTGGCACAAAGACGATGGTCAACCTGTGATGTCAGCCGGTATGGCGAAAATGTCGAAATCTAAAAATAACGGGATTGACCCACAGGTCGTAATCGACCAATACGGTGCAGATACGGTTCGCCTGTTTATGATGTTTACAGCTCCACCTGAGCAAACTTTAGAATGGTCTGATTCTGGCGTTGAAGGAGCATTACGCTTCCTCAAACGTGTTTGGAAATACGCTTCAGACGTGAACAAAGCGGGTAAGGCACAGCTTGATGTGAATGCATTAACTGCAGACCAAAAAGCACTTCGTCGCGAACTCCACAAGACTATTGCGAAGGTAACGGATGATCTTGAACGTCGCCAAACGTTCAATACGGCCATCGCTGCAATTATGGAACTTTCAAACAAGTTATTGAAAGCACCATTAGAATCAGAGCAAGACATTGCGCTTGGAAACGAAGCCGTGGAAGCAATTATCATTATGCTTGCCCCTATTACTCCACACATGTCACATGAATTGTGGATTGCACTAGGCAAAGGCAATGATGTACTTGATGCTTCTTGGCCAATCGTTGACGAACAAGCACTTGTAGAAGACGAAAAACTTATCGTTGTGCAGGTAAATGGTAAATTACGCGCGAAGTTGACTGTTGCCGCTGATGCAACTCAAGAGCAAGTAAAAGAGTTGGCTTTCGCAGATGAGAACGTCAATAAATTTACCGATGGTAAAGAGATCCGTAAGGTTATCTATGTACCGGGCAAACTACTTAACGTGGTGGTCGGCTAAGATGCCGGTAAGGCTTTCTAAGCAAATCAGCCTAGCGCTTCTTGCGCTAGGCCTTTGCGTGCTTAGTGGATGTGGCTTTCACTTGAAAAAAGCCTCTTACATTCCGGAAGATTTACGCCAAATGGTGTTAATTGGTGAAGATCCCAAATCAGCATTATTGGAACAGTTACAGGCGGACCTAAGTCGCTCGCAAGTGCAACTGAATGCCAAATCATCTGCACAAAGCGCAGAGGTAGTGTTGTTGAAAGACAGGTTGGAGCGTCAAACGCTGAGTCTATTCAAAAATGGACAAGTCGCGCAGTATGAACTTGCCTACAGCGTGGCATACCGAGTAACTCGGCCAGGTCAAAAACCAACGGAACACAGCTTTGAGTTGTATCGCAATTACCAAGACGATCCGGACAATGCCCTTGCGAAATCGAAAGAGCTTGATCTTCTATTAAGTGAACTTCGTAAGCAGGCAAGTCAACGAATTATCCGACAACTGTCTCAGTTATAATGCGATTTTACGCGAATCAATTAGCCCAAGCGCTAAAAAAAGACCTTCTGCCATTTTACATGGTATTTGGAGAAGAACCGTATCAAGAACAACAATGTGTTGATGCAATACGAGTTCGTGCTCGACAACTCGGCTTTGATGAAATCATCAAATTTACCAATTTACCTGGATTTGATTGGCAAACCGTCGTCGCACAATATCAAAGTATGTCCCTCTTCAGCGCCCGCACACTCATTGAACTCGATTTAGCTCAAACTAAACCAGGCACAAACGGTGCAGCAATTTTAAAGTCTTTTGCAGAATCCCCTAATCCAGACATGGTTATTGTGCTTAAGAACTTAAGCGCAGGTCAAGACGTTCAGCGCTCCAGTTGGTTTAAGGCTCTCGATAAGCTGGGCGCGTTCGTACCCTGCTATCCGTTGACAGGCACTCACTTAAAACGCTGGATAGATGAGCAATGCCACAAGTTAAAGTTGAACATGACTGGTTTGGCAAAAAGTGCGCTGCTGGAGTCAACAGAAGGAAACTTACTTGCGTGCCACCAAGAGCTGGAAAAACTCTCCTTACTGTTTGGCGAGGCCAATATTGACGATCACACTTTACAACAGGGGTTGTTAAACCAAGCGAAGTTCAACATCTTCGACTTGGGAAGCGCGCTATTGCATGGTAACAGCCCGCAGATTTGTAAAGTGATGGAAAAACTCATGTCGGACAATATTGAACCGATGAGTATTGTGTGGGCGTTGCAAAAAGACGCGCAATTGCTGTTAGAGTTGTATAAAGGCCAACAAAATGGGGTGCCATGGGCCACATTATGCAAATCCCATAATGTTTGGAAAAATCAAGAAGCGTCCGTTCAACAAGCCTTATCAAGACTTAACATGAGCGTTGTGCAACAAATTCAGTTGAATTTAGCTCGCTTTGATGACGCCTTTAAACATCAACTTGTAGCCGCACCTTACCAAGCTCTGCTGCACATTGCACTGCAATTCGCCCGTCCTATCCCATTTGACCTTCCAATATCATTGGAGGAAAACGTGTGATAGTTGTATTTGGGGGAACGTTCGACCCTGTGCACCGTGGCCATGAGAACATGGCGAAGCATGCCGTCTCGGCGCTGAGCGCCGACGCGCTTTATTTTATGCCATGTGCGCTTCCAGTCCATAAAGCTGCACCGGGCGTCACAACTCAACATCGTGTCGAAATGTTGAAATTAGTTTGTCAGAGTAACGCTTCATTTCACATCGATACGCGAGAGCTGGAACGTACGACACCATCTTATTCTTTGCTTAGTATTCAACAATGGCGTGATGCCAATCCTGAAGAACCAATCGCGTTCCTGCTTGGGATGGATTCATTTAACAACTTAACAAGCTGGTATCACTGGCAAACGCTCGTAAGGCTATGTCATATTGTTGTTTATCAGCGCCCTGGGGAATCATTTCTTCCGAATCAAGAACTACAGGACTACGTTTATCGTTGCCAAGCTGAATCTCCCGAACAACTCACGAAACAAACCAGCGGCCATTGTTATTTTCTAGCCGGTCCAACTGTCGATATTGCATCCTCTGCGCTTCGTTCCAGACTTGGTCGCGATGAAGCCACTGATTTGTTTTTATCGCAAGAAGTCCTTGCGTACATCAATCAGCACGGACTCTATACTGAAAACCCCAAATCAACGTGATAAACTAACACTTTTAGCGACATACGGAGAATTATTAACTTGAATTCGCAACAACTACTCGACTTCGCGTTTGACAAAGTAGACGATATGAAAGCAAAAAATATTGTTACGTTAGACGTTCGCAACAAATCTAGTGTAACGGACTATTTAGTCATTTGTTCTGGCACATCAAAGCGTCATGTTCAATCGATTGCCGACCACGTTGCCAAAGAAGCGAGACACGCAGGTGAAGTACCTTTAGGTTATGAAGGCCAAGATCAAGGCGAATGGGTACTTGTGGATTTAGGCAATGTCGTAGTGCACGTGATGCAAGATCAAACACGTGGCTTTTATGAATTAGAAAAGCTTTGGGGCTAATCGTTTGAAGATCCAACTTATTGCTGTCGGAACAAAAATGCCTTCTTGGGTCGAAGCGGGTTTTGCTGAGTATCAGCGCCGCTTTCCTAAAGACATGGCGCTGGAGCTTATCGAAATCCCTGCCGGCAAACGCGGCAAAAATGCTGACATCAAAAGAATTCTGCAACTTGAAGGTGAAAAGACCTTAGCTGCAATTCCAAAAGGTAATCGCATCGTGACGCTTGAAGTAACGGGTAAAGCATGGGATACGCACGAACTTGCTGGCAACATGCAAAAATGGCAACTTGATGGACGCGATGTCAGCCTTCTTGTTGGCGGCCCTGAGGGTCTTGCGCCTGAATGTATTGCGGCATCAGAGCAAAAATGGTCACTCTCAAATTTAACCTTGCCCCACCCTTTAGTTCGTATCATCGTCGCAGAAAGCTTGTATCGAGCATGGAGCTTGAACAACAATCATCCGTACCATAGGGAATAAGTAACCATCCATGCTCAATCGTCGCCCCACTATTCGAGATCATTCTGCTGAAGCAAACCTGTTTGCACGACGTGCATTTATCAGCTTCATTTTTGTAATGATGCTTGTTGGGGTACTGGCATACAATGTTTATAACTTACAGGTTTTACAATACGAAACGTATTCAACGCGCTCGAATGACAACCGCATTAAAGTCATTCCTGTTGCGCCAAACAGAGGGTTAATATACGACCGAAATGGCGTTTTGCTTGCTGAAAACCAACCCGTGTACAACCTTGAGGTGATCCCTGAAGACGTAGAAAACCTCGGCGCTTCACTCACCGCAGTGAGCCAGCTCATTGAAATTTCAGACCAAGAAAAAGACGAGTTTCTGAACGACATCAAACATAATCGTCGCTTCAAAAGCCAAGTGCTTAAGGCTCGTCTAAACGAAGAAGAAGTTGCCATTTTTTCTGTCAATCAGCACAAGTTTCCCGGTTTTAGTGTAGAAGCGCGTTTAACGCGTTTTTATCCATATGGTGATACGCTCACTCACGCGGTGGGTTACGTGTCTAAATTGAACAAAAAAGAGCTTCAGGAACTCGAACTTCAAGATAAAGAACAAAATTACCGCGCGACCCATGATATCGGCAAACTCGGCATAGAAAAATACTATGAGGAAGCGCTTCACGGTATGGTCGGTTCACAACGTGTTGAGGTGAACAACCGAGGACGGATCATTCGTACGCTCGAATTAGATCCCCCAACGCCTGGCAAAGATCTGATACTGACGCTCGACATTGGTTTACAACAAATCGCGCAACACGCTCTTAAAGACCGCCGCGGTGCTATCGTCGCGATGGATGCGAAAGATGGTGGTATTCTTGCCATGTATTCCAATCCAAGTTATGACCCTAACTTGTTTGTGCACGGCATTAGCAGTAAAGATTATCAAGGCTTATTGAACCCAGACAGACCTTTAATTAATCGTGCAACCCAAGGCCGATATGCGCCTGCCTCGACGATTAAGCCCTTTATGGCAATTTTAGGCTTAGAAGAAAACATCATCAGCGAATCGACTCAAATGTTTGATCCCGGTTTTTTCAAAATTCCTAACGTGGATCACCGTTGGCGAGATTGGAAACGCTGGGGCCATGGCAAAGTCGATGTATACAAAGCCATTGAAGAATCCTGCGATACCTTTTTTTATGATATTGCCTATCGTTTGGGTATTACCAAAATTAGCGATTTCATGACGCAATTTAGCTTTGGCGATTTAACTGGCATCGATATTTACGAAGAGACAACCGCAATACTGCCAAATACGGACTGGAAACGTGAACGTTTTAAAGAGAACTGGTGGCCGGGCGACACAATTTCCGTTGGCATTGGGCAGGGTTATTGGACAGCAACACCACTGCAAATCGCGAATGCGACAACCATTATGGTGAATAGAGGCGTGCATCATCAGCCTCATTTTGTACAAATTGCACGCCAAGATTCAGAAATTGAACAGCTGTTTACAGAAGAACGCCCTCCCATCAAACTCAAAAATGAGAAGCATTGGGATGTTGCGCTTAACGCGATGCACAATACGGTACAGAAAAAATCGGGAACGGCACACAGCGCCTTTGCAGGAACTCATTACGATGCGGCGGGTAAAACCGGTACTGCGCAACTTGTAAGCATTGCTCAAGGTGAGCGATACGATGCAAAAAAATTACAAGAACGTCTGAGAGATAACGGCTTTTACGTCGGTTTTGCGCCCTTCAACGATCCTCAAATTGTTGTCACGATTATTGTTGAAAATCTAGGGGGTGGAAGCTACACCGCTGCCCCTATTGCCCGTCAGCTTATGGACTACTATTTCTCAGCAAACCCCATTGAGGGGACAACGCCATGACCGATTTACAAAATAGAATAACGATTTGGCAACGCCTCCATCTTGACTTGCCCCTTTTGCTCGCCCTTCTCACCATGATGATTGGCAGTATTGCCATTGTTTACAGTGCCAGCGGACAAGAAGCAGGCATGATGGTGCGCCATTTAACACGCATGGCTGGAGCTTTGACCGCCATGTTCATTCTCGCTCAAGTTTCTCCTAGCACCTTGAAACGAATCGTGATCCCCATGTATCTGATTGGCTTGGGAATGTTGGTTGCCGTTTTGTTTGTAGGTGTAAGTTCTAAGGGGGCGCGACGTTGGCTTAATCTTGGTATTACGCGATTTCAACCATCTGAAATTATGAAGCTGGCCGTTCCAATGATGGTAGCGTGGTACATCGGCCGTAATCAATTGCCGCCTAAAATGTGGCAGTTAATTGTCGGTTTCGCGATTGTGCTTGCCCCGACCATTTTAATTAAAGAACAACCCGATTTAGGGACTTCAATCCTCATCGCCAGTTCTGGTATTTTCGTGTTGTTTCTGTCCGGACTAAGTTGGAAACTCATTGGTTCAGCCGTTTTACTGGCGATCCCTGGCGGCTACATTTTGTGGCACTTTGGGATGCACACCTACCAAAAACAACGTGTCCTCACTTTTTTAAACCCTGAAAGCGACCCGTTAGGGACAGGTTACCACATTATCCAATCAAAAATTGCGATAGGCAGTGGAGGGATTGAAGGAAAGGGTTGGCTACATGGTACACAATCGCAACTTGAGTTCTTACCTGAGCGCCATACTGATTTTATTTTTTCCGTTTTGAGTGAAGAGTTTGGTCTTGTTGGCGTTATACTTTTGCTCTGTGTGTATCTCTTTATCATCGCCCGAGGCTTATACATCGCGGTGAATGCACAAGATGCCTTTGGTAAATTATTGGCTGGAGCATTGACCCTCACCTTTTTCGTTTATGTTTTTGTAAATATTGGAATGGTGTCAGGCCTACTCCCCGTTGTTGGGGTTCCTCTTCCCTTAATTAGTTATGGTGGTACTTCGATGGTGACATTGATGGCTGGATTTGGGATTATTATGTCTATCGCAACAGAAAAGAAACTTTTGCTTAAATAATGAATATGTTACTGCGTCATTTTATCCTAGCTTGTCTAGTTTTAGGCTTTCTAACTGCATGTAGTGCGGGTCGCTATCATATTCGCCAAGACGCAGCACCGCTTCGCACGCCGACTCCACTTGAAATACAAGATGCACTGGTCACCAACGAAGCAAAGAGTACCGCTGCTGGCCGTCCCTATACCGTCCTTGGCAAAAGCTATACACCACTAAAAACAGAAAAAGGCTACCGAGCAGAAGGCATCGCATCATGGTATGGCCGTAAATTTCACGGCTACTACACCTCCAATGGCGAAGTGTTCAATATGTTTTCCATGACCGCAGCACACAAAACGCTTCCCCTACCGAGCTTCGTTAAAGTAACCAATTTAGATAATGGCAAGTCAGCGATCGTTCGTGTGAACGACCGTGGACCTTTTCACGACGACCGAGTCATTGATTTATCCTACGCAGCCGCATACAAATTAGGCTATCTATCAAATGGTACAGCGCGAGTTAAGATAGAGGCGATTACTCTAGATGAGCCTGTAACTCGATACACCTACGTACAGGTTGCAGCATCATCACAACTAGACAACATTACGGCATTGGGTGCGAATTTGGCGCAACAGTTTAGCCTCGGCACCAATGTGATTGAAGAAAAAGGGCTTTATAAGCTGAGATTGAGTCCTATTGTTTCTGACGAGGAAGCGCAAAAACTACTTGCAACGCTTCGTGATGGACAATTTAACCAAGCTTTCTTGCTTTACAGTGAAAAGCAACTTTAGAATAAGATGTCTTTTAAGATTAACAAACAAAAGTTACGAGTGTAATGACAGTGTTGAAACCCACCTTAGTCAAAAAAATCTGCGCCGTAGTGTGCAGTGCCGCTGTTTTTTCAGCGTCCGCACAGATCCTGCCTCCTCCTCCTGAAGTTAACGCAAAGGGTTACATACTTGTCGACTTTACGACGGGAAAAGTGTTAGCGGATGGCAATGCCGACTCAAAACTTGCACCAGCAAGTCTAACAAAAATGATGACAAGCTATGTGATCGGCACGGAAATTCTAGCGGGCAATATTTCACCTACTGACATGGTAACCGTAAGTAACAAAGCTTGGGCAAAGAACTTCCCTGGCTCCTCTGTTATGTTTATCGAAGTAGGCAAACAAATCAGCGTGGATGAGCTAAATCACGGTGTGATCATCCAATCAGGCAATGACGCGTGTGTCGCTTTGGCTGAACATATCGCGGGAACGGAATCGGCGTTTGCCGATTTGATGAATGCCCATGCAGAAAAACTTGGCATGACGAACTCCCACTTTATCAATAGCCACGGTTTGGATACTAACGAGCATTATACAACACCACGTGATATGGCTACCTTAGGTGCGGCGCTCATTCGTGATGTGCCTGATGAATATGCTATTTATAGCCAAAAATCATTCACGTATAACGGCATTAAGCAATATAACCGCAACTCGCTGTTATGGGATGCGAGTCTAGATGTGGATGGGATCAAAACAGGTCACACTTCGGAAGCGGGTTATAGCCTCGTAAGTTCTGCAAAGAAAGACGATATGCGTCTTATTGCCGTTGTTATGGGCACAGAAAGCGAGCGTGCACGTAAAGACGAAAGTAAAAAGTTACTTAACTATGGTTTCCGTTTTTATGAAACAATTACACCGTATAAAGCGGGCGACAGCTTCGCTAAGCAACGAATTTGGATGGGTGACAAAGAAGAAGTTTCTCTTGGTATTTTACAAGATACACCGATCACCATTCCACGCGGTCAACGCAAAAATTTAAAAGCGACATTTGAGTTAGATAAGACCCTTGAAGCACCAATTGCTAAAGGCACTAAAGTTGGCACCTTATTCCTTCAATTAGAAGGCGAAGAAATTGCGAACTATCCATTAGTCACTTTAGAAGAGGTGGCAGAAGGTAGTTTCTTTAGTAAGATTTACGACTACTTACGTTTACAAATCATGCAATAAATCAGTAAAAGAAAAACGCCCCTACTTTTTGGGGCGTTTTTTTTTGTCTAATAAATGGTAGAATGCCCGCCAATTCCGTCATCCCGCGAATTCATTCGCAAAAGCGTGAGGACACAGTAGTGGCTAATCAAGTTCAAAACACTAAATTCGACGAATACTTAGAGTTTCCATGCTCATTTACATTCAAAATTATGGGCCTTGCAAAAGTAGAATTGACCGAGCAAGTTTTAACCGTCTTGCAACGCATTGCACCAGGTGATTACGCGCCAAAAGTTAAGCCAAGCAGCAAAGGCACATACGAATCGGTCACGCTCGTCGCTATCGTTACGAGTAAAGAACATATCGAGCTAATTTATAACGAAATTGGCGCATTGGAAGACGTACGTCACGTATTATAATTACGTATTCGACGTCGCGTAGTGCGATTAACACCCAACGTACCGCAAAGTAGGAAGTGCTGTGAAACCCGTTGATGTTTATGTCCGCCATTTAGGTCGACAAAGTTATGAGCCGATTTGGCAGCGTATGCAAACCTTTACCGACGTGCGCGATGAGAACGATCCAGATGAGATCTGGCTTGTTGAACATGAACCCGTATTTACGCAGGGGCAAGCCGGTAAAGATGAACATGTACTGGCTCCTGGTGATATTCCCGTGATTAAAGTAGATCGCGGTGGTCAAGTCACCTATCACGGTCCTGGTCAGCAAATGCTGTACGTTCTGTTTAATTTACGCCGCTTAAAAATTGGCGTAAGAGAACTCGTGACGTGGCTTGAAGAATGTATTATTGATCTCCTCAAAGAATACGACATCGAAGCTTATGCTAAACCTGATGCACCAGGCGTCTATGTCAACGACTGCAAAGTAGCATCTTTGGGACTGCGCGTTCGTCGAGGCTGTTCTTTCCACGGTTTAGCGTTAAACGTAAACATGGACCTTGCTCCATTCCTGCGTATAAACCCATGTGGGTATGCGGGAATGCAAATGGTACAAACAAAAGATCTAAACGGACCGCAGAATGTTGAAGATGCCGGTCACGGTTTAGTGAAACATATGCTTAAGCGTCTCCAAGCGGAGCACGTTTTGCACACAGAAGGGTTTGAGAACGAATGAAAAATCCAGTAAAAATGGAGCCAGGGGTAAAACTCCGTGATGCGGAAAAAATGGCACTTATCCCAGTCAAAGTATTACCGACTGAACGTGATGAGATGTTAAGAAAACCTGAATGGTTAAAAATCCGCTTACCTAAGTCAAGTGAACGTATTGATGGCATCAAACAAGCCATGCGTAAACACGGCTTACACTCTGTGTGTGAAGAGGCGTCTTGCCCGAATTTATCTGAGTGTTTCAATCATGGTACTGCAACGTTCATGATCTTGGGTGCAATTTGTACTCGTCGTTGCCCTTTCTGTGACGTTGCTCACGGTCGTCCATTAGCACCGGATGCGGCAGAACCAGAAAAGCTTGCTTTAACCATCAAAGACATGAAGTTGAAGTATGTTGTTATCACTTCGGTTGACCGTGACGACCTACGTGATGGTGGCGCACAACATTTTGCTGATTGTATTCGCGAAATTCGCAAACACAACCCAGGCATTACCATTGAGATATTAGTACCGGACTTCCGTGGTCGTATGGACCGAGCTCTTGAAATTCTTTCAGCGACACCTCCAGATGTGTTTAACCACAACTTGGAAACGGCACCTCGTCTATACAAATTAGCACGACCTGGTGCAGACTATAAATGGTCTCTAGAGTTACTACGCCGTTTCAAAGAAGCACATCCAGAAGTGAAAACAAAGTCTGGACTGATGGTCGGTCTTGGCGAAGAAATGAGTGAAATTGAAGAAGTATTACGCGATTTACGTGAGCACAACGTAGACATGCTTACTGTAGGTCAGTATCTGCAACCTTCAAAACACCATTTACCAGTAAAACGCTACGTGCCTCCGGTAGAATTTGATGCATTAAAAGAGTACGCCGACGAAATTGGGTTTGTACATTCTGCTTGTGGGCCATTTGTTCGTTCAAGCTATCACGCAGATCAACAAGCGGCTGGCAAAGAAGTTAAATAACATCGATGACTTGCGCTTACTTAAAAGCGCAAGTCATCTTCTTCCTAATTTATGATTCAACTGTGCCTTTCATCTTTCTATATTTTCGCTTTAATTTCATTGAAATAAGTAGTTTTTTACATCTTGTTCATGGTGTTGTAAAACATAGGTTACAGCAATGTGCTTTGATTTATAGCAAATCTATTTCATTTTCCTGCCACTAATTATATCGTGCGTAACTCTCACTGGATTTAGGGGCAGTTTGTGCAAAAAAATAAAACACTCGGCAGTATGCTTATCGTTGCCGGCACAACCATCGGCGCTGGTATGTTGGCGCTGCCAATCGCGTCAGCGGGTCTGGGCTTTTCAACCGCATTGTTTATGATCATTCTTATGTGGGCATTAATGACTTACACAGCCCTCCTCATGCTTGAAGTGCATCAACACGCCGAACCGCATGCAACGCTCAACACGCTAGCAAAACAATGGTTAGGACGTCGAGGCCAAGTTGTGGCCAATTTTGCCATGGTCTTTTTGTTTTACGCATTGTGCGCAGCCTACATTGCCGGCGGCGGTGGACAGCTTCAAAGTAAACTGAATCTTGCGTTGAATATGGAATTAGCGCCGCAGACGGGTTCAATCATTCTAGCCGTGGTGGTTGCGACAATTGTAACTCTCGGTACAAGCACGGTAGATAAACTCAATCGCGTACTCTTTACAATAAAAGTGTTCGTGCTTGGCAGTTTGTTCTTTGTGTTAACACCCTATGTTCGTGGCCAACATCTGCTTGATATGCCAGTACAACAAGGTCTCATTGTCTCCGCCCTCCCCGTGATATTTACATCTTTCGGCTTTCACGGCTCTATTCCTTCTATTGTGAAGTACGTTGGGTTGGACATCAAAACCTTGCGCAAGGTGATGATTGCGGGCGCTTCGCTTCCACTGGTTATCTATGTGTTCTGGCAGCTGTTAAGTTTGGGCATTTTAGGTCAAGCAAATTTAATGGCAAGTTCAGGGCTGCAAGGCTTTGTGAGTAGTGTGTCTGAGATTGTACACAGTGAACAGGTTTCAACCTCAGTGTCGATATTTGCGGACCTAGCGCTTGCAACTTCATTCCTTGGAGTCAGTTTAGGCCTATTTGATTTCTTTTCAGATACGCTAAAAAAACAAAACAACAAATCTGATCGTATCAAAACTGCACTGGTCACTTTTTTGCCACCACTTGGCTTTGCGCTTTTCTATCCACAAGGCTTCATTATGGCACTCGGCTACGCTGCAATTGCTCTCGTTGTATTAGCCGTTTTTTTACCTGTGGCGATGGTATGGCAGCAACGCCGCTCAGCACTTACACAGGGCTACCAAGTTCGAGGAGGAAATACCGGCCTCGCGATTGCTGCACTTTCAGGTGCTGTGATTATTGGTGCGCAATTACTGCAAATGGTTGGGATTGTGCCTGCTATTGGCTAGCACCAATCAGAGTAGCATTAAAAAAGGCACCGATGAGTACCTTTTTCAGTTTCTAGTGGTCTGCTGCGGGTAAATATTGATAAACAGCAGGTGTAGGCTGAGTGGTGTAACTACCACCCACTGATAGGACTCTGTCTCCTAATCCAACTAATTTGAAATCCCTCAAATAGTTTAATTGCCCCGCTTGGTTTTCAACAGCAAATGGGTTTTCACTTGCAGATTGCCATTGTGAAATACCATAGTCATAGACCTGAGTTGCTTTTGCAGTCACGAAATAAAGCTTATCTGCACTTAAAGCCACATCAAAGTACTCGCTTGAAGTAGAGTTTGGAATCGCAGCTTCATTCAGTATTGCTTTCGTCACTAAATCGAACTGCCCAAGAGATAAGTTTTGTGCTGAACTCGTGATCACTTCTAGTGTGTTATTGTGCGTAAAACATTCTTTAACAGAAGGCGTACCTTCTGCAAGCGCTTCACTTGTCCAGCTATTATCGGATGTATTCAAAGTATTTATATACTGCACATCAGATTGAGTAGAAAAGACAAACAGGTCTTGACCTTGTGAGCAACTCGCTGTAACTCGCATGCCGAATGGAGAGAAACTCGGTGAATCGATTGAACTCCACGAATTCAGTGCCCCGTCATAGATATCTGCTTTCGTTACCGGCATACCTCCGCTTGGACAAATATCCGTTCCACCAAACACATAAAGCTTGTCGCCTACCCATTGCGAATTAAAATAATAACGCGGGAGCGGAGGCGTCGCTAGTTGCGACCAAGTACCTGTAGCAACATCAAAACGAGATAACATGGGTTGTTTACTGGGAACATTTGCACAACTCATACTCGAAGCCAAAGCGACATCATGTGAAAGTGTAAACAGTGCATTTTCATGCTTTGAAGCATTTAAGTGTGAACCTTGGTCCGCTGGCAAAGTAGTTAATCGTGTCCATGGCTGGCTTTGAACCGTAATATCAAATGCAGGTAATGCAGCTGAATATTGACCATCCGATACTGAAATTTTTACGCCAACCACAGTACCGATGTTATCTACCGACGTGGGTTTACCCGTTAAAGCCCCACTCAGGCTATCAAATGTCGCCCATGCAGGTTTGTTTTCAATTGAAAAAGCTAACGATTGAGAGTCAACATCTTGTACGCTAGGTTTAAAGTTATATTCGTCATCTAATTTCAAATTTAGTTGTGGACTACCAGAAATCAAAGGAGCGTCATTGACGGCGACAACCGCAACATTCACTTTGACCAAATCGCTTACCACATCACCCTTTTTCAACTTAAAAGTGATTGAATCTGAACCAGAAACATCAGGGTTAGGTGTATAAGTGATTGATGGATATGCAACTGAAATACTGCCTAATTGCGCTGTCTCGACAATCTCGACGACGACTGACTCTGAGCCATCAGGAATTTTGTCTGCTTGAATATCGATAGCAAGCGAGGCATCTTCTAACGTTTCAATGTTAATGACTGGTTTGACGTCAAATTTCACAACTGGTGTGGATGGAGTCACGACATCAGTACCCGAGCCAGAACTCGGCGAACTTGATTCACTTGAACCACCACATGCACTCAAGACGAGCGTTGAAATAGCGAGACTCAATACTTTGATTTTCATAATTGTCCTTAATTAAATTAGAGTAAAAAATTTAGACCCTATTCAGAAACAATTCTAAACTGAAACAGACCAAATAATCAACGAATCATCATGTTTAGTGACAGAAATTATTATTTAAATACCGATAGTTACAACTTTTACAAACTTGAAATTCGACGAATAAGTAACACCAACAAAAACCTATTGTCGCTTCTGAAACAAACAAAAAATATCTTTTGATTTTTTATATATGCTGTGGGGAAAATTAAAAAAGAACTCGATGAGTCCTTTTTCAGTTTCTCGTGGTCTGCTTCAATCTTCTTCGATGTTTTCTTCGCCTTTTGTATTTTTGCTTGCAGGAAGACGATGATGGATAGCCGATTTAATTAACATGTAACCGCTAATTGGCGCGGTAAGCAGTAGGAAGATAGAAATTAGGATTTCCTTCGCACTGATGCCATCGACAGTTTGGCTAAAAAAGACAATCGCAGCTGTCAAGAGACAGGCCATACCGAGCGTTGTTGCCTTAGTTGGACCATGTAAACGCATAAAAAAATCCGGCATTTTCACAAGACCAATTGACCCAATCAGTACAAATCCACCACCAACAAGCAGTAAAACTGAAATAATTATTTCTGACACAGGTTCACCTTATCTACTCAATAATATCGCCACGAAGTAAGTATTTACAAACTGCAACTGTACTTACAAAACCTAACATCGCGATTAGCAACGCCGCTTCAAAATACAACGCGGTCCCCATACTCATACCGTATAAAATAATCAGTGCGATGGAATTAATGTACATCGTATCTAACGCCAATATACGGTCAGGCAATGAAGGACCGACAACAAGTCGCCACACACTGAGAAGTAACGCCAGTCCCAACATTGCAAACACAATCAGCAAAACCGTTTCTAGCATTCAAATATCTCCTTAAGTGGCGCTTCATAGCGACGCTTTATGGTTTCGATAAGCTCAGCCTCATCTTCAAGATTCAGGACGTGGATAAGAAGATAACGCTGCTCTGGTTCTTCACCGGGTTCCAATGCCTCAGCCCATGGATATACTTCAGCACTTACTGTTCCGGGTGTTAAAGACACGGTACTAGCCAAAATGGTGATGGGCATTGCTTCGGTTAAATCGAGGGGCACTTTCACGAAGGCCGGGTTTAACTTTTTATTAGGACCCAATATCAATGCCGCTACTTGTAGGTTTGCGGTAATAATATCAAAGAGCACAATCGCTAACTGTTTTAACGCGAGTCTCAGGCTTCAAGATGAGAGGCTGAGGATCTCGAAACGGAAAGGTAATCCACGGAATTACTATCGCCAGCACACCACCTAGAATAATATGTCCAAGTGACACACTGTTGTTGAGTAAAAGCCAAACAATAAACAACATCAGGCTTCTAAAAGGCGTTGGTAGCCAACTAAAACGCGATTCTACACGCATTACGAACGCCCTCCTAATACTAACGATTTCATAGCATCTTGGTTATGAAGCCATCCAGCAGCAACTTCACTCAGTTCGGTAAAGTAGCCTGCAAAGATAACCAACAATGGGGAACAAGCAACCAAGAGGTAAACTGCGACAAGTTGATTGCTTGACGCATCTTCCGTTTCAATAACCGCAACGTCTTTTTGTGGTCGTTGCCAGAACACCGTAGCCCCAGCCTTCGCAAGCGCTACTAAAAGTGCAAAACTTGCGAGCAAATAAACAGGCCAAAAAACCGCTGCATGTTCAGCATCAAATGTGGCATCCAACAACCAAAGTTTACCTATAAATCCAGAGAAAGGCGGCATGCCGATCACGGTAAGACCTGCGATTAAAAACGCAATACCAAGGATGCGTTCTTGATTTACCCCTCGCCCAGCGGTAATTCGGTCGAGTACTTTACCACGTTGGCGTGCGATTAAATCGGCAAGTAAAAAGAGAGCCGCAGACACTAATGTAGAATGGACCATATAAAAAATGGCTGCCGACGTTGCTTCTTTGGTTTGTACCGCCACTAGAGCGACTAACGTACCAACAGATACGATAACCAAGTTTGCAGCAAGTCTGCGGAGATCTTGGCTCGCCAGTACACCTATCGCACCGACCACTATCGTTGCAATTGCAAGCCCCCAAAGCCAGTGCTGTGCCATATGACTAAGTTCGCCTGCACCTTCACCAAAAATCAGAGTGTAGACACGCATCATAGAATAAACACCGACCTTCGTCATAATAGCAAAGAGCGCACCAACCACTGGTGTTGCTGATGCATAGGTACTCGGAAGCCACAAGTGCAGGGGTAATAACGCCGCTTTAAGTGCAAACACGACTAAAAGCAGCAGACCACCAATTTTCGCGAGATAGACGTCATCACCAGTCAATGCAGCCACTTTCACTGCCATGTCTGCCATATTCAGGGTACCAGTTACCCCATAGAGGATCCCTAGTGCAATTAAGAAAACCGCCGAACCAACTAAGTTCATAATGACGTACTGCAATGCCGCGCGAGTCGTGTGCTTGTCAGCAGCATGCATAAGCAGTGAATAAGAAGCTATGAGTAACACTTCAAAAAAAACAAATAGATTGAACGCATCTCCCGTTAAAAACGCCCCATTAACGCCCAGAATGAGGAAATGCAAAAGCGGATGGAAAAAGCTACCTTTTTCGTCGTCACCGCTCACACTATATAGTGCACACACAAGCCCTAAAAAGGACGTTAGGCTCGCCAAAATTACGGCGAGCGGATCTGCCACCAAAACAATGCCAAATGGTGCTTGCCAGTTACCTACGGCATAAACAATTGGCTCAGCGGTAGTCACTTGATAAAGTAACCCAATACAAATCGCCAGTGTCAGCGCTGATAGACAAACTGAAACAACGCGGCGAACTTGGACGTTTTTACCACACGGCGGCATCAATAAAATTACGCCCGCCAACATAGGTAGTAAAATCGGCAATGCGACTAGATGTTCAAACATTCAGACCTCTACCTCTTTTTCTTTAACTTTGGCGTTGGCACAACGCCATTAACATGGTCATTGCCGAGGTCTGCACGTCCACGAATTGCCAATATCACAACAAAAGCGGTCATCGCAAAGCCGATTACAATTGCCGTGAGTACCAAAGCTTGTGGCAGCGGGTCGGCATAACTTTCACTCGTGCCTAAAACCACAGCTTTATTTAAACTCAAGCGACCTGCGGCAAATAAAAAGAGATTCACAGCGTACGACAACATCGTTAAGCCAAGTACGACTGGAAAAGTTCTGCCGCGCAGAATAAGAAATACGCCGCAAGCCACGAGCAATCCCACGCTCGATGAATACAACAGCTCCATTACGCCTCCTTATCTTTTTCTACAGCTTGGGTCGTTAATTTACCCAAACTCGCGAGGATCATCATCGTCGCGCCGACCACCGTGATGTAAACCCCTAAATCAAACGCCATCGCACTTGCCAATTCAATCTTACCAACACCAGGCAAATCAAAATATTCAAACCAACTAGTTAAGAATGGTCTATCAAAGAACCAACTGCCTACGCCCGTCGCCATGGCTATCGCTATACCCGATGCGATGATTTTGCGATAGTTCATGGTAAAACGTTCTGCTATCCATTCAGAGCCATGTGCTATGTACTGCAAAATAAACGCAATCGCAGTAACTAACCCCGCGATAAAGCCGCCACCTGGTAAGTTATGACCACGTAAGAAAATGTAAACAGAGACTAATAGCGCAAGCGGCAAGAGAGCTTGCGAAATACTCGCAAGTAAAATTGGATAGCGCTCTTTTGCCCATGGACGCCCTTCTCCATCGCCAGCTGGCATAAATAGAGGCAAGTTTATCAATAGCTTGAATATACCAAGAGCCGCAATACCTAGAACCGTGATTTCACCCAACGTATCAAATCCACGAAAATCAACCAGAATCACGTTGACTACGTTTGTGCCGCCGCCACCGGTTTTTGCATTTGCCACAAAAAAGTCAGAGATAGACGACAAAGGTCGTGTAACTAATGCATAGCAAATACTCCCCACAATCACACCGATTGAGGATGCAATAAAGAGATCTCGAACAATACGCAATGGGCTAGATTCTTTTGGCGTCGTCTGCGGAAGGAAAAATAGCGCCAGCATCAGTAAAATGACAGTAACCACTTCAACGGTAAGCTGTGTAAGCGCAAGGTCCGGTGCTGAAAAACGCGTAAATGCAACCGAGACCATTAGTCCCACGATAGAGATCATGATAAGCGCTACAATTCGCGCACGATGCCAAATCACTGTACCAAGAGCACCGACCATAAGTAACGCGGCACCAATCCCAACGTGAACATCAATATCGGTTGGCGCTTTATCACCCACCAATTTATGCATTTCAAATAACGGCCATGCTGCTGCCAACAAAATGACTAAAAACATGAGAAGCAGATAGCGTTGCAGCGAACCATTCTCCATTGCATCAATTTTTTTGCGACTCCACGCCATTGTACCCGAGATGAATCGCTCAAATACCGATCTAGCACTAAATGGCGGTAAAGACGATTGGAACTGGAACAGATGCTTACGTTGGGTATAAATGACCAAACCACCGGTCACCGCAAGTGCGCTCATTAGCAGAGGTAAATTGAAACCATGCCAAATCGCAACATAGTAGTCTGGAGCTGCTTGACCCAGCACACTACTCGACGCCAAACGTAAGATGTCATCAACAATGAAGTTCGGAAACATGCCAACCAATAAACACAGAGCAACTAAAATTTCGATTGGCACTCGCATATAGCGAGGCGCTTCGTGCGGCTCTTTAGGTAAATCAATCGGTTGACCATTGAAAAACACATCGTGAATAAAACGAGCAGAATATGCGACGGAAAAGGCCCCTGCAATCGTCGCAAGTACAGGTATAAGCCACGACATCGAACCTAGTAGCTGTTGGTGTAACGTCTCTGCGAAGAACATTTCTTTTGATAAGAAACCGTTCAACAACGGCACTCCCGCCATTGCCGCCGCGGCAACCATAGCCAACGTCGCGGTGTATGGCATAAATTGCCACATACCATTAAGCTTACGCATGTCACGAGTGCCCGTTTCATGATCGATAATGCCCGTTGCCATGAATAACGATGCTTTAAACGTCGCATGATTGATAATGTGAAATACAGCTGCAACCGTCGCCAATTCGGTGTCCAAACCCAACAGCAGTGTAATTAAACCTAAATGACTAATGGTCGAATACGCCAGTAAGCCTTTTAAGTCATGCTTAAACAACGCGATGTATGCGCCAACTAATAAAGTCGCGAGGCCAGTTAAACCAACCAGAATAAACCAAATGTCTGTTCCCGCAAGCGCTGGATAGAAACGCGCAAGGAGAAAGATGCCCGCTTTAACCATTGTCGCAGAGTGCAAATAAGCACTCACTGGCGTCGGTGCTGCCATTGCGTGAGGTAACCAAAAATGAAATGGGAATTGGGCAGATTTTGTAAACGCACCCAACAACACTAAAATAAGGGTTATTTCATATAATTCATGAGCTTGAATAAGAGCCTCTATTTGCCAAAATCACGTCTAAATCGTAGCTACCAACGATATTACCGAGCAATAGAAGCCCAGCCAGTAAGGCAAGTCCACCGCCACCTGTTACAGCAAGTGCCATGCGTGCACCATTTCGTGCTTCAGATTTGTGATTCCAATAGCTAATTAATAAGAACGAACTGATGCTCGTCAGCTCCCAAAACAGCCACAATTGAATGATGTTGTTGGATAAAACAATACCAAGCATAGCCGTCATGAAGAGTAGAAGATAAGAATACAACTTCGGCATTGAATCACGCTCACTTAAATAGTAACGCGCGTAAAATAAGACAAGACAACCAATGCCTAAAATCAATAAAACAAAGAGTAAAGCCAATCCGTCTAGACGAAATGATAGATCAATCCCAAGTAATGGGATCCACTCGAGAGAATAACGAACAGCGTGACCATTGAAGACATCAGGTACCATCTGAAACGTTGTGATTAGCGCGGCTATTGGCGCTAAAAGAGCAACCGTCGTTAACTGATTTCGATTCAGTCGTCCGAGTGTTGAAGTAAGAAAACTGCCAATTAAGGATAACAAGGGTATCCAAAGCAATGCCATAGAACCTACCTTTTACTTGTAGTAAACCACCAAGGAAATACCGACTCTGACATTCAGCATTAACTTGCTTGGTTTGCCAACTCGCACTTTCCAAGCGCATAAATTGCTTGCTTTTTTTCAAGCATAACGGGCACAGTTATACTGTAAAATAGCGTCATTTGTCCAGTTATAGCGATATT
The DNA here is from genome assembly GCF_017638925.1 of Pseudoalteromonas xiamenensis. Lineage (NCBI taxonomy): Bacteria > Pseudomonadati > Pseudomonadota > Gammaproteobacteria > Alteromonadales > Pseudoalteromonadaceae > Pseudoalteromonas > Pseudoalteromonas xiamenensis. The sequence continues at coordinate 861,444 of NZ_CP072133.1, forward strand.
AGGTGTTTCGATTTTGAACACATTAACAAGCCATTATGTGTTATTTAATACCAAATTCAATTTCCGTTACGGCTTTTTCGCTTTTATTCACTTACTTAGAGCGACTGACTGACGCGTTCACCATCTAATATGGTCGTCCAGAGTTGCCTGTATAAGTCCGGTAGTGGCATCGATTGATACTGCAAGTTACTCCAACGCTCTACCGGCCTGAATGAGCGATACTTACCAAACTGACAACTTGGGCTTTCACTCCAGCCTGCGGGTTCATCACCATGTTCACCGACATATAAATTTGGTGCGTGTCGACCCTTTTGCGCACATTTCAGTTTAGTCTTACTCGCTGAAAATACATATTCATCTTCAAAGCCACTGAAATGCATCAGCTCATGAACCAGCACAGCATAACCACTTTTATGATTTAAGGTCATCACATGACCCCGCACGTTCGCTAGGCCTTGTTGGGTAACATAAAGACGATGGTCGGTATTGCGCGGAACAATATCATCAGTTACATGACACTTGGCATAACCTTGTTTATCAATGTTGCATTGAAGGTGACCATTGCTATATCGGGGTTTTGAAAAACAAAATGCTCCTTTAAAAGGTTCAGGTCTCAGGCTGTACTGATCCACGGCTTTCTCTATCGCGTTTAGCCCATCAAGCGAATCAACGATAACCTCGATTGTTTTCACGCATTGCGTGGATGGAAATGTCGGAGTCCCTAACGTGAGTCGTGAGGCCAACCAAGCTGGAATTTCGTCCACGGCTTGACCATGGTAGATACGAATAATTTGCTCAATCTCTTTTGGTAACTCGACTAGTTCACTGAGTCCTGCAAGTAAGTCAACTTGCTGTTTTGCAAGCAACCAGTCGCACACCACGCTTTTTTGTTCGAGTGACCATTCCCCCATAACACTTTCGGCAAAAAGTAAGAAGTCATCGATTCTATTGGCATAAAGTAATCGCCGAATTTTTTCAACTTGTAGGTGTGATACGTTTAATTCGGACAATTGACTTATCACGGACTCTGACAGTCTCTCGGGAGAAATCAATTCGGGGTTATATAAGAAGTACGCCAGAGGTGTTTTGTTAATTAACGCAGTATATGAGATGCTTACTGTGCTTGAGACTCGATGGCGTAATAAAAACCAAGCTTAGTAAGCATCCGAAAAAAGTGAAATGCTTAGCCTTCACTCATTCCTCTCATTAGGTCCAACTCAAGCCTTGCATACTTATGTTCTACAAACTCATACACATTAGTCGCAAGAGCGAGTTTGAAGAAATCCGCCGCAACGCCTTTTTCACCTCTCGCTTGATAGAGTTTCGCAAGATAGAAATAAGCTTCACATAAACGCTCAGCGTAAGCCTGTTGCGAATCAATCCCGGCACTTAGATTACTTAAGAAATCGGATTCAGACAAATTGCCAAGGTATAAGTCAACAATTTGGACAGCCCAACTCGCGTTATCTAAACCGGCTCTATTTTCACGAAGTGTCGCGGCGGCGGCGGCATCGTCAAGGTGACTTTGTGCGAGATATAACCAAAGTGCGCGATAAGGATCTTTCGGCGCTCGGGCCAAAAACGTACTAAAATCTTTTTCAGCTAAATCCGCACGTTCGCCATAGTACAACGCAATACCGCGATTTAAATAGGCAAAATCGTGTTTATTGTTAAGTTCGATAACGGCGTCAAACATTTCGTATGCTTGTTCATACTGCTGCAATAACGTGTGGTGTATGCCTAAAAAGTTGTACACCTCGGCCAAGTCTGGCTTCATTTTTACTGCTCGATTAAAATCGATACGCGCGAGTGTGGTTAAACCTAGGCTGTCGTAAAGCACGCCTCGGTCATATAACAATTGCGCTTGCTGATCGGCAGGCAATTCTGTGCGAGCCAGCAATTCTGAAAAGCGCGCAATTGCAATCTCATTGCGGTAATCTGCAATCAGTGGAATACCAAATGGAACGTTTAATACGGGTTGTGCTTGTGGCGTTGAAGTACTTTGGCATCCTGCCAAAATGGATAAAGCACCCATAGCAAATAAAATTGGTTTTAACTTCATAGACTCCTCAGCCCTTAGCGATGCACGAATTTCCTGAAGATCGGATAAACAAGAGAGACAGTCGAGACTTTGTTGTCAACGATAAATGTGAATGCAAGTTATTTCCCTTCATTTAGGCTGGTGTTAATTCAGCCCTAAAATCAGTAAGACTAGGATAACTTTCCAAAGTTCAGGCAGTTAATTAAAGCATAAAAAAAGGGGCTAAGCAGCCCCTTTTCGTTAAACCTATTTTATATCAGCATTATTCTGCTGATGGCGCGTCGCCTTGAGCTTCGCCTGCTGGTTTGTCAGCAGCTTCTTTCATGCTCAAACGTACACGGCCTTGACGGTCTACTTCAAGAACTTTAACCGTCACTTCTTGACCTACTGATAAGTGATCTGCAACATTCGTTACGCGCTCATTGCTGATTTGCGAAATGTGAACAAGACCATCTTTACCTGGTAGTACGTTTACGAACGCACCGAAGTCAACGATACGTACCACTTTACCTGTGTAAACTGTACCTACTTCAAGTTCAGCTGTTAACGCTTCAATACGACGAATTGCTTCTTTCGCGCTTAGGCCGTCAGTTGCCGCGATTTTAACAGTACCATCATCTTCGATTTCAATCGTTGTGCCAGTTTCTTCCGTTAATTGACGGATTGTAGCACCGCCTTTGCCGATAACTTCCGCGATTTTCTTCGGTGGAATATTCATCGTGTAAATACGTGGAGCAAATTCAGACAGCTCTTCTGCTGGGCAAGAAATCGCTTCGTCCATCACACCTAGGATGTGTAAACGAGCCGCTTTAGCTTGCTTAAGCGCGATTTGCATGATCTCTTTTGTGATACCTTCGATTTTGATGTCCATTTGAAGTGCTGTTACACCTTCACGTGTACCCGCTACTTTAAAGTCCATATCACCAAGGTGATCTTCGTCACCGAGGATGTCTGAAAGAACAACAAAATCTTCGCCTTCTTTCACAAGACCCATTGCGATACCCGCAACCGATGCCTTGATTGGTACACCCGCGTTCATCAGTGCAAGTGATGCACCACACACAGACGCCATTGAAGACGAACCATTTGATTCTGTAATTTCAGAAACAACACGGATTGAATATGGGAATTCAGCCAATGTTGGCATAACCGCTTGAACACCGCGCTTAGCAAGGTTACCGTGGCCAATTTCACGACGCTTTGGTGAACCAACAAAACCAACTTCACCCACACTGAATGGAGGGAAGTTGTAGTGCATCATGAAGTGGTGCTTTTTCGTACCAACTAGGTCGTCGATAAGCTGTGAATCACGCTCTGTACCTAAAGTTGCTGTTACAAGCGCTTGAGTTTCACCACGAGTAAAGATTGCTGAACCGTGAGTACGTGGAAGTACGCCAGTCATTACATCAAGTGCACGAACCATGTCAGTGTCACGGCCATCGATACGTTTTTCACCCGCGATGATACGACTACGAACGATTTTCTTCTCAAGTGAACCGAATTGCTTAGCAACAACTTGTGAGTCTAGGCTTTCACCTTCTGCAAGTTCAGCTTCTAATGTAGAAACAAGAAGCTCTTTCGCAGCAGATAGCGCTTCTTTACGAGCTACTTTGTCAGTAATGCGGTAGGCTTCACCTACTTTATCACCAACGATCGTTTCAACTTTCTCAGCAAATGAAACGTCTTTCTCAGGAGAAGTCCATTCCCAATCAGCTTTACCCGCCATTGCTTTGAATTCGTTCACTGCATTGATAATAGCTTGAGATTGTTCATGACCGTAAACTACAGCGCCTAGCATTACGTCTTCTGATAACACACCAGCTTCTGACTCAACCATAAGCACTGCATTTTCAGTACCAGCAACAACTAAGTCTAATTGGCTGCTTTCTAGCTCTTTAAGCGTAGGGTTAAGAACGTATTGACCATCAATGTAACCAACACGTGATGCGCCCAGCGGACCATTGAATGGGATACCAGAAACAGCAAGCGCTGCAGATGTACCAATCATCGCAACGATGTCTGGTTGGATCTCAGGGTTAACTGATACTACTGTTGCAATTACTTGTACTTCGTTCACAAAACCGTTAGGGAAAAGTGGACGAATTGGACGGTCGATTAGACGTGCGATAAGCGTTTCGCCGTCTGACGGACGACCTTCACGTTTAAGGAAACCACCTGGGATACGACCCGCGCCGTACATACGCTCTTGGTAGTTTACTGTTAGAGGGAAAAAGTCTTGGCCAGGTGCAGCTTCGCGCTTACCAACAACAGTAACTAAAACTGAAGTGTCGCCGATGCTAGCAAGAACAGCACCGTCTGCTTGACGCGCGATTGCGCCAGTTTCAAGAGTAACCGTGTGACGGCCCAATTGGAATTCTTTAATAATTGCTTGCACAATTTATTCCTTTCATTTTTATAAAACAAAACGCCAACTGGAACCAATTACAGTCTTAAGCAGACTTACGTCTTTGTACAACTTAGGAAATCAGCTTAAGTACTACAATTGGCAAAGTTTGGCGTGACTTAACACAATGCTAAATCGGGTTAAGTATACTTGTGAAAGACCAACAAAAAAAGGGGCTAGTAAGCCCCTTTTTCCCAACAGGTTAAATTTAACCCATCGTAATCAATTTATTAGCGACGTAGGCCAAGTTCACTGATTAGTGCAGCGTAACGCTCAACGCTTTTACCTTTAAGGTAGTCAAGAAGCGTACGACGTTGGCTAACTTTGCGTAGAAGACCACGACGTGAGTGGAAGTCGTGCTTGTGGTTAGCAAAGTGACCTTGTAGCTTGTTGATATCAGCAGTTAGAAGTGCAACTTGAACTTCTGGTGAACCAGTGTCGCCTTCAGCGCGTGCGAATTTTGCAACGATTGCTGCTTTTTCTTGATTGCTTAGTGACATAATAAACTCCAAAAATTTATGGTGTATAACACGCTTTAGCCGATCACTAATTCAGCCAAAGCAATTTAGCGGACGGATTCTATCAGGCTTACCTGTAAATTACCACCGCTTTATTCTTGTGTGCTCGACAAAGCGCGTTTCGCTTTTAAATGCCCATGAGGGTTACGTTCACCAAGACCAATAAAGCGTCCATCCGCCATTACTTTAACAATGCCTTCAGGTACTTCGCCGCTTTCTAATTTAACCACTTGTCCGTGGCCAAACGCTTTGCCTTGCTCCGCGTTAATCTCTACCATCGGTAAATCAGCAAGCGCCGTATCCATAGGTAAAAGCAACGGATCAAGCAACGCAAATCGAGCTGTTTCGTCTTGTGCAACTGATTGAACCAAGGCTTCAAGTGCCTCAAAGCTTATCATTTTATCACTTGGGTAATGACCTACTTCACTGCGATGGAGCATAATGACGTGCGCACCACAGCCAAGTTTTTCACCCAAATCATCAACAATAGTGCGAATATACGTGCCTTTTGAAACATGCACAGTCATTTGAATTTCCTGCGCTTGTTCATCATATTCATCCAGTGAAATACTAAAGACAGTAATACGACGACATTTTCTAGGAACCTCTATTCCCTCACGCGCATATTTATAAAGCGGTTGACCTTGGTACTTTAATGCAGAATACATTGAAGGATATTGGTCAGACTCGCCCAAGAAGCTTGTAACCTCCTGTTCAAGCTGCGCACGCGTAATGTTAACAGGGCGAGTTTCAACTACTTCACCATCAGAATCTGATGTTGTCGTACGCTCACCTAATTTGGCGCGAACCACATACGTTTTGTCCGTATCGAGCAAAAACTGCGTGAATTTAGTCGCTTCACCAAAACAGATGGGGAGCATACCAGTCGCAAGCGGATCTAGCGCCCCTGTATGTCCAGCTTTTTGTGCACCGAACAAAAACTTAGCTTGTTGAAGTGCTTTATTTGACGAGATGCCCTGCGCTTTGTTTAATAATAAGATGCCGTCAATCGGCCTTCCTTTATTGCGCCTTGCCATTACTCTTCTGAACCCTTGTGCTCTGAATCATCTTGAATTTCATCTGACTCATCGCCACGTTTTGCTTTGTCTTCACGGATCACCGAATCCACTAGATTCGAAATACGCATACCTTCCATCAATGAATTATCAACGACAAAACGCAGTTCTGGCATGATACGCGCACGAATACGCTTACCAAGTAATGAACGAATAAAGCCTGTTGCTTCATTCAACAATTTTACACTTTGCTTTGTCTTGTCTTCATCGTTGGTATTGAGAACCGTAATGAAAATCTTGGCATAGGACAGGTCTCGCGATACTTCTACAGCAGACACTGTTACTAAACCTAAACGTGGGTCTTTAATTTCTCTTTGAATAATAACCGCAATTTCTTTTTGAATTTGCTGGCCTACTCTATCGGTACGAGAAAATTCTCTCATGCTCACCACTTATCAAAATTTAACCAATTAAACAACGGCAAAAAGGGGGCTGTTGCCCCCATTTTCTGGAACTATGAAGACGTTACAGTGTACGTTGTACTTCAACCGTTTCGAATACTTCGATTTGGTCGCCTGATCTTACATCATTATAGTTCTTAACGCCGATACCACACTCCATACCGTTACGTACTTCTTGTACGTCGTCTTTGAAGCGGCGTAGTGACTCAAGTTCACCTTCATAGATAACAACGTTATCACGAAGAACACGAATTGGCGCGCTACGCTTAACGATACCTTCAACAACCATACAGCCTGCAACCGCACCAAACTTAGGTGAACGGAATACATCACGTACTTCTGCAAGACCGATAATTTGTTGTTTGAATTCAGGCGCAAGTTTACCAACCATTGCTTGTTTCACTTCTTCGATTAGATCGTAGATTACGCTGTAGTAACGTAGGTCTAACGATTCAGTCTCGATAACTTTACGCGCAGATGCGTCCGCACGAACGTTGAAACCAACAAGGATTGCGTTAGATGCAGCTGCAAGTGTTGCGTCAGTCTCAGTAAGACCACCTACACCTGAACCTACAATCTTCACTTTCACTTCGTCTGTAGACAGTTTAACCAATGCGTCAGAAATCGCTTCCACAGAACCTTGTACGTCTGCTTTAAGAACGATATTAACTTCTGAAATGTCGCCTTCAGTCATGTTAGAGAACATGTTCTCTAGTTTCGCTTTCTGCTGACGAGCAAGCTTCACTTCACGGAATTTACCTTGACGGTACAATGCCACTTCACGCGCTTTACGCTCATCTTTAACCACAGTTGCTTCATCACCCGCAGCTGGTACGCCAGATAGACCTAAAATCTCAACTGGAATAGATGGACCTGCAGACTTGATGTCATAACCGTTTTCGTCTTTCATCGCACGAACTTTACCGTACTCAAGACCACATAAAACGATGTCACCTTGGTTTAGTGTACCTGATTGAACAAGTACCGTTGCAACCGGACCACGGCCTTTATCAAGACGAGATTCAATAACAACACCTGCCGCCATACCTTGGTGTGCAGCGCTTAGCTCAAGAAGCTCAGCTTGCATTAGGATTGACTCAAGTAACTCATCAATGCCGAGACCTGTTTTCGCAGAAATATAAACGAACTGAGTCTCACCGCCCCACTCTTCAGGAATTACATCAAGTGCAGCAAGTTCGTTCTTAACGCGGTCTGGATCAACACCTTCTTTGTCCATCTTGTTTACAGCAACAATTAGAGGAACACCCGCCGCTTTCGCGTGTTGTACCGCTTCTTTTGTCTGAGGCATTACGCCATCGTCTGCTGCAACAACAAGTACTACGATATCCGTTGCTTTCGCACCACGAGCACGCATTGACGTAAACGCCGCGTGTCCAGGTGTATCTAGGAATGTGATCATGCCACCTTCCGTTTCAACGTGATACGCACCGATATGCTGTGTGATACCACCGGCTTCACCTGAAGCCACTTTCGCTTTACGAATGTAGTCAAGTGTCGATGTTTTACCGTGGTCAACGTGACCCATTACAGTAACAACTGGTGCACGGTGTTCTTTTTCACCACCTTCGTTACGGTCGCTAAGTACTTGCTCTTCTAGTTGGTTTTCTTTCACTAGAACAACTTTGTGACCCATTTCTTCCGCAACAAGTTGAGCCGTTTCTTGGTCGATGACTTGGTTGATAGTTACCATATCACCCATCTTCATCAACGTTTTAACGACTTCAGCACCTTTTACTGCCATGCGTGACGCAAGTTCTGCAACGGTGATTGTCTCACTGATACGAACTTCGTTTTTCACTTCAGCAGTCGGCTTTTGGAAACCTTGTTGTAACGTTGAAGGCGCTTTTAGCTTGCCTTTGTGAGCCTTACGGTTCACCGGCAATTCACGCTCTTTAGAGCTTGCTTTAGTTTTGCTCTTCTTCACGCTACGACGAGCATTTTTCTCTTCACGCTCATCCGATTCATCTTCTGCTTGGCGTGCATAAGTCGACGTAGTGATGTGGTGATCGCTATTTGCGTCACGCTCACGACGTTCTTCTTCTTCACGTTGCCAACGCACTTCATTTTCTTCAGCTAGTTTACGTGCAATCTCTGCTTGACGTACTGCTTCTTCTTCGGCTTTACGAATTGCAGCTTCCTCCGCTTCTTTACGTAGACGCTCTTCTTCAGCGCGCTCTTGCTCAAGCTCTGCGTCAGAACGAGCAGGTTTAGCAGCACGATCTGCTTCAGCTTTTTGCTTCGCTAGATCTTGTTGTGCTTTCTTCTCTGCTTCTTCTTTCGCTTTACGCTCAGCTTCTTGCTTTGCTAGCAATTCGGCTTCACGTTGTGCTTGTAATTCAGCTTCGCGTTGCGCTTGCGTCTTCTTGTGCTTGACGCTCTAAATCTTGTTGCTGTTCAAGTGCGCTCTTCTTAACGTAAGTGCGCTTTTTACGAACTTCAACCTGTACCGACTTTGCTTTGCCTGTAGCACCAGTTACGCTTAGAGTGCTTTTACTCTTGCGTTGCAAAGTCATACGCTCAGGGCCTTCAGAGCCTTTGCCGCCATGTTGCTTGCTCAAATGGTCAAGCAACTGCGCTTTCTCTGATTCCGTAACCGTTTCACCTTTGGCTTTGGTGATACCAGCGTCTTGTAACTGCTGGAGTAACTTATCAACAGTTGTATTGATTGTCTCGGCTAGTCTCTCAATGCTCACTTCTGCCATTGTGTGTGTTACCTCCCGTTAATAAATTACTCATCACCAAACCAACAGATGTTACGTGCAGCCATGATTAGGGCACCCGCTTTCTCATCTGTTATGTCTGTGATCTCAACTAGGTCGTCAATACCTTGCTCAGCTAGGTCTTCAAGCGTAATAATACCCTTGCTTGCCAAAACTAGCGCCGTGTGACGATCTAGGCCCTCTAAAGCTAAAAGCTCATCTGAAGGCTCAGCACCTTCTAAACTTTCTTCGTTTTTAAGTGCTTTCGTTGTTAATGCATCTTTAGCACGATTACGCAGCTCTTCAACTGTGTCCTCGTCAAGACCATCAATTTCTAAAAACTCTGCAACAGGCACGTACGCAACTTCTTCCAGTGAAGAGAAACCTTCATTGATTAGAAGCGCCGCGAAGTCATCGTCGATGTCTAAGTTTTCAGTGAATAGATTCACTAATTTGTCTGACTCTTCTGAGTTCTTACGCTGCATGTCTTCCACAGTCATCACGTTTAGCTCCCAACCAGTTAGTTGGCTTGCCAAACGCACGTTTTGACCGTTACGACCGATTGCTTGTGCTAGGTTGTCTGATTCAACCGCGATGTCCATTGAACGCGAATCTTCGTCAACAACAATTGACGCAACTTCTGCTGGCGCCATTGCATTGATCACGAACTGTGCAGGGTTGTCATCGTAAAGAACGATATCAACACGCTCGCCACCGAGTTCAGACGAAACTGCTTGTACACGTGCTCCACGCATACCAACACACGCGCCAACAGGGTCAATACGTTTGTCGTTTGATTTAACCGCGATTTTTGCACGAGAACCTGGGTCACGTGCTGCGCCACGGAGTTCAATCATCTCTTCGCCAATTTCTGGCACTTCGATACGGAACAATTCCATCAACATTTCAGGTTTTGAACGTGTAACGAATAACTGTGCACCACGTGCTTCTGGTTTAACTTCGTAAAGTAAACCACGAACACGGTCACCTGGACGGAAACTTTCGCGTGGCAACATGTCATCGCGGTAAATTACCGCTTCTGCGTTGTTACCTAGATCGATAATAACGGCATCACGTGATGCTTTCTTTACGACACCCGTAACTAACTCGCCTTTTTGATCTTTATACGCATCAACAACTAACGCACGCTCAGCTTCACGTACTTTTTGCACGATAACTTGCTTCGCCATTTGCGTTGTAATGCGGTCAAACTTGATAGACTCAATTTGTTCTTCTACGTAGTCACCAAGTTGGATTTCAGGCTCGTCATAACGTGCTGCATCTAGTGTAATTTCTGAAAATGGGTTCTCTAAGCCACCGTTCTCTAATGGCTCAACAACTCTCCAGCGACGGAAAGTATCGTAATCACCAGTTTTACGGTCAATAGAAACACGAACTTCAATCTCACCTTCGTGTTTTTTCTTTGTTGCAGTCGCTAGTGCGAACTCTAAAGCTTCAAAGATTTTTTCTCTTGGAACCGCTTTTTCATTAGAGACGGCCTCTGCCACCAATAATATTTCTTTTGCCATAGGTAATGCCTCGTTTGCCCTGTTCCTTCGCACTCTAATTAGAATTTCGCGATGATGTTGGCACGCTCAACGTTGCTAAGCATTAACATATGCTCTGCACCATCTATTTTCAGCGTGATCACGTCACCGTTAATTGCCACTAAATCGCCTTTAAAGTTACGACGACCATCCTGAGGTAATTTAGTACGTAAACGTATTTCCTCACCGACCGCCTGTTCAAAGTGCGCTTGCTTAAACAAAGGTCTGTCAACACCTGGTGATGAGACCTCTAAGGTATACTCGTTTGTAATCGGGTCTTCGACATCCATGATGGCACTCACTTGATGACTGACTTCCGCACAGTTATCCACATTGATGCCATTTTCATGGTCAATGTATACGCGTAGTGTCGAGTGACGACCAGCAGTTACAAACTCAAGACCCAATAGCTCAAAACCAAGTGCTTCTACGGCTGGTTCAAGCATTGCAGTTAAATCTTGCTCGAGTTTTGTCACGAATTTCCTCCATACAAACAAAAAAAGGGTACTCGTTGCCCCAGTAAAGCTGTAACATGCTCTAAACCCGATTCACTGGGTTTAGATACAACAACGCCCCGAACCAAGCGGGGCGTCACACAAAAATCAACGGTGTGGCCAAAGGCCAGCTTGGTTGCGGCAAGAAAGGCTTCATTGAGCATAGTGCTTAAACGCAAAACGCGCATTACAAAGAATGCGCGAACTAGAAACAAACACTCTCGTGTTTTCGACGTATTCACTATGCTTTAAAAGCACAAGTCTTGGTTGCGGGAGCCGGATTTGAACCGACGACCTTCGGGTTATGAAGCTCGACGAGCTACCAGGCTGCTCCATCCCGCGGCAACTGACATTACAAGTAATGTCTAAAACTGGCGCTTATTATAAAGAGTGTTACATTAATAAGCAACCGCAGAGGAAAATAAAGTTCTTTTGTGGATTGTTCTTATTTTATCAACAACTAAACGCAAAAAGCTTGTACCTGTTTAAGTTTTATCTATATTAACGGCCATTTTACCCATTATAGGAAAATTAGAATGAAAAGTAGAGCTTACAAATCTCTTTTAATGAGCATTGCCTTCGGGATGACGTCATCTTATGCAATCGCTGATTCATGCGAAGGTTTTGGTCCTCAGACCCCTCGTGATATTGACAGTGTTCTTGGCGAAAATGCTCGCTCTTTTTCAAAAGCGCCTCAGAGTTCAGAAATGAACTTGTGTAACATCCATTTCCACAAAAATGCTGAACACAAAGCAAAAGACTTTTCTGTTTTTGCGGACTTCAGGTGAGCACGGTGGTTACCAATGTAACGCAACGAGTCTCATTAACAGCGGCAGAACTCAAAGCACCAGAAGGCAAAGTTTGTAAAAATGTGAAACCAGGTGACACCATTGAAGTGCACTGGGTGCACAGTTCATGTGATGTCAAACCAGGCAAAGGCCTTGGCTCTTGTTTAAACGATAAATGTGCTAACCCAGATTTACGTGTTGAAACTCAAGTGTTCTTAGTGGTTAACGATCCGAATGCACTTGATTTCAATGAGCTTGGTTACGATGGTAACGTGGTAAATGGTTATCACCAACCAAAGCATATTCCTGATAACACCGGTAAACCGGTAGAATTTTTAGGCTCAACAACCGGCCCTAAATACACCAGCCAACAATGTTCGCCACTGCAAGTGACGTGGAGCGTTCGTCCGAGCTGTGCCAAAGTTGACATAAACAGTTTGGCAAAATGGTGTGAAAGTAACGAATTCGAAGAAGACCATGCACATGGTGTTCGTGAGCTAGTAACGGATCCTAAGTTACTGTCTCCAATTAAGTAATTTCAATCCAAGTTAAATTTGTCAGAAATTACGCACAAATTTTTTCGCGAATGTCGCAAAGTCGACATTCGCTGTCTATACTCAATCCAAACATTCTAGTTTGAGCAAAAGGATGCGCTCCTGATTTTTATTGGGGCGACTATGAGCATATCACCATATCAATACCGCATGTTGACACAATCACTGGCGGTAGTTAGACCTAACTTTCACTGTTTCTGTGTTTCTTTTCGAAAACAAATTTCAAATTATCAACTCAATACATCATTCACCTTTTCTGACGAGGGAATACTCAATGATGAAAACGAATTTTTTAGATTCGTACATCAATGTGTTGGTTTAATTCTCGAACACAACAATTTGGTCGATTACCTCAGCCAGACTGCTAAAAAGCTGCGTGAGTACAATCTAACAGAGCGCGATATTTGCGTGCTTTGTAACTGTTTCCTCGCCACAATACAGCTTCATCTAGGCAAACAATATACGCTTGCTATGCGAAACGCTTGGCGCCGACTGCTTCATGTGGTGTCAAACATACTCAATCACGAAATGCATGGCCGAACGAACGTAGTTAGTCTGCATGAGCACCGATTGAAAAAATCACAGGCTTCTTAATGTGGTTGAGGCAAGAGATGTACCGAATATAGCTAAAATAGTATAAGATGTGACAATCCCGTCATATTGATTTTGGTTATGATTAAATTCGGAGAAAATATGAAACATCGGTTACTTCTTGCCTCTGGTTGCCTTCTTGCCCTCTCTGGTTGCGATGTGTTTCAGACTGCGAACAATAAATTGGAACAGCAGTACTTAGATCAACATCCTGAACTGCAAGCGGCAATTTCAGCAATAAGAGAAAATGGCCTCAATGCGGTCGCTAAAACGGCTGAAAAAGGCAGTGTTGCATCATGCGTCGCAACTAAGTTGGAAAGTGATCCTCTTGGCTCACTAGCAACGGTTGAAGGAGCGCTTCAAGACAGCGCAAATTTAACGGATCTTTTTTCCGCAATAGCCGAACTCTCCAGCCAAGAAATCTCACTTGAACAGATCCCAAACCTGCTTCGTCAGGGTGCGGAAACATTAAATTACCTGCGTACGTTACTGAGTCAATATGAGTTAACCGAGTCTCAAAACCAAAGTAAAGGACTTCGTTGATCATACTCAAATCCAAAGTGCTGATGTGGGATCTCACCTACGTAATTTGATAGCGCAATGTGAAGGGTTGCATACAACTCAAATTTTAAAATGAGCCAAATCCTTCCCCTGTTCGTATTGACGTTGATAATGCAGAATGAGCGAAGGCAATGCGAACCGGTATCTTCTTTATTTATAAAAACTTCCGATTAGTTAACAATAACGCCTTATCCATTTTTTCCGCGAACGTTGATAAGCTTTTGATCTGCGTTCTTAGAGACGAGACTCGTTATTCAACGCAATGTCTTGCACGACGCAAAACCAGTGACGTTGTGTTGAACGCCCACTCCGCAGTAGAACGTGAATTCATCGCACGGTTTGCACAGCTCAATCACGGCGTGGTTTCACTCTCTATGTTCGATACACCGGCTTTACTTTCACTGTTGCATGAGCATTCAGCGACGGATTGCGCTTTGCCCTTCCATCCAAGCTATGACTTGTCCCGAATGTGGTTGTTTTTGCGTGACAAATGCCAAAACATTCGGTTTCATTTGCTCCCAGGCAACACACTGTTTCAAGAATACGAACTGCCTTTTAAGTCTGATTCGTTCCCGAAAACGTTTTCAGAATTTCGCCGGAAAGTAAACGACATTACGATTGCCGAAAACCTCACATCGCAACTGCCCGATTTACCGCGGTCCGTTTTACCCGTTTGTTCTGATGAACATCCTGTCGTCAATGCTTCACACGGTGAAAGCGCTGCCGCGCAACACTTACTCGATTACTTTTGCAGTCGCCATCCAAGTCACTATAAAGAAACGCGCAATCAGTTGTCAGGGGAATGGTTTTCGACCGGGTTTTCACCCTTTTTAGCGCTTGGCACGGTGAGTGTGCACGAGATCCTGAGTCGCCTGCAGGAATACCAACTTATCTATGGTCAAAACGATTCAACAGAGTGGATTTATTTTGAGCTTCTTTGGCGCGAGTATTTTTATTGGTATGCAAAAACGCATGGAACGAAGCTTTTTCTTCGACGTGGACTAAATTCAACAAATCCACTCACCTCCTTTTATGCCTCCCATTTCAAAGCATGGTGCGAAGGTAACACCGAAGCGGATTTAGTGAACGCTATCATGATTGAACTCAATACATCAGGATGGATCTCGAATCGAGTCTCGTCAAATTACAGCAAGCTACTTGGTCAATGAACTTAGCGTCGATTGGCGCTACGGTGCCGCGTACTTTGAGCAAACACTCATTGATTATGATGTCGCAATCAATTGGGGCAATTGGCAATACATCGCAGGCGTAGGCGCCGATCCGAGAGGCGGCCGCCACTTCAATATTGATAAACAAACCCAGCTCTACGATGAACTCGGACATTATCGTAGACAATGGCTAAGAGAACACAACACAGAGCGGTCACTTTGAATTCCATGTCATCACAACAATACACGAAACTTCGTCTCATTCTTGGTGACCAACTCAATGCGTCACATTCTTGGTACCGTCAAAAACACGAGGACACCGTTTATCTTATCGCTGAACTACGACAAGAAACGGACTACGTTAAACACCACGTACAAAAGGTTTCTGCCTTTTTTGCCGCCATGGAAAACTTCGCTGCTGCACTGAACTCAGCAGGGCATCATGTAATTCATTTAACGTTAGATGACACTTGCCATTATGAAACGTTATGCGATCTCATTGCCTATTACTGCACGCAATTCTCTGTTGACGTTTTTGAGTATCAAAGACCTGATGAATACCGTGTATTGGCGCAACTTCGCGCATTCAGCTCGCAGCAAATCTATCAGTGCAACGAGTACGATACGGAACATTTTATGTTGCCTTTCGATGAAATTGAATCAATGTTCGTCAAAGGAAAACATCACACTATGGAGTACTTCTATCGTTCGATGAGAAAACGATACAACTTACTTATGGATCAAAATAAGCCGATTGGTGGGAAATGGAACTTTGATTCTGAAAATAGGCAATCCTTTAAAGACAATGATTTAAATGAAATTCCAACACCGGTGTGTTTTGAAAACTCGGTTGAAGCCATACTCGTTCGGCTCCAACATCACCAAGTTAGAACCTTTGGTCAGTCGCAAACTCAATTATTATGGCCTGTTAACCGTCAACAAGCACTTACCTTACTGTCTTTTTTTTGTGAACATTTATTACCTCGATTCGGACAGTATCAAGATGCAATGACCTGCCAAAGCCAACATGCTTGGAGTTTGTATCACTCTCGTCTTTCTTTTGCGCTCAACGTTAAAATGCTGAGTCCGATACAAGTCGTGCAAGCCGCAATTAAAGCCTATGAAACGTTCCCAGATAAAATATCCCTACCACAAGTCGAAGGCTTCACTCGACAAATTGTTGGCTGGCGAGAGTTCATTCGAGCTATTTACTGGCGAAATATGCCTGAATATGAGCAGTTCAATGCGCTCAATGCACAGCAAGCACTGCCTCAATACTTTTGGCATGGCAAAACCAAGATGCGCTGCATGAATGAAGTCATTACACAAAGTCTGGACTACGCGTATGCGCATCACATTCAACGGCTTATGATCACCGGAAATTTTTGTCTTCTTGCAGGCATTGAACCTTCGCAGGTAGATGAATGGTACTTAGGCATTTATATCGACGCTTTACAATGGGTAGAGCTTCCGAATACAAGGGGAATGAGTCAACACGCAGATCATGGGATCATTGCCACCAAACCGTATGCAGGCAGCGCTAATTACATCAACAAAATGAGCGATTATTGCAAACATTGCTATTACGACAAAAAATTAAAGTATGGCGAAAAAGCGTGCCCATTCAACAGTTTGTATTGGCATTTTCTTCATCGTCATCAAAATGCATTTAGCCAAAACCAACGAATGAGCATGATTTATCGAAATTGGAGTAACCAAGCGGATGACGAGAAAAATAAGGTATTGGAACAAGCTCAACGGTATTTAGATAATCTCGAGAGCCTTTAGTCTTATTGCCTTGACCAAAGAAACAATCAAGGCTTCATTTTAAAGGGCTATGACGTCACTAAAACAATCGCCAGCGGCGTTTTTTAGTGCGAATTTTATGCACCCAATTGACCTCAATTGTGCCTTCTGCAACCACACTCGCGGATTCCCTCGCAACCAGCTCATAAGTCACTGATTGAGTGCGAGCAAAACTGTAAAGGTAATTAACCGTTTGCACTTCTTTCCAACAGCCTATCGGCATTGCTTGGTCTTTTTCACGTAAGCAATATTCTTTTCTATCCGGCATCTGTAAGGTAAAGGTAACATCCGCAAAACAGGTTCGGCCTTCATTCAATGCAACACATTTATTTGGGCTTACTTTCAGGGCTTGTGCTTCTTCCAATGTAATATCTGACGCTTCCGTGCTTGTTGCCGCCAATGAGTGCATTGGCGCGCAAATTAACGCCAAAACGAGGAGTTTAGAATACATACTTCACTCCCATAAAAAATACGCGTGCGTAATTCGTTTCTACAATTGGACTGCGCTTTATGCTGCTATCACCAATAATGAATGACGCACCGCTACTGAATACCCAACTGTCAGAAATAGCCCTGTTCAGTTCAAATTGAAGGAACACGCTGGTCGCATCGCCAGCATCGTGCTCCGGCCTAAAAGAAGTTGCCTCCTCTTCGCTCACACCATAATAGTAATTGTGAAAACGCGATGAGTAATAATTCAAACCGAAATTCAGCCACAGATCCCAGTTTCGTAGCTCAAAATTACGTGTTGCTTCTGCATGAGCAACCCAACCATTTGTCGGGCCAAAGACGTCATAAACCAGTTCTAATGACGTTTGAAAGTTACCGTAAGTACGATAATAGGACAGGCCGAAAGATTGATCTTGTCGGCGTTTTTTAATTCCTTTCAGTTCAGGAATAACGTCATCTTTTTCAAAGTAACCGTATTCGTCAAATTCAAGTTGGTAGTTTCCGTAAATAACATCAACTCCCCAATTAGGCTCAACAATGAGCTGATAGCCAATATCCGAGCCACCATAGAAATCGCCCGTTTTGCTATCGAGATAGAAGTTTTGATATTCGATAGTCACGTCACTTAAGATAGTGAGTCCTTCATACTGACTATCGTCACCGGCTAACTTTGGCATGGTCATATTAATACCGTATACGCCAAAAGACAGCTGCCAACTAAATGCGCCGTCTTGCGGTTCTTGCTGCGTCGCATCCGATTGATTGGCAAAGCCCGCGACACTGAAAAATGCAGATAAAACGAGGAGTAGGTATTTCTGTATCATTGTTTTTACTTGTCCCTGAATTCTCGCTTAGTCTATCGCAAATTGTAATTAATTTGAACGTTGAGATAAAAAAGCCAGAAATTTTATGTTAACTTTTTATTAATATTTTTGTAACGTATAGTTGTTGTAATCCCGTTCCAACTTATAGAGCAACTACTTTAAGGTTCGCAAAAATGAAAAAAAGATATACTCTCGCGCTACTTCTACCGCTACTTGCAAGCAAAGCTCACGCATTTAGCCAAGAAACACATAAACGTATTGTCATTGATGCAGTGAACTACATGGCACAGCATCCGACAACAACTCAATTCTCAAAATTGCAGGCCTATGCAACTCAAAATGGTCTGACTCTTGACCAATTGGCTGAAGTATTGGGCCAAGCGGCGTACGATGTTGACGATTTTGAAGACACATTCTTGTGCGGTGCAGTTACAGGTAATTGTGTACAGGCACCACTTTGGGGTGCTGCAGAGAGCATTGTAAAATACACAAGCTACTGGCACTTTCAAAACCACACTCAAGGCGCTGATGCACATGGTAACGACTTTGGTGGATACAATTATGACAAACTAACGGTTTGGGGCAGTGTTGACACAATGGCAGCCACTTGGTTGAAAGGCGACCATTTAGATGACGGCAAAGGTGGTCAATCGGGTTGGTTTGGCGCCGACGGCAGCAAGTACAACAGTTACGGTATCACTGAAGCACATTACCGCATTGACGGCACCTCAAGCTACTCGATGTACAAAGATTTCGAGAAAATCCCATTTCAACCAATCGATAACTTAGGTCAATACTGGTACCAAAATTACCTCGCGTCAGGCCAACCTCAAATTTTGGGTTTTGTGTTCCATACTACAGACCTATTGCAACCGCACCACACATGGACAACGTCTGATCTCAACCATTCTAGTTGGGAATCTTGGGTGAAGGACTATTACGATCAAGAGCTGTTAAACGACCAAGCGCTTGTTACTGAAGCAATGAGCTATTACGCTCCACTTCGTGCAACAGACAGCGATATTCGTCCATTACTGACTCAAGGTGGCTCATATTCGTATGCGCAAGGCTCAATTGTGCTTAACTCTCAGGATCACTATGACCGTGTTCAAATTGGCCGCCAAGTCATTCCACACGCCATTGCCATGGTTGTACAACTTCTTAATCACGCGATGGTAGCGCGTTAATATGCGATTTTCTGTTGTAATTTGGGTGGTAGGGTTCGCTCTACCCCTTTTCACGCATGCGAGTGTTGATACTAAACCACTTGAAAAGTTACTTGTGAATGTTCAAAAGGCGAGCGGCCAAAACACCACTCAACAGCAAGTACACGAACGTTTGATTGAAAACGAGTTCCTTTTTCAAGAATTAAACAGGTACTCTACGACTCTCGTAACAAGGCAATCTCAAGTCGGCTTTAGCAATCGCTATCATGCTGAACAACTTGCTATGACGCTGTTAATAAATAACTTTGGCGATATTGACTATCAATCTCTAAAGCCTCAGCAGACAGCACCGTTTGATAAAGTTTGGCTGACAAAAGCAATTGGTGCGTACCCGGTTTCCGGTGTATACGACAACAGCACGTTATCAACGCTCGACTCGATTCAATTGAAAGGCTTGCCCTTTGCTGTTTCGATGAAAGACATTGTCGAGACTCTCTCAATGCAGAAACGTCTACGACTGCACCAAGGTGAAACTCAAGTACTCTATGCGGAATTGGAGCGACGCTTTCGCTTACTGCAATTGCAAAATGCGCACACCAAGAAACTAAAAGACTTAGGCATAAGTTACGATGCACTTTATCACGTCGCCCTAACTGAAATAGTACGAGCACCCGCACAGGCCTATTTTGGATTGAAACAACAAATGCACGGCGAACGCAGTGAATACGTTGAACATCTTAAAGGTAAAATATCGAACGCTGACGTTTCGAATTTCTATAAAGAAAACAAAGCCAGATTTCGCTATGTTACGTCAGTTGAAGCATGGGCTGGCCTATTTAGTTCGAGAAAGCTCGCTGAGCAATGTCGACACTTAGCCCAAGATAAAGCTGCACCACAAGCCATACTTAACTGCGCACAAGACAAGCCCCTTGAACTGCTTTCCCCCACAATTAAGCGAGAAACGATTAAGGACAACTGGGCCGCACAAGCCGCATTCAATTTGCCTGAAAATGCGCTTTCACAACCGATACGCACACCTGATGGAAAATGGCTTGTCATTGCAACGGGAAAACGAACGTACGACTACTATCTTGAAAACAGCGAAACAGTGAAGTATCAAGCAACAATTGCATTACTTACTCAGGTTGCGTTAAAAACGTTTGAAGACAAATTTAATCGTTGGAAACAAACACTGTGAGTACCAAAGTGAAGCTTATTGTCATTTTATCGCTTATTGGGTTTATTGCCTTTTGCATTTATCAGCTCACGTCGCTTGACGTGAGCGTCCAGAGTGTATATCAGTCTGCGGAGGAACACTCCCCTGTATTGCCCATCAGGGATGAAAACGATACTTCGATTACTTTCAGAGAAAGTAAGTTAACACCTAGCAAAAGCGAAGAAGCGCTCGAATATAAAGCCGATGTAAAAGCTATCACACCTGCCGAGTACCTTCCGCCAATTGCAAAATCCAATCATGACGAGCAACGCTATTCAGGCGATTTGAATGACTATCAAGCCTATGAAGCGTTTCATCACGAAAAGGACAGAGCATTGAAACAAGCCTACATTCAGGCTGCCACAGAAAAAATATCTGTACTTGAACAACTTCTACAAAGAGGAAAAGAAGCAAATCTGCCTAAAGAGCAACTTCAAGAAGCCATTGATAAAATCGACGCATTAAAGAACATGCAAAACGTGCTGATACAAGAATTAGATACATCACAATCAACAAGATAAGAATACGGTTCAGCATGTTGAACACAGCCTCAATACACCTAGGATTCAGTTAACCGGCGTTATACTTTGCCCATTCATCGATGAAAAGAATGGAGTTAACATGCCTTCCCGCTATAGCCACTTGTCTCCCTTTTTGATAGGTACAGTTAGCCTAGTGCTGTTGGGGATGTCAGGATGCTCAGAGCAAATTGACAAACACTATTCCACTCTCCAAGATGCTGCGGTGTTAAAGGACAAAGGTTGGTTACCCGATTGGCTTCCTAAAGATGCCGAAGATATAAAACTGCAATACGATTTGGACAGCAATCAACTTTTTATTCGGTTGCAGACACAATTAGCGCACGAGTGGTTTCCACCCCATTGTTATCGCGACGAGTTTATCGACCAGCTTCCTCAAACCTTACCATCATGGTGGCCTGTAAATGCCAAGCAATACAGCCAAATGAAACGTAATTACCGTGTGTATTTGTGCAAAGACCAAGGTCTCTGGTGGATTGCAGAGCCTGAACACTCTCCTTTTGTGTTAATTTGGCAATAGCAACATTATAAAAACCCAAAAAATGAATTATAAAAACCGTATAAATTTTAATTAAAAATAAAAAAGGCCGCCTAGTAAGGCAGCCTAATGGTTGGATTAAATTGGTTTACTTATTTACTTTCAAGTAAATTACCCGAATTAATTTCAATTTTTCTTGGTTTCAGCGCTTCTGGTATTTCACGCTGTAAATCTATCTTCAATAAACCGTGTTCTAATGACGCACCGAGCACTTTAACATGGTCGCCTAGTTGGAATTTACGTTCAAAATTACGCTCTGCAATGCCTTGATGGATGAATTTACGTTCGCGCTCATCCGCTTTATCTGCTTTTTGGCCAACCACTTTTAACGTGTTGTTTTCAGACTCGATAGTGAGTTCTTCTTCAACAAAACCCGCAACAGCCATCGTGATTTGATAACGATCTTGCTCAAGCAGTTCAATGTTGTACGGTGGAAAACTTGGTTGTTTGTCAGTGCGTGCTGCGGCATCCATTAGTGACGCTAAATGATCAAAACCAATGAATGAACGATATAGTGGAGATAAATCTACTGTACGCATAATTTGTATCCTCTTTGTATTAAGCGATAGCACCTTAATTCTATTCTCAATTAAACTAGCATTAAGGTTTATTAAATAAGTTAAAATAACATTTCTTTAGTTGGGACCCTCTAAGGCGTCCTCAAAACAATAAATATGGACTGCTATTTTTATTTCAAGAGAAAAAATTAAATTTTTTTAATCTTTTCTTCGCTGCCTAAAAAAATTACGCCATACAATCTCGTTGTACTTGGCCTAAACCGGACTTCATGGTAATTTTCGCCTAGAAATTTACATAGGAATTTGACCATGCCTAAGGCTAGCGAAATTAAAAAGAATACGGCTGTAGAATATGATGGCCGTGTAATGATCGTCCGTGATATTGAACGTTCAGTTCCTCAAGGTCGTGCAAGTGGCAGTATCTATCGTATGCGCATGTATGATGTCGTTACAGGTGGTAAAGTAGACGAGTCTTTCAAAGCGGAAGACATGTTAAAACTTGCGGACCTTACGCGTCGTCCAGCAATGCTTTCATACATCGATGGTGATGAATATGTGTTCATGGATGAAGAAGATTACACGCCATACCATATCAATAAAGAGAGCATCGAAGAGCAAGTACAATTTATCGATGAAGCAACCAAAGGTCTTTTAGTTGTATTGATCGGTGAACGTGCTGTTTCTATTGATTTACCTTCTGCCGTCGACCTTGTAATTGCAGAAACGTCTCCTTCGATGAAAGGTGCGTCAGCAAGTGCACGTACTAAGCCAGCTACGTTAACAACAGGTCTTGTTGTTCAAGTTCCTGAGCACATCTCAACGGGTGACAAAATCCGTATCAACACGTCAGAAGTGAAGTTTATCAGCCGCGCTGAATAACGCTCATCATGTCGATATAGAAAAGGAGCTGCGGCTCCTTTTCTACTTATTACCTCCCTTTCCTTACAAACCACTGCCAGTTCATTATTTTGCTTCATATCGTGTTCACCTATCATAACGTACAACAAATTGACGGCATTTAGGCGCAAATTTTGCTTATTATTTAGCCAAGGCAATGGGGGTGCTATGAAACTATCAAAGGAAGAATCTCAATTTTTGCATGAGTTACTCGACATCGAACTCGAGGCAACGACGCCTATCCTCCCCGAACATCTGGATGAAGGGTCTAATGAGTTGTTACGACAGGTAGCAGACCACTCTGAACTGCTTATAATCGCACGCATGCAAGACAAAGAAATTTGTTTTCCCCTAAGTACACCTGACGACGTCAAAAAGCTCTACGACCTTCATTTAGATCTTCCCCACATTGTTGATATTTCAGGGTTTCACCGTCATTGGCGAATTACGCCTCATCGTTCTGTCCAACTGAAAAGCCTGCAAAACGCACATTCATACTCACTTTGCTCGCTGTCGCTTTCCGGAGCATTGGTTTTCGAAGATAGGCACAATTTAAAGCAATTAAAACATGCACTTGAAAACAACATTGCCCAAGTCATCAATGCAACCGATGAAGACATTCCTGTTTTTATCAGTGAAGTAAAAGCACGTGGAAAGCATCTTTACGCAATACTGTTCGATGAATTGACCGAAAGCAGCCCTTTGTTAAAAAACTTTTTACTACAAGCATTTTTAAAAGAGGAACAATCTTAAACGCGTAGGCCACACAATTAACTCAGCCACTCCGCTCAAAACGACCAACTTTTTGCATAAGTTGCATTTCTATGACGTTATTCATGATCTAGCACAAAAAAATACGCATTAAATATTCAGAAATTCCTAAAACTTTTGGAAATAGGTATTGCTAAAAAGAATAGAGGTTTTAAAATTAAAAACTCTTCTCATTTACAATATTAATAACTTTACAATTATGAAAATCAAAGTTCTGGGTATCGCTGTTGCACTTGGGTTATGCAACTTTACTGCTAGTGCAGATGAAAACTTATTAGGGTATGTAAAGGGCGCAGAAACGCTTCCTGAAGGTTCAGCTGAAGTGTATCAATTCTTTACCAAACGTTCAGGTAAAACAGTCGGTCACTACGAAGCGCTTGATACTAAAACAGAATTTGAATACGGTTTAACAAATGCGTTCAACATCTCGTTTGCGCTCAAGGGGATGTCGTTAGATACGAACGGCATTATCATTGATGGTTACATGCCAAAAGACAACGATTTTGGCTGGAAACTATCAGGCCTTGAAGCTGGCTTTAAGTACAACTTCTTAAGCCCTGCACTTGATGACTTTGGGTTATCAATGTACGGCTCAATGGACTACTCATGGGTGGACAATCATTCAGGTCAAGACAAAGACACGCTTAGTCTAGAAATGATGATGTTGATGCAAAAGTACTTCCTTGAAGGCCAGTTGGTGTGGACAGGTAACCTAGGCTTTGAAGCCACAGGTGCTAAGCGTAAAGCCATTGCAGGCCTACCGGAAGATTTTGAATGGCCAACTGAAGCAGAAATGGAAATCGAACTTATCGCGGGTACAGGTATGAGCTACCGTTTTGCGCCAAATTGGTTTATTGGTGCAGAAGCGCTCTATGAAGAAGAGCATGAAACGGAAGTGAACTTAGAACGTTATTCTTGGTTTGCAGGTCCGAGCATCCACTACGGCGATGCAAAGTGGTGGGCAACATTAACGTACATGAAACAACTTAAAGGGGGTGGAGAGAAGTTTGATGAACAAACAGATAACGACTTACACCTTATCGAAAAGACGGAAGCCGAGTGGCGTCTGAAATTCGGTTATAACTTCTAAGAGGAAATCGTATGCGCCCGCTACCAAGCTTAATCGCTCTTGGTGCGGCCGCTACATGCCAAATGGTGTATGCGGCCGACTACTTAACGGTAATAGAAGCTCAGCAATTGTTATTCCCAAGTGCTGTAGCAATCGACCATAAAGTAGCCATCTCTGATGAGCAAAAAGATCAAATTAAATCGCTTGCTGGTGTTAGACAACGGTTTGATGAGCAAGAAGTCTATAAAATGGAAAAAGACGGAAACCTTGTCGGTTGGACTATCATCGACAACGTCGTCGGTAAACATGAGTTTATCACTTATGCAGTTGGTATCGACGCCACAGGCAAAGTGACCGGTATCGAAGTACTCAGCTACCGTGAAACTCATGGTGCACAAATCCGTATGCAGCCTTGGCGTGACATGTTTGTCGGCAAAACCTTGAGCGATAAATTCAAGTTGAACAAAGACATTCCAAACATCAGCGGCGCTACCTTGTCTTGTCGCAATGTGACAGATGGTGTCAAGCGTTTACTTGCTCTGCATCAAGTCGTTTTACAGTCTTGAAACTCGCAAAACGAATGAAGCCCCTACTCGGTACTTATGTCGAAATAAGTATCGAGTACTCTGACGAAACTACACCAATTAATGATTGGTTTAGTCAAGCCTTCGCGCGCATTGACGCGTTACAACAGAAACTCAGCATTCACAGTGCAAAGTCTGAGCTGAATCAAATCAATCTCAACCCCAATGTATGGATCCCCATCTCTCGAGAGTCACGTCGGCTTCTCCAGCTTGCAATGATTTTAATGCACAAATCGGATGGACTCTTTAATCCCACACTTGGTGCCAATTTGCTTGGCCACGGTATTGTTGATGATTTAGGATTCGGCAAGCGAGTCTCTTTGGTAGCGTACATGCATTAAGCTTTTCAGGTGATAAAGTGAAGCTCAACGAGTATGTGATAGTTTGCTTAGACGGCATTGCCAAGGGATATGCATTGGATTTGGCACTGAAATCACTTAAACGACTGGGATGTGAAAATGCGTCCATTAACGCAGGTGGTGATATCAAAGCAATTGGTACAAGGCGAGTACCCATTCAACCTAAATTTGCCAGCCACCCTATCGGGTTTTTACAAAATGCCGCTATCGCCACGTCTGGGACCTATCACAGCGAAAGCCATCGCAGCAGACTTATGGATGAAAAAGGCGTTATAATGCCCGCAGGAAACGAACAATGGAGTGTTTTAGCCTTTTCTGCATGGAGAGCAGATGCTTTAACCAAAGTCGCCGCACAAACACAAGGTGACGAACATCTTTTAGCTACGCTAGGTGGACGCCTTTTGTCTTCCGCCTGATAGATTGCGAGAAACAGGTTTTGAAACACGGTAAATTATTACTCTGGTTTGTGTATGTTGGCATGGTCATTACAGGGATTGGTCTGTATTTAACACTGCCTGCCTCTGTGGATGATTTTCCACACCCATTGCAAGGCGACTTCAGAATGTGGCATGGGCTATTTGTGTTTATTTCTCTGTTTTCAATCGGTCAAATATTTCAAGAACATATTCGCAAACAAATCAAAAAATGGCGTCGTTACCCAGATGGTGTGATCCATCTGCTGCTTTGGAGTGTTGTGATAGTAACGGGTTTTTTACTGTATTATCCGCCACTGTGGTTGCCTGAATGGTTCAATTTATCAAATACCCATTGGTACGTCAGTCTCGCTATCATTGCCGTGCTGCCTTTTCACGCGATTTACCATCGCCCAAAACGAAAATTCAAGAAAGTCCAAGCTCGTCGCACTACATCAGAAGCAACGGCAAAATAGCAATAGGTTTAAAGCTAGTTCGGATAGCATAAAAACGGCCACTATTGTGGCCGTTTTGCTTATCTTGAAAGAATAGTGGTTAGGCTTTCGCGACTTGCGTCGAAATGGCAGACACCACATTGAATTGTTCGGTGTGTACAGAGTCGATAAAGTTCCATTCGTTTTCGACGTTTTCACGCGTAAACGTTAATGTCATAAAGCCACGTTGATGAATATTGGCAAATTCCAAATCGTCCACTAGAAGCTTGAGCACTTCAGCGACTTGCATTGCTTGAGCTTCTGGCAGCTGCAGGTAATACTCAAGTCCTGGCGAGCTTACAGACGCCGTTGCGAATTCATATCCGCACACGTCACCACTTGCATTACATAGCTTTCCAGCCCAAGCATTGTGTGTATCTCCCGCCACAACAACGAGGTTTTTATTTGCCCCTTTTGCGGCTTGTAAGATCACTTCACGCTCGACAGGATAGCCATCCCAAGCGTCAAGGTTATACGGTGCAGCAAATTGAATACGTGCTTTTTCTTGCTCCGTTAACGTAGGATCGCCTGCAAGCATACGGCCTTTAATTTGTGCCAATTCGGCTAATTGAGCCGCAATTGCCGGTGTTGGGTTTGCCAACGACATCAACAATTCTGCAGGAATATTCATTTTCGTCATCAAAACCTGCTGACCCAATACTTGCCACTTAGTTTGTGACGTTTGCATCGCATCCGTTAACCACTGCAATTGCTGATTGCCAAGTAACTGTTGTGTTGGCGCAACTAAATCCGACTGAAACTGCTGCAAATTGATTTGCCCTGAATTCACATCTACGTAATTCATGTAATCCAATGGCTTGGCTCTACTTTCGTGGCGAGTGTCCAACATATACAGTGAAACTAAATCGGCGAAATCGAATTTACGGTAGAGGCTTTCTGTCTGACCGACTACATAAGGGCGCACCGGCATCCACTCGTAATAAGCTTGCAAGGCTGCCAATTTACGCGCTGAATAATCGCCTTCCGTTTCAGGATTATGATTTTCAGCTCCCCCCATGTACGAGTCATTACACACTTCGTGATCATCCCAAACTGCTATAAAGGGGACTTTCGCGTGTAAAGCTTGTAAACCGGCATCTGTACGGTACTTTGCATAGCGTTTACGGTAATCATCCAACAACAACAGCTCTGTCGCGTTATCTTCATCTAATGTGCGACCTAGCGCCTGTGCTTGCTCTGTCGCGTATCCACCCATTCCGTATTCGTAAATGTAGTCACCTAGATGCACGACCGCGTCAAGATCATCGCGTTTTGCCGCTTCACCATAAACATGGAAGTAACCCGCAGGGTAATTTGCGCAAGACATTACCGCTAATTTAACTTGCGTTACTTCATTAACTGGAAGTGTTTTACAACGACCAACAGGCGAATACGTGTTATCAGCCACAAAACGGTAGTAATACACCGAATTTTCATTAAGACCATCAAGGTCAACTTTGACCGTATAATCATTTTTCTTTAACGCTACGACTTTTTGGCTACTTAATAACTGATTAAATGCTTCGTCTTGTGCGACTTGTAAGGTAAGAGAAACGCTACGTTGCGCTTCTTCTGGTGTCACACGGGTCCATAAAATAACGCTATCTGAGAGTGGATCACCACTGGCAACACCGTGATTAAAACTAATATCGAATTCGTTGGTCGCCATGCCCGCGCCTGAGTTGGAATTACAACCTACCAAACTCATCGAAATAGTTGCGGCACTCACACCTAAGATTGCGCTTTTTATAAAGTCTCTGCGCGTTAGCTTTTCCATTTTGCTGTCCTAGTTCTTCTAAATACTGCTAAGGCGGAAAAGAATAAGGAACATTTGTGACATTTTGACTACTAATCGTACCAGTTAAACAATTAATCGATGAGTCGGGTTAGTTCGCTTTTATAAACAAATGTACAAACCTCACACAAAAAAGAATAGAAAATTACCTTGAGTTAACATTTTGGCAATATTAGTGTAAGAATTAGAAACTAATCTGCGCTCGGTTTTGAGTTTGAGTAGACCCCATGCAACGTTTTATATTTGTTTTTCTTCACACCTTAGTAACGATCTCCGTGCTGATTTCATTGCTTACTGGGCTTAGGATAGCCAGTTTAACGCGTGAGACTTGGTTGTTTTTTGACGGCCTTTTACCACAAGGCCTAGTGCATTTCTGGCATCTATTTTCATCTATTTTGTTAATTTTATGTATCTTAGCCTATCCATTCTATTTTTTTAAAAAACGACGCGGAAAAACCGGCTCTGTCAACGTAAAACAGCCTCTAAGTTATCATCGTTCCATAAAAAATTTAGGCTATACATTGCTTATTTTGGCCTGTGTCAGCGGACTCGCAAAAGCATTTGACGCAACGTGGTTACCGCTTTCACTTCACTACTGGGTGGCGATGGGGGTTATCGGTTATCTCGTATTGCACAGCTATGTTTATTTTCTTCAGTTTGGCAAAAAACTGCTAAGCCAACTTTGGATTGCTAAACAGACGTTTCCGCTCCTGATGTTGCTTGGATTTACCGTTTCAGTTACTTGGCTGCTCATTCCAAAAGTGGGTAATTCCTTACATCAAGCTATTGAAGTATCGACGATCCCCGCGGATGTCCCCATCACCATTGATGGCATTGCAAACGAATCGTTTTGGAAAACCGCGCCAACATTGACGGTAATGACGCACTCAGGTGTCAATTTCGATGATGGCAGTACACCTGTAACCATCCAAGCCGTGCATAACAAAGAAGAGAGCTATTTTTATTTTACTTGGGTTGATGAAACACAAAGTTTATCTCACTTGCCACTAGTGAAAACCTCGAATGGTTGGAAAGTCACTGAAAACGGGTTTTATCAATTTGACGAAAAACAACATTATGAAGACAAATTTGCGGTCATGCTTTCAAATTCGTGTCAATTTGCCGCAGATAATGTTGTGCATTTGGGACTCTTCTCCCCTGCCAAATAAACCCAGTAATTGGCATAAGAAAGGCTACCACGCGAGTTTAGACGGCCATGTCCGAGATTTGTGGCACTGGAAAGCCATTCGTACCAACGACATGATGCTTGCAGATGATAATTACTTTGGCGCCCCTATAACACCTCGGACGGGTGAGCGACGCTATACCGCCGGATACCAAACTGATGGCAAAGAAAGTGGCGCATATATCATGAATTGGCAATGGTATAAGAAGGATGCCATTATCCCTAGGCGTTTACCGAATCCATCCACCAAATACTCCACCGAGGAAGTGCTTCCGTGGTTTGGCTCTACCCCCTATCAAACGCAGCATGATACATACCCTCTTGGCACAACTTTACCTTCCGTTCTATATCGCTCAAATCGTTTTGAAGGCGATAGAGCTGACGTACGCGCTCACGCGCAATACGCGGACGGCCGCTGGCATCTCGAAATGGCACGCAAAAACGACACTCATTCAGACAAAGATGTCGCCTTAAAATCAGGCGTGTGCTTATGGGTCGCGGCCTTTGATGGGGCGCAAATTGCTCATACCCATCACATGCAGGGGATCAAATTGGCCTATCAAGGAGACAAAGCGCTATGAAAAAGCGACTAATCTACACGGCAATTACCACCATTGCTCTGCTTGCATTAAATGAGCAGATGCAAAACCAACCACGGCCAAAATCCGATGTTCGCTTTACAAAAATGGCAAAAACAGGTGAAAGCTTAAAGCCGTGGCAAGGTCCTTGGCATTGTGTTTTTGATAGTCAGCTCGGTCTCTTTTGGGAAGTCAAACAAGAAGACGAATCCATTCATCAAGCTGATTGGACATATTCGTGGTTTGATGGTCGAAAGGGTCAAGCAAATTCTGGTGACTGTTATTTCAAAAAAGAGCGCTGTGACACACAAGACCTCATTCAAGCCACGAACCAAGAACAACTATGCGGACAAGCAGCATGGCGTTTACCAACATCTATGGAACTCAATGCATTATATCGCCCTCAAGACCGAGTCTCATCGCCCTTTATTAAGCGAAGACTATTTCCCTAGACTCAAGGACGGCGACTATTGGACAGCGGATGCTGACGTCTCGTTGACCGGATTCTACAAACGTCTGGGTAAAGGTGCGTTTGCGTTTAACCCCTATGACTGGCAATTGCGTGAACTCCCCTATCGAAACGCCGCCTTTGTTATCTTAGTTGCTGATGCCAAAACACCAACCACCAGCATGCAAACCAGTTTTACACCGGCCAATTCTGCGTCTCTCGAACCGTCAGAAATCGAGAGCAAAGCCTTGGCTTTATCAACCAAAAACTAAGGAACAACAATGAATAAAGTAAGCATGCTAGTGAGCCTGACCGCTGTTGGGCTTTCACTAAGCGCTGAAGCGGGAAGCCTATACCATCGACTGGTTTGGGACGGCTATGCTGAGACTCAAGCCACAATCGGTTTTACACCGAGTGGGGGTAACGATCATCACGTCATGTGGGGAAGTTCAAGCAATGAAACAACTTGGAAACGAGCCAACGTGACCGCCAGCAGAAGCTTTTCAAGTCTATCCAGCCAGTTCGTAAAATTAACAGGCTTAAACGCAAACTCAAAAGTGTATTACCGGGTTTGTGATTCGACCGGATGCGGCGAACGTTTGTGGTTTCAAACCGCACCAAGTGATAGCTCAGGTTTCACGGTAGTCGCCGGCGGTGATACGCGCACGGGCTGGACAACACGCCGCCAAGGTAATCTGTTAATCGCCAAATTACGTCCTTTGTTTATCATGCATGGCGGCGACTACACCAATGCCAATAACAGTTCTGAAATGACTGAATATTTAAAGGATTGGCAGTTAACTTTTTCTGATGACGTGATTGATGGCCAAAGCTACAAGCGTATCTATCCGTTTATCGCGACACACGGCAATCACGAAGATGGTAACTTTAATACCTTGTGTGAGGTGTTTGGTGTCGACTACAACCAAGATGGTCAGTGTAATGCGAATGATACCTACGGAGCAGTAAACATTTCTCCTCTGTTGCGCGTGTACACGTTAAATAGCCAATTCCAGAACTCGGGTTGGTCAAGTTATGCCACCGCCATGAATAACTGGCTTAATAATGATTTGTCGGTCAGCCAAAACACTTGGAAATTTGGCCAGTATCACAAGCCGATGTTCCCGCATTACAGCGGCAAGTCAGACAATACGACACTTTATAATTGGTGGGCATCCCAGTTTTACAGCAAAGGTATGCACTTAATTGTGGAATCCGATACCCACATCAATAAACTGACTTACCCAGTGCAACCCTCTGGCAGTAATTTCAGCGCAACCACCTCAGGTGGTACGGTTTACGTCGGCGAAGGTAGCTGGGGTGCGCCAGCTCGCTCAGCGAATGATCCTAAGAATTGGACCATCGATCTTGCGAGTATTCAGCAATTCAAGGTTATCACGGTGACTACTGATGAATTAGTTGTGCGTACTGCTCAGTTTGACGCTAACGCCGATGCGCTGTCTCAATCTGCTCGTGATGCCGACCCGATTGCGTTACCTGTGAACGTAAATTGGTGGAGTGCAGCAACCGTCGGCGATGCGATGACGCTGGTTAAAGCAAGCAATGGTTTAGTCAAAATAAAAGACGACGGTCCTGTTGACCCTGATCTGACTGAACTGCAAAACGGCGAAGTTCGCAGTAATTTGTCTGCGGCAAAATCACAAAAACTGAACTTTACGCTGCAAGTCCCCAACAATGCTTCCGACCTTGTTGTTAGCAGTTCAGGGGGGACGGGAGATGCAGACTTGTACGTGAAATTTGGTTCAGAGCCGACAGACAATAGCTTTGATTGTCGTCCATATGAAACGGGTAATAATGAAACCTGTACGATTGTAACTCCGCAACAAGGTACGTATTACATTCAGTTGAATGCATATAAAGACTTTACCGGACTGAGCTTAAAAGCACAGTATCAATCTGGCACGACAACGGAACCTCATGGCGGTGATACCAAAACAAACCTTTCTGCTGCAAAAGACGAGTGGTACCGCTTAACATTTGAATTACCTGCTAATGTTAAATCACTTACAGTACAAACCTCTGGTGGTACAGGCGATGCTGATTTATATGTACGTCAAGGAAGTGAACCTTCAACTGGTAGCTTTGATTGCCGCCCATATAAAGATGGCAATGCCGAAACATGTACGTTAAATACGCCAAAAGCTGGCACGTGGTACATCGGTGTTCGCGCTTACGCTGCATATAGTGGTTTAACCTTAAATTACGCTTATTAAACCAATTTGCTACTCCTTTGATAAATAAAAATATATTCAAGGGAGTAGCATTTCAACGAGCGGATTTTTAAGCCACTGAACGTGAAGTACTCACTTGGCGCTTGATCCATTGTGCAATGGGATATTCAAAATATCGAAACGATAAATAAGCCAAAGCGATACTCAAGCTCAATGACGCGAGTAGTTTTAATTCTACGCTGAATTCCCAATGCTCCACGATGCGAATAATCGGTAGGTGCAGTAAGTAGAGTGAATAGGAGATTTTCCCTAAAAAGTCAGTTAGATCATTGGATAGCAGAACATTGGTGTCAGGCACCAAATAGAGGATGGCAAAAAAGATACTGCCCATGACCAGTAAGACTTCATAACTTAACCACATTCGATTTTTAGCGTCTGACGTGATGGGTGAGAAGGAAGGATACATCAAGACAATCAATACAAGGCTCAAAATAAACCAATGTGACTTTAAGTAATCTGGAATGTCTATTTTGCGATGATTCATACCAAATAATACACCGACGAAGAAATAGGGGAAACTTCGCAACACATTAAATTCGTTGTAAGGAATACCTAAAAATTCACCGTACACTTTGGGGAAGTTACTGAAAAAGAGCGCAATTAAGACGACAACTACAATCAAATAGATAAACCCTGGTTTATTCATTGCAAGTGCCCAAAGCCCGATAAACACAACATAGAATTGAACCTCAGGCGCAATAGACCAAAGCACACTATCACCATATAAAAACAACAAATGCCCCATCAATGCAGCCGCATTTGGAATCGTATACAGACCGTTGTTATCCATTAGAGAAAGGACAAAAGAGACGGTCACAATGACCAAATAAAGCGGCACTATCCGAGCAATCCTCGCAATCACATAACGCCGTACATTCGCCGCCGACCAGGTTTGCGAGCAATACAAATGCGCCATCAGAAAACCGCTCAGCATAAAAAATAACATGACGCCATAAGCCCCTGCTCCGCCACCCAATCGACCAGAAAACCAACCCGATACATCGCTAAAATGAGTAACGAACACAATTAACGCAGCCAGCGCCCTTAGCGCGTTCAGTTTTCTAATTTCCATCGAACTTCCTTTCGGCAACAATCCGCTTACTATACAAAAATTCGATTATTCAATCAGTTAGTCGAATGGAAGTCTACTTTTTTGGTGTCACGCTTTTACTCTTTTCTTGTTTTATCGCAATACCTTAGCCTATATACAAGAGTATGCTTTAAGAAAAAGGAAGGCATATGGCAACAATTCATTTTCATGGCGCGACGCAGCAAGTGACCGGCTCTTGCCACCTCATTGAGTCAACGGCCATCGGGAAAGTTCTCCTTGATTGTGGAATGGAACAAGGTGGGGATGATGGAGAACTTTACCAAAAACAATTTGCGTTTAACCCACAGCAGATTGATGCAGTCATTCTGTCACACGCGCATTTAGACCACAGTGGCATGTTGCCGAAATTGGTTCGACAAGGTTTTCATGGCCGAATTTATTGTACTCATGTCACCAAAGCATTACTTGAAGTCATGCTCAAAGACGCCGTGTCCATCTATTTACATGATCTTGAAAGAGAAAATATCCGGCGAGCTAGACAAGGTGAAGGTCCGCTGCAACCGATTATCGAACAAACAGATGTGCAAAAAACCTTGTCGCTTTGCCAAACGTACGATTACTTAGAATCCATTTCAATTGGCTCCGCTGGTGTACTTAAATTTAGAGATGCTGGCCACATTTTAGGATCTTCGATTGTTGAACTCACACTTACCGAACGTGGAGAACGTAAAGTACTGGTCTTTTCTGGAGACCTAGGGAATCCTGATACTGTGCTAATGAAAGCCCCTTCTGCGGTTTATCACGCTGATGTACTCATGATGGAAAGCACCTACGGTGACAGAGATCATCGAAACTACACCAATACGTGTAGCCAATTCGCCGAATTGCTCGACAAAGCGAAAAAGCAAGGAGGCAACGTACTGATCCCGTCATTTGCCGTTGGCCGGACACAAGAATTACTCTTTCACTTAGGGTGTTTGTATCACCAAGGAAAACTTGAAGGATGGCAAGTCTTTTTAGATAGTCCAATGGCTATTGCCGTTACTGAAATTTACGACCGCTGGGCTGCACTCTTGGACAAGAAAGCGATGAATCATCTTGCCAAGTACAACTACGATTCATTGCAATCCTTTTTGCCCAATTTGCACCTTACACCAGACCCAGAACAATCAATGGCACTTAACCGTATTAAAGGTGGCGCGATAATCATTGCAGGCTCAGGAATGTGTACTGGAGGTCGCATTCGCCAACATTTTAAACATCGCCTATGGCGAACCGATACCACCGTTATTTTTGTCGGCTTTCAAGCCCGCAACAGCTTAGGGCGGTTACTAGTGGATGGCATTAAACACGTTAAGTTATTTGGTGAACAGATTGCTGTTAAAGCGCAAATTGAGACTTTGGGTGGATTCTCGGCTCACGCAGGTAAAACACAGCTTATGGAATGGCAACAACATTTCAAAGATTCGCCAAAAACGATCCTCGTTCATGGCGAAGTCAATGCGTTAGAATCACTGGCGCAATCGCTTTGGAGCGACTACCACGTCAAAGCCATGATCCCACATGAAGGTGAACTGTTTAGTTTTTAGAGTCCGTTTGTTGGCCAGAAACCTGTTTAGGGTATTTGGCCATTTCAATTGGAAATAACGCTTTAAATCGTTGTAATTCATCCTCGATATTATCCCCCACAGGTTCTGCGGGCAGCACGACAAACGTTTTTGTACGGTAATCAAGTGCCATTGGGACAACAGGGACGTTTGCTTCTTTGGCGATATATAGAAAACCACTTTTCCATTCTGGACTGTATTTGCGAGTACCTTCAGGCGCCAACCCTAAAATGAGCTGTTCATTATTGTCGAAAATCGCTTTTGCTTCACCGACAACCCCATGCGCTGAACGTCTGTCGACGGGGATTCCACCCCAGTGCTTTAACAACCAACCAACAGGCCCTATAAAGATGGTGTGTTTACCTAAAAAGCGGATCTTAACACCGAGCGACAATTTGACCGCAATGCCAATAATAAAATCCCAGTTGGACGTGTGAGGCGCAACAGCAGCTACAAATTTTGCGTGCTCGGGAAAACTCCCCGACACCTTCCACCCCATACATTTTAGGGCGAGATCTCCGATAAGGCGTCCGACACGACTATTTGTTCGTGGAATACACGGTGGAATGTTTATGTTCATAGGCTAACTTTTTTCTTTACACTTTAGCATAGCACCAGTTTGGTGCAAATAGATGCCAGATGAGAAAAGTTAGCCTCAATTTCGTGAAAGTTAATAAATAGCGCAAGAAATAAACTATCCCGTCTACCTATTAATCATCGCGTACATTGCGATTACTGACATTTAATTGTTGCGTACAATTGATAACACTGGTTTTTACTACCTGTGCTTGAAGAAGTCCACGCTTTACCGTACCAATCGTATGTTGCATAGCTAGATTCGTCTTCACCACAAAGAATCGTGCTGCCCGACACTTCTTGATTATGACCACGTTCTTCACAGAATTGATTGCCATTTGTAGGATTTACGAAGAACGAACGAAGGTTACCATTAACCCATACTTTTGGACCATAGTAAGTGACAGCACCTGTCGCCAATGTGCCATTTTGTTCAACCATAGACAGCTCAGCACGCTCAAACGCAGCGCCTTCTGCATTTGATGCTTTCAGTGATAATGTTTCAGCTTGAACAGATAACGTCAATGTAGCTAATACTGCAAGTGCGATACTTGTTTTCATTTTTGTAGTTCCTTTGTTGATAAAATAGAATGTATTGCAGTGCTATTAGGTCATTTTCAGATGATCGTTTTATATACTATTTATTTACTTTTTATTAATGAAGGTATTGATGTTGGAAACAGGCAACCGTCGATTGTTTTTTGGGATTGGTCTAAAAAACCAAGCAATTGAGCAAATTTCTGCGTGGTTAATGCACAGCGTTCATACTTCACGCCCTTTCACAGCCCCCTACAATTTGCATCTTACGCTTGCATTTTATGGCATGGTTAAGGATGACGATGCACAAGCCTTAATTGAGAATGCTGCTAAGCTGAACGTTGCTCCGTTCTCGTTAACCTTCGAAGAAACCGCATACTGGCAACATTCAGGGATATTTTATTTGAAGCCAAACTCACCTCCAACTGCATTATCGGCGCTTGCGGAGCCTCTGCGTGACGTCGGCGAAAAGTTGAATATTTACACCAACCCACACCCATTTTCTCCGCACATCACCTTATGTCGTGGGGTAAAAAAACAACCTGAAGTAGTAAACCCCATTGAGCCACTGATCGTTCCCGTAGATAGATTCCACCTTTATCATTCACACCGAAATGAAAAAGGTACTTCATTTATGATTCCATTAAAACGTTCTTACTAAATTAGGTAAATTTATTCAGGTACATTCGCGAATTGTTCAAACACTTCTTTGCCTGTCATTGTTTTAGTCTCATTGGCAAACTCATAGTAGGCAGGTTTTTCATCAATGAAAATCTGATGATCGAACGTCAATTCTCCTTCATCGGCGAAAAGTCCTGCAGGCAGAATGTAGTGGTTATTCGCCTTTAATCGATAAAAAAGATGAGTACCACAAGTTTTACAAAATCCACGCTCAGCCCATTCCGATGATGAAAAGACCGATACCGCGTCGGTCGGCGTTACGGTGACTTGTCCTTGGCTTTCTACGGCCAAAAATGGCCCACCACCCCATTTCCGGCACATTGAACAGTGACATGCTCCGACATGGGGTTTTAATTCTGACGTCTCAACGGTCACGGCTTTACAAAGACATTGAACTCGCAATGGATTACTCATCTACCTTCCTTATAAAATAATTACTTAAAATACGACCCTAACGGTGAATACACGTTATGTCTATCCTTTGCAACAACCTACTAGTATTTAAATTTACCGATTTGCTTATTAATGTCTTTGGCAACTTGTGCAATAAGCTTACTTTGTGTAGCCGCATCCGACGCCGCTTGATTCAAGCTATGAACAGCACCGCTAATGTTCGTCACGTTCTGATTTATATCTTCACTGACGACACTTTGTTCTTCCGCTGCACTGGCAATTTGCGTCGCCGCATCACTAATTTGTGCTGCTGCAGCGATAGCCAAATCAAGTTTTGCTTTTGCATCTGCGGCGCTTTGCTTGCAGTTTTCGACCATTTCTTGGTTTTGATTCATCGCAGTCACAGCCTGCTGGGTACACCCAGTGAGTCTCACTGATGATGCCTTGGATTTCAACAGTTGATGCCTGAGTACGAGACGCTAAATTCCGAACTTCATCTGCAACCACCGCAAACCCGCGGCCTTGTTCACCTGCGCGAGCCGCTTCAATCGCCGCATTTAACGCAAGTAGATTGGTTTGTTCAGAAATATTGCGGATCACTTCCACAATGCTGTTGATGCTCGTGCTCGACTTTTCCAGCTGCACCATCAACTCACACGCTTCAATCATACTTGTGCTTAACGTTGTGACTACCTGCTCCGTTTGAGCAACGGAAACATCACCTTCTTTTACCGAAAGCGTTGCTTCATTTGCTAAATCGGCAGTTCTTGACGCCTGCCCCGCCACCTCAGAGGCCGTCGCCGACATTTCCGTCACCGCGGTCACCACTTGCTCAATCGCCTGTTGTTGAAGACTAATTTCATGGTTTGTGCGCGTTGAAATTTCCGCACTGACATCCGACGACTGACGAAGAGAGCCTCACAAGTGTGGCCGTATCACCAACAATTCGATGGGTTTTATCTAAAAAGAGGTTTAGCGCTGAGGCTAGTTGCCCTATCTCATCTTTACGATTTATCTCTACGCGACTGGTTAAATCACCGTCAGAGGTGGCTAATTCTTCTACCTTGTCGGTCAATAGTTGCAACGGCCTTGCTATCTGTCCAGCAACTACATACAAAATTGAGACACCCGCAGCAGCGATTACCGCGGCGAGTATAAGTTGTAATGCCGTGCTTTGGTTGAACTCTTGTTCAAGTGCGGTTTGCATGGCGACAACTTCTGCTAACACAACTCGTTTTGGAACTCGGTACTCAAGCAGCCAAGGTGTTTTAAATGCTTCAAACTTTATTGGCACGGTGACGACGTAATCTTCACCCATTTCAACAAATCTTGGTGTTGCAGCCTCAACAAGCGGCTCTACCGACTGCCATTTCGCCTCATCCAGCATGTTGCCAACCACGTTGGGATTTTCGGTATCCGCAACCCAATAACCTTTGTTTGAAACCAGTTTTAGTGCACCTTGTCCTGCAAACAGCTCCTCATCTAAGTCTTCCAGTAATTTCTGCAAAAACGCCATGGAAATATCAACACCTGTTAACCCCTTAAATTCGTTGTTGATATATATAGGGTGAACAATTGACGTCATTAAGGTTGGCACACCTTGCACATCCCAAACAGCTGGGTCGGTAATACAGCTCGACTTTTTATCTCGTGGGCACAGATACCATTCATTTAAGCGTAAGCCTCGGCTATTGCGGCTTTCGTTATATACGTCATCTGCCGTTACGGGTTGGATATCCAAATTTCCGCCACTGCCGCGTGTCCAATATGGCCCAAACTGTCCTGTTTCCGTTGAGTGGTTTGAATTTCTGGCAAATTCCGAATCTCGACCATCGACTGCGTTCGGTTCCCAAACAATGTAGGCGCCGAGGAGCGATTTATGTGACAGCATCGCCTCTTTCACAAATTGGCTATATTGCTCACGGCTTAACGGCATCTGAGCTTTTATCGCAGCGGATGTTGTCTCGCTAAGTCCCCGTGCAACACCAAGGCTTTCAGTAACAAGTACCTCGACTTGATCTGCTTGTTGCAGTAGCTGCGCTTTAAGCGATTCATCAACTTGTTTTATAAATAACTTTTCGTTCGCTTGGTTGTGATTCGAAAATAGCGCGGAAGAACTCATTACCCCATAGGCAATCGTCGCTAAAACCGCTAAAACTAAACAACTTGCGGCCACGACTGCTATTTGCACTCGCATTGTAGTAAATTGAAATTGAAGCATGTCTTGCTCCCTTTTACGTCTAATTATTTAATTCAATTTTGTAATTAAGTTTGGCTGCACAACGTGTACGAACCAACTTCTTTCACATAAAAACTATCTTGTGCCATTATTTCCTTTAATTGTATCGCATTGCTGAAGTTCAACAGATTAAGGCACTGCTTTTCTAACACCCTTGTTCAGTGACAGCTACCGACTCTTCGACGTTGAAATTCAACAAAATCACACTTATACGTCATCAAACTTACCAGTTAAGTTCGATAAACTTGAGTATGGTAGAGGACAAATATTTGGCAAGTTGGAAAATTTCCGATTACTTTTAAGTTGTCATCATCCTCTATATCTAAATAAAAATGGGAGAATACGACATGACTCGTACTCGTCAGCTCACCAAAAGCGCAATCGCCTTTGCTTTTGTACTCGCTCCGCTTAGCGCTCAGGCAAACTTGTCTGCGACAGTCACGCTGGTGAACAACTACCTATTTAACGGCGTATCACAAACCGACAAAAACCCAGCATTGCAACCTAACTTAAATTATGATTTTGGTAATGGCGTCTATGCTGGCCTTTGGTCCTCTAATGTCGATTATGGCAGCGGAATATGGCTAGAATTTGACGGCTATGTCGGTTATTACACTGAATTGGATAATGGGATAACCGTTGATACGGCCATTAATCAATATACTTACCATGGCGATGACACGGCCAGCGATTTGAACTTTCAAGAAGTGTACGCAAAGTTCAGCTACCAAAACTCACAATTAAACTTCTGGTATGCATGGGATTATTTTGGATTTGGGGGTGGACACTACATCATTCAAGCTGCCCATACTTTTCCAATTAATGACCAGTGGAATGTATTTGCGGCAGTTGATAGATCAACAAGTACAAATCTAGACGCCTGGAACTGGGAAGGGAAACGTGCATTCACACATGGCCAAGTCATGGCACGCACCAGTTTCAATGGTTTTGATATCGGTTTAGGGGTTCACACAACAACATTAAAAGAGCGTTGGGGTGATACGGCTATTCTTCTTTCCATCAGTAAGGCATTCACGTTCTAGTTATTCAAAAAGCTGAGACAAGCGCCCTTTGAGTACCCTGAGCTTGTCTCACACCCATCGAATTCAGACCACAAAGGATCCAAACAACAACCTCAAACGCCTAATGCAGTTTGAACTGTGCAACAATACCTTCAAGCTCTTGAGACAACTGGAGCAATTTTTCTGCTTCTTGTTTTGCAAGTTCCGCGCCCTTTGCCGTGCCAATCGCACCATCACTTATCAATTTTACACTTTGCGTTAATTGCGCTGTCACCACACTCTGTTCCTCAGATGCACTTGCAATTTGCACGTTCATATCGCGCATCGTCCCGACCGCATTTGAGATAGTGCCTAATGCGTCTTCCGCCGAGTTCATCTTTTGCGACGTTGTGGTGACAAAGTTAACGTTTCGTCCCATCGCATCCACGGCCTTTTTTGCCTCGTTCTGTAAATTTGAAATCATGCCATGAATTTCTTCAGTACTATTTTGAGTACGACTTGCAAGGCTTCTCACTTCATCTGCAACTACCGCAAAACCTCGACCTTGTTCCCCTGCTCGCGCAGCTTCAATCGCGGCATTTAGTGCCAGTAAGTTTGTTTGGTCTGCGATTGCGCGGATCACATCTAAAATGGAGCCAACCGACTCCGTTTCTTGGGCCAGTTTCGCTATTGTGTCGCTCACCTGTGAAATACTTTCCACTAACTCGTCCATGGACGCTTTTGTATCATGTACAGCGTTAAAACCACTTTCTGTTGCGGCATCGGCATGTGTTGCAGCCTCAGAGGCCATTTGCGCATTACGCGTAATTTCAGCGACCGTGGTACTCATTTCGTCCATTGCGGTTGATGTTTGCGTGAGTTGGTCCATTTGATCTTCCGCATTACGCTTTGAATCATCCGTAATTTTGCTGACTTGTTCCGATGTCCCACACAGCGACCGAGCACTGCTAAAAATATTTGTAATCATGTCTCTTAAAGACTCGTTCATCAGAGCCATGGAATTGTAAATATTTGCCTGATTGCCATCAGCGCTCAACGCCTCACGAAGATCGCCCTTTGCTATTCTTTGCGCAATCTTTGCAATATCTCGAGGTTCACCGCCAATTGGAGCTTTAATTATTTTGGTATTAAACCAACTAAATAGCATGCCCAAGCCAACCACAACAACAGCTATCACTTTTATCCAAAAGACCGATGATTCACTTTGAGCTTGGATTTTTGGACCTAAGATGTCTTGTTTTTTCTTCAACTCTAATTTAATGGTTTCAATTTCAGAGGCAATACGAGGACCTATGGTATTAAGTTTGTCGTTGATAATTTGGTTGCGAGACAGGATAGTTTCTTGAACTTTAACCAAAGCACTTAGATGAGTTTCTACCTCAACGTTTAAATTTTGCAGCACGGCCAGCTCGTCCTCGGTATCAGCTAAACCCCGAACACGTGCAATTTCTTGTCGTACATTTTCGAACGCCTGCTTCGCAATGCCGAAATCTTCCGCAGAATTTGTTCCCAAAAATTTCATTGCGAACAAGCGGCCATTGAGTAAGTCACCTTGCAGCAAGGTGACTTCATGTAGAAATTGAATGCTTTCACGTTTTTGAGATTCTTCTTCTAATTTCTGGACTTCTTTATACATATTTGAGCCGACGACATTCATCTGTTCGTTAACCAGTTTGTCGCGCGTATTGAACAGTTCGACGATTTGATAAAACGCTTTTTCATAGTCTTTTACTTGAGAAGATGACTGTTCAATCCTTGCAATGAGGTTTGTGTCATCAAACTTGCTTTCCAACGTGCTGAGTTCATCTTCTAATAACTTAGTTCGCTGATTAAACTCAGTAATTAACGATGGCGATTGTTCTTTAAGATACTTAACTGCGGATATTCTTACACTCAGCAAGTTCCCCTGAATGTGCGATAAGGCATTCGAACTTCTAGCTATTTTTCGGTATTCGACAAAACCATCATGCCCACTTGTCAATGACAGGTAAGAAAAGGCAGCCAAAAATAGAATCAGGACTATCATTGAGCCAAATGAAACCGCAAGCAACTGATGGAGTGGCAGCTTCTTTAACATGCTTAGACTTCCCTAACACATTCAAAACAAGGTTAAACAAAGGTATGAGTTAAAATCCTCAATCCGTCAATGTAATGAATTCCTAAAACCAACGGTTCAAGCGAAAAGGCAAAAATTTTCCCAACTGGAAAGCAACACGCTGTTTAATTTCAATTTTGTTTTTTGAATATTTACGAAAACATTACTAGATTTAGTGAATACTCACTTGAATAGATTGTGAATCAAGGAAACCGATTCATGCTAAGTAATATCTCTTTTAAGCATGCGCTGTACTTTTTATCGTTCGTCTTTGTGACAGGCATATGTATTGTGTCATCCAGTTTAATCTATTCAGATTACGCACATTTGGATAGTTTAGAAAAGGACCGTCAACGTGTCGAAGTGGCATTAATGGCGGACAATGTTGCGCATCACTTTGCTGTGGAACGCGGCTTATCCGCAGGCTATGTGGGAAGTGGCAACGCCGCCACCTTAGCAAAATTAAACGAACAGCGGCGCGTTGCTGACGGCAGTTTAACCACATTGAAAGCGCTAAATTATCAAGTATTGTCCTCATTTCAGTCTCTTACGGACGCTATAGAGACTCAAGCTCAGAACAAAAACAACATTCGTCATGACGTAGACAGCCGTAAAGCGCCTACCGCTTTCTTGTTTTACTCAGATTTAAATGCCAAGGCACTCGCCTTAATGGT
This sequence comes from Pseudoalteromonas xiamenensis, assembly GCF_017638925.1. Taxonomy (NCBI): domain Bacteria; kingdom Pseudomonadati; phylum Pseudomonadota; class Gammaproteobacteria; order Alteromonadales; family Pseudoalteromonadaceae; genus Pseudoalteromonas; species Pseudoalteromonas xiamenensis. Next base: position 905,086 of record NZ_CP072133.1, read on the forward strand.
GGAAAGCACCGTCAGTCTTGAACACGATGAGTTACGCCAAGATTTATTAGGTTTGTATTATCTTGCCAAAACTAAAGAGCATTTGGGGCAACTACGAGGGAAGGCCAATGGGATGCTGGCGTCAAAAAATCTCTCGAAAGCCAGTCAATCTGATCTAGTGCTCTACTATGAGTTTTTCACTCGTTACAGCAAACTCGCCGTCAACAAACCCAAGTTTGCAGACAACGTTAAGACTATTCTCAATAGCCAAAAAGCACAGTTCGTCGATGACATTTTAGCCGAGTTAAGTCAAGCGCCTGAGGGGGCGCTTGCAACAAACCTACCTACGCCAAGTGAGTGGTTTGGGGCATCGACTGAGGTTATTGGCCAGCTAAAAGCGTTGATTGAAAATCACAAACTAAAACTGATCGAAAGATTAAGGCTGGAAATTGAGAGTGGCCAAACAAAACTTTGGATCGAATCAACTTTAATCATCGGGTTAAGCTTGTTTGTTGTCCTTTTCACACTGCGAGTTATCCGAGGACTGACATCCAAACTCGCCACTATCCAGCGCACTTTAGAGACTGTAACACAAAATGGGGATCTCACAGTTAGGATAAACGACCAGAGCACGGATGAACTTGCGTTAATTAGTCAATCCGTCGACCGAGTACTTACCTCTCAGGGAAAACTGGTAAAACAGCTCAAAGACAATATCGAAGAAGTGTCGAATAAAGTCGCAACGGTTGGTCACGTCATTACCTCGGTAAATGATGAAATGACCGCCGCAAATGTTAGCCTGCAATCCATTGTGACCGCATCGAACCAAGTTGCGCAAAGCACAGATGACATCCAATCCAGTATGCACCAGACACTTTCAAGTATCGAAACACTGGCATTAAACGCCACAACGACTCAGACCATCACGCATGATTCTAAGTCTTCTATTGATTCTCTGCGTGCGATGAATGAAAAAGCGTTTGAAAGCGCCGAACACCTGAACAATAAAAGCCAATCGATTGTCAGCATTTTGGATAGCATCAACAGTATTGCAGAACAAACTAATCTTTTGGCCTTAAATGCGGCCATTGAAGCCGCAAGAGCCGGTGAAAGTGGCCGAGGTTTTGCTGTTGTTGCGGACGAAGTAAGGCAGCTCGCTATCCGTTCTAAGGATGCAACTGGCGAGATTGGTGTTGTACTTGAATCGATAAAGCTCGAAGCCGCTTCCCTCCAAGACGTGATGAAGCAAATTCATGAAGCCAGCACGCATACGGTGACAAATAGCGACAAAGCACTTGACCACATCAAAGGAGTTTCAACTCAAGTCAAGCATATCAAAGGACAACTTGATTCAATTAATAGTGCGAGCGACCAACAAAGCCTTGCCGCAAATCATGTTAGTGATCAGGTAAGCGAAATAGGCCGAGAAACAAATGCCGTCATTAAAAACATGCATGATTTAGTGGATGAACTAAAACTACTCGAAAAAAACAATCGAGTACTATTGAACAACGTTGCTCACTTTATACTTTAAGGAAGATATTAAGGACGTTAGAAACGTCCTTGACTAAAGCTGCTTTGGCTTAACGACTTAAGACTGGTTTGTTGCACGCTCTGTCGGTATAAAGACAGGTAAACCCGCCCCAAAACAAATCAAACCCTATTTTTGTGAGGACCCTACCGCTTTCACAACGGGTAATGCCGCTTTTGTCCAGCCTTGATAATCCCCATCCAAATGAACAAGTTCGATGCCCTTATCTTGCATCGTATCGATAAAGATTCCAGCCCTTCTTCCTGATCGACAATAAACAACCGCTCGCTTGCCAACCAAATCACTGAGCACAGATTGATGCTGTTCAATTTCATTAAATGGCACATTGATAGCACCTTTAAGATGACCTGCACTGAATTCTTCATGAGTACGTACATCAATAATAAGATAGGACTCAGAAGTCATTTGATTAATGAGTAGTTGCTCGGCAGAAACCGTTTTCGGCGATTCGTTTGCGAATGAAAAGCAGCTAATAAAAAGTGCAATAATGACGAGTTTATTCATACTATTCCCTCAAATACAGTGAATGAGCTTGTGGATTCAGTATGACAATTCTTTTTCGTAAGTGGAAATCAAATTGCGTTGGCGGTTAAGTTACCACCAACGAAATTTGTTTAACTAACGATTTTGATGTCGCTTATAGTACGTTTAATTTCACGTCAATGTTGCCACGAGTTGCATTTGAATAAGGACAAACTTGGTGCGCTTTTGCAACTAATGCTTCTGCCTCCGCTTGTTCAAATCCTGGGATGTGCACGTTAAGAACAACAGCGATACCAAATCCTCCTTCAATTGGACCAATCGCCACTTCTGAATCAATCGTAACATCTTTAGGCAAAGCCACTTTTTCTTGTCCAGATACAAATTTCAATGCACCGATGAAGCACGCAGACGTAACCCGCTGCAAAGAGTTGCTCAGGATTTGTCCCTTGTCCATCATCACCACCCAATGCTTTAGGTGTCGATAGCGAAACCTCTAAGCGACCGTCATTTGACTTAGCAGTTCCTTCGCGACCACCCGTTGCCTGAGCATATGCTGTGTAAGCTGTAGTTAAAAGTGTTTTCATTTTATCTCTCCAATTTAGTTTGCATACAAAGTATATATGTATTCGAATCTAGATTGCAATAACTTTGTGTGCAAAGTATTATTCTGCTTATTGGAGGAGTCCATGAAACACCCACAACTATTGCTGAAAAACCAACTTTGCCATCGACTTTATCAAGCATCGAACCGCATTGTTCGCTCATATCGGCCACATTTGACGCAACTTGGTCTTACTTACCCACAATATGTCGTGATGATGGCACTATGGGAAGAAGATAATGTTGTCGTGAAAGACATCCTTGAACGCACAACAATTGATGCGGGAGCGCTTAGCCTCATTCTGCAAAAGTTATCCGAAAAGCAACTTATAAACGTGGTGGCAGGTGAAGAAGACAAACGCCAAAAGGTCATTAAGCTAACTTTGTCAGGCAAAGAGATGTCTGAACATGCGGCAGCGATCCCTGCGCAAATGCGCTGTACGTTTTCAGATTTAAGTGATGATGAAGTTAAACAGCTTACTGCGTTATTAGATAAATTAAATTCTCTCAAAGAGAGTTGTGCCAACAATGATTGAGTATGCACTCGCTAAACTGAGTCCTCGTTTAAATCAAATCCGCGAAATGGTGCCTGAGCAGACGTATGATGTTATCTGGGACTGCTGTTGTGATCATGGGCTACTCGGCATGTCATTGATGAGTACAAGTAAAACTCGCACAATGAAGTTTGTGGACGTTGTGCCGACCATTATGGATCAATTGCATAAACAGCTTTCATTACATGCACCTGAATACATTGAATGGTCAACATTATGCGAAGACGTATCAACATTACAGCTGTTACCAACAAAAGAGAGACATTTGGTCCTTCTTGCGGGTGTTGGTGGCGAATTAAGCGCACGGTTTGTTGAGCTAATCATAACGAACAACCCCAATGTCTATATCGACTTTTTACTTTGCCCAGTACGTGACTTGTTCTCATTGCGCAAAATGCTCATAAACAAACAACTTGCGCTTCTGGATGAAAAATTAGTCACAGACAATAATCGTGTTTATGAAATACTCTACGTTTCAACTCGAGCACATGAAGAAACACAAGCTGTTTCAGCTATCGGAGAAAAAATCTGGCAAACAAACACGCCCGGATCACAACAAATTGCAAAGCGTTATTTAGATATGTTAATCAAGCACTATGAACGTGCTGCTAATCAAAGTGCTCTTGCCGCCGAAGCGTTAAACCTATACCAAGGTGTCAACGTGTTCTCAGATTAAGCAGGTGTGGCAAAGGTAAGTTCGAATTTCGCCTTGTTCTCGTCACCCTCCCACTGTGTGACTAATTTACATGTAACACCAACACCATAATGCTCCGCCATGCCCTGTAATGTGCCTTCGACTAACGTAAACATTCTGCGGGCGGAGCAATAGATTAAATCGGCTTGTGTTGGTGTATGTTGAATATAGTCAAAGCTAGGAGGGATAGCATCTGGGTATAATTTCTTGAGTTCAACTTTATGTAAATCGTCTAGATTCTTTAAAATGGGCGCTGGATGTGGAAAATCCGTGAATTCAGGTGGCAATAAGGTAATAAGGCGAGAGTAAAGCCATTTACCAAAAGCGTAATGAGCTTGCTCATGGCTTATCCCAAGCGCTGATACAGCGTGGTCAACTATTTCCAGCAATTGTTCATCGGGGTAGTTTTCAGTTCTTACAAATCGGCTTTCGGTGTCAAAGCTGCACGCGTCCAGAATATCAAAAAGCTTTTCTTGTCCTGCGACTTCTTCGATAAACGCTTCTAACAAATTGAAAATATGACCTTTCATGCATCATCCTCGCTTTTCGCAATGATTGGCAGCTCAATCACAAACTCAGTCCCTTCCCCTAGTGTACTTTCTACCGTGATGGAGCCGTTGTGTTGATTAATGATGTCCATCGAGATAGACAACCCGAGTCCCGTGCCTTTACCAGCTGGTTTAGTCGTAAAGAAAGCGTCAAACACTTTTTGTTTATTTTGTTCGTCCATGCCAATACCATCATCACGAAACGTAATAACGGCTTTATCTTGCGTTTCGTAGGATGAAACCCATAAGTGCCCTCGCCCTTCTATCGCTTGTCCTGCATTCAAAATCAGGTTTAGGAATACTTGGCTCAGTTTCCCGGGTGAGCAATACAAGTCTTTTTTTATTGAAAAATCAGTAATCACTTCAACATGATACTTAATTTGTCCCGCGGCTAGATGCAAGGTCTCTTTGAGCAGATGGTCAATATTGACCCATTGTTTTTCGTCTTCCCCTTGCCGAGCAAATGAACGTAACTCCCTAACAATCGCAGCAATACGATTCATCCCTTCTAATGTTTCTTCCAGTAAATCAGGGATGTCCTTTCGCAACATATCGATATTAAATTGTGCGTCTAATGCTTGAACATCACTTGGAACAATTCCTGCGGATTTTTTTAGCGAATCCTGATAGTTCAGAAGCGACAATACGTACTGTTGCAACACTTCCAAATTACACATCGTAAAACCAGCAGGCGTATTAATCTCATGTGCAACCCCTGCAGCTAGTTGTCCAATGGAAGCCAGTTTTTCTTGTTGAACAAGCTGTATTTCGTGAGCTTTCAATGATTCAAGTGTCGAAGACAATTGCTGATTTAGCTCATACAACATTCGCGATTTTGTTTCGAGCAAATCCTCAGCACGTTGCCGCCCCGCTTTTTCTCGCGCTAATTGACGCTTGATTAATTCAAGCTCTTTTTCCACTGACGTGTTAGCAACCATAGGAAAAGAAAAGAAGAATCGGATGACTTAAGTATGGTTCGATATTTAAACGGATCAAGAAAATACCAAGAATCTCGTACGACGAAAAAGCATTGCCATACTTTCGTTTGATTTAATAGAAATTTACAGCCAATAAAAAGGGAACCTAAATACTTCAGGTCCCCTTTTATCTCGTTGAATTTATTTAGCGTTATTTGCTTTCACACTTTGCTATCATCGCTTGGTTGAACGCTTTAGCGTAATCGAGTGCCTGTTTCCGCCATTTAGGATCGAGACGTTTATCTAAGGTATCGCCAAGCCCTTCTACATGGCGAATGCCGCATGCCGTTTTCAATCGCTGCTGCTGTGCCGGATCATCAACACCAATCACGGTCGTGCCACGATTAGCCAATGCAATGAGTCGATAATCTTGTTGTTCACTGCGCGCGTTTACATCCGCTAAAGCGTCCGCATTCATCAGCCAAGTGAAGGGGGCCGGAATAGATTCTTTCATCGGCGTCTCTGCAGCCTGTTCAGACTTGTTACAACCACTTAGAATGAACGCTAAACCTACCATCATCAAACATATACGCTTCATCGTGCTTTCCTTCCTCTACGCAGCGCAAGTAATCCGAGTAAGGCAGCACCAAATCCTAAGCTGCCGCCACCGCTGCTGGAACTTGAGCTACTTTTGGCGGTCACTGTAATGGTTGCCGTAGCGCTCGCCTGCGCGCCATTCCCATCGCTGATGGTATAATTGATGGTTTCGGTTCCAGTAAAATTCGCACTCGGCGTATAACGTACACCGCTTTCTGTCGTGACCACCGTACCCACACCATTGTAGGCAAGGCTGGTGATGCTTAGCGTGTCTCCATCTACATCCGTGTCGTTGCTTACCACGTTAAGATCCACAGCAGCGGAACCTTGCACAACGCTAAAAGAATCGCTGTTCGCGACTGGTGCATCATTTACAGGCGTCACCGACACACTAATCGGATACAAGCTGCTTTCAATTACTCCATCCGACACGACGACATTTACGGTCAAATCACCATTAAAATTCACCGCAGGCTGAATTGTATTGCCATTGAACGTGTAGTTGTTCCCTTCCCGAACCGCTACTGTAATTTGTGATGAGGCACTGTCCGGGTCTACAACTTGTATCTCAGATAATGAGAGCGAGAAAGCGGTGTCTTCCGCCACGCTCAATGCATTTTGACCCACCACACGAGGTGCATCATTTACTGGCGTAACGTCGACATTAAGCTGGTAAACATCACTTTGTGTAATGTTATCGGTAGCGACCACATTGACACTTAAACTACCCGCAAAATCAGCTTTTGGGGTCACGGTATTATTGCTCACACTATAATTTGTGCCAGCCAGTACGTTAATCGACAAGTCAGTTAGTGCACTATCAACGTCTGTAATGATAAAGTTTTGGCTAGAGACGGCAAAGCTTGTATCTTCTTCCACAACCAAGCCGGCACCACTGACGATTTTCGGCGCATCATTTACCGCATTGATGGTAACCGTTAATGTGTATTGGTTACTGTCAAACTTACCGTCGTTCACAGTAACAGGCACCGAAAGGACGCCATTAAAATCAGCCGCTGGCAAAATACTCGTTCCAGTGACCGTGTAGTTAGTGCCACTCAAAACACTGAGTGAAAACGCCGCAGGAAATTCGCTATCCGCATCGTTAACCACTAAATCAGACAAATTGATTGCTGTTAAGTTGTCTTCATTTCCAACGATTGATTTTTGTCCGACTATTTGCGGCGCAATGACATTCGGTTTGCCTGAGATGGTAAATGCACCCTCGTTCACCGCGAAGAAGATGTTATCCGAACAACGCACCATTAATCGGGCATTTGCGCTCTGCAAAGAGGGAACATTGACCGTTTCGCTGCCGTCGTTAGGCGTATTGCTTCTTAGGACAGTAGAAAACGTTTCTCCATCAGCCGCTAAGACCAAATCCACATTACTGCATGAAATAGGTGAAGCCGTTGTCCCTGCAACATTCCAAGTTATGGTCGGCGTATCATTTTCAGACCAAACAGCATTCTTTAAAGGTGCAGTGACTTCAAAACGCTGAGCTGTCGTCACGGTGGTGACTTTCATCAAATCTGAGCCGACATTGCCTTTCTCGTCTCTGGCGATAAGTTTAAAATTCATCGTTCTTGACGTCGTAGGATATGACTCACCAATGGTCGTTTTACTTGCGAGTACGTCACTTAAACGCGGAAACTCGCGAACTGGCTCGGTTGTAGGCATCCAAGCTCTAAAGATTGGTCGAGACCCGTCATCCACCATTGTCGCCGCACTTGATGACGATGTTCCTAGGTCAAATTGCTCCCAAGAATAACGAAGTGCATCTCCATCTGTGTCAGATGCAGTGCCGGTGAGTTTAAACGCCGTATTCGCCGGAATGGTGTAATCACTTCCCGCATTCACTGTAGGCGCTACGTTTGTACTCGGCGTTAGCGTACCACAGGCAGCTGAAGTGGTTATGTAGTCACGCATCTGCTCGACTGAGTGTGAGTGGAAAAAAGCATCTGAATTACTTTGCAAATTCTCTTCACCACAAATCCCCGCATAAGCCATGATAGTTGAACCACTTCCAGGCTCATAGGCATCGTCATTGGAACGGTTACCACATGCGCCATTCGTACCATTGAAGCTATGGGCACCACCAAATTGGTGACCCATCTCGTGGGCTACGTAATCGATAACAAATGGATCGTTCGTTGGGCTACTCGGTTCTCGTCATGCCACCCCATTTGTAGTTGTCATCACAAACGACACCTAAGTATGCAACACCGCCACCTCCGGTATTAAACACATGACCAATATCGTAATTACTGACACCAATAGCGTCATTTACAACGGCTTGGTTGGCATCTAAATCGTCATCTGTATTGTTGTAAGGATCGGTCGCGGCATCTGTAAAGATGATGGCATCATTGTTCGCGACAAGCTCAAGTTGAACACCTAAATCCACCTTGTACACTTCATTAATGCGGTTTAGCGCTGTTACCATTGAAGCAAGTGCTAATGCCTTAGTGCCACCATGAAACGCGGTGTATTCGCCTGCTGCTGCAATGGCCACTCGATAGGTTTTAATTCCTCCAGCAAGCTTGGTATTTTGCATCGGCTTTGATGATTGCTCACGCGTAACACGTAATACCTTATCTTTAATCGAATCAGAAGGTACTGCATTCGCCTTAAAGTAACTTATGTGTGCCGCACGGTTACTTTGCTTAACGGGGTCAATAAACGCGCGCTGGCCGTTATACAAAAACATGCCGTGAAAGCCCTGAGGAGTGATGTCAAAACGACCTCGGTTTAACGGATTGTCTTCCTGAACGCCTTCAAACGTTCTGAATTCAGGGTATTTCTTCTGCAGTTCACTCGCGTAAACCGGTGAGTCCGTGAGTTTAAAACGAGCAAGTTGTCCGTCTGGCATGGGCAACAACACATGAAATTCAGTTTTAGATGAATTCAACAAAAATTGGCTCAACTCCACCATATTCGCATTAATCGAATACGCATTGTGTACCATCAAATTGTCTGTCGCCACCGTCGAAGCGGTTTTTAACTTTGCACTTTCTAGCCAAAAATTAGGCTGCGCAAGTACACATGAAGGTGCAAGTGCCATCATGCTACCCGCCAGTGCACAACCGAATATGGTCAACTTTTTCATCTAATTCCTTCCCTATTTAACTAATTTAAATGCTGAATTCGAGCAAAACACTTTCATTGTTGGCAATAATTTAAGTACCAAGACGGTGTTGGTAACACCTCATTCCTGACTTGGCGTTTGGTATTGCTAGTTTGCTGAACATAACCCGACGTCAAGCCAATCATGGCTCGATAAAGTTCTACTTCTTCGTTCAAGCCGTACTTAAACATCATTTCTTGCCAGTGCTCAGGTAAATTCGCTCTTTCCTTTGAAAACTCAAACGCCATTACTTCCACAATCTTCTGCATTACGCTGAAATGTAGTAGATACTGAGAATTATTTCTTGGCACTTGTTGAATAATTTCTTTCACCGACTGAGCATATCGCCAGAAACCGACCCGGTTTCGTTGTACTAGTTGAACATGCAGTAAGTTCAACCCCGAAATAGCAGCGCGTTCAAAGTCATGCGCTAATGAAAATCGAACAAACGCCTGCTGGTAAAATTCTGAAGCCCTTTCATAATCTTTTTCTGCTTGGTAATACATGCCTAACTTATGGCTCAACCGCGTTGAATAGGCGGTTTCTTTAGACAGGATTTCCACTTCTCTCAGCACTTCTTTGGCTTCATCCAACTTTCCTTGTTTGAGCAAAATCGAATGTAAATTCAACGCAATTTTGACGACTTGCTCCGTATCTTCATTTGCGAAAGCGATGTCCTTTGCACATTCATATGCCCTTCGCGATTGCTCAAACGCATTCTGATGCCTGAGTAAAATTGCCCAGTTGTTCAATAGTTTGTGTTCACTACCTCGAAAGTAAACGGCGTACTCTGCGCTTGTTAAGCGAAGTGCGACATCGTTAAAGAGCGCAACATCTTTTGTTTCAACTGCCGCGCGCAGAACAAAAATATGCTCTAAATAGGCCCCCTTCGAGGGAGTTCGCTTCTGCACGGTATCCCACCGTTCCATAAAAGCCTCTGGGGTATGTGTTAATGTTTGTTTCATCTGCGCAAAGTCAGACGAGCTCCCAGCACAAACGGCTAAAGCTGCAAAATAAAATGACAAACATACGAGAGCTAAGTAATTCACATACATAGAAAACAAGTTAGGCTTACCCAAATCCTATCCAAATAAAATGGGGCCAGCAATCTAACTTCACGAAGTTTTGTGAACAAGCGTAAAGATTATACAAATCCTTCAATCCGTTTCTCTTTGGTCATGCTATATTTTCTTAAGATGGTTTTTTATAAGAGAGCAACTCGATGCCACATAGGGAACGCCCCTTCTTCTATACAACGGAGTTTGAGAAAGAAAGTTTATTGCTACGTGCCAAAGCAACAGGCCACGGCAAGGCAGAGGAAGTGAAGCAAATGTTTGATGTGCTGACGCTTATAGCCAAAGAGAACAACCTAACCAAATTATTGATAAATGTTGAAGAATTAACGCTAGATTATTCCAGTGAAAAGATGATAGATATTCTCTACCATATTGAACAACAGCATTTAGACATTTCAATTGCACGCATCATTAACCAAAATGAATTCAAGAACGATCTTATTGAATTATTTGCGGAAAAACACAATTTGAAAATCAAAAATTTTACCTGTGAAGCTCCTGCTATTGAATGGCTGAACAGCCAATAACTATGTAAAACAAATTAACAAATCCACACAAAAGGCTACACATTTACTTATTTTTACAAAACAATAGCAAAACAAATAAGAAGCAATATCAACTATCTACCATCTTGCGCCGCCACGACGTACCTTGAACGATTCCAACCAACCTTTATTTTAAGCTCAAAATCCGTACACTGCGCACCAAAGACAACGCTGTCATAATCGATTCGAGAGAGGTATTCATTATGAAAATCAATTATTTGCTGAGTAAACTTAAAGTGGCAGCGAAACTGAGGCTCATTATTGTATTAGCCAGTGTCATTATCATCACTTTGCAATGGTTGTCAGCCAGCAAATTAAAATCGACTATGATAGCAGAACGACAAAACAAAGCCGTTACGCTCATTCAAACGCTTGAATCTCAGTTGAATTCAATTGCCGTTAACGATTCTCTTGATGAGCAATCGAAAAAACGAGCTGCCATTGAATTGATCAACAATTCACGATATGAACCATCGGGCTATTTTTTCCTATTTTCAAATAGCGGCGACATGGTCGCTCACCCGATTAAACCAGAATTAAACGGGCTGTCCATGGTTTATCATAGCAAGCCTTTTATTTCTAAAGCATTTACGCTTTTTGTTGAGACGGCTAAACGCCACAGAGAAGGGTTTGTGAGCTATGAATGGCCCAAACCGGAACTCGTCCGATCAAGAAGAAAAACTTTCATTTGTTAAACAGTTGCGTTTCTTTGACTGGATCATCGGCACAGGAATCTATCTAACTGACGTTGAAAAACAATACCGAGATACGCTTGTTCAGTTGCTTATTGAAACAATTGCCTACGTCGCCATACTGCTAACACTATCATCGCTTGTGGCTAGAAACATCATAAAGCCTTTGAATAAAATGACACGCACGATGACCGACATTGCGCAAAATAAAGACTTAACCATTACCCTAAAAAATCAAGGCAATGACGAGCTTGCAACGATGGCTCAAGCGTTCAACGAAATGACCGCTGACTTTAGAGAAGTCGTAAACAGCATTAATGATAACACCTGTGCATTAGCATCCTCTGCAGAAGAGACTCGCTTGTGTAACGAACCAAATTCAGCAAGGTATTGCGCAGCAAAACGCGGATACCGACATGGCCACCCAACAAATTGGGCAAATTGAGCAATCAGCTGCTCAGGTTTTCCATCAAACTCAAGTGGCACTTAACAAAGTCAACCACACGACCGAGCTGACCGAATCTGGATTGCAGAGTCTCATTCAAACTGTTGAAAGTATTGAGCAAATTTCAAACCGTGTCGACTCTGCCACGATAGCGGCGAGTCATTTACAACAGTCGTCAAGCCAAATTGAGATAGTTTTGGAAGTAATCAACAAGATTACCGAGCAAACGAACCTCTTAGCACTTAACGCTGCAATTGAAGCTGCTCGAGCGGGTGAACAAGGCCGAGGCTTTGCCGTTGTTGCCGATGAAGTCCGAACCCTTGCAATGCGCACTCAACAGTCAACACTCGACATTCAAACGATTATTTCCGAAATACAAAAAGGTGTTGAAGCCACCGTAAATGACATGATGACCTGCAAGACAGCCACCGAACTTAGCATCTCGTTGAGCCAGCAATGTAACGATGCGCTCTCAGCCATTGATGCTTCAGTCACTGAAATTAGCGCGATCAATCGTTTAATTGCCGAAGCGTCTGAATCACAAAGTTCGGCGGTTTCCGATGTGGTACAAGGTATGCTGGGGATTTCAAGCGTTGCTGAACAAACCGAAACGGGCGCTAAGCACACACAAGCCTCCAGCCATCAACTAAGTGAAATGTCGTGTGAACTAAACACAATGGTGAATCAGTTCAAAGTAGCCTAACAGCAAAACGGCTGTCCATATACAGAATAACGAGACCAAGTCGCTAAATCTTTCGAGAAGGCGACTTTTACCTAAGCGGTAACTGTGGCAACATAAAATTCGTATATGGCATTTACAACAGGCAGCTCATGGAACTGAATTTTTCATCCTTTAACCCGCTTCAAATATATCATTTAATGACGCAAACCATCATTCCAAGACCCATTGCTTGGGTTCTGACGGATTCAGGTCATAAAAACTATAATCTTGCGCCTTTTTCTTACTTTACCGCGGTATCGAGCGCGCCGCCGTTATTGATGTTTTCTGTGGGTAAAAAACCAAATGGTGAAGTCAAAGATACGGTTAGAAACCTCCTTGAGAACAAGCGTTGTGTAATACATATTGCTTCAAGTCACGATGCCAATCTGGTCACCAATACTGCGGCTACACTCGACCATGGCGAATCTGAAGTCTCGCTCAATAATATCGACGTAGTGGATTTCAACGGCTTCCCCTTGCCACGAGTTAAGCAATGCACGATAGCGTATGGTTGCGAGCTCTATGAAACAAAAGAATTAGGTGATGTACCTCAAACTCTGGTATTCGTCGAAATAAAAACGCTGTATTTGGATGACCAAGTCGTTGAGTTAGATGCTAAAGATCGCCTTAAAATCCACGCAGATAAGGTATCCCCTCTCGCACGACTCGGCGCTGGAGATTACGCTGGGATAACCGCGCCTTTCGCAATTGCGAGGCCTGATTAACCTTTTCCTCCATGGGGAATGTGAGTCACTACATTCCCACGCTTGCCAATCTTAATCTATCAGAATCTGTTCTTTCACCTTTTAGAGATATGAGTCACTCATTTTGAGTCACACTTACTCGGCTAATAATGAAATCCATTCATCAACATCCGCAACAATAAACTCAATTCGTTTGCTGTCGTGAATCGTCACGCGAAACGCGTCTGTTGTGATTGGAATAAAGCCAGCGCCTTTACCTGTGCATTTCTCAATGTGTGTTATATCACTGCGCTCAAAATGATAAGGGCCAAGTGGCAGCATTTTATTTGAAGGTTCGAAATGCAACTGTGAGTCAGTTAATGAAAGCTTACCATCTGCTTTCGCAGCCCCCATTTGAATGGAAGCTGGAGATGAAAAAAGTACATTTTGCGTCATACGACATTCCCTTAAAAGCGGTAAAATCCCATATACCTTACGGTGTTTTCCGTTCTCGTAACAGTGTCATATTGCACGATTCACTATGACATTTAGCACTGTTCGACATAGGTACAGTTTGTCATAATGGTATAATCAATAAGAACAATAATCATCTCTCGATGCAAAATACCATCAAACATACTGCAGATTGGCGCCTTTCGACTGTTGCTTCGTGGCTCGCTGTGACTATCGCTTGCGTGTTTTATACTCCGTCCACATTGACTCTATTTCTTCAATTGCCGGTTCACTTGCTTATTCTTTTCTTGTTATTGGCGATTATTCGGACGCCAAACGACAATGTCGCACGCTACGCGAGTGGTTATTTTGCTTTAATTGCTTGCCTCTTTCCGCTTACGAACACAAGCCTCGTTCTTATTCATATGGCAATGTTTTCCTCCTTATTTAGCGCGCATTTCAAACCCACTACCTTGTTTGGATGTATCCTTGCGCTACTCGCGACATACTGTGGTGTTTTGCTGTTTTACAAGCATGAAACGATACCTTGGATAGCGCTTGCAATTTGGGGTATTTTTGCGATTTTTAATGGCATTCTTAGCCGCCGTTTTGTTGAAAGTCTCAACATGCATTACCAATCTAGACAAAACTACAAAGAACTCAAAGCGACGCAAAATATGATGAAGGCGATGAGTGCAGAGCAAGAACGCTTAGCCCTATCTCGCGAGCTGCATGATTCACTCGGCCACAAATTAACAGCGCTCTCGATTAATCTCGATTTTCTAAAACGCCAAGCGCCCCAAGAGATGACGGAAACCGTAAGTCAGTGCCACGCGCTAAGCCAAGAAATCCTCGCAGAAGTTAGGCATATTGTTTCTGCACAGCGTAACGATTTTGGCCTACTTAAAACCTCACTAACGGACTTATTTCGCGCTACACCGACCTTAAAATGTACGCTTGAGATTTCACCCAATTTGGAACCGCTTCCACAACAAATTGGGTTATGTGTCATTCGCTTTTGTCAGGAAATGATCAGCAATACGTTAAAACACACCAATGCTTCTGCTATTGACTTCGTTATCTCAAGAGATGAAACCGAAAAAGACGCTCCCATCGTGGTCACTGCAATGCACAACGCTCGCGAATCCGTGTTACCTAAGCTTGGCAATGGCCTAAAAGGCATGAACGAACGTGTTGCTATGCTCGGCGGCGAATTTACGCAGCGTCTGTTGAACAATGCACTGATCAGTGAGTCTCAAGATCCCGTTCAATCGTTCAACTCAGGAGGTCGTTTAATATGATCTCGTGCTTACTTGTTGAAGACCAAAACTTGGTGCGACTTGGCCTCAAAAATCTATTAGAACTCGATAAAGACCTTTGCGTAAAAGCAACCGCAGAAGACGGCATAGAATGTATGAAGCAGTTATCTGTTGAGCATTTCGACATCATTTTACTTGATATGCGTATGCCGAAAATGGGTGGCCTTGATGTTTTAAAAGCAATGCAGGAACAACAGAACCACACGCCAGTTCTTATCATTACTACATTTGAAGACTGTGATGTGTTAGTCGAAGCCATCGCGCTGGGTGCGATGGGTTACATCTTGAAAAATGCCGAATTAGAGCATCTTCTGAGTGCCATCAAAGCCGTGTGTAATGGGCAACAGGTATTGCAACCTGCACTGACACGATATTTATTAACCTCCAGTCATGCAACGCCATCCACACTTACTGAAAAAGAGTTAGAAGTCCTCAAATGTCTGTCTTTAGGCATGTCTAACCGAGTCATTGCGCAGACCCTAAATAACTCAGAAGGCACAATTCGCAATCACGTCTCAACCATTCTGGCAAAACTAGACGTCGCCGATAGAACGCAAGCCGTCATTAAAGCCATAAACGAATCGCTTGTATAATACCCACACTTTCCCGTAATCTGGGGCCAATTCTTTGCTCGGCAAAACTGTTCAGGGAAAATAAATCGGTAAAAAATCCGCTTTAAGCTGGAGCTGATTTTTACATCGTATTTAAGTTTATAAGGAAAATAAATGGTCGTTTATATCTACGCAGCGCTACTCGGGTTTCTCTATGTGTTTTTGAGTTTTCGCGTTATTTTTAGGCGTAAAAAACTACATGTTGCACTCGGTGACAACAACAATATCGACATTCAACGCGCTATCCGTGCGCATGGTAATTTTGCAGAGTACGTCCCGTTTACTTTATTGCTTATTTATTTAGTTGAAACCGCCTATCAATCGCTTTTACTGGCCCATGGCCTTGGCCTTGCGCTTTTCATCGGGCGCTCGCTTCACGCACTGAGCATTTCGCGCCAACCTGAACCCCTCATTTTGCGTCAAATTGGCATGGCTCTGACGTTTAGCGTTATTCTGACGTCGTCAGGGCTGCTCCTTGCAAATGCCCTGTAACACTAGAATTTGCATTCTTGCAAAATAAAATCGATTACCGCTTGTGTTCGTTGAGGTAACTGTTTTCGAGATGGATACACTAATGAAAACACAAGCGGCTTGCCTCGAAACGATGGAAATAGTGGAATAAGCTGACCCGTTTGAAGTTCATCTTTGATCATGCTTGGCAATAACACCGCAATACCTAAACCCATTGCAGCCATAATTTGTACGTGACGAGGTGAATCGCACTGATGAAAGTGTGTCGGCTTTACGATGTGTAACGTTTCATCTTCATAAAACTCCAAACCATTATTGGAAGCCAGCTGAGTTAAACAAATCCATGGCAGTGCAGAAATGTGGTCAATTGTGTTAGGCAGTCCGTGTTGTGCAATAAACGCGGGAACTCGCAAACAGACCAAAACTATCTTGGTGAAGCGGCCTTGCAATTAAACTGCTGTCTTTTGGAATGCCAACCCGAATGGCCAAGTCAATTTGTTGCTCCACCAAATTAAGCGGTTTGTCATCCAGCACAAAATCCAGCGTCACTTTAGGGAATTGTTCAACAAACTTAGGTAGTAAAGGAATGATAAATTGCTCAGCGACGTCTTGGTTCATCGTCAGGCGCACTACGCCACTTGGTTCTTCTGCAACGAGATCCTGTTCGATTTCTTGCAGTATCAGTTCGAGCTGCTTCGCCTTTTCATAAAGCTTCTCGCCTTCCATTGTCAGTTGCAGCGAACGCGTATTTCGATGCAATAGTCGTACATTCAGCTGCAGTTCGAGCGTGCTAACTTGCTCACTCACTCGAGAGCGACTTGTTGTCATTTTACGTGCAGCACCAGCAAAACTTCCCGCGTTTATGACTTGCACAAAGACATTCAACAACTTAAGTGTATTAGCGTTGATTGTAATCATTTTCCGAACACTCCATTCATTTTTAGCCATCTTATGGTGACAGCGTTTTTATTGCAAACTTACCTCATTGAATTTATTCCCTATCAAATTTGGAGAAAACCATGATTGCAATAACAGGTGCAAACGGCCAACTTGGACAACTTGTCGTCAAATCATTAACGAGCAAAATCAACGCTTCGGAAATCGTTGCGCTTGTACGCAACAAAGCACAAGCAGCGGAACTTGACGCGCTTGGTGTCACCATTCGTGAAGCCGATTACGACGATACGGCCTCCTATGTAAAGGCATTGGAAGGCGTTGAAAAAGTCTTACTTATTTCGAGCAATGCGATTGGTCGTCGCACTGCACAACATAAAAATGTAATTGATGCAGCAAAATCCGTCGGCGTAAAACAGCTCGTCTACACCAGTTTGTTAAAAGCGGACACGTCACCGATGTTATTGTCCGAAGAGCACAAAGAAACAGAAAAATTGCTGGCAGAAAGCGGTCTTGCTACCACAATCTTGCGCAATGGTTGGTACATCGAAAACTACACGGACAACTTAGCCGCGTCATTGGAATACGGTGTATTAACGGGTGCAGCGAACGAAGGTGTGATTAGTGCCGCAACGCGTCAAGATTACGCTGAAGCCGCGGCAAATGTGTTAACTCAAACCGGTCACGAAAATAAAACCTATGAACTTGCGGGAGACGTTGGATTTACTCTTGAACAACTTGCAGAGCAGGCAAGCGCAGTCACCGGAAAACCGTTAGCCCCTCGTTTCATCGGTCAATCTGACTTTGCTTCATTTCTTACTCAAGTCGGTTTACCTGAAGGGTTTGCGGCAATGCTTGCGGATTCTGAATACCGAATTACCCAAGGCTGGTTAGAAGACAATTCAAAAACATTGTCAAAACTACTCGGCAGACCAACGACGGCTTTGGCAACTGTATTAAAAGCACGCTTTAACTAAGATGATTGTCAAGTGCGAGGCATTAGCTTCGCACCTGTTTCTTATTTCGTTTTCGTCCATTTTTCCAATATGGTGAGGTCGTTTTCTAAGCCTTCATGGATCCACACACCATTTTCCAAACGACAACCAAAATCGAACGTTTTTCCCAATATTCCCTCGTACGTACTGATGTCAACCGTTTCAATGTAACGCCCATTCGCTGATGAATAATGTCCGCTTGCCGCTACTTTCACCTCACCGTTTGGCGTCCACGTAATAAAATGTACGGTGCCATCCACCAGCGATTTTCGACTTAACGTTGATTTGTCTTTAATTTCACCGACGACAACACCTGCACTGTTTGTATACTTGGCGTAGTTGAGCGTCCAACTACCCTCTAGACTTTCGTTTGAACACGTAGACTCTGATGCCAAAGAGACGAAAGGCAGACTGCACAACACAATGGTAGCGACCGATTTTGCATTCATTTTAATTTCCTTCTAACTTGGTAATTAGAAACCTAACATATTGATCCCGCCGTTGCTTTGCTAATCGAGTTGAAGAATATGCGAATTTTTCAACTTGTTATTGGCTTCGTGAGAATTAGTGCATAAGCTAAGATGCATAGACGTTTACCAATCAAAAAGGAATTCCATGACTAGTTCAAAAACCGTGATCATTATGCGCCATGCTCGCGCTGAAGCGCTTCGCGATGAATTACTCGACATTGACCGACATCTGACTGCAACGGGTACAAAGCAAGCCAAAAAAGCAATGCGTTTTTTAGACAAACTTGAACTTGTGCCAAACAAAATTGTATCCAGCCATTATGTTCGTGCGTTACAAACCGCAGAACACCTTGTAAAACAAGCCAGAAAACTGGATAAGTCGAGTGACATAGAATTGGTTGTTGAAGAGGCTCTGGGACTTGCAGCCCCGATGAAAAAGTTTACAGATTGGCTCACGCAGTCCTTTGACGAATTACCCGACGTCACATTAATTGTGAGTCATGAACCGAATATCTCACGTTACCTCGGGTATTTACTTAGTAGTAAAACGTCTGTGTACAACGTAAAGAAAGGCTCGCTTGCTATCTTCACATTGGAGTCGCCAACAAACGCAAAACTTAATGCCTTTGTGCCACCCAAATTAATGTAAAAAAAGAGGGCTTTCGCCCTCTTCTGGGAGAATTAAAAGTCTTGAATGAGGGTTTGGTTTTGGCCAAACTCAAAGACATTCACCCTGCCACATTGCGCAAAATGATTCTTCGATTGATACGGTGCTCCCGCTTGCTGAATATCGCCTTCCCAACCTTGGCCATTTTTCACAAACGCTTTCACTTCAAACCAGCCATTGACAGTGTTGGCGCAATCCATATCAACATCTAACATCCAGTAATGATCGCCCCACTGATTGAGCGGTGTTTCGCCATATCCGTCGACTGACACCGTGCGTTTTGTTCCCCAGGCGCTTGGCCAAATATTGGTGGTCCAGTCCAATGCACTTCCCTCAGCGCCAGCGCCTTGAGTCGCTTCAAGGCCTTGCCAATCTAAATAATTATCACCTTGTTTCCAGTTTTGAGTGGTGGTGTTGAGTAAATTGTTGTGTCGGATCGGCAGAGCACACAACAGAGCATTCGAATTGCAGTTCTTCCCTTGCGATGCCGCATAAGCATAGTCAATCCCACCACGAACAAACATATCTTGACCTGACTGAGTTTGTGCTTTGATAAAGACGACGGTGCGCTTCCAATTCGCAGACGATGAGCCTTCAAGTTTAGCGCCTTTGTGGATAGCGACAGCATTCATTGCAGGAACATTGACAAGCGCAAACCCGTTTGCGTCGACGTCGATGGTTTGCCCTGAGCACGATGACTTGTCCGCGGATATTTGCCCTGAAAGAACATCACAATAGCGACCTACACTTAGGCCTGTTTGCAAGGTTTGTTGCATCGTGCCGTTTTCTCGGTTGATGGCAACAAATCCGCTTGCTCCGCGAGAAAACGCGATTTGGTTATTGCCATTGTCCCACCAGTTCGAAATTTGCCACACGTCATTTGTGTTGTTTCTAAAATCAACGGCACCCGATATTTTTTGATGACGGTGTTCACACTGCCAACCATCGCCGAAACAATTTAAATTTGCTCCATCGTGCACAGGGTAAGTCGGCCCACCTGCATCCGTGTCGTGATGGTAGTCAAAACTCGACATCACTTTTGGATATCCATACGGATACGCCAACATAAACACATTTGCTAAATCATAGAGAGCGCCGTCTTGATAGGTAACCACGTTACCCGCACCGCCATGTCCTCGTTGATTGTCGTGATTGTCCACGAATACCACCGCTTTGTAGCTTGGCATCATCCCCCACGCTTCACCAAAGTTACTCAACCAAGCAAGCTTACCTGACTTGAAGGTTTCGCCTAATTTAGTCGTATACTTAAATTCGGTCACCAAACCATTTCCAAAGTACTCGCTCGCCGAAACAGCCTCGCCACCTTGATCAATCACTTCCTGAAAAACGAGAGGGGCACCATTCACTTGACTCAGTACACTCGCAATGTCAGACGCAGCCATATGTTTGCTGGCATCCAGTCTAAATCCAGCGACCCCAACTGATATTAGGTCGTTCAAATAACCTGCCAGTTTACCTTGCACGTAAGACGATCCCGTATTCAAATCAGGCAAGCTCACCAGTTCACAGTTTTGCACTCGCCAAGGATTATTACCGTAATCCTCGTTGTTTATTGCGCACGTATCGTGAAAATCCCACGTGTTGTAAATTGGAAACTGTTTGAGAGTAAACGATGTACCAGCAACGCCTTGACCGCTGCCCGCAGCCATATGGTTAATCACCGCATCAACGTAAATATTTACCCCGGCCGCCTTACACCGAGCAACCATATCGACAAATTCAGCGCGGCTGCCGCCTCGGCTAGTCAGCGCATAACTTACAGGTTGATAACGCGTCCACCATTGATCACCTGTTACATGTTCATTTGGTGGTGAAACTTGAACCGCTGCGTACCCTCTTGGCCCAAGATAGGTTTCACATTCTTTTGCAACATCTTGCCATGACCATTCGAATAAGTGGACAAACGTGGTTGGCGCTGCGATAGCGCTACTTTGGCATAATGTGCCGAGGCCAAATAAGACCCCGATCTTGAATGTCTTCAATGCTGTTGTTGTCATAATGTGTTCTCTATTTGTTGTTATAAAGTTTATATTTACAAACCAATAACAATATAGAGATTAATTTTTAAACATCACATTGAATACGTATGCAAAGCAGAAACACGCGATGATGAAATGTGCGAAAACCAGTTAAAACGAGACATCTGGTTGATTTAGACAATGTCTATTCAGGCGATTTCATTTTACCGAAAATCAGTGATACATCAGACTGCCATTCAATATGATCTCAAAAAGTCACTCAGTGATTTGGTTAAGGCTTCTTCTTGGATGGGTTTAGCAATGTAACCATTCATGCCCGCTTCTAAACACGCTTCTTCATCTCCTTTCATGGCGTTGGCGGTTAAAGCGATAATGGGAATTCGTTTTAACTCCTCGCCGCCTTCACCTTTGCGAATGCGTGACGTAGTTTCAAAACCATCCATTTCTGGCATTTGACAGTCCATTAAAATCAGTGAAATGGGGTTTTGCACGTCGTCGTGTTGCACAAGAAGCATTAACGCTTCAGCGCCATTGCTTGCGATACTGACTGATAAACCCATTCTATCGAGCATTTTCGTGGCGACAATCTGATTCACTTTATTGTCTTCAACCAAAAGCACGTGCTGACCCGTAAACAATTGAGATTCTTGATGTTCTGTTGGTTGCTCTGCTTGATTGTGAAATTCATCACAATGCTTTTGTAGTTGCTTTAAATTGGAAGGCGTCAACGGTTTTTGTAGATAGTCAACGTAACCAAGAGACAAAAACGCTTGTTTGTCTTCACTGTCTGCAATGCTCCCGAGCATGATCACATCGGCCTTTTGATAACGCTGTATCGTCTTTATCCAATCATCAGTATGCTTTTGTTCTACTCGTCGAGATAACATCACGACATCATATTGGTTTTGCTCTATACGACTAAGTGCATTTGATAACGTCGCCGCAGAATCAACTTTACATCCACACATCTCTAGCATTTGTGACATACATTGATTTGCCGAGGCGTTGCTTTCGACGAGTAAAATTGCCTTTTCCTTTTGCGGATAAATTGCAGCATCATGCTCTAAGTTATTTTCTTCGAATAATACGTGAAAAGAAAACTGACTCCCGTTCCCGCGTTCACTACTCACACTAATGTCACCGCCCATTAGCTCGCACAATTTCTTGACGATGGCTAAACCCAATCCCGTACCACCATACTTCCGCGTTGTCGTCGCATCAATTTGCGTAAAGGAGGCAAAAAGTCGCGATTGCTCCTCTTTAGATACACCTATCCCCGTATCTTTTACAAATCCGCTCAGCTCAATACCTGTTCCAGTTCTCTCTGTTCGTAAGGAAACAATAATTTCTCCTTCCTTGGTAAACTTGATGGCATTGCTGAGTAGGTTACTCAAGATTTGTCTAAACCGTATCGGGTCCCCCATCAATTGCAGGTGTTTCATTTCAGCCGTATCAAGCACCAACTCGACATTATGCGGGTCCACCTTGTATGAGAAAGCCGTTACAAGCTCGGAAACCAACGCAGGTAAAGAAAAACTGATTCTTTCAAGCTCTAGCTTATCCGCTTCAATTTTCGAAAAATCGAGGATGTCATTAATTAGCGTGAGTAAACTTTGTGCACTTGAGCGCGCAATATTAACGTAGTTTGCTTGCTGCTCTGAGAGCTTTTCCTTTTCTAATAAACTCAGCATGCCAATGACACCGTTCATCGGCGTGCGAATTTCGTGACTCATATTCGCCAAGAACTCGGATTTTAATTTAGACCCCTCTTCTGCTTTCAGTTTCGCCTCAGCCAAACTTTGATTAGCAGTGACAAGCGCTTGTTGAGTCTGTTGATTTCGCTCAAGTCGCGGCGCACCGACCATGATTGCTAAGCCAAAATTAAAAAATTGCTGACTTATCATGACTGAAATCATAAACCAATGCATCACGAAGCTTTGATCTTGCAGCGCCCCCATATTTCCGGGCTGAACAGCTGACAACCCACGAATTACCGCTGCAATGATGAGCACAATGATACCCACGCCGACCAAGAACGCACTCTTATTAGTGGCTTTTCGCCGATACCTAAAAAGGCAATATAAAATCCAAATACCTGTGATCAATAAACAGCTCATACCAAGCAGAAGTCGCCCTTCGTAGCTTGGGTAAATGTAGGTAAAATTGAGTTGCAGCATGGCAAAAATACTGAAGTAAGCGGCCACGAACTCAACCGGTATTCGGTTGCAAAGCGCTTGATATATCCCCAATAAAATCAACAAGAATGATAGCTGACCGCACCAATTAGAGAGTACAAAGCGCATAAAATCAGGTAATACATTTTGCAATGCAAAAAAGGAGAAGTTAACAAAGAGAAGCCATGGCGCAATCGCCCAATAAGCCGTTGCTTTTATATCGCGGTTTGCCATCCAAAGGAACGTCAAAGCGATAGCCGACGTTATTATGCTGATGGCACTCATAATCAAAATAGTTTGCGTTGATAACTCTATCATGTCGCTTCGGCTTTTTTCGTTATGGTAAACTCATCCCTTGTCTTTGGCTTGCACATTGAAGATGCAAAAGGACTGCGCCTAAACACAATCACCCTTTCGTCATTCAACGCCCTTTTTGCCATCGCAAAGATTTAATTAATCTAGTAATTAAGGTAGGACAGCAACTTAGCGCTGTAAAGGAAGCCTGCTTAGATTGCAATTGTCAGCTAAAGGAGCGGTATAGCTATTGCTAATTCGCTCCCGAGTTTTTGGGAAAACCTTGCTCTGCTTAGACTAATAGAGCGGCTTTGATTTCCTGAACTAATTTCACCGTTTTATTTTCATTCGACGAGCTATGCCTTAGTACTTCGCCTGTGGTCACATCAAACTCGTACTCATCAAAAACTTCATTAGTCAGCACTAATTCAAGCACCACGGAAAAGTCGGCAAGGTCTGGGTAACTAATGATGTCGTGAGCAGGTTCAAAGACATAAACCTGCATGTCATTTGCGATGCACTCACTTTGTTTAACTATCCGCACAAAAGCACCTTCGACCAACGGGTGAGTTTCAGAAAATGAGTAACATGTGAACAGACTTGGTCGTCCAACATAATGCACTTGCAATGTTCGATGTTTAGTCGTTTGACCTTTAATTACGTTACACGTTGAAGAACGATTCTCTAGCCTGCGCTTGCCTAGAAAACGTGCTTGTAACTTAAACCCAAGCTCATCATGCTCAAATAAAGCAAAAACACTCGCGTGCCCTATCGCTCCAATGTCTGGCAGCTCACCAAATGCCTGAATTTCTCTTACCACGTTATCAATCAAAAAATGCTTGTTCTTACTTAGGCGAAACAGTAACGGGGCTAAAAGCCTATCTTGTTTTGCCGTTGACAAACCACATTGCATTACGCGTTTGGTTTCCTCTATAAACGTCTTAAGTTCCAGAGGTTGATGTACAACGGGACGATAAATCACAGTCATAATGTTTCTCCCACAAGTGCAAGGTTAGAACACACGTGTTCAATCGCTTTATGTGAGACATGAGCATTCGCATGGAATAGCTGATACTGTTTCAATAGCATCAACGCTCGCTCCGGCGAGCGCGAGTTAATGCCTTCAATGGCCTGCCATGCAAGTTCAAACAATGACGAACGTGAGAGCTGAATTAGCGCGTTCAAACTGGACTTGCAACCGGATAACTTTAGTAGATTAACGAAATTCAACAGACGCTCATGCCGTTGATAACGATATTCGATAGAATGAATTGCGAGGTCGTTGGCGGTAATTCGAATACGATACGCCTGTTCAGTCGATTTACCCAAGTTAACAAACCAAATAGCGTCTGTTGAAGCGAGAAGGTTTATTGCGTAACTCCCCTCAATTGAAACACGGTCTTTCGCCGTAAGGGTAAATGCAGAAGGCATCTTCTGTACTTCGATTTGCCCGATATGCTGCGCATCAACATTCAACAGCTTTACGAGTTTAAGCGTAACCTCTCCTTGAATAACATGAATCTCCACAGGTCCCTCAAGGACATATTCGTTTGTTTCTACAGCTCCTTTAAACACGGCAATTTGGTTTAAGATCGATTCCTGTAACGCTATTCCATGCTGCCCAAATAACTCAACGCAATGTATGTCTTGCGTCTTATTGGGTAAAAGCGCCGCTAACGTGCTTTTATTGAAGTTCATTAAGGTTTTACACATATATCCATCCTTGAATTTAGTGGTCACTGTTTTTCTTTCGCTCAGAGGGATGCCTTACTGAGATGTAACATAATCGTCACAAATTCAGCTTTTTACCTTATGTAAATTTCGAATAAAGTATAAACACATCGTTGATTGAAAAATGCACATCATGGGGCTTTTACGTACAGGTGAAAATTTCTCGACATGAAATTTTGTGCGGAACAATCGATGAAGACATTTTTTGTACCGTTAATTTGGATATTCTTTAAATTGGCTTATCGATGTTTGTACTGAGTTTTACAATAACCCCGCTGGACATGCGGAGACCGAAGTTGTTGGTGCTTTGTTTTTCGACCAGCGTGCCGTTGTCGCCATACTTTAAAACAGCCTTCACTCATCGAACTTCGCATCAACTTTACAAGTTGGGTGGATGAAATACCAAATTGTAACTCTATTGCTTCAAAAGGTGTTCTATCTTCCCATGCCATTTCAATGATCCGTGATAGATCCGCATCAGTATAATTCATTACGCAATCTCAAAAATTTAGACAATCATTACGAAGTGACCTCGGATAAGATCAATGACCCATAAAAAACTTCATTTACCGAGTAAAATTTGCCCCGTCTGCCAACGTCCTTTTTTATGGCGAAAAAAATGGGCAAAAGACTGGGACCGGGTACTTTTTTGCTCCAAACGATGTCGAAGCCAGAAGTAAGATCATTCCTTCTAGTACTGTCTCGCCACCTATCTAGTGACGCTTGAGTTTGGCCTTTAGGTATTCGTTGGGCGATGTGCCATACCATTTCTTAAACGCTTTATTAAACGAACTCTGCTCCGCAAACCCGAGTTTCTCAGCAATCAATGCAAGTGGCATAACACCAAGCAGTGGGGCTAATCGTCGTTTTCGCTCTTCATCGAGTAGGATACTAAAACAGGTATTTTCTTCTTTAAGTCGACGTTGAAGGTGACGGCAAGACAAGTTAAGCGCGGCGGCGACTCTGACTTGGTTCACATTAAATAAATCGGATTTGGCTTCAAGTAACATGGTCACTTGCCGTTTTACTCCCGACGTTTTTGCAAACATCGCAAGCGCATCATCAGACAAATGTAAAAAGGTACGATGCATCATTTCATTTTTACTCAGAAATGGAATGTCCAACAGGTGTCTGTCAAAAACAATGGCATTTTCTGACTGGTTTACCTGAATAGCACATCCAAACCACGCTGCAAGTTCAGGTAAATTCGTAGCAGGAATGTCAAAAGCAAAACGAACTTCAAGCGGAGACAATGTTGATTTTAGCACCTGCCGCGTCACTGCGACCCATGCCGTCATATTGCGTAAAACCACATGCGAATTTGATTTACTAAAAGGCTGCCAACTGATTTTCGCTTGCTGCTGTTCTGTAAATTCAGCACGGCCGATATTCGCAACCAACGCATCGTATCGCAGCAAAGCTTCTATCGCCTGTTTTAAATCACGACTCGATTCGACTAAGTAACCCAACACACCGTAGTCTGCAGCAAGAATGGATTGCCCTAAATGGAAGCCAAATAACGTGTCCTTGGTAAGCCTTGCGCCCACCTCCAGCAAAGTTTCATAGGACTCAAGCGGCACACGCACATCATGCTCTCCTTCTGGCCAGAAGGACAAGTGGCTGTGTAGCAAACGTTCGCTAATACCTTGGCTTTCAAGGTAAGCAATGACACTGGCAAAATAAACGTAGGACGTTGAGTAATTCATGTCGCAATTGGACAAAAAGTTGGCGTTATCCAGCAAGATAACGGAAAACAACCTCGTTAGGCTAGTCTCAAATAGGAACTTATAAAGAAAAGTCTGATGAAAAATCGTTTTGTGGACGTCACTTCAATCCACATCATTCCAACTACGCCGACTAATCTGCTCACAACGTTGCTTGACCATAATCAGCTTTCTCGTTTTTTCGGTGCGTCCATCACCGAAATTCGCCCAGCAATGGCGGGGGCCGTTAAAGGTGGAAAAGGCGCACAACGATTAGTCTCGATGCTTGGATTTAAATTTATCGAAGAAATTACAGATGCCTCTGTCGATAAAATTGAATATGCCATACAAGGCAATTTTCCATTGAAAGATCATCGTGGTGTTATTGAATTTTACCCATGCGACGCGCACACCGTAATACGCTACCAAATTATTGGTCTAGTTCCGCGATTTCTTCCCACGTTTCTCATGGCGTTAATCATTCGTCGAGATTTAAAGCAAGCTCTGAAAAAGCTGGAGGTATTTCATGCCTGTTGAATTAATATTACTAGCCTTAAGTCCAATTTTCCTAGTGTGCATTGCGCTTGAGTATTACTTCCATCCAACCGATTACGCACTCAAAGATTCCATGCAAAATACACTGCTTGCCCTTTTGCACCAAGCGAGTGACGCTATCGCGCTTATCCTTCTCATGCCGCTATTTTACTGGCTCGCCCAGTTTGCACTGTTTAACATTCCACTCTCTCCAGAATCTTTACTGATAGGCTTTTTGTTGCAAGATTTTTTGTATTATTGGTTTCATCGCGCTTCGCACAACATTCATTGGTTGTGGTGCGCACATGTGGTTCATCACAGCTCCGTTCGCATGAATTTCACCACGGCTTTTCGCCAAAGTTTACTTTATCCTGTGTTAGGCATGTGGCTGTTTTGGCTACCAATGATATTACTGGGATTTGACCCTAAACTGGTGTTTGCCATTGTCGCAATTAATTTGGCCTTTCAGTTCTTTGTACACACAAAGCACATCGGAAAATTAGGTTGGCTGGAACACCTGTTTAATACACCGACACATCACCGAATTCACCACGCAAGCAATGATCACTACCTAGATAAGAATTACGCCGGTGTCCTTATCATCTGGGACAAACTTTTCGGTACCTATGTTGAAGAAGATGCAAATATTACTATCGAATATGGGATAAAAGGCCCTGCACCTCGAGATAACCTTATCGCAATTAATTTTGCTCAGCTCCGCCATATGTTGAAGTCGGTTAGGCATGCACACGGGCTAAAAGCGAAGATTCAGGCAATGTTTGGCTATCCTTCCACGCTTGATAGCACTTCAACTGAAACATCTTCCATTGAGTTTACTCTTACAAGCCCTCATAGTAGGGAAGAAACCAATGATTGAGGAAAGACAAATGATTGAACAAGGACAAGCTTTACCACAAGGTGTACTTGCAGAATTGACAAGCGATGGCGTAGTAAATCACGAAACAGCAACGTTGTTTGCAGGCAAAAAAGTAGTTGTGTTTGCAGTACCAGGTGCGTTCACACCAACGTGCTCAGCAGCTCATTTACCTGGTTACGTGACACTTGCAGACAAGATCAAAGCCAAAGGTGTTGACCTGATCGCCTGTGTTTCAGTGAATGACGCCTTCGTCATGAAAGCATGGGGTGATGCTCAAAATGCACAAGAGATCGCCATGCTTGCTGATGGCGATGGTAGCTTCACCAAAGCATTAGGCCTTGAAATGGATACTGGTGCATTTGGCGGTGTTCGTTCACAGCGCTATGCGATGATTGTTGAGAATGGGGTCGTTACAGCGCTTAACGTTGAAGCACCTAAGTCGTTCGAAGTCAGTAAAGCAGAAGTGATTCTGGATACGCTGTAATACGACGGCAAAACGATTCAAATAAAGAAAGGCGCTTTAATGCGCCTTTCTTTGTTCGTCTCAAAATTGGATTAGTTGGCCTCTACAGCCTCAGAAATCGGGGTTCTTGCATGCGCACGAGCATAAATTTTCTTACGCAGGGCGCGTTGCAGTAAGAAAAAGCTCAGCGTCGCTTGCAAAAATACGGTCGCTACTGAAAGCGTCCAAATGGTCGTCACCGCTAAATCATCTTGCGACACAAAATACACTAACAAGCACGAAAATGTAGAAACACGTACAAAAGTACTAGCTAGTGAAGGCAATGTATTGCCAAAAGCTTGAAACATGCCTGAAGCCGCAAAGACCATCCCTGCTGGAACAAAATTAAAACCTACAAAACTTAAAAACGTTGCTGCCACGAGAATTACTTCAGGATCATTGCTAAAGGGACCTAAAAACCATTCAGGCACAAAGATACAAGGTATCGCCATAATTGCCATCATTCCAACGGTCATACCCATCGAAATCTTATACGTTGCGTACACCCGCTTCACTTTGCCGGCCGCATAGTTTTGCCCTGCAATGGCCGGTGCAGCAAACGCAATTGCCATGACGGGTAAAAACAGTGACTGCATAATTCGAGTACCTAAACCAAAGCCTGCTTGTTCCGCTGGGCCAAAACGGCTCAAAGCCCAATAAATTAGCGCCATGTAGAAAAACGTCAGCATAAATTCGCTTCCTGCAGGAACACCCACTTTTAAAATACCTTTAAAAATTTCCCAGTTCGGTGTCATTTTGGCAAAATGCAACGTCAGCGTATTGGGGTTTTTGTAGAGGTATTTGATCACCAGAACTAACGCAAAAATCGCTGAAATGGAGCTTGCGCAAGCCGCACCGCTCACGCCCATTTCAGGTAAAATGCCACCCGCACCGGTAATAAGTAATGGAGACAACACGGCATTTAAAATGAGTGCTAACATTTGGATACCCATCAAAGGCTTAACAAGTCCAGAACCCCGCATCGAAGCAGAAATCACCGTCAACACAAATTGCAAAGCAAGTGAAGGCAAAAACCAGTTAAAGTAGCTAAATGCCATTTGTCTAGTAAGTTCGTCAGTCACCAATGTGTTGATGTAGGCATGGCCAAAGTTATACCCGACAATGAGTGTTAAAAGCGTGGCAGCCAGACCATAAAACATACCATGGCTGTAAATCGACTCTGCTTCATCACGGTTTTTCCGTCCCATGGCATGAGCGACTAGCGTTGCGCAACCCACATTAAACACTTGGGTTAATGCCATGATAAAAAAGAACAAGTTTCCAGCTGTACTGACGCCTGCAAGCGCAGCCTCGCCTAATTGACCAACAAAAAACAAGTCGATAAGAAAATACATTGTTTGAATGAGCATGCCCATTGCAATGGGGACTGCCATGTGAACAATGTGTTTTTGTATAGGGCCTTTAGTTAAATCCTGCATTAAATATCCCTTAATAGACGACGCAAACAACGAAACCTTGGCTCTATACGACGGGTATATGACGTTTAAAACAAAGGCTACCACTAGGATGTCGAGATCCTAAAAACCAACTGTCTAATCTACCTGAGTCACGAAATTTTGCCTATTTAAAGAGTGTAAAAAAGTTTAACGCGACGAAAACAAAATACCTGTAAGATCACATACCTAAATTTTAATTGAACAACCGTACATCACGTTGAAGGAAGCTCCGTGGACGACACTCTTTTACCTCTTTTTAGCACTATTTTATTGCTCTTCGCGAGCGCCGCGCTGTTCTTTTCTCGCAACATGGCCTTTTTGTTCGGTGTCATGACCATCGCATGTAGTTTCGCCTCAGGGATCATCTCTGCAATCGAGCACCGCAGTGATAGGCATACTTGGCTTACTGCTATACGTTCACACCCGAGTCCAAAAGCCATCTCTAAAGTCGTTCCTGGCCGGACTGCTTTTACTTGCCTGTGTACTTCTTGCTGCACACTTACTGCCGGGATTTAATAATCCACAATGGCTAAAAGAAGAATTCAAAAGTGATTCCAGCTTAGCCTTTTCAATGTATTTAAATTTTGATAAAGCATTGATACTTTTCATCCTTGCTGGACTCTATCCCTTTTTGTTCGACAAGCAAGTCTCCGTTAGCAACGAGACTTTGGGTATCTCCCCTCGCTCTAAACTCATCCTGATTTTGTTGTTTGGGAGTATTTTCCCTCTCGCCATGACACTGGAACTCATTGAACTTGAGATGGGACTGCCTTCTTGGTGGTGGCTGTTTGCCCTCAATAACCTACTTATCACTTGTACCGTTGAAGAAGCTTTTTTCCGTGGCGCACTTCAAGGACAAGTTCTAAATCGTTTTGGCGCCGTCAGTGCACTATTGATAAGCAGCGTATTATTTGGTGCAGCTCATTTTGCGGGTGGATTGGAATACGTATTGGTGGCAACCATAGCCGGTTGTGGCTATGGTTACGTTTACGCCTCAACAGGTCGACTTTCACTTGCCGTGCTGAGCCACTTCGCGGTCAACTTTATCCACTTGGCCTTTTTTACTTATCCTAAACTTGCTCCTATCGATCTCTAGTCGCGATATGCAAATGTAGGTCTTCTCTTTGTGACTACAGCAATCGGCAATGTAGACGTTGTAGTCACAGTGATGCCCCTCTTGCATCCTTGACGTGTTTTTGCACGCCCATTTCCCAACCATCTAAAACTAAACATAGAAAAAATATTTTAATTATTATTCAATAGATTAATCTGTTTTTTTGTGTTTTCACCACTTTTCCAAGCTATTTAAATACTGAATAAATAAATGAAATGTTCTTGCACTTTTCATGCAACCCCCTTAAAAGTGAAATAAATGTTAATTTAAAATAAATACTCTACATGACAATAGCAAAGGATACTCTGCACATGACACGGCATTTACTTTCACTCTCTACCCTTGTTGCGCTCACGCACCCTGCACTTGCGAGCGATTTTCAAGCACTTAACGAAGCTCTACCGCCAAGTTACGTCATTAACGGCACCGAGCCGGTTTTCGATTTTGATGGCGATGGTTGTTTGCCAAGTGCCGGCATTAGCCGTTCAGGTCAACAAAATGCGGGGTTAAAAACCTCAGGGAAAATTACTGGCGATTGCCGAGATAATCATTTTCTCAATACGTCAAACACCGTGCACCGCTATGTCTGTCAGGACAACGTAACAGGCTACTACTGCGCACACTTTTACTCATTGTATTTTGAGAAAGACCAAGTTTTTGATTACTTTGGAGGTGGCCATCGGCACGACTGGGAATACGCCGCTGTTTGGACAAAAAATGGATTGGTTACACACGGTAGCTACAGCGCGCATGGAGACTTAAATACAAAGCCTAAAAATGAGCTGCCGATGGAAAACGGCCACCTTAAAATCGTTTATCACAAAGATGGCATTTTAACGCACGCAATGCGCTTTGCTAAAAACAACGAATTTGCCGAAAACGCCTATAATCGCTTCGTCACCCCCAACATCATAAGTTGGTATCGCATGACTGGCGACGGTATTACAAATTCAGAACTGCGAAGTAAACTAAACTTGTACGATTACGGTTCTGCGACATTACCTGTAAAAGACAGTCGCTTTCTTTACAACGTAAACCGCTTCAAACCTGCCGAATATCCGTCCTTCACAGAATATGATGTAGAACATTCGCAATAATGTTCGCTTGATTCTGAATGCGTTTGGCCAACGAGCATAACGTAGCCACCAAGAAAACGGCATTAACCTTGCCGTTTTCACTTATGTCTCAACACAAACATTTCCCTGATCAAAATTAAAGCAAATAATTCCTTCCCAAATTAGAGTAAATATGTAAAATCACAAATTTGCAACAATTGAGTAACTTTATTGATGCACAATCCCAAAGTTGAACAGTTTGGGTAGTTCGGAAGTTCTTCTTCGAATGCATGGATAGCGCCACATAACTTTAATAATAACACACGGTTAGCTATGAAAATTTCAATTTACAGCCCTCTCACTGGATTATGCGTAGCAATGCTTTCTTTTCAAGCATTCAGCGCTATACCAAACAATTACTACCAATCGGCCGATACGTCGTCCTCTACTACGTTAAAATCGAGTCTCCACACTATCATTAAAGGTCACACCAAGATCCCCTATACGGCATCAACAACTGACACGTGGGACGTGCTAGAGCTTGCTGATCAAGACCCGGCAAATGCGGCAAATGTCATCGACCTATACAAAAATGCCAGCTACATCAAAGCGGGTGGCGGTAACACGAACTATAACCGAGAGCATTCTTGGCCAAAATCATATGGCTTCCCAAACGATGGACCTGACAATTACCCGTACACGGACCTGCATCACTTGTTTATAGCTAACAGCAGTTATAACTCCAGTCGTAACAATAAGCCGTATGCGCTTTGTAGCGATGCTGCCTGTATCGTGAAGAGCACTGAAGTGAATAATGGTCGTGGCGGTGGCGCTTTGGACATAAGTTTAACGCTTGGCAGTGGTGCTGCAGATGGCATCTGGCAAACTTGGCCAGCTCGCCGTGGTGACGTTGCTCGTGCGCTGATGTATTTAACTGTTCGCTATGAAGGTGGCGTACATTCAACGACAGGTGTGGCTGAGCCAGACTTAGAATTAACGGACAACCGTGCATTGATTGAGGCTTCAAATACGGGAGGCAATGAAGCTACAGCCTATATGGGCTTGAAATCCGTACTCATTAGCTGGAACCGTGAAGACCCTGTTGATGATTTCGAACGTCGCCACAATGAAGCCGTTTTTCAAGCTCAAGGAAATCGTAACCCTTTTGTTGACCACCCTGAATACGCAGCTTGTATATTCGAAAACCAATGTACGGGCACCCCTACTGGTCAACTTCCAGCAACACCATCTGGCTTTTCTGGGGTATCGGGCGATGGTTCAATTCGCTTAACATGGCAAGCTAACACCGAAAGTAACCTAACAGGCTATCGTATTACTCGCCAAAGTGACACCAGTGCAGAAGCAACCTTAGCAACCGTAACAACCACGTCGTATATCGATAACTCAGTAAGTAACGGCGTACGCTACCAATATCGTCTATATGCGCAGAATAATCTCGGTAATCAATCTACAGCAGCCAGCACATCGTGGTTGACACCAGCAACAAGTGTCACCGACGGTATTTGGATCAACGAATTGCATTATGACAACGATGGTACGGATGTGAATGAAGGTGTTGAGGTTGCCGGCAATGCTGGTCTAAATCTAAATGGATGGCAGCTTATCGCGTACAATGGTAATGGTGGTGCCGCTTATAAAACAGTGGCCTTGAGCGGTACGCTTAGCAATCAAAGTAACGGATTTGGTACAGCCTCATTTGCTATTTCGGGTCTGCAAAACGGTGGTCCCGATGGTATTGCGTTAGTCAATGCTGCTAATCAGGTCGTCCAGTTTATCAGTTATGAAGGAAGTTTTACTGCGACGGATGGCCCTGCCAAAGGTGTCACCTCTCAGGACATCGGGTTGAGTGAATCCACCACATCACCCGTTGGTAAGTCTTTGCAATTGAAAGGGTCTGGTACAAACTCAAGTGCATTTACATGGGCTTTACAAGATGCGTCGTTCGGTCAAATCAATCCCGGACAATCTTTTGGTGGCAGCACCCCTCAAGAACCAAGCTTGTTTACCAATAGCAACCAAATTGCAATGCCGGATAATGGTAATGTTGATTCCACATTAAACGTATCAAAAACTGGGGTATCAGGGAATGTCATGGTCAGCGTAAACATCACGCACAGCTATCGTGGAGATATTGCCTTAACCCTTGTAGCACCTGATGGAAGCCAATATTCTCTGAAAGAGAAAAACGGCAACGACGGCGTCGCAAATGTTGTCGAACAATTCTCGGTCAATTCGACGAGTAACAGCCAAGGAACTTGGACGCTAAAAGTATCAGACAACTACAAACAAGACACGGGTACATTAAACAGTTGGTCACTTCAATTTAGCCAATAACCCCCCCCCCGATATGACGCGTTCACTCATGTTGCGCGCGGTGCGAATAGCCCTGTTTCCGTTGGTAGTATTCCAACGCAAACTGGGCTTTTTTATGAACGAATTTCGTCCTAGAATTTGTAATAACCTGCTGAGCTAACTACAGTTAACCTAGTTCGCGCGTACACATTCAAACGGAGTCTTACATGGCGCAACGCTCTCTTCTTTGGCCTCTACTATGTGTCGCCTTACCCAGTGCGTGGGCTGATTCAGATGAACGAGCTTTGTTCGACTTATCGTTAGATGAACTTCTTGCAACGACCGTAGAAACAGCAAGCAAATATAAAGAATCGTTTACAGAATCCTCTGCGATAAATACCGTCATTAGTCGCGAAGAAATCAAAGGTTTTGGTGCGAACAACCTTGTTGAGGTACTTGAACGAGTCGTCAGTGTTCATATGACCGGCTCAAATTTTTTTCCTCAAAACGTAATGTCAATGCGCGGGGATTTACTCGGCCATTACGATAACCATGTCTTAATGCTCTTAAATGGTCGCCCTATTCGAGAATCTTATGCCGGTGGCGTTAACTTTTCTGTTTATACCGCATTACCGCTTAGTGTTATTGAACGCATTGAAATCATTCGCGGTCCAGGCTCGGCACTTTATGGCACAAACGCGTATTCCGGCGTTGTGAATATCATCACCTCAAAACAACAACAGTCCCAGATGACGGCAACTTTTGGCAGCTTCGATACCAAAGCATTGGAACTGTCTAGTCATATTGAGTCCGAAGAACTAAAGGCCAACATTGCACTCAAGTTGTTTGATGAACAAGGATGGAATTTTGCGGCATTTGATAACAACCATGTGTTCGGCCAAACCGATTACGGTGAAACAAACGTTGGCCTCTTTGCCGACGCAACCTATGGCAATATTTCAACGAACTTACTTTACACGAGCAGCAAACAGTTATTTATTGGCGCATCGGCTGACTGGGTTGCAGGCCCTGCACTTGATGACAGAACCATGGAGTCAGAACGCTTATTTATCGATATTAGCCACGAGTTTAGTTTTGATGCTGATTGGCTAATGCAAAGCCATTTGTCCTACTCCACGATGGACTTCGATCATTATAACTATCTCGGTAAATCCAAAGACACCGCATTGGAACTCACCACGCTTTATCGTCCTTCTGAACAGTTAAATTGGGTGATTGGGGCTACGCTTTGGTATCAAGATGTGAGCTCTGAAGCGCGACTTGCGAAAGCACCCGTACCTGACTTTACTGCAACATGGTACACGACTTACACGCAGGTCGACTATAAACCGTTTGCAGCGTTAAAACTCATAGCAGGTTTACAGTGGAATAAAGCAGACCAACTCGATGCGAAAGTGGTATCTCGTTTAGGTGCAACGTATCAACTCACCCAAAATATTGGTGTTAAACTCATGCGAGCACAAGCCTATCGGGCTGCATTTGGTGTTGAAACGGGTTTTTCCCTCATACTCACGAACCCTGATGGCTCTATTCGTGGCGGCCTTCGCGGAAACCCAAACCTAGCTCCAGAAGAAATCACCACAACCGACGCCCAAGTCTTTTATCATTCTCAACAAGTCCAACTCGCTGCAACATTTTTTCACAGCAAACTTAGCCAACTCGTGACACGAGAACGTGCGGCAGACAACGTAATTGATTTTGTAAACAAGGGTAAATTGACCCTTGATGGTTGGGAGCTCGAAGGCAAATACAACCTCAACGAACATTGGCATTTAATGGCAAGTTACAGCTATCAATTTAATGAAACGGACACCCACATCGAGAACTTTACGACGGTGCCAAACCACCTTTTTAAAATGGGTGCAATTTATCAATCAATGCATGGTGTCAGCGTTGGGGTTTTCCAAAATTATGTGACTGAAGCAACTGACATTGCGGTGCAAAACCCTGCTCGACAAGCGTATAACCCTGCAGCAAGTCAGTACGCCCTTTGGAGCGCCAAAGTAAGTTTAGATTTGGGCCAATTCAGTCCGAGCTTCGCCAATACTCAAATCAGTCTCTATGGTTACAACATCACCGATGAGGACATTTATCATCCTGATTTTATAGGCAAACGGATTAACACCCTCCCCGCACGCCAAGGCAGAAGTTGGTATTTAAATGTGAGTTATAAGTTTTAGTTCTAAAATCTACTTATGAAATTTTTCGAAATTAGTCTAGGCTGAGTAAAAGCGTTTTTTGTACCAAAGTTACCTTGCTTAATTTTGATAGACCATGTTGGCTCAAGGAGGGCTAATGGATACTGAAAGTCAAATTATCGCTGCTGTTGCGTCTTACAAAATAGTTTCATTACTAGTAGGTTCAGCATTCGCTTTTATGGGCTACAAGCTTTTCATGGCTGGTGTTTGGGGTGATGCTGGCGATGTAGAGGCTAAATTTCGAGATAATTCCCTTATTGTTAAAAAAGCAGCTCCTGGCACCTTTTTTGCCTTATTTGGTGCAATTGTAATCTGCGTGACATTGTTTAAAGGACTTGAACTTAGAGATAAGAGTTCAAATGTTTCACATGTGAAAGTCGTTGAAATTGTAAAGGAAGATAGCGATGGACTACCTGAAAAACCTCCTTTTTAGTACTTCATTCTTTTTAGTAATCTTATATTCTCAGCAAATACAAGCTGCTGAGCGTGAAGACCTGTACGCAGAGGCAAAAACGGCTTACGAAGCCCAAAACTATGTGGTAGCTCTAAAAAACTTCTATGCATTCTATATCGTTAATCAAGACGCAATTTACGCACTTCCTGCGTTTAAGGAATCACTAGAAAAGAAAATAGCTGAGTGCGAGGCAAAACTGACACTAGCACTTGCCTCAAATAAATTAATAGATATGAGTAACGGGAAATTTGTAATTCGCACAAATGAAGTAAGCACTGACTTTTCAGGGACAGGTAAAGAAATTCAACAAATATTACATTCCAATACTGGGGTTTTAGAACGAATGCTGGACAAGCGGAAAGGTCATCCACAGAACCAATAGAAACACTTTCCGAACTCTAGATTGTAGCTCTGTCTGTGTATAATCGAGCACTTAATTAAGTTGGATTAATACGATACTTTCAAAAGTAACAATGGCTAGGAATAGTTGAACCCAGACGAGTTCCCCAAACACCATGTTATTTCGGCTAATCCAATAACCCAGCTTGGAGCGCTTTTAATACAGCACGAGTGCGGTCTCTCGTATTAAGTTTGGCTAAAATTGTTGAGACATGGTTTTTCACCGTCCCAGCTGCAAGAAAAACCGCATCGGCAATTTCTTTATTTGAATAGCCCGCGGCCATTAACTTTAAGATTGCTAATTCTCGGTCATTTAAGGCCTCAATATTGGGATCTGCAAACGTACTGAGTTGTTCTTTGGTTAATTGGCCAAGTAGAATGGGTTCTGCCAATGTTTGTCCATCAAAAACGGCTTCTACTGCTTGCGTGAGTTTCTGACTATCGACGTCTTTCAGCAAAAAGCCATTTGCACCGGCTTGCATGGCTTCAATAAACAGATCAGGCTCATCGAAGGTGGTAAGCATTACGACCTTAATCGTTTGATTGTGTTGGCGTAACGCTTTTAAAAAGGCGATGCCATCCATTTTGGGCATACGAACATCCACCAGCAGCACATCTACCGAACTTTGCGCAACTTTGTCCAAGGCTTCTTGGCCATCACCCGCTTGCCAACACAGATCAAACGCGGTATTCAAGGACAACAAACTTGCTATGCCCTGTCTAACCAGCGCTTGGTCATCAACTAATGCGACTTTAATCATTGCTTTTCCTTATTAAACGGGAGCACGGGCGACCAGCACCCACTCGCCAGCCTCTTGCGTCACGTTAAACATCCCCTTTACGGCTTGCATACGCTCTGACATGCTTTTTAATCCAACACCTTGCGACCTCACTTTTCCCTGTAGGGTATTTCGAATTGTGAGCACCAGTGCATTTTCATTGATGTTTAGTGTTACGTTTACATCACTTTGACTGTGTTTCAGTGCATTCGTTAGACCTTCTTGAGCAACACGAAACATCGCTTCTGCGGTGAGATCTGGAATAGCATGATCCGCTAAGTCACAGTTAAAGGTGATGTGTCGACTTGAGATTCGTTCTATAAGTTCAGTCAACACGCGTTTTAAGTCGATGTCCATTTGGCTTCGCTGCGCTCGAACAACTTTACGGATCTCTGCCAGTAATTCTTTGGCCACTTGTTTCGTTTCCAAAATACCCTCTTTCACAGGGGACGTAGCCTGATGTGATAGAAACTCTAAGTTTAAAGTCAGGGCCGTAAGCTGATGCCCACAAATGTCATGAAGATCACGGCTGAGCTGCAACCTTTCGGATAATCTCACTGATTGTTCCAGCATTGTTTGTGTTGCAGCCAACTCCGCGTTTTTAATTTCTAAAGCGGCTCGCGCCAATTGCTCTTGTACCACGTTTCGACTCACCGCCAGAGAAAACAGTTGAAACGCAACGTAGAGTAAATTCCCAACAAGCACATTCAACCAGTTCAGATCATAAAAGGTCGTGTGGACTGTAAATGCGGCTAAGTTCACGCCGAGCAACATCATCACAGCAAGGCGCATAGAAAACACAAACGGCAGTTGGCCTGCTAATACCACCAATAGAATCGCACTCATAAAATGCGGCGTTGTCAGGCAAACACCACCATAAGCCACAATTTGCACGATGATGGCAGCAACACGTATTGGTTGAGGACGGCTTAGGAATGACGATAAGTTTAACGTAAGGAATGCGGCACCAAACAGCCCAATAAAACTGTGCAACTGAACCGTTATTTCAGGCGTTTTAAGTATCACCAGCGTAATAATGGCCGCTAAAAGCCCAGAAATACAGAGTGTTGGATTAAATCTATCGTGTGCGGAAGACATAACGGCTCGTTTCTTTTTTTGAGCCATCATAGACAGCCTGCGTGCAAAAACCAAGCATCAAAGGTAAATCGTGACTTTTGGCATGAGCTTCTCAGTACATTCAGTTGAATATTTATGAACCAAAGACTTGCGAAAAAGGACCGTTGCCACCAAATTAAATTCGGTATTTCTTTTTCGTCATCAATATTGGACACCTTTGTGTCCAACGAGGTGATGCAACTCTTCTCGTTTAACCTTGCTTAGGAGCAATGGACGTGGCAAAACTCAAACTGACGTATTTTGATGTACATGGCGGGCGCGCAGAACCGATTCGATTGGCCTTGTACCTTGGTGGCATTGAATTTGAAGACTATCGTTTTAGTTATGGAGAATTCCCAGAAGTGCGCAAATCAACGCCTCTTGGACAAGTCCCAGTACTAGAAATTGACGGGTTAGCGGTGACTCAAAGTAATGCCTTAACCACCTACGCAGGCAAACTCGCCGGTTTATATCCAAAGGATGATTTTCAGGCCCTGCTTTGCGAAGAAATCATGGGTTCGGTTGAAGACGTGACAAGCCGAATCGTGAGCACGTTTGGATTACAGGGTGAAGCACTTATTGCTGCTCGAGAAAAAGTCACTCAGGACTATTTGATTCCGCATTTAAATTGGCTGACGACAAAACTGGGCGACAATAAGTACTTTATTGAAAACACACTGTCTGTTGCAGACCTTAAAACGCTTGCTCATTTGGCATGGTTGAACAGCGGAAGACTTGATCACATTGCCAGTTCACTTGTTGCCGAGCACGCACCAACACTCCAATCTTTCTTTAATCAGCTCATGCAGCATCCGAAAATTGTCGAATACTACGCGACGCACTAGTGTCGTGTAGAATGGGCGTATCGCTACGCCCAATTAGCTTTCCTTAAGATACACCAGTGGCTCGGCTGTCTTTGTCGCTACAAATTCAATAACGTCATAGCGAGCAACGGCGTGGGCATAGAAAGGGTCTTCCGCTAAGATAGCTTGTAATGCGACTTGAGAGTCTGCTCGAGCAAGGATAACTCCCCCTGTACGAGGGTTTTTACGACCCGATAGTAAAAAAACATCTGCCTCGTAATATTTGTCCAAGAATGCTATATGTGCCTCGAGATGTTTTTCAATTTCTTCTAGCGGGGTTTGATACGTAATATTGACAATAAACACCTTAACTCCTTTTTCGTAAGATCAATTCTGAACTTAATCGGCTGGCAAACCCAGTATTTTGACGTGTGGTAATCTGAGTTCTAACCACGATTTAACCGCATATAAATCTTTGACTGGGAAACTGAACTGCGCAGTCACGCCAACAGACAACGGATTGTATGGCAATGACAAATATGCCTTCTCTTCAACCGATTCAAGTACCAATTTTTTGATGTCATGGATATTGAAATCGTGCTCTCCAACATGAAGGGTATTTTGGTTTACATTGAGCATTGAAAAAGGCACATCGACATGGCGTATTAGGTCGTTTTCACGATAAAAACTACCCACTACGACAGCGACCAAGCTAAACATACCTGCCATGCTCACGATGAATTTATATGCGTCGTTGACTAACGCTTCATAACAGGCAAAAGGCAACAAACCAAAATACACCACGACCACAGCCTTGCGCCACCTCGGTAGTGATTGAAAACGAGTTCCTAGATTTGCAAACATCATCCAGCGCCATTAAATTAGGTACATACAAAATACCATGCGGGCTGAAGTAATTCGATAAGAAAAACGCTAACTGCATGAAAATGAGAACAATAAAAAGCGCCTGTACGGCGCTTTCGAGTATCTGAGTTATGGCAAACAACTCGCCTTAGTAAAGAAGTACCTTACTTCATAGTCTTCACACGTTGTTTTGCTACTACTGCCACCATTACTGGAATTCCAACAAGCAAAACCGGAACTATCGTTGACGAGTTTTTGCCCCGTGAGACTTGAATCCAATTTCGTATCCACGACTCGCGCGACAATGGCGGCGATGTCACTGGCTTCGCAACTTGCAGAAATATTGCCTGCGGTTTTATGTGTGTTAAACAACTCGTTATCACCGCTTGAAGGATCATCTTTGTCCAACCAATTCGTTGCATATAAACCTCCATTTACAAATGAGTTGGCGATTTTATAAATCCCAAGCGAGTCGATTTCGCTTCCTTCTGTACCGTGAAAGGCAAATATTTGCTGCGTTGAAGTGGAAGTATACGTAGTACAGCTACCGGAGCTGGTGCCACCCGAAATAGTACTGCCCGTGCTCGATGTAAACTTCAAATAGTAGACCGTATCGTAACCATACTTTTCATCATCTCTACAGATTTTCACATCGTCTAAGTATTGCCCTTTGCTGCTGTCAAAGCTAAGCGTACTTCCCCAACTTCCACCGCTCCCACCATAAGTGACACATAACTGCGAGGTACCAACACTTGCATGGCTGACACTTTGTGTTGTTTCGTAACATGCTTGCAACCCATTGATTCGACTACCAGAACGAATACGAACCGATTTTAAGTTATAGGAACCACCAACCAGCGCTTTGCGTTTTAACATGCCAATACCGTCAAACGCATCGCCTTTGTTCGTTGAACCCACCGCACTTTTCTCAATAAACTGCCAATCAATGTAGTTGGTTGCGTTTGAAAGCCAAAAATCGTCAAATGCTTTGTAGTAATTCACCCAATGGTTCTCGCTGCTAGAACCAATAACACTGAGTAGCTGAACTTGTTCATAGGCATTAAATGGCATACCAAACGTGTAAGTCCCCCCTAACGCTTTACAGCTTGCAAACCCCATGTGCCAGGTGCCTTTTTCAGACGAAAGCTTCCAGTTTCGGTCCTCGTCCACACAAGCGTGATATTGATAAGTGGTACAGGCCTTGTCCGCAATAGCATCATCGTTTTCAAGACTTGCACAATCCCCGTTGCCGTTTGGACGGTTCGCTTTCCAAGACCAAATATAATCTTCTATTTGAACTTCATTTGCTCCATACCCACTTGCGGCACTCGTGTTATTCGCCTCGACTAAAGCAAGTTCCAAAATCTGAGCACCTTTTTTGGCCCAACTACTCATCACTTTACTGCCCGTTTTACTTGAACTTGGGCCATCCGTGTTTAATTGGGTCGCATCATCAATAACAACCGTCATGTTTCTAGCATTGTAATGCGACGTTTGGTCGTTACTGACACATTTATCGTTGCCGTTTTGACAAAAGGGCTGGTTACTTTTAAGGTTGCCACTCGAATCAAAAGCATCTACACCGATAAACACGGTATTCCAAAATTTTGAGTAGTTACCTGCACTGTGATAAGAACATAAATCACTGTGATCACGTGGTGTTTGCACAACTGCAACGATTTGCTTGCCCGCTGCAAGAATATCGCGTTTAGTCAGATGCGAAACGGGCAATGACGCACAGCTTTTATCTGGATATCCCCAATCTGACGGCAGCAGCAAATAGTCACCGATGTCGTTTTGCAACCGCTCACCAATTTTGTTATGCCAATTATTATGATCGTTGTGTTTGTAGGCCTCTATCTTAAGCAAGACCACTTCATCAGGGTTAGCTTGTAAAAACGATTTCAAATCGTCTAACCCTTCGGATAACTTGGCATGGAAACTAGAGCAGAGTGCCTTATTCTCTAACGAATTGTGGCAAAGCATTGGCGTCGAATCGAACGTTCCTTCAGGGTAAATATCAAATTCCATTTCGCGAATACCGCGACTTAACAGGCTTTTTGGTGAGTAATATTGATTGACATCGGTATACGTTCCCTTACTCCAAGAGTAAGACGCGTAACCGTTGTGCGCACCTGCCCAAAGTGTCTTGGAAAAAGGCGCAAAGTTATCGATTTGTCCTTGTAAATCTAGACGGGTTACCTTGTCATCATCAGTGTCTATTGCTGCATTAATTGACCAGGGTATTGCTGTTGCCGCTACAACACTCGCAAACAGCAAGGCGAGTTTACTGAATTTGTTACGTTGTTTCATGGTGAAATTCCTCTCCTTTTCACTTTACAGTAGGTCCTTAAGCCAAAACGCGCAGACCGCATCGTTTTGGTACGAGCAACCAAATTGACCAATCAAGCACCGATATGATTGGTATCTGTAATTAAAATGGAGGAAAGTGCAAAGAATGAGGAAGTTCAAAAACAAAGTAACAAAATAGTTAGCAATGTTAAAGTTTGGCGGTTGGGCAAGTATTCAAGACGATGACTTGCCTCTAAAAAACGTGAACAATATCAGGGATTCACTACGACACCATCGCAATACATTCGGGACGTTTGATTTTCTCT
The DNA here is from genome assembly GCF_017638925.1 of Pseudoalteromonas xiamenensis. Lineage (NCBI taxonomy): Bacteria > Pseudomonadati > Pseudomonadota > Gammaproteobacteria > Alteromonadales > Pseudoalteromonadaceae > Pseudoalteromonas > Pseudoalteromonas xiamenensis. The sequence goes on from NZ_CP072133.1 coordinate 949,185, forward strand.
TAGGATTTGAACTTGGTCGTAATCAATACCCGCAAGTGTTGGCTCGATAGTTTTATCAAAGGCCATTGCGGCAATTTGCAGAGCATCACTTTGCCCATCTATCAGCTTAAGTTCTGACTCCATCTCCGCAAGCGCACGGTCTAGTTTTTGACTTGCAGCTTCTATACGGCGCTGGTTGTCATTCTCTCGTTCTTCATAATTAGCATAAGCCTGACGAATGTCGGCAATTTCATCGTCATGTGATTGAATAAGCGCGTCCACCTTCTTAAGCGGTAACGCCACTTTATCAAATTCGCGCTGCTGCGCCTTTAACCGATCATAAGCCGCCAATTGTAACTCATTTAGTGGCACGTCTAAAACTGGCTGGCAATCGCTGTAGGCAATTAAACGTGCCGGTTTAGTTTTGTCTGCAGACAGTGTACTCGCCACCGTAGTAATTGATGCCATACAAGCAACCAAAGCAAGTGTCATTTTAAATCGCATTATTCGCTCCATTCGACGAGTTAGTGTGTGGTTTCCCAAAGTTAGTCGCACGAACCGCGTAAATAGTTTGTTTGGACAAACGTAAATGAACACATTTATTGTATACAATATATTTTATTCATGTTAATACTGTAATTCGTTCCCTGTTTCCTTAAGTGTGACAACGTTAACAAACAACTCGAGGCTAATATGAATAACAAAAAATGGCTCCTACTGTCCGCTTCACTGGCGCTAAGTGCGTGCGGTGACAACAATAAACCCGTCACTGTCGTTGATGTAGTGACACCTACTCCAGACCCTGTAATTACGACTCCAGAACCCAGCTTCCCATTTGTTGAGGATCCGGTTATAACTTTGGATAGCGTAAAAACAGGTATCGAGACGAGCAGCCCAATTGGCTACTATTTGGATTTGGACACCGCTGCGCCTACGCTCATCATCAGCTTAAGCAGCGGTACAAAAGGACTCGCACTTGGGGATCCGGACGTGTACGTCAAATTCGAGGGACTCCCTGCAGCGGGTGAAAACCCTATTTTTGACTGTGTCTCATTTAATGGTTCAGACAATAATGAAACCTGTATTATCGATAATCCAAAACCAGGTCGTTACACCATCTTGATTGACGCGTATGAAGGCGGGGAAGTAAGCGATGCGACGCTATTTGCCACCACTTCCCTATTCAAAAGCAGTGAGCTTTGCAACGACATGGTGCGGGTACGGATCCAAGAATCTGTTGATGAGAACACGCGCGAACAACTCTGCCAAACATTGATAGAAACGAAGTCACGCTTTGAAACGGTGCTCAATGCTGATCGCTCTGCCGATGTAGGCGTACCCGTACCGAACGATTTAAATAACATCACTAACATCAATATTTTTGCGAGCCTTTCCAATCACATGTCATGGGTTGAACACCTGTGGGATTCAGACAATCGCAGTGGGATTTATTTTGAAACCGCCCCGACGGAGTGGTATCACGATTCAACCATTTTGACGTTCAATGCGTTAGAGTGGAGCGAGGGTCGCCCTGTGATGCGCTCTCTCGCACATGAATACGTGCATGCTTTAGATGGTCGCTATAACAAAGAAGGCGGTTACCAAGCTCAAATGGGTTGGTGGTCAGAGGGCCTTGCCGAATACATTGGCACCTATTATCAGCGCCCTTATCAAATGCTGTTCGACTCAGCACAGGAAACAAAGTACACCCTAAGTGAAATCACAAAACCGGAAATTGAATACGGTTCATTTTATGATTGGGGAACACTCGCCGTGGCGTACTTAATTGAATCGCATCCTGAAACCGTAAAAGCGCTAATCACTAACATGCGAGCGGGTAATTGGGAAACTGTCGCCAGTGATCTCGACGCCTTTTCATCCGCCTACCAATCGGACTTTGCAAACTGGCAAGCCACTAGCCTAGTTGATGCGTTTAAAGCCAGTGCCAAGCCACTCCCACTGAACCAAGCAACACAAATTAACGGCCGCGGAGGCTGGTTGTTTAAAGTCAGTGTACCCGCTAACGCACCATCATTAACTATCACCACGACCGGTGGATCAAAGAATGTCGATTTATGGGTAAATCAAGGTGAGTCCGCACACCCTGCGTTAACACAAGACATCTCTTGCCAATCTATCACTCCCGACTCGAATGAAGAAAAATGCGTCATTGCAGCTCCTATGGAAGGTGAATATTACGTCACCGTGGGGTCCGATTTTTCGGGTGCAGACATCATTGACTTATACGTAAGTGCCTGTCTAGGCGAGAATTGCTCTGTCAGTAAACCAGATCCAATCACCACGGTTACGCCAACAGAACCTTACTTACCGCATTGGCCACAAAAAGGGCAACTGGGTACATGCAGTTTGTTAGAGAGCTATGGTCGCAGTACAGCTAAAGTTGACGGGTTTTCGCTACAGAATACATCTGACAAAGCACTCAACTTGTACTGGATTGATTATCGTAATGGCACAAAGCCCACCGCCGCATTTCAAACATTGCCGGCAGGAGAAACCTTCAGCTCGGATGCATGGCGCATAGGCGACCGGATGATGATCGGCGATTTGGCAAACAATTGCTTGGGCGTCGCAATTGTCAATGACACTCAAAACCACTTTATCGCTGACGCGGCATTTGCAGCCAACGCGGTCGATGAAGCCCCAATTCCCGTTGCTACGGCACAAATTGGAAGTTGCGCGTTGCTCACAAGTTACAGTCGAGAAGGTGGCAATGCCCCTGAGTTTGCGATTTTTAACCAAAGTGAAACACCTGTCACGTTGGCTTGGATAAACAACAACGATGGCAGTCTTTACTATGGCTCTTACGGCACACTAAGCCTGGGTGACCACTATGCGAACAGTAATTGGCGTGTCGGCGACCGCATGGCGTTGTTAGGTGGCGAGGGCCAATGCTATGGCGTCATCGATTTAAATGCACAGAGTAATATCTACGTCATCGACGCCACTTTGTTTAATTAACTCCCTGAATTGGAGCCTTCAAGATTTTTCGAGGCTCCTTTATTTTATTTCAACGTCGTTGTGTTCTTTGACGCCAAGGATGGTGTCACTTTTTGCATTCAATCTCATTCGGTTGCAAAGCGCAGCGACACTGACTACCCTCAGATTATCTTGCTTCGTTAATTGAATACTGGCTGCGTATTTCGTCCAAACTAAATCATGGTTCAGCATAGTTATTCGGTCTTTGAATGTGTCTCTGTGAAATAGAGTCGATTCAATCAATGCAAAAGGTGTCGTTGCTTAAACATGGAAAAGCTAAAAAAACTAAGCCAATTGTCTGCCCAAATGGCTGTAGGTTTGTCTCTTGAGCAAATGCTAGTTCAAGCTTCCGATTTACTGCGTGTTCATTACAAGGTCGATGGGCTTTCTCTTTGGGATTTTGATGCACAGGAACGCTGTTTTCGCTGCACATTTTACACAGGCTCTTTGCCTTCAAATTTAGGTAAATCCATTCCTGAAACTAAAATCCCGGCTTCTTTGCTTGATCCAGAGCGCTTCGCGCTGTTTACCACAAAACGTCACATGAATGCGGAAGAAACCGCATTTTTAGAACAATATCGCCGGCATGAAGCGGCCGTTGCGGATTATTTACTTACGCCTATTGCGCCTGGAGAGGCGATCGAAGGCTTCTTATCTATCCGAACCACGTGCCTCATTGGAGATTGGAAAGAAGATGATTTAGATACGTTGCTGGTGGTTATTGCACAAATTAAAGAGCGCTTTCTGAGAGATAAATACGACCGCTTGCTTAAAGATTTACAAAGAGAAAAGTCTCTACTGGACGAAATTCAAGACATCGCCAAAGTCGGTGGTTGGGAATACGACCTGGCAACCCAAAGTATGTATTGGTCAGAAGAAACCTATCGGATATATGGTTATCCTGTTGGCTCGACAATCGATGCTCAAATCGGTATACAACATTACGAAGGGGAAGATAAAGCAAAAATCATTGCTGATTTTGAACAACTTTTGCAGTCGCAAACCCCTTACGAACGCGAGTTACGGTTTAAAGATGCCAGAGGAAAATTAAAATGGGTTCGAACCACTGGCCGCGTGCGTGTTACACATGGTAAGCCGACGCATGCCTTCGGCGCGTTTGAAGACATCACAAAAGAGAAAATGCTCATCAATAAAGAGCATGATGCGCATGAATACCTCGCAACGATTATCAATAACCTTAACGATGTTATTGTCACTGTATCCGACACTGGTACGATTCTCACCGCTAACGCTCGCGTAGAAGACGTGTTTGGTTATACGCCCGCTGAGTTGGTGGGTCAAAATGTATCGTGTTTAATGCCAAGCCCGTATGGCGAAGTACATCATCAATATATTGAAAGCTATCTAAAAACGGGTAACGCTAAGATTCTTGGCATTGGTCGAGAGTTACCTGCTATGAAAAAGAATCAGGCTGTATTTCCGATTGAATTGTCGTTAACCGAAGTGCTTCAAGACAATGAGCGCATTTTTATCGGCATTATCAAAGACATTACTGAGCGAAAAAATGCGGAAGACAAAATCTACAAATTGGCTTATTTCAATCCCCTGACCAATTTACCGAACGCGTTCTCGTTTGAAGATCATGTCACACGTCATATTGAAAAAGTCCGCTTAGTGAACGGCAAATTATTATTGGTAAAACTCGATATTGATAATTTTGGCAAAATTAACTTATCACATGGCCGAAAAGCTGGTGACTATGCCATTTCAATGTTAGCAGACCGTATTCGTGTCACTGCCGATGCCAACTTCGAATTATTTCATTACCGAGGCGACATATTCTATTTCCTAAGTCGCCACTCTCATGTTCAAAAAGAACAAGAGCTCATTCTAAATTGCGAGCAATTGGCGACGAAATTATTTGAATTACTCGAAGATGAAATCATTATTGAGGGAATAAAATACAAGCTTAATGCAAGTATAGTCAGTTCGATTATTGATGGTTCGCACGCGACGCTTGAGGTCTTGTATGAGCTATTAAATATGGCCGTCAAACAGGTTAAAAGCGAAGGGGGTAATCGCCATGTTGTTTTAGATAATCGCGCCCACCATTACCTTGAACGCCGTTCAAAAATCAAAGCCCGTTTACCTCATGCAATCGCCAATGACGAATTGTATTTGGTCTTGCAGCCTCAGTTAGACGTTCACAAACGCTATTGTGCTTGCGAAGTCCTTATCCGTTGGCACTCCAAAGAACTCGATTTTGTGCCCCCCAATGAATTCATTGAAATCGCCGAGGAAACGGGGGACATTTTTGAAATAGGGCAATGGATCTTGCAACAAGTTGCCAAGCTTATTGCGACTCATCAACCCAAGGGCAAAGTTGCAATTAACATCAGTGCAAAACAGCTCGCGCGAGCTGATTTTGAGCATCAAGTTCTCAGTGCATTTCGAGACCATCATGCGCCGTTCAATAAAGTCGTACTTGAAGTGACTGAAACGACGTTAGTCCAAGATTTGGACATCATTAGAGCGAAACTCGAACGTCTGACAGCACTTGGGATTGAATTCTCGATTGATGATTTTGGCACGGGCTATTCAAGCCTGAGCTACCTTCAGAATTTAGCTATCCATGAAATCAAAATTGATAAGTCGTTTGTCGACGAAATCCAAGACACACATAAAAATGTGCCGATTGTTGATTCTATTATTCAGTTAGCTGCAGGGCTTGGTTCACGAGTGGTTGCGGAAGGTGTCGAGAATATTAATCAATTCCAATATCTTGCAGATAGGCGGTGCGAGTTATTACAAGGCTATTTGTTTTCGAAACCATTGAGCATCGAAGATTGGCTAAGCTTTATGAGACGACACGAATAGGTCGAGCTTAGAATGAGGTGAGCGAACATGCTATTCACACGGCCAAATCTTCGTAGTCTTGAACCCATTTAAGGACATCATGACTCGGCATTGGATGTGCAATAGCAAAACCTTGCCCACACGTCCCTCCCATATCAGTATACAGACTCACATGCTCTGCGGTTTCAATCCCTTCTGCAATCAACTCGTAGCCAAAAGCTTTACTGAGTGCAATGATGCTTTCAACGATTACTTGGTTACCTGAGTCATCAAGCATATTGATAATAAAGCTTTTATCAATCTTCAATGTATCCAGCGGTAGCTTTTTCAAGTAACTTAATGACGCGTATCCCGTACCAAAGTCATCTAGCGCTATCTTGACTCCTATAGCACGACAGGTTTGCAAAATACCAATAACCGTATCCATATTTTTGATGGACGATGACTCAAGTATATCTAGTTCAATTTGGTTTGCTTGCACATCAGGAGTCTCTTTAATGTACGCTTCGAGTTGTTCAACAAACCCTTCGTCTTGCAAATGTACCACTGAAATATTAATACTGACCGTGATGTCCAATCCGCACTTGTTCCACTGACTCAGCTGTTCAATTACGGTCTTTAAAACCCATTCGCCAATGCTAATCCCAAGCGTCGCATGTTCAAGGGCATCGACAAAATACCACGGTGCTTGAAGGCCTTTTTCTGGGTGATGCCAACGAATTAAGGCTTCCAAGCCTATCAATTTATTTTCCAATAAATTTACTTTAGGTTGGTAGTACAGTTCGAATTCGTTGTTTTCAAGACCTAGCTCAACGCGCTCTAACAAGTGTCTACGTTCTTGAAATTTACTCTCTTCTTCCGGATCGAAAAAGATAACCCTATTTTTACCCGACTTTTTCGCCAGATACATACTTTGGTCTGCACGTCGAAGCATGGTATCGGCATTGAGTCTCACATCGTTTAATTAACGCAACACCAATACTCGCTGAAACCCGCGTGAAGTTCGCTCGTTCGAGTGCAATTGGTGCGTTTACCACAATGCGGATCCGCTCAAGCAACAGTTCACATTCACTAAGATTTTCAAGCCCCGTCAATAAAATAACAAACTCGTCCCCACCTATCCGAGAAACCGTATCGTATTGCCTAAGCCCAGACTTTAATCGATTAGCAATTTCAACGAGTACGGCATCTCCTGCTTGATGACCATATTTGTCATTTACAGGTTTAAAGTTGTCTAAATCAATGAATGCAAGTGCAGACAAGGTATCAGCGCGAGTTGACAAGGAAATTGCCTGATCAATGCGGTCAATCAGCAAAGGCCGATTTACAAGTCCTGTAAGTGCATCATAATGCGCCAGTGCATGTAGTTGCTTTTTAAGGTCTGCTTTATGTACAGCCCCTAGAATCGCACTCAACAGTTGAGGCGTTTTTAGCTCGTTTTTAATTAAATAGTCACTGGCACCTAAACGCATCGCCTCTGCCGCAACTTGTTCATCACCCAGACCCGTCACCATTATAACTGCGCATTGTTTGGCAAGCGTCGTTCGAATGCTGTTGAGCAGGCTCAAACCATCGGTCTCTCCTAAGCGATAATCAACGATAATGCAGTCATACTCGCAGTCATTAAGTATAGAAATAGATTCTCTCGCATCTATCGCTTCTTCAATTTCCACATCAACGTTCGCAGCATTCAACATTCGTCGGATACGTTCTCTATCGACGTCGTCGTCGTCGACCACAAGTAGCTTGAGCTTAGATTCCTGCATGCGCATTCCTTTAAACTAGGCGTCTATCGACATTTAAAATCCACAGCCGCCTTATAGGCTTCGAGAAGCGTACTGAGCCGTGCAAACTGAGGGCCAACTGATGACTTAACCATGTACCCTGCTACATTCTGATGGTACGCTTTTGACTTATCTCTATCGTCATCTGACGTCGTTAAAATAAACACCACCGTGTCTTTCAACATAGGATCCGTTCTCACGGCATCTAAAAACTCAAAGCCATTCATCACTGGCATATTAAGGTCTAGTAAGACTAAAAATGGATGGTCTAAAACGAATGTTGGGTGGGTGTTGTTTAAAATGTCTAAGGCGATTTTGCCATTATCTGCGACCGTAATACTGAGGTCAGCGTCAACTTTTCGTAGGCTTCGAATTACCGCTTCAGCAGATACATCGTCATCCTCAACCAAAAGTATATTAAGCTTTGAGATCATGCGTGTCTTTCCTTACAAAACGTGGCCAGCGCAATTCAAACGTCACCCCTTCATCTGGTTCGTTAGACGTCACAGACAGGTTTGCGCCATGAACTTCTGCTAAACGCCGACTCACCGACAGCCCAATTCCCGTGCCGCCTCGCTCTGACGCTGTCGCAGTTTGAAATAGATTAAAGATACGTTTCATTGCAGACGGCGCAATACCTGGACCGTCATCTTTGACTTTAAAAATGCAGAAGTTACCTTCAAGTTCACAGCTCACGTGAATGTTGCCCTGCTCTTTATCATGGTGTTTTATGGCATTGCTTAAAAGATTACGCAGTATCGTTTCAAGCGGTGTCAAAACTAGGCTTAGCGTCACTGATTCTGCAATACATTCAATCTTGAAAGACGTTGGTGCATCTACAAAATCTATGACCTCGTCGATAAGGTGACGCACATCCACTTCTTCCAACGCGGTAGATGCACGACCTGCCCTCGCATAGGTGAGTAGATTGGCTATCAACTGCTCCATTTTGTCGATTCGAATGGCGATTCGGTTAAGGTTCGTAGCGACTTCAGGGTTTGCATCAAGGTCGATGTCTTCTTGAATCCAAGTTAGCAAATCACTAATACCACGTAGCGGTGAACGCAAATCATGCGAGGCAACATAGGTAAACTCTTCTAGATTTTTATTGGTTTCCTTTAGCGCCATTTCTAACCGAGTGCGCTTTGTGATATCCGTTAAAGAAACTAAAATTATGCGGTCTTCGAGTCCACATCTATTGGACTTAGCCCTATTTCTACTGGGAATTCTCTGCCATCTTTGTGCAGTGCAGTCAGATCCCGACCTTCACCCATCGTACGCATGACAGGAGTTTGCGAATAGGAAGCGCGAAGGCTTTTATGGTGCTGCCGATATCGTTCAGGTAATAGAGATTCGACAGACATCCCTATCATCTCTGATTCCATATAACCAAAGCTTTTGCACAGGGCTTCATTGACATGCAGTATCTTGCCGTTCTGACCTATCAACAAAACACCATAGGGCGCGAGCGCAACAGAATTGATGAGAATACGAGTTGCTTCTTGACGAACAGATAAGTCGACCAAACTCACGACAACGCTACTGTTGCTATCCAAATCAAAAGGATTTAACCCTATCTCGACAGGAATTTCCTTTCCATCGTTACGCACAGCATAAAGCGTTTGTCCGAACCCCATTTTGCGTTTGGCTGGTGCGTCAAAATACGTGCTCAAATAGCGACTATGTTTGATGTGGAAACGTTCTGGAATAATAGTTTCTATCGATTTATTGATAAGTGCTTGAGGCTCAAAGCCTAATAAACTTTCAGCTTCAGAATTCGCATAGCTAATTTCGCCACGGCGATTGACCAATAAAGTTGCAACCGGGATCGATTCTAAAAGCTGCAAAAACGACGCGGATGAAATTGTTCCTTTTTCAAAATGCATAGCTGAAACCAGTGTTAGCCTATATCTAGTCCTTAATGCTTAAACAGTAGTTGAAAGGTAGTCTTTTTACAAAGTCGAAGGATAAAATTTGCAATGAAGAGTCCTTGTATCACTGGACTCGCGGCATTTTAGATAAATTACTTTAAACTAGTCCTTTATCAGCGATTGGTCACTCGGTAGTTCAATTGTTGGTATATCAAATAGATGTTTTAAATTGGCTGGTCGATAGCTTGGCAATGCCGTCATACGCTCAAACACGCTTGGATGGATAGATTCATTGCTTTGTTTCACTGCTGCGATGTCTCTTAATGTAGTCGACGCTCGCAGATACCAGCGCATGGGATCTCGATATTCTCCCAAACTACACGGTTTATAGAATCTTAGAAACTCTTCATCGAATGCAAGCCCCAGATTAGCCGCATTGTCTTTTAACCAATGCAATGAAATATTCGCCAAGCCGTCCTTCTCGTAACCGCCACCGACATTACTATGGCTGCCCGCAAACCATTGTTGATCGAGCTTTTGCGAAGAACCAGGCGGCAATCGCCATATTGCAGGTTTAAATAACCCGCGTCTCTCATCGATAGCCAGTGCCTGATAAGCATGCTCGATGTTTGGGGTGAGACTCACGTTGTGAAATTGATAGCGACGATTCAACGCGTTTATTTTAACTGGAATGCCAAGTGCGCCAACGGTATCCCAAACACCGACAAATCGAATGGGCACTGATCGCGTCTGATGCTTCTCTCTAAACGCTTGAATCACAGATGATGGTGCTCGTTCTCGATACAAATCATAGGCTTCAGGCAGATAGAACGCGTGGCTTTTTGGCAGGAGACCTATCTGATAAATAAGGCCGATAACACTTCTTACGGTATACGCACCGCGACTGAATCCAAAACAGTAAATTTCGTCACCAGGTTGATAATTATGAACCAGAAATCGATACGCACGACGTACGTTCGTGGATAAACCAATACCTAAAACGCCACCAAGTACCTTATCTAAACCCCAACGCGTACCAACTCCCTCACTGTAAAACACAACCTGATGCACCCCCTCCTCTGAGCATGGCAAAATGCCTCTGGCCATTTTAACCACATTGGAGGGTTTACGTTTTCCTCGGTCGTACTGGGCTGGTTTGTTCCAAGTACCATCCATGCAGAGAATGAGTCGTTTCATTATTTTCGTCAATTTCGAACACTTACAACAGCGAGGCAAGGTACAAATACACGTTTAAAATGTCAACCGATTGTTAAAGTTGATTTTTCCTCTTTTTACACTTTCTTTTAAGGCATAATAGCGCCACCCTGTTGCGTTCAATTCATCACTCTTTATGTTGCAAGCCTATCAACACCTAATTCAGCACGAAAAGCTCTCTATCGACCCTGCACAACAACACGCCGTCGACGCGCTTCAAGCTTTGAGCGAAGACTATGGCAAGACGAATTGTAAGGGGCTTTACTTATACGGCCCCGTGGGTCGCGGTAAAACGATGCTGATGGATCTCTTTTTCGAGCAGCTTAAAAAGTCCAAAAAACAACGCATACATTTTCATCATTTTATGGCTGATGTTCATCGGGCGCTAAATCAAGTTCAAGGTGTAACTGATCCATTAATCGCGATAGCACGAACTTGGTTAGAAAAAGCGAAGGTTCTCTGTTTCGATGAGTTTTTCGTCAGCGACATTGGCGACGCAATGCTGATGGCAAACCTGTTTAAAGGCTTATTCGCAGAAGGTGTAGTGTTAGTTGCGACGTCAAACCAACACCCGTCGCAACTTTATTCCGGTGGATTGCAGCGCGATAGGTTTTTACCGACCATAGAACTCCTGCTCACCCATTGCAACGTCATTAACGTAGCAGGCAACTTGGATCATCGTTTTGCGCATGGTGTCCACTTTGAATATTATTTTATCCAAAATAACGATGCTTTTGATGCGGTGTTTAGCGCGCTTGGTGGTCGTTATGAACGACGCACTCTTTCCATTTTGAATCGTTCCGTTGAGCAATTAGGTTTTGGTGAAAACGTCCTATGTTTTGATTTCATGGCGTTGTGCTCTTCTCCTCGCGCAACAGCTGATTACATCGAACTTGCGACTCACCTCGATGTGCTTTTTATCAAAAATACACCGCAAATGGGTGCAAGTGATGACGTCTCTTATACCGCTCAAGGAACTGAAGAAGGTTATATTCGCCCCACCGAACACGTACGAAGTGCCAAGCTTGATGATGAAGCGAGACGTTTTATCGCCCTTGTCGATGAATTTTATGAGCAGAAAAAACGGCTTGTGATTAGTGCAGACGTTGAGCTACAAAATCTGTACGTTGGTGAACGCTTAGCGTTTGCTTTCGAACGCACAAAAAGTCGACTCGTAGAAATGCAGAACTGGTAACTCGCTTGACGGCAGTACATTAAGCAGGCGCTGGTTGCTTAGCCATTGCTACGCCGTTTCGTCCAGCGGCCTTTACGCCATACATCGCATGGTCTGCGAGCACGATTAGTTGATCCACTGAAACAGTATCAGCTATCGTTGCACAGCCAAAACTCGCTGTAATTTCGAGTGCATGCGTGTCCGGATGCAACTTTTCACTCGGTAATGCGGCGCGCAATTGATTTGCAACCTCAACACACGCCTGAGCATCATAGTTGGGAAGTAGCACTAAAAATTCTTCACCACCATATCGACTCACCATTGCATCCAGAGGCACGTTTTTGCGCAACAGAGACGCCACAAACACCAATGCATTATCACCGACATGATGACCGTAGTTGTCGTTTATAGACTTAAAGCGGTCGATATCGAATAAAATTAAACTGTAGACTTTTCGCTCTTGCGACCATTGTTCATGGCACGCGTCTAGTTTGTTGCGGATCGCTCTTCGGTTATATAAATCAGTGAGTTGGTCACGTTCGCTCATTCGCCTAATTTTGCTGATTAAACGTGCCAACGCACACGCAAACATCATGATATTTAGCAGTAAGTTAAGGACGGTGTGTGCCCAAAGAATTGGGACGGCCTCAGCCGTATTGAGCGTATAAAACGCAGTGGTTTGCTCTGGAACAACGGCAAGAAGGAGGATACGAGTAATAAAAACAAGGAGTATACACGTTGATGGAATGGACATTCCTATCGCGGCTAGTCGGCTAAACGATTTGTTCATGCCCTGATAAATGGCTCGAGTGAGTAAGAACACGTTAATTGCAGCCGATAAGGAAAATAACACTTCTTGAACCACTAAACTATCGGACGACGGGTCCTGTGTCAGCATCAGTACTGCAAAGGAAAACCACGCATATAAGCCAAAACGCGAGATGTTTTTAAGTTTAAATAACCGCGTCATCCCTTGGTGCATAAACACAAACCCTAGTAACACGCATTGATCTGCTAAAAACCAATGTAAATAACTCGGTGAATGTGAGCGCCCTAAGTTAAGCAGTAACCCAAAGAGTATTAAATAATTTGCACTCGCGAAAAATAAGCTGGCCTTGGGCGCGATTTTTAGTGGATAAGCCATGATACTCCAGCCAATCGCACTCACACCGGCAATTAAGGTAATAAACGTCAACAGCGTCTGTGCAACTGGGTGAAATTCCATAGGCACGCAACTTAGATAACTGATTTTTTCAGTATAATCCATGTCACTCTGAATGCGAGGAATCAACAAACGGCGTGAAGATGCATACACGAAATGTGTTTTTCTTGTGGAGATTCATCCTCAGGATTGTCTGAACGAGAATGCTTCTCTAAGATAACATGTATTGTCCGCTTTTCTCTGGTTTGCCGTTGAAACTTCGTTTGCTACACAAAGTGCTGTTTGCGCAATTAAGTGTCATCTTACTCCTTCTTGTGGCGCTTGTTTCGATAAATTACATTCAATTGAGTTCAATATCTTCTGTTCTAGAACAACAGGTAAAAGAGTTGGAACTATCGCGAGCTAGAGAACTAACAAACGCATTACAGCAGCATTTTTCAGAACATGGCAATTGGACCTATATTCAACAATCACAGGATAATTGGGTGCATTTTGTTGAAGCCGCACTGCAAAAAGAATTGGATGATTTTGAACTAAACCGCATGCTTGCCCCTTTTCCCCATACCAAGGAAGAAGGCAGTTCACCACCGCCACCACCGCCTCATCGAAATCCAGTCAAACCATGGATAGATAGACTAACACTGGTGACCCCTGAAGATATGCTCATTGTCAAAGCAAAATACACCAGCGAAATCTGGTTTGTGACCCCCATTGTTGTCGATGGTGTGACTGTCGCGGTACTTCAAAATGGCAAATTGGATCGTAATGAACGTCATCACCCGCCGTTTTTCGCAGGCCAGCAATTTGAAACCATGCTCTGGTTTGCGGGTTTTGCAATGGTTATCGCAAGCCTTGCCAGTTATCTTTTTACACGATTTCTCACAAAACCTGTAAAACAACTGACGGAACGGGCTGAACAGTTGGCAAACCGAGATTTTGAAACCAAACTGCCCGTCGACTCGAATGACGAACTGGGTGAACTGAGTCACAGTCTTAACCGAGTGTCAGACAAATTAGCGCGTTATGAAATGCAGCAAAAACAGTGGTTACAAGACATAGCACATGAGACTCAGAACCCCGCTAACGATTATCCGCGGTGAAATGGAGGCGCTTGTTGATGGTGTGATCCCAGCAAGCAGCGAAAATTTAACGCTCCTGCAATTAGAAATCCTGCGGCTCAATCGACTGATTGACGACTTACATGAGCTGGCTATCACCGATAATTTAGAACTCTCGATGCAAACCCAACCGATTCAGTTAGACTCACTCATTACAACTCTGTGCAAGCGATGTGAAGGATTACTGCAAAAGCGTGGACTAACACTCAGCATGAGACTTGACTCAGTGTATGTTTGGGGCGACGAAGCTCGTTTGTCTCAAGTGTTTACCAATTTACTGAAGAATTGCGCTCACTACACTGAGCTGGATGGCAACATTTGGCTTGAGTTGCACCGAAAAGGTAGCAACGTACAGCTTCTCATTGAAGATTCAGGTCCTGGTGTTAGCGACGAACAACTCGACAAACTGTTTCAACGTCTATATCGCACAGATCAATCGCGCAATAGTCAAACCGGTGGCGCAGGGCTAGGTCTCGCTATCTGCGAGAATATTATCGCCGCTCACCATGGCCACATCCAAGCAATGCACGGTGCTAAAGGCGGTTTGGTCATTCTGGTTACTTTGCCGCTTTATTCGATGGAACAAACAACATGACGTTTCACATTTTAGTCGTTGAAGACGAGCCTCGTATCGCACAACTGGTGTGTAAATACCTCGAATTAGAATCTTATACCCACACATGGGTAAACAATGGTCTAGACGCAGTCAACTACGCAAAAGCTAAACAGACCGATTTATGCTTACTCGACATAATGTTACCCGACATGGATGGCATCGAAGTATGTAAACAACTTCGAGAATTTAGCCGTTTGCCCATTATTATGATGACCGCAAAAGTCGAAGAAATCGACCGCCTACTAGGGTTTAAAGTCGGTGCCGACGATTATGTCTGCAAACCCTTTAGTCCTAAAGAATTGATGGCACGAGTAAATGCGTTATTGGTCCGCACTTATCAAACTAAAGTCATGACCAAAAAGTTAGTTTTTCAAGACCTCGTCATGGATGTCGAACGCTTTTCTGTTCATTTACGCCAACAAGAAATCAAGCTAACCGTGAACGAATTCACGATATTAAAAGCGATGCTGGAGCAGCCTTCTAAAGTGTTTTCCAGAAAAGAATTACTTTACGCGGTTAAACAAAAGGAACTTGATATGTATGAGCGCACCATTGATACCCACATAAAAAACCTACGTAAAAAACTCTCGACTGAGGAGCAAGACCGTGATGTTATTCATTCGGTTTATGGTATTGGATATACGCTCAAACCTACAATTTAAGTCTCTATCTCGCAAAGATGCCCGCATGCCTTATGCGGCAGCGGGAATTTCAGTGGGGCAAGTGTCATTCAACCTGAGCAACTCCGCCACCATGATGATGATTTGACACGATACCTAGACCTTTTCACTCACGTTCAAAGAAGACATAAGCGCTTGAATAAGTTCATCATTGTCGCCAGCCATATTGCTAATCTGTTGATATAATTCAGAGCCTTGGCCTTGCGGCGGTGGAGGTGGCATACCTTGTTCGCCCATTTTGTCTTTGCGTTCGCTAAAGTGCTCATGCTTTTCTTGAAAATAACTCTCTAAGTCGATGTCATTTTCTTCGGCATAGGCCTTTAATGACTCAGGCGCTGATTCTGCCAGTGCTGCGGCATCAAATTCACCCGACATTTCCATCTCCATAGCGCTTTTCATAAAATCGCGAATTTCTTCATCGCCCTGTACTGATTGGAAAAAACTACTTAATTCATCGTCTTTTGGGGGCGGTGGCATAGGACGTGAGTCAACATTTTGCGATTGTACACTCGATGTCATGCTCACATTGGTATATTGGTTTGAAATGTTCATCGTTGTTACTCCTAATTTACCCAATGTTTGTTTTGCGTTTCACTCTAGAAAAAGCACGAACCCATCCATCGCGCTTGTTGCTCATTTGACTCAGAACGATGCTTTGCCAAACTCACTTTTATTATGGTGAACAGGTAAAAAGAAGCTGTGTGAAAAACATGTGCTTTGCATCAATATTGTGAAGAAATCCACACAATTACCCTTAATTTTCGGACATTTTCAAGCCTCGCATTTTGTCTAATTCCATGAATGAAAATCACAATAGGAAACCAGCCATGAGTAACCCCGCCGATCGCCGCACTTTTTTTGAAACAAGCACTTATTGCAAGTGCGGCCTTTCCTGTTATCACGCTGTTTGGTTGTGGCCAAGACAGCGGTGCACTCCCTGTCACCACACCCGACACCTCGGGTGATAGCGATGACTCAACGACAGTAAACCCCACAGAGTGGGCATCGGGAGGTACGCAAAATCTCACGGCCAATTTTCCAACAACCGACTTATTTAACAGTGCCTCGGTTTGTTCTGTGGTGTTAACCAAGTCGTTGACGGAAGGTCCCTGTTATTTTATGGCGGATGTTCTTGATGATATTTCTGAAGGTCAGCCCGGTTTACCCAGCCAACTCTGTTTGCAAGTGATTGACGCAAACTGTCAACCTCAAGCTAATTTAGAAATAGAAGTGTGGCACTGTAATGTGAACGGATTGTACTCGGGTAATACAGAACAAAGTGCTGATGCAGGCCGCTTCGCTGGTGGCTTTTGTACTGGCAACGACAGTCAGGCCGTTCAGGCAAAATGGTTTAGAGGTACTGCGATAACGGACAGTGACGGACGAGTTAACTTCAAAACCTGTTTTCCCGGCTGGTATTCGTCACGCACTATCCACATTCACTTTCGGGTAAAAAATAATAATCGGGATCAGGTCATTTCGCAGTTTTGCTTTAACGATGCGTTGACCAAAGCGATTTGTACCACACACCCAGATTACGCGCATCGAGGGGAACAAGACACTCCATTGAGTGGTGGTCGAGATACCGTATTTGGCAGTAACGCGGACGAATTCGTGATGGACATCAAAAACAACGAAGATGGGTCATTGCTACTCTACAAACGCATTATCATTAACACATAAACGGAGTATCAACGTGCATCTCTCACTGTGATTTGCACGTTTTTTGTTGAAGTCGCTTATCTACAGCCCCACCTAAAAATTAAAAATCGACTCAATTCATTTGGTTAGAATAATTTTTACGCTTACGGTTGCAACCACAATTTTGTTAGCGTTAAAATAAATTAAGGTTAATTTATTGTAAATCACATTTTGTCCACATTTGTGATTTACCGTTGAATCCCGAGCAACGCGAAGTGATCTGTATCTCACACAGGTCGAGGTCACTTGGCGTAGTGATAGCCTCACTCATTAAGGCTATCTGGCGGCTACTATCCTTAGTCAATTCGTTGAAAACCTGGTCCACAAAGGAGCTGATTAGCGTGGACCTTTTATTAAAAGGTGGAGAAATGGATTTAAATTTCAGTAACGAAATGGTGTATACCCTACCATTTTATCTCGGGCCAATCTTGGTCCTGTCAATTCTTAACTATGTGCGACGTCAAAAACACTACCGCTTTAATGATACACTCACTAACGCGTCTATTGCTGTCGGAAACTTAGGATTCTCGTTGATACTCTTGCTGGGTGTTGTGGCGATTTACTCACACGTTTTTGAAGAATATCGCTTCATTGAACTCGACCAAACTAACCCCCTCATCTACGTGTTTGCATTTATTGCCTACGATTTTTGCTACTACTGGAATCATCGTTTCCATCACATGATAGGTTTACTTTGGGCCGATCACATCGTGCACCACACGGGTGAGCAGTTTAATCTTGGCGTATCCGTTCGCATTAGTTACTTTACCGAACTGACTATGTGGATGACCTTTATTCCGATGGCGCTTATGGGCATTTCCATTGAAGTGTTTTTAGTCGTCAGCTACATAGAAGCGGTCTGGGCTTACTGTATTCATACCGAACATTTTAAGAAAACTCCTGTTGCTGACAAAGTCTTTAATACGCCTTCACACCATCGTGTTCACCATGCACGCAATAGCCGTTACATCGATAAAAACTTTGGTGGTGTACTCATTATTTGGGACAAGCTTTTTGGCACATTCCAAGCTGAACTAGACAAAGATCCCGTTGTATTTGGCGTAAGAGAATCTTATCCAAGCTTTAGTCCACTGGTGATCAACTCTTATTATTTGAAGAACATTTGGAAGAAAATGCAGCTTTCAAGTACGCCGTGGGAAGTCGTCTGTTCTATTTTTGCCGCTCCTGGATGGTTACCCAAAAAAGCCGATAGAAAAACGTTCTACAGCGCGACTACTCGTATCTCGTGCAGAGACTTTAAACCGTACGACCCACACACTTCATTAACAACGAAATGGACAAGCTTTATCCGTTTCTGTGTAATGCTTGTGCTATTCACCTATTTAATGAGTAACTTCGGTACTATTGGTGCTATTCCCGCGACCATTTTATCACTGCTCTTTTTCTGGCTGAGCCACTACAACGGTATCGTTCTAGATGGTAAAAAAGTCGGAGCCTATCCTGAAATAATTGTACAATTACTCGCCGCAAGTTTTGTATATTGGGTTGCACAAAACACCCAAGACGTCATCGTGGCGTCTTGTTCGATTGGTTTAATGGTTATCTCGGCGGTGAATTATATCGTTTATCGTCAAGCGCCGATGACCCAACAATCCTTTCCAGTTGACGCATCGCAACAAAGTGATGCACTTTAATTTTTCGTCACCATACTTTAAGGAATAACGATGGAAAACGTAAAACAGAATACAGGCGGCGTGAATCGAGAATACGGTAAAGCGACCGCTCAGCGATTCACGTTCGTTGGTTTACATTTAGCTCTCGTACTTTTTTGTGCTTGGCTTGTCTTCGCTGGTGGCTTTGCCTACCTAGGTTCGCTTTTTGGTGAACAGTGGCAATTTGCTGATATGACGCGTGCCGAAATATTGTTTGGTTGTGCTGCGCTATACTGGTTGCGCCATGCCATTACCGTGCTGTACTTATTGCAACGAGCAATCGATTGGAGTGAAGTCTTTGGCCTACTTTGCTTTATGGCCTTTTTCGAAATCGGTCTTTTGGTCCTTGGCGGTGGCGCCTTTAGAGACAGTGTCATTCCACTTGGCGGTTTAGACGTCGTTGCTGTCGTTCTGCTTGTCGTAGGCTCTTTTTTCAATACGTTCTCAGAATTACAGCGCAAATGGTGGAAAAAAGACGCAAGCAACAAAGGCAAATGCTATACCGAAGGCCTATTCAAATATTCAATGCACATCAATTATTTTGGTGACTCCGTGTTATTTACCGGTTGGGCACTGTTCACCGTGAACTTCTGGACATTATTGCTGCCGTTATCAATGGCTTACTCTTTTGTTGCTTTCCACATCCCTGCATTGGATAGTTACTTAGAAGACCGATATGGCGAACCCTTTAAGCGATATGCAGCTAAAACGAAGAAATTTATTCCATTTATCTACTAGTTTCACCTGAGGGGGGGTTCGTCCTCCCCTTTTTTTACTACCCTTTTCCTTGTTAATTTTGTGTAACACAAAAACACAATCACTGACACAATTACTCATTATGCTTTTGCTGGACTAGACCAAGGAGAAAGTCATAATGAAAACAAACATTCACCAATTAAGTAAACTCATCACCGGAGCAATGCTCTGTACATTGTCGAGCACAGCGCTCGCCTCTACTCATTCAATAGTCATTGCAATAGATGGCTTACGAGGCGATGGTATAACGAATGCGGCTACACCTAATATCGATACATTGATCCAAGGGACATGGACTCAAGGCTATCATGGCGCTTATGCGTTTTACGCTCAAACTATGACGGATGCGGCACCAAATAGCGGACCAAATCATGTTGGGATCATGACAGGTGTAACCTCAACTAAAAGTGGCGTAACCGGTAACTCAGACGTAGGTTCAGGTCGGTTTGCGCAATACCCGCATTACCAGTCGTTGCTTGAACGACAAAATTCGGCGACCAATACCGTCTTTATGGCAACGTGGGCAACTGATTTTCAAATCACCAATGAAGCCGATTTAAAAATTAATACCAATGACCAAGCCAACGTTAACAATACGGTTGCTATCCTCAATGGTACATACAGTGACGCGAATTGGGCGAAAGGAACGACACCTGATTCACTGTTCTTGTTTTTAGATGACGTAGATCACGCTGGACATAGCTGCTGCTTCACAGTCGATGACGAAGGATATGTCAGTGAAATCCAAGACGTCGACCGCCAAATTGGTGACATTCTCACTGCAATTAAAACTCGTCCTACATTTGCCTCTGAAGATTGGCAAATTGTGATTACCTCAGATCACGGCGGGCGAGGTTCAACACATGGTATTCACGCCGCGGATAACTACACGATCCCATTTCTTGTGGCATCCAAACACGTCGCTCAAGGTTACCTTGCGGGTACACCACACAATTATGACGCCGCGCCGACAGTGCTTGCCCATCATGGCATTACCCCGCCCGCTCACATGGACGGCGCAGTGCAAGGCAAAAATGTCATCGCGAAAAAACCGCAAAATATATTGGAAGACTTAACCACTTACCTCTCATTTGAAGGGAACTATCAAGACCGCTCAGGTAACGCCCTACACGCGCAAGTTGGTGGTGGTAGCCCAGAGATTCAATTTGGCGGTAAGTTCGGCCGTTACGTTGCTATCAGTGGTCAAAAAGAATTTCTGACGTTTGGTAACCCAAGTAGCCTTGATTTCAACACGTCTTCTGACTTTACATTAATGACGTGGTATCGCGTATCAGGAGACCAAACTGGCGACCCTGTTATTCTAGGTAACAAGAACTGGCAAAGTGGTGGTAACCAAGGCGTGCTATTACTGGCGAATGAAGGCAATGGAGACGACTTTGGGATCAACATTGCATCCGATCATAGTGACCGTAAAGACATCGACCCGATTGACTACACGTTTAACGGCTGGTGGTTGTTAGTCGCGACATTTGATCGCGATGGCGCGGCGACACTTTATGCAGGAAGCCCGAATGGCAAACTGTTTGTCGTGTCCGAGGGGATCCAAAACGTTGGCGACATTACATCTTCACTGAACTGGAACATTGGTCAAGACGGCACGGGTAGCTATACGTATAACCTTAAGGCTGACCTCGATGATCTTGCAATTTGGCGCAGAGCATTAACACTGGATGAAGTTCGTCAGATTTACAATCAGGGGGCGGGGGTTGAATTAAATACCCTTCTTGGAAATACACCCACAAACCATTTGTCGAGCGCGTCTGACTTCGTTGTTGGCAGCCGAATGTCCGTTCAGGTAACAACAGTAGTAAAAGGCGATACGTGTGGACTCGAATGGGATGCAACGCTCACGGGCAGTGAACGTAACGCAAAATTTGATTGTGAAGGCCGAGCTGATCCAATGGAACTGGTAGTGGATAAAGTGACGGTAAATGGTTCTGAGAAATCGGTGTCAGGCTACCTTGTTGCGGCTAACGGTAAAGGTGCATTAGAGTGGGATGCCAACAAACTGTCGAATGAACGCAACGCCAAATTTGACCAAAATACGCAAGGTGATTACCTGACCGTACGCTTCGTTGCAGATGCAAACGCAACGACAATTTCAACACAAGCCTACGGCCAAGAGTGCGGTTTTGAATGGGACAATACGTTGCTTGGCCACGAACGCAACGCAAAATGGGATTGCAATCCAAATCGCGATACATTCCGTTTCACCTTGTTAGATAAATAAGTAAATACAGTGCTTACCTAGGTTGAATACCCGGTCCGTTTAACTCCGTGTGTTCAACCTATTCAGATTTAGCTCATGCCGTGTGAGTACTGTAATGCACAATCATCAAGGCTATTATTTCCACGCCAACTCGAGTGTCACAATATCTCTATCAGAATGGAAATCCGAAAACAGTACTTGCTGTTCATTAAAATCGGATATCTCTCCCTTTGGCGTTTGGAACGTATCAAGCAGCAGGAACTGGCGCTTAGCATCAACGTGCCAATGCTGAGATAGCTGCGAGCTTGTATCACTCACAATAAACCACAGCTCACTCCCCTTAGTTCGATGTGCAACAATACTGGCTGTTTGAGCTGTCCTAAACAAAACATTTCCCTCAAGCGTCTGAACTTGGTTTGGTAAAACCCGCCATTGCTCCCCTCCAATATCCATGAGATCGCCCTCTCCTTCATACAGTATTTGTTGTTTTTCATTGGCAAATTGCCACGTAAACCACTGCTGACCCCGCACTCCTTTTCGGCTAAACACCATCGCATTATCATCGTCCGACCAATAACGCGGAATACCAACGACGTCATCATAATATTGAATAACTGGCGTATCGCCCTGCCAACGAACTAGTACCAATCGCTCATTCCGAGCAAACGCCAACATACTGCCATCGCTATTCCACACAGGTTGCGAGAGCGCTAATTGCTCACTCGGATTCGCGTAAATAAGTCGCTCTTCACCGCGTTCAATCTCCTTTATAAACACTTGAGAGAAACCATTGCGATTGGAATTAAACGCCACATAACGACCAGACGGCGAAAAACTAGCCAGCCAACTATGACGATTAGACTGGGTTAGTGACCTTGCCTGCTCAGCATCGAATCGTTGTACAAACACATTGCCGTTGATCTTCTTGAGTGTAAAACTCAGGTGCTGACCATTCACTGACATGGTTGGGAAATGCAAGAACTCGTAATTCTCAAACGCGATTTCAGAGAGACTCATTTTGGTTATCCAAATAGCGTAACCGCTTGCCGTCACTGAGCAAATACCCCTTAGAGACGTCAGCATAAGTAATAAAATACCAATTTTCATCCAATGTCGCGATTGTCTCGACACGTTTACTCTGCACAT
Source organism: Pseudoalteromonas xiamenensis (assembly GCF_017638925.1). Taxonomy (NCBI): domain Bacteria; kingdom Pseudomonadati; phylum Pseudomonadota; class Gammaproteobacteria; order Alteromonadales; family Pseudoalteromonadaceae; genus Pseudoalteromonas; species Pseudoalteromonas xiamenensis. Next base: position 972,104 of record NZ_CP072133.1, read on the forward strand.
CTAACAACCGGATCTGTGACCGATGATGGTCATCAAATCCCATCATAGCCACGGTTGACGCCCCCTCAGCATTAGCTATGCGATAAGGGAGAAAGCCATTCGTTGGCTCATAGATTTTATCCAAGAAACCGGTACGTAAATTGCCTCGATAGAGCGCTGATACGCCCATCTCTTTCGATAAAAAGACCACTGAATCATTAATAACCACAAAATTGCCAATGCCCAATGTTCCATTGAACGTGAAATGGCGTTGCACAGAGTGCTTTTGATAGTGACTATCCATCAGTAGGCTTTCAAAAACCAGTTCATTGCCCTGCTGTGAAACAATCAGTAGTTGATGTTTGTAGCTCGAAACCGAGGGGCGAACCCAAGCAGCATAGCGAATGTGCTCGTTACTCTGCCAAATCAAGTTTGAGGTTGTTCTATCAAGCGAGGATAGCCAAACTTGTGTTCCAAGCGTGTCATTCGCTGGGTCTTTCAGATAGATCATCGCGTTACTGTCTGGTGTAAATAAGCTGAATGATTCATCTTCTAGTGTCGCTGAAATGGGTCGAAGATTGCTGACATGTGGAATTTTAGGCGAGGATGACGTCGCTATAAAAAATATCCCAACGACCCCACACAGCATTAATACGGCTAGTGAACAAAGCAAATACGCGGGTGCGCGATGAAAAGCGGTTTGCTTGTAGAGTGAGAAACCTTGTAAAAGTTTAGGTGAAACCGCGTTCACCTTTATCATGCCATGCAACGCATAACCACGTTTTGGGTACGTTTTTAGTACGTCTTTTCCAAGGTCTCCCAATGCATTTCGTATCTGGTTTATCGCTCGTCGAATAGATATTGGATTGAAAATAGCGCGTGGCCAAACCTGTTCAAAAATGGTTTCCGCACTCACTACCTGACCTTCTTGAAGCGCGAGCAATACCAGTACATCCATCACCTTAGGTTCTAAGCGAGTTTGCCTACCATGACAAATGAGTTCTCCTGTGGCGGGTGAAACTTGCACATCATTCACCCAAAACCCATCACGTAAGTTTACTTGTTGATTGTTAGCGTGTGCTTTTGGCTCACTTTCAAAGCAATCCAACATACTGTATTCCTTACTTTTTATTTATCTTAATGTTTTCAGAACAAAAGCATAACGCTTTATCTATCGCTATCTCGTTTGGGTGCTTGCACACTCGATTCAGACACCACCTGCAATTGGGTTGCTTTTAGGCTCCCCAGTCGTTAACAATAATAGAAAGGTATTTCGCAATGCTTCTTTTTCCTTCTAACTTCAGACATTTTTTAATCTACTGCGGTTTTGCTGTGCTATCGATAGTAACAAGCAAATCCGCACTATCCAATGCCAATCCAGCATTGGACCCACACACACTATTAGACAGCACCATTACCATGTTACAAAATCAACGTGAGCAGGCTGTTAGTGATTACGTAGACGCTTATTTTCATAAAGATGCATTGGAGCGTTGGAATGGCGAAGGGCGTGAGCGCTATATTGGGTGGCTAAGTGCCGTAAAACACTACCACAAGACCTTTAGTATGCATAAAGCGTTGCCGTTTGATGAAAAACGCAATCGCGTGACAGCCAGAATCCTTTCACAGAGCACTCGGATTATCTACACCCTGACAATAACGCTCGCTCAAGTCCATTTGGCAACAAACGATGAGAGCAATTTATCTTGGAAAGTATCCGGTATTTCTATAACTGCAGACAAACCTGTCATCGACAGTCCACTCCACGCCCTGACAAAACAAGAATTGGCAACCAAACTGGCGGAGTATGTTGACTTCATTACCAAAAACAACGCCTTCTCAGGCTCCGTCTTGTTAGCCGATAACGACGCCATTTTGTACCAAAGCGCACATGGTTATGCAGAACAACGATTTCATATTAAAAATAACGCCGACACACGCTTTAACATTGGGTCTTTGAATAAAATGTTTACCGCCGTTAGCGTATTGCAATTGGCTGAAGCGGGAAAACTATCCCTTCGAGATCCGATAACGAACTATATTGACCACACTCTTTTAGGTGATGGTGATTTTAGTGCAATTACCATTGCCCATCTTTTGTCTCACACTGCGGGATTAGGCTACCCGACTTACCCGAAAACCCACCCAAACGATTTACGAAATTTAAACGATTACCTACCGTATTTACGCTATATCCCTATTGTTAGTAAACCTGGGGAACAATTTCGCTATAGCAGCGAAGGGTTTATTTTGCTTGGTCTCATCATCGAAGCGGTATCCAAACAACCTTACAATGATTACCTACAACAACAGGTCTTTACGAAGGCCGGTATGGCTCAAACAGGTAACTTTGATATCGATGGCGTCGCACCCAATATGGCAATGGGTTACTTTTATTCAAACGAGCTCAAGTCTATGCAAACGAATTGGTTTATTCATAGCATTAAAGGAAATTCCGCCGGTGGTGGCTATTCGAACATTGCAGACTTATACGCCTTTTCAAAAGCGTTAACCCATAATCACTTGTTATCCCAAAAATACACCAATCTCGCGTTTACCACTAAACCTGAATTTCATTCCGACCATTATGGGTTTGGCTTTAGCGTACATCATGGTGGCAGTGGCAAAGTGATTGGTCATAACGGGGCATTTATTGGCGTCGGTGCAGATCTTCGTGTTTATTTGGATAAAGGGATAACCGTCGTAGTACTGGGAAATCAGGATATGGTGACAACCCCCGTTATCACCTACGTGAATGAGCTTATGCAGCATTTGCAGTAAGTGACGAGTGTATTCGCGCTGGGTTTGTATACACTAAACAAACTCAGCGAACGTGTTATTAAGAACAATCGGCTATTACGAAAGGCAAACACATAGTAGATAATAAACAATCTATTTACGAAAATTTGGAGCGCTACTGTGTTAGTCCGTTATTCCGCCTGCCTTTTTGCTGCTTTGTTTATCAACGTGGCATCAGCAAACCCAAAGACGACCGAAAATCAGGAAAATAACCTCACAGAACAGCAAACTATTCTTCTCGTTGATAAACAAATTGCTGCGTACAACGCGCGCAATATTGATGCCTTCGCGGCGACCTATCATGATGATGTCGAAATTTACATCTATCCTAATCAGCTACTTTTAAAAGGCAAAACCGCACTCATCGAACGCTATAAACAGAAATTTGCCGCACTGACCATGCTAAGAGCAACCTCATTGCAACGCATCGTCAAAGGTAATTATTTAATAGACCTTGAACGAGCGGAATCATCAACACAACCCTCTCAAGAAATCACCCGTTGCGTTGAGTTAATTGCCACCTACGAAATAGAAGATGGACTAATCAAACGAGTGACGTTTAAGCGGTAGTCAAACCGAGCTTGGCTAAACTATATTGAGTATCACGAATGGCTTTTTAATTGTTCAGTTTCGAGGTATGCTTTCAAGACATCTGACCAGTTGATTAACAAAAATGAAAACACGCATCACTGAACTTTTTGGCATCGAAAAGCCGATTATCTTACCTGGTATGAGTTGGATCTCCGTACCTGAACTCGTCGCAGCGGTATCAAACGCGGGTGGTTTGGGCATTTTGGCAACTGGCCCGCTTAGCAAAGCACAAACCAAAGAAGCCATCGAAAAAATTCGCTCGCTAACGGACAAGCCTTTTGGCGTAGGTATTACGCTAATGATGCCGGGCGCAAAAGAAAACGCCAAAATAGCCCTAGAGCTCGAAGTGCCTGTTATCAATTTCTCACTGGGTAAAGGTGATTGGCTTGTTGAAGGCGCTAAGAAATACGGTGGTAAAGTGATAGCGACCGTTGTCACTGAAAAACATGCTTTGGCGGCACAAAAATCGGGGGTCGATGCACTACTTGTCACCGGTCATGAGGCCGCTGCCCATGGTGGTGATGTCACCTCTTTGTGCCTTGTTCCAAACATTGCAGACATTGTTGATATTCCTGTGATTGCTGCGGGTGGTTTTGCTGACAGTCGAGGTCTTGTCGCGGCACTCGCACTGGGCGCAGACGGCGTTGCGATGGGATCGCGCTTTGCGACAAGCCTTGAAAGCCCAGTTCATCAAAACGTCAAAGATGCCGTTGTGGCAAAACGGGTTGAAGACACCATTTATTCCAAAAACTTTGATGGGCTTTATGCACGTGTCATGAAAACGCCGATGGCAGAGAAAGCGACTCGTAGGCCGATGAATATATTCGTAGCAATAGCGAAATCATTTAAGGCCGCGAAAATGGTCGACATGCCACTTTGGAAATTGATACTCGGTCTTTTCGCGCAATTCGATAAAATCAAAATGCTGTCTTTGTTTGGTGCTGCGACAGAAAAACTTGAAGCCGCAACCATTCATGGTGATTTGGAACGAGGCGTTCAATTTATTGGTCAATCACAAGGGGTTATACACGACGTGCGTTCGGTACAATCTCTGATGGATAGCATGATGGAGGATGCCTCAAAACTTGTCGATGTCCTCAATCAGAAAGTCAAAAATTAAGCCTCTTTCGAGGCTTACTTGTTCTATTCTTGATAACGTTCAGCATCGTAAAACAAAGGTTTTAACCCACCACAATGAGTGAATTTTACGGTTAATTCATTTTCCGATGGGACTCTTGAAGATGTTCTGAACTTCTGTAAACAGGCGCCGCGCATGTCCACAAAGATAAGATGATTAAAGCTCGGTTTTTGCTGAATTTTATGAATATAGATATGCTCGTTTTCTTTCACTTCGATTAAGTCATACTCTTGCCATTGCGATGCGAGCTCCAAATCTTTTAGCTCTCTTGCATAAAGTTTGTTGGTAAATTCAATGCTTTTATTTTCATAAAGTAATTCCCCACCGTTGTCCAAATCACCCGCATAAACATCCGCATTTACAGTCACTTCATTGCCACGAATCAAATTCTCAATATTGAATTTTTTCGTTTTTAATGTAACCAGATCAAAATCACGCACCATGTTTAAGAATGCCACGTCTTTATTTTCGATTTTATAAACGATTTGCACATCGCTGGGTTTTTCGTAGGTTGGCATTGAGACAGCAAAGACCTTGGACGCTTGGTTGACCAGCACCATTTTATGCTCACCTTCCCACACAGGGTTTAGCGGAGGTGGCTCAGGCTTTTTTTCTGCCGCAAACGCCTGCCCAATCAACAGAGTAAACAAAACAAAAAGGTATTTCATATTAAACCCAACAGATTGATAATTTAGCTATTATAGTCAACTTGCGGACTTTAGCCGCCACCAAAGAACAATTTTCTTTGTGTCACTAGACGAATGCATTAATCGACAAAGCGTCCTTTTATTTCCAAAATTTCCGCCAACACCTCATCAAACAACACGACTAATTTGGGGTCAAAATGGCGCACGCTCCATTGATAAGCGCTGGCGAATGTCTGAAATAAATGCGACAAAAAATCATCGTTAGTCAGTTTGACATGTCCTATCGCCAACCGAATAGACACTTTCTCCCCATTTCGGTGTAAGGCATCCACTTCACGCCCTTTACCAATTATGCGTGCTTCTCCCGTTTCTAAATACCGCTCTAGATAACCATCATATTCGACCTTGTATGGCGCAGGCATCAGCAAACTGACGTTTTTACCAAGCAGTTCTTGTTCTTTCCACCCCAACAAACGTTCGACTGCTTGATTCGTACTTTTGATTATTCCTTTACTATCAATGGTCACGATACCGTCAACCGCCGTTTCCATCATTGCTCTAACGCGCCGTTCGCTTTGCGCTATTGGGATTCTTGGATTATTTTTTCTTCATCAATTGTAATGAGTGAATTACAAAAAAAACACTCATGAGCATCTCAATAATCCAAAGGAAGCAAAATGAAATTAAATCGTCACGTCATGTTCATGAGTATGTTCTCCATCGTACTGCCCGCTCTTTCGGGCTGCGGTGATAATGAAGTCAACGTTCATTACATAGAAAAAAATCTCGACGAAGAAGCACACCAAAAACTCGTGACCGATGTGCAAGAACTTGTAAAACAACACCAGTTAAACGGGCTGAACAACGCAGCAAAGCAGCTTCCTACGATTGAATCACCCATCGCTCAGTTAGGTATGCAGCTATTTTTTTCCAAATCCCTAAGTGGTGATATGGATACTGCTTGTGCGAGCTGTCACCATCCATTTTTAGGCGGAGGCGATGCTTTACCACTCTCTATCGGGGTGGCCGCTATTCAGCCTAACCTGCTCGGGCCTGGTCGTTTACATGATGCTGGGGCTGTTCACGCAGATGGAGGCCCACAGTACCAAGAAACGCCCCCTCCACATTCAATATTGCGTTTTACAATCAAGCACTATTTCACGATGGCAGAGTACAAACATTATCCGACTCGGATGCGCTTAATGGTCTCAATGAGCCTCTGCGAACTCCAGACAGCCCATTTGCAACCGCGGATAATTTTGCTGGAACAAATTTAACAGCCGCACAAGCTCGGTTTCCCGTAACCTCTAAAGAAGAAATGAGAGGGTTTAATCTGGCGGCCGAGGAATCAAACCAAGTTCTTCGCGAGGCGCTGCAACGCCGATTACGTGGCGAAACAAATGAATTGTCCAAAAACGAATGGCTTAGTCGTTTTGCCACGGCATTCAATCGAACAACTGACCAAGTCATACAAGACAACATCTTAAGTTTTGATAACGTTGCCTTTGCCCTTGGCGAATACCAACGCTCCCAAGTACTCATCAATTCACCTTGGAGTCAGTTTGTTCAAGGCAATACGAGTGCGCTTACCGACGAACAATTAAAAGGCGCTAAGCTTTTTTATTCAACCAAATCCCAAGGTGGTTTTGATTGTGTTGCTTGTCACTCAGGCGATTTTATGACGGATGAACAATTTCACATTATTGCCATGCCACAAATTGGACGAGGAAAAGGCGATGGTGAAGATGGAAGCAATGATTTTGGTCGCTTCCGTGAAACAAACGTTGAAACTGATAAGTTCGCGTTTAGAACACCTCATTTAACCAACATTGAGGTCACCGCTCCTTACGGACATGACGGCGCATTTGCGACGCTCGAAGCGGTTATTGAACACCACCTCAATCCAGAAGTTTCAATTGCAAACTATGATCCTTCAGACGTACAACCAGGCATTCAGACTACACATTGGGTAAACAACACCAACCAAGCACTCGATGTATTGAAAATGAACATGGATGCTGGTCGCTCACTGCTCACAACGATTGATTTCAGTGTCGAACAAATAACTCAACTGGTTGCATTTTTGAAAGCGCAAACAGATCCGTGCACCAAAGATCACAATTGCCTAATCAAATGGGTTCCGGCGCCGACCATGGATGCAGACAACACCTTACTGATTGCCGAATTTCAGGAATAACCTTAATAATTTTTAAGCGTTGGGGTTAATGGGCAACGTAATTTGCATTTTAACCCCTCCTAAAGCACTTTGCTCAGCCCAAATTGAACCACGATGTGCACTAACAAGCCCCTTGCTGATTGCCAATCCTAAACCTGAGCCACTCACCCTGCGCTGCTTAGAGGCTTCTGTTCTGAAAAGTCGTTCGAACATTTCGCTTAGGTGTTCTTCATCTACTGTTGGCGAAGAATCTTCAACCACCATCAAGACTTGTTTATCCTGAAGTGTAACGTGAAAAGAGACCGAACCGGGCAAATCCGTGTAATTCACACTATTCGCAAACAAATTCGTTAAAACTTGCTTCACTCGGTCAATATCCCAGTTTACAACCAGTTTTTGAGGAAGGTCTAACGTTGCATTCCATTTAAACCCTTTTACAAGCGCAAGCTGCTTGTATTCTCTTTCCCACAATTGTATGACTTGCGCAAAATCGTGTTCATGCAGATTTAGCACAAGGCTGGCGGTATCAACCAACGCAAGTTGATGAATATCCGAAATCAGGTGATTAATGTCAGCCAGCTTTCGATTGATCACTTCATATGACCCTTCAACATCCTCGATGATGTTATGCTGCAACGCTTCAATCTGCAGATATAATGCGGTTAGAGGGGTACGAACTTCATGTGAAACATCCGCCAGCATTTGGTTCTTCTTGTGAACAACGTCTTCGAGCATTTGTGCGCGCTCAGCTGCAATTTTTCGATTTTGATACAGGCGGTAACCCACCAACACAACGATAAGCAGCGCACAACCCGATCCAAGCCACCATGCTCTAAGTTGCAACTCATTTTCCTTCAGCTTGGCTACCTGCAATTCTTTTTCAATATTTAATCTATCAATTTTTGTTTGACGACGTTTAAATTCTGCTTTTGATTGCAACGCAGCGAGCGTTAAGTTGTGCTGTTTAATGCCTAGAGAATCTTTAATTTTTGTTGCTTCTTTAAATGCGTTAAATGCCTTTTCGAATTGATCTTGCTGTTGATAGCTCTCAGCTAATAAATTCAAAATCGTCATTTGATCTTCAAGTTCTTCCAAGGCTTGCGCGAGTTGTAATGTTTCTTCGCCAAGAAAAACCACAGCTTGAACATCACCTTCTTGTTGGGAAATTTTGATTTTTGCAATGTTAGTCGTGATGAGCCGCGCTTTTAAATTATGTTCTTTGGCGATAACGATGGCCGCTTCTATGAGTTCAAGCGCTTTTGCTTTGTCACCACGTTGATAAGCTAACTGGCCAAGCAGCGTTTGCGAAATAACCAATCCCACTTTATTGTTTACTTCTACATATAACTTATAGGCTTTTTCAGCAAAGGCCTGTGCGGTTTCATAATCTTTCTCTGTGAAAGATAAATTACCCACTTTGAAGGCACTGTTTGCGACTTCTAAAGGCACATTGCGTTGAACATCAATCTCGTGTGAAAGTTTGAAATACTCCAACGCCAATTTGGTGTTACCCATTTTTCGGTAGACTTCTGCAATCTCATACACAGCATCCGCCACTCCCTGCTGGAAACCACGTTGCTCACTTAACTCGTAGCTTTGAGTCAGGGTATCAATTGCGCCGTTATAGTCACCGACCAGTGCTTCTAAAATTCCTAAATTCCGAAGTGCAAAAATATACGTCTTCGTTTTGGGTGAACCCGCTAGGGATTGCACTGACTTTTGTGCCGTTTCTAGTGCCTCGGTATATTTGTCTTGTCGCCTTTGCACAGCCGACACTCGCTCGTAAGCTTGTGATATTAATTCATCATCTTGCGCACCTTCAGCAAGCTTTAGCCCTTCACGATAATAAAACTCAGCTTGTTTATAGTTATCCTGCACGTCATAGATATAGCCCTGTAAAAGAAGCGCTGTTACACGAAAATCAAAGTTTTGCGCCTTTAACGCCAATTCTCCAAGTCGAGTAACGGCTTTTATCGCAGAGTCATATTGTCCTTCGTCGTTATAGGCAAATCCCAAACTTTCAAGCGCAAGCAATTGTAAATCCGTTTCATCGGCTAACTCTTCGTCATGAACGATTTGATTCAAGAGAAAAATAGCCTTGCTTGGGTCGCTTTGACGCACGCGTTCAGACTCTTCAAATTGCCTTTTACCGGCTTCCAAAGACATCGCATAAAGCGAGCTGTGAAAAAAGACAGGAAAGAGAAACAAAGCCAGTAAGCTAAGACATTTGAATGATGATAGATGACGCTGACATAGTGATAGCATGATTGTTTAAAACCAGAATTTAGCTACGATTTTCGGACGTATAAACGGTTATCATAGCGATGAACAATCAACACGTCCAAATATTAAAACAATCTAACTTGTACAAAAACACGCACGCGTGTCTCTTTCTGGAAACAATGGGCAGAAACAGATAACTACCTCACCCATTGCTATTTGATTGGCCTTTGAATTACTGCTTTTTAATCAGTGAAATACGTAGCATCGTATTATCTTTTAGTACATGGTGATGAACAATAGCGGCCAACGCATGAAGACCAATTAACCAATAACCAAATTCGCCAACCGCCTCATGGACTTCTTCAATATCGTGCGCAAGTGACTTATCAGGCGCAATCAGCGCTGGCAGTTCAAAACCAAAGAAAGGGATAGCTTTGCCTTCACCACTCAGAATTAACCAACCCGCTAAGGGCATGCCAATCATGAACAAATACAAGGCGAGATGCCCCACTTTCGCTAATAACGCCTGCCATTTAGCCGGCTCAGGAATAATGGGTGGAGTGGTTGTAACTACTCGCACGACGATGCGCAGCCAAACTAGAAAAAACACAGACAACCCAAGCATAAAATGCCACGTTTTCATCGCATCACGTTCAGGTGTTCCTTTGTCGAATAACACTCTTAATTCGATTGAAGCAAACGTTGCAGCAATCAGTAAAAACATAATCCAGTGGAGCATAATCGACCACTGGTTGTAACGAGTTGAACTGGAATGATTCATTTCACAAACCTCAGCACACATTGGCATTTTTTACTCTGTTCAGGCGACATAAAACAAAGATCTGCCGCCCTCAACGTTGCTAAAACGACTGACTTCGCTAACTTTCTACCGCACTATCCAGTAACGCATTTTAATTTAAAAACCTCAAGCTGTAGCGCTCGAAACGTTGATTTAGAACAAATCTGGTCCGGCCAGATCATTTTATTCAACGCGATAAAATAGTCTGCATGCTGTTCAATGCTTTTTGGGCATTACCACTACACGCTAGGATCCGTTCAACTATTTCTTGCTCTTTTGCTGCCAGTCCCGGAATTTTCTGCCATTGCGAAAACGCCTCAATCACTAGATCTCGTTCTTTTTCAGAACAAGCGGTCATAAAGTTGTACGGCATCCATTGCAGTTCATCCTGCGCCAAACGCGTTGCGACTCGCGCTTGGTTGGTTGCAAAAAATTGCGCGACATGCGCCCTAAATCGCGGTTGAAAGGCCGGGTATTGGAAGCGATAACCAATAGCAAATCCTACCGTTGCGTCACTCAAAAGTAAGTCATAAAACAGGCTGACGTGTTCTGTATTTGACACATAACCTAATGAATCTAAGAGCACATCCTTATACTCTGCTTCAGCTTTTTCAAACAACCCGAGAAGCGCTCGATACTGGGCCTTATTTGCATTAAATGCCAGTACTTTGACCAATGCCTCTAGATTATCTGAGTGCAAAAAATCCGACTCAGCATACTGGCGCAGAGCATACTGATACACCCTGTCGTCGTGTAAGTAGAGTCCGTAAAATGACAACCAGCTTTGTGCTGTAGATAATGCAGCGACCTCGGACCAATCTTCAATACGTGGCAATTTTGTTTTCAAGTACGCGCTAAAAACCGCCTGTTTTTCAGCAGGTATCGTCGACACAAACGCATCGGACAACGCTGAAAACGCAATCGATACCGCTCGACTGCCTTTTGGCATCGTGTTTATTGTGGTTATCTGCTGTTCAAGATACATTTGGAAATCGATGTAACCATGCTCCGCGAGCGCATCTAAATTATCAAAGTAGACTTCTCGCTCGCGTTCATTGAGCTTTGTCAGTAACAGACCATCTTGCCCTGAAGCATCGAAAAAGCGGTAATAACCTTTGTCATCTTCATTGAGCCAAATACGGCTATCACTTGGTATGTTTTTTATTGCCAATGTTTTACCTGAAACAATCCCTTGTTTCGATAGCATCGAATGTCCATTCCAAATTTTCATGAACACAGGTACAGTCCATCGCTTATCCGAATTACCATTAAAGTCCGATTGTTCTAACGAGAATTCCCCATTGTTCTTTTTTAATGTGATTAATGGATAACTCGATTGTGAGGTAAAACTGTCCACCAGCTGTTGTGCCAGAGGAAAAGTGCTCAATTTACTGAGGAACGAATTCGTATTGGCATTGCCATATTTGTTCTCTGCAAAATAAGCTTGCATCACGCCTGACAAGGCATCTTCGCCAATCACTTGCTCTACCATGTTGAGCACCGCAACGCCTTTGACATAATGAAAATCATCCATGGGGATGTTGTCACCAAGTTTTTGCATCTTAGCCCGCATTGGCGCTACTGAATTTGTATCAAAATGGTAAAGCCTTGATTTTCTGCCGTAAGTACAAGAAGCAAGTTCTGGAAAATGACGTCGAACGATTTTCACTGCCATAAACTCTGCAAACGTCTCATTCAACCAAAAATCGTCATACCAAGCCATTGTCACTGAGTTACCAAACCACATGTGCGCCACTTCGTGCGCCACCAACTTAGTAAATTCACATTGACTTTGGCCATCGTCATCATCAAGAAACTGATTGGGATTAAGCGCAACCAAGCCAACATTTTCCATACCCGCAAGGGTCTCGATAGGAGCCACAAAGAAATCCAGTTTATCAAATGGAAATGGGCTATTAAGGTAACCTTCGATACCTGAAACAGCATGGTTTAACACATCCGAAAAATACGCAGGCACTGAAACGTCAGAATCAACAGGATTAAATACTTTGGATTTCAATTGCGTTTCATTCAATGCGGTGGATTTAAACTCGCCGACCGCGAGCGCAAGCACATCGGTATTCAGTTTTGCTGTTGGTTTAAAGTGGACAACTTTGTGTTCGCCCTTTATTTCTTCTTTCACGGCAACCGTATTGTGAAGTGCTTGGTAATGCTTGGGAATGTCTAACGTGAAGGTAAAGTGTGTTTTAAAACTTGGGTCATCCACAGTTGGAAATGCACGTCTTGCGAGCATTTTTTGAAACTGCGAGAAGATAAATGGCTTCTTACCTTCTGTTCGTTGTACAAACAATCCCTCCACTGCATTTGAAAATAGCCCTTTAAAATGGACAATCAACTTAACACTGCCCGATATGGGGCTAACCAACGTTTGCCTAACAACATCAAACTCGTCAGCCTGAGACAAAGCCAATGTTGTCGATTGCTCATTTTGCACAAGTGTTACTGATTCAATTTGCAACGCTTTACTGTGAAACGCGACCTCGGAAGCATCTTGAGCAAACGACAAATACAGAGTCGTCACACCAGAATAGCTTTCTTCTCGGGGGTCAAGCTGAAGGTACACGTCTTGTTTTTGCAGGATTTGATTGGGGTTTATTCGATAATCTGCTGCCGACGCTAAAGTGGTCATACAAAGCGCTAAAAAAGCCACCAAACGCGGTAGATTACTCATCAAGAAATGTTTTCTTTTATTGTTATGCATTTTATTCATCTCTTTACTTAAAGTTCAGCGCTAAATGAAAACATTCACCGACCCTTGTGGATTCAACTCGCCACCCCACTTTACGTGCAACCGCATGCACAATAAAGAGACCAACACCAAACCCTTGGTTTGAAACCCTTCCTGCCGCTATGTCGTTTTCAAATACAAGCTCATGGGTCTTCAGTCTAACCCTTAGACACCCACTACCGTAGCGCAGCATATTGGTATTCACTTGGTTCAATAACAAGGCCAAATATTCTGTATTTAACGAAACAAAAAATTGCTCTAGCTGAGTGTCTATCTCACATGGAAACGGTGTTGAATTTCCCCAGTTAAACAATTCAATCACTAAATCACTGCTACCCTGATCCTCAGTAGGCGCATGAACATCAAGCAAATTTAAGATGGTATTACTGAGTTGCACGGTTTCTTTTTGTGTTGTTTTCAATGCATCTATTTGCTTAAGTGTTTCAAGGGAAAGCTCATCCATGTGATCAAACTGGGCAAGTTGATGACCCAGTTTAGTAATCGGGTGCCTGACTTCATGACTTAAAAAGCTCGCAAATGCCTTCTGTTGCTCAATTTGTTGCTTTTGAATTGCGAGTGCAGCAAGTGTAATGTTCTGTGCCGATTGGAACTCTTCGAATTTCACTAAGGCGTTCTCCTGCCCCTGCTGAATATTCTGTGTAAATTGCGCTAACGGCGCACGCACTCGTTGTATCACGCCAAGTAGCCAAAGGGCAAAACACAATAAACTGAGCAACATGATCACCAGCAATAAAGGCCTAATGTCTTGCGAGTCCGATTTTGCAAATTGATGCAACACGTAAACTGCTTCAAGCTCCTTACTGGGATGATGCTTCAAGTAATAAAAGTCGTGCCCTTGGGTTGAAAGATACTGAACTTCATCTGTCGGTAAAGCCTGATTTTTGAAGCGTTTTTGAAACTCCAAAGGAAAGTCTTTCAAGTCATCAGAAACGATACGAAACGAGGTTTTAATGCGGGTTGGGATTTCAGCAAATTGATATGCGTCCTCGAACACATAATATTCTGCGGTTTCGTCTAACGCGGACCAATAAAATTGAGTAGCAATGTAAAGCCAAAGCAAGCCAAACAACGCAAACGGCACGAGCAAGTTGACTTGCAAAAAGCGATGTAAGGTCTGTTGTTTAGTCACGCAGTACCACTCCTACCCCTTTTAATGTGTGCAGTAAAGGCTTCTCGTGCTCTTGCGACAAATTACTACGCAAGCGCGTGATGAGTGTTTTGTACATCGTGATACTGGCGTCTTGTTCAGGCCAAACGCGCTCCAATATTCGCGTTTTACTCACTGGATTTGGTGTGTGTTCAATAAGCAAAGTTAACAAGGTCCATTGCTGTGGGGACAAGGTAATCACTCGCTCACCACGCCTAATGATGCGCTTTGCTTGGTCGACGACTAAATCACCCAATCTAAAAACCTGATGGAGACTGTCTTGCCGCTTTACACCGAGCAATTTTATGCGGATGGCTAACTCTGCGAGCTCAAAGGGCTTGGTTAAATAATCGAGTGCACCCAGCGAAAATGCTTCGAGCTTTGCGTCTAAAAGGCTATTTGCGGTTAGGAACAAAATAGGCACTGCCGGATGTGAGCGCTGAAAATAACGCGCCAATTCAAACCCAACACCATCAGGCAAGCCAACATCCAGAACAAACGCATCGTACTGTTGTCCATCTGCGATGTGCTTTGCATGTGCAATCGAATCCGCATAATCAACCTCTATGCCTTCATGATGCAAAAAATCTATGGTATTTGCCGCAAGTGCGCGGTCATCTTCAACGAGCAAAATAAGCATATCAAACAACACAACATTAGCCTCTTTTTGCATGCTAGCTCGTTATGTTCAAGATTGCGACCTACAATTCGGATACGTCGTGCCCCTCGTTACCTTTCGGTTACCTAGACTCCGTTAGGCTGTTCACATCTTTAGGAGACAACACATGAGTACTAAAATGATGATGACAACCGCATTTGCACTCACTTGCACGCTCGTTGCGTGTGGTGGAAACACGAATTCGTTAAGTGAGGCAGCGCTTTATGCCGACAACGTTTTTGATAACGCGTCAATTTACACCGTTAACGAAACCCAACCTTGGGCCGAAGCTATGGCAACAAAAGAGGGCAAAATCATTTTTGTTGGCAGCTCTGAAGAAGCTTCGAAGCTAATTGGGCCAAAAACCGTCGTCCACGATCTTAATGGCAAAATGATGATGCCAGGCATTCACGATGTGCACATCCATCCTTTGGAATCGGCTTCTGATGCGACGCATTTTACTTTGCCTGAATATGCTTCTATCGCAGAGTATCAAGACATTGTCGCCGATGCGCTAGCAAAAAATCCATCCGCACCATGGCTAATCGGATATGGTCACAACATTGATGGTTTACTCGCATTTTCTCAATCACCTCGCGTGATTTTAGATGAAGTGTCCACTGAGCGACCGATTATCATTATGGAGCAAACTTCACATTCCATGTGGGTGAATTCAAAAGCCCTTGTCTTAGCGAATCTCAATCAAGCTAGCATTGACCCTATTGGAGGGGTGTTAGGCCGAACCCAAACGGGGCATCTCGATGGCGTTCTTTATGACAATGCAGGAAACTTGGTGATGGACATTGCAATGCAAGCTATCGGCTCAGAAGGAGAACGTAATTACCAAGGGTTTGTAGACTATACGCAACCAGAATTGCTAAAGCACGGTGTAACGTCGATAAGCGATGCTCGCGTGTATTGGCAGCGAGGTCAGCTTGATACGTGGCAACAGCTTGCGAGCGACGGGGCATTGAATTTGCGTGTCAGCCTTGGCCTTTGGGCGTATCCAGACGCAAATGATGAACGTCAAATTGAGGAACTAAAGAAGCTTTACAACACAAATTTCAGTCCAATGTTAAAAGTGGATCAAATCAAAGTGTATATGGATGGCATACTGGTTAACACAACCGCAGCAATGAAAGCGCCATATCAAGAAAGTTGGCTGGGGTTACCCGAAGACAAAGGCTTGAACTACTTTACCCAAGCTCGTTTGGAAAAATACCTAGAGGCACTAGAACCAGTAGGCTTTGACTTTAATATTCACGGCATTGGCGATCGGGGGATCCACGAAGCGCTAAATGCAATTGAAAACGTGACATCGGGTAACGCTAGACACCGTATTACCCATGTTGAAGTTGTGGATCCACTCGACTATAAGCGCTTCAAACAACTCGGCGTGATAGCGGATGCGCAAGTTGCAGGTGACTTTACAAAGCCTGCACATTGGTCAGAAATGGAACCATTACTCGGTACAGAACGGGCAGATCACCTTGTTCCTATCGCAAGTCTTGCCGACAATGGTGCGACACTGACACTCAGCAGCGACTGGAATGTAAGTTCATTAAACCCGTTTGTTGGTATCGCAAATGCGCTAAGCCGCGCACCAGAATCAATCAGTCTTGAAGAAGCGATTAAGGCATATACCCTATCGGGTGCCTATGCCATGCGTCAAGAACGCAAAGTTGGTTCGCTTGAAATTGGCAAAGAAGCGGATTTCATCATTTTAGATAAAAACCTCTTTGAACTCACCCCCTCACAAATTAAACGCGTTACTGTGCTCAGCACTTACGTTAAAGGTGAGCGTCAATATTAAGGCACACCGCTGTGCAGTTTTATGTATAGCAATGATGCCTTCTGTTGAAATGGTAATCAGGTGGTTTGCACCACCTGATTTACTTATTTAAATGCGTTCAAAGTGCATCGAATACCGATTGAATACGAGGAAACCACATTAAAAGAACGGCTGAGCCGACACCAATCAGCGTTATCAACGCGCCGAGTGACGCGAACATCGTGACCATCCATTTCACACTTGTCTTTGACGAGCGCTTAGCGAACAAGACACATTCTACGATAGCCATGGGCAGTAAATAGCATAGAAATGAAATCGCGATATCAGCCGGACCATCAATCTTATTGGTATTCCCGTTTGCGCCTTGATTCATGACAAACCAACCCATCAAATACAATCGGAAAAACCACACCCCATTGACTAAAATAAAGCTGTGAGTCGCAAATCGTTGGTGTGCGGCAAATCGCTTTGTCACCGCAGTATACCAAGCCAAAGCTATAAAAATGGGGATCAACATGCCGTTAAAGCTGACGCCCATCGCCCCAATATCACTCAATCGCAATCCAGCAACCCAAGTTAGATACATGCCGGTAAATGCCCCGCTGAGCGCGAGAACAAAAAAGACACGTCCATTCCAGCGATGAAAGGATGGATATTGTTTACGAAGCTGAGGGAATAATTGGAGTAAGCCACTTGCAGCCATAATGATTGCAGGCAAAATATGGACGAAGAGTACCATCAAATCTGCACCCAAAGATTTTTTCATCCCTGTTGCAGGTGATAACTTGGAGGCAAGTTCTGGCGAACCTAAAAGTGATGGCATCGCGTACAAAATAAAAATATACAGTCCGAACATCCACTGCCCAATCAGAACGATTGTTACCCAACTTTTAACCACTCCATCCAAGATAGAGTCGATTGAGAATGACGGCAGCAGCGTCTTGGTCTGTGACATCAACATGTTATAACACCTTCCATTAATATATTGATTTAAAATGAAAAGTGACATAAAAATACGACGGCGTCGCACCGAATTCGAAATTCGGCGCATGGAAATTGCGTTAAGTTTTCTTACAAAGTGAATTTGAGTTGCAAAAAATCATTCGCTAACATGAACCCAAGTTTCGTTAGGAAAATGGCCGCTCATGTCACAAAGCAATCTCTATATGCTCTTGCTCGTCGTTGCAATTGCCCTGCTACTGACTCAAATATGCATAAAGCAAAAACGCACGATGCACGTATTGTTTGCCGTCTTTTGTGGTTCGGTTGCTATGGTCGCATTAAAGAAAATCACAGGAGAGCAAATTGGGGCATACCAATATCTCATCGGTATGACAACGTGCGCTACATGTAATGTGTATTGGCTGCTATCTCGCAGTTTATTTAGAACAAAGAACGCTATCGCACTGCCACATATGATTATGGCGGCTTCCATTGCTGGCTTGGTTATGTTTAAACAAGGCTATTTGTTTTTTTCCAACTTATACGACGTTCATTCTTTCCCTTCGTTTACACAACATCTTTTAGGTGAGCTAATCGGGTTACTTTCATCGTGCATTTTGGTGTTGATGATTTGGGAGGGCTTTAGAGGGTTTCAGCAGGCGAATAAACTTGAGAAAAAGCAACGTACATTCTATCTAGCAACCATCATGGGCGCTATCGGATTGAGCACTATATCAAATAGTCTATTTGTCGATAATCCCTCCGCCATAGATTGGGGGGTAGGTTTGATTACTCTGACGGTCCTCATCAACACACAGATTTTGGTTTATTGGCGAACTAGGTCAATTCAAGCCGCCAATACAACGTTGTGTACTCGCTACGATGAAACCAAAGAGCCAAATACCGTTTCTGCCCTCCACATAGAAAACGCCGAAGAGCGCAATTTCGCGAAAGCCATTTTGGCACTTTTAGTCGACGAACAACGCTTTTTACAAGCTAACCTGAAAGTCGTCGATATCGCACGAGAGACTCGATGTGTCTGAATACCGAATAAGCAAAGCGCTTCGAAATCAGCTCAATGCCAAAAACTTTAATGACTTCATTAATAAACTGCGAGTTGAACACGCAAGTCGGTTGTTGCTAGATCCAGACAAACAGCATTGGTCAATCCTTGTTGTAGGCCTTGAAAGTGGCTTTGCTTCGGTTGGTCCGTTTACGCGCGCTTTTAAATCGCTTACCGGCTTTACGCCTAATCAATATCGTCTTTCGCATCAGGCCTCCTCCGAGGAAGAAGCCGAGTTACACATTCAAACACCTTGATTTGAAATAACGAAACGAGAAGCGGTTGTACTTACCGCTTCTTTTTTGTTTAACGCGTAACAAAACCACCGTTAACAAGCAGAGTTTGGCCTGTCATCCATTTCGCTTCAGGAGAAGCAAGGAACGCCACAACTGGCACAATATCATCAATTTCGCCCAAGCGACCGAGCACACTTGCCGAACTTAGATAAGCAACCGTTCCTGCGTCTTCCTGACCATGGAAAAAAGCAGTATTGATTGGACCCGGCGCAACCATATTTACGGTGATGCCTCGGCCACCTAATTCTTTCGCCAGTGCACGGGTGAAATGTTCAAGCGGCGCTTTTGAGCCTGCGTACAATCCGTAATGCCCAGTAAATGCAGCCAATAAAGAAGTACCAATATTGATGATCCGGCCATTGTCACTCAACATTTTGGCCGCGCCCTGCAGTAGCATAAAACTCGCACGAGCATTGATGTTAAATAAGCTATCAAAATCGTCCAAGCTATACTCTACAAACGCCTTTTTAACGATTTTTCCCGCATTGTTCACGACAATATCTAAACGACCGAATGCATTTTGGATCTGCGTAAACATGCCTTCTACCTGCGTAGGCTGAGTTAAATCCGCTTGCACGAGTAGCGCTTTACGACCCAATGATTCAATCATACTAACCGTTTCTATGGCGTCTGCTCGTGAACTTTCACTGTTAAAGTGCACCACAATGTCACTTCCTTTTTCAGCCAAAGCCAGCGCAAAAGCGCGTCCCATATTGCGTGCAGAGCCGGTAACCAGTGCGATAGAGTTTACTGTGTTCATGAGTTTTCCTCGTTGTATTTGATGACGAGGTAAAGTGTAGTTTGTTGCGTAAACTTTAGGTATTCGCTATTTTCTCATTTACTACATGCAAAAAATGCACTTAAAAGATGAAATCTTACTCAAATGGACAGCTTTTCCTTCTTGTGGTTGAAATGGGCAGTTTTAAAGCCGTTGCTGAACATATTGGTGGCGACCCATCGATCATCAGCAGACGGATTGCATCACTTGAACAAAAGCTTACAACCAAACTCATTGAGCGCTCAACCCGTAGCTCCACACCCACTCATGCTGGGCAAATTTACTATCAAGGCTTGAGACACATTATCGATGAGCAAAACGCCCTTGAACAGTACGTCAGCGCACATACTGAAACCCCTATTGGCCGATTACGTGTGGCGGCCCCCCATGACTTCGGGATCCGATTTGTCATGCCCGTGCTTGAAGCAATGACTCTAGACTATCCTCAACTGGAAGTAGAACTCGTTCTGGGTTCCGATTTCGCCGATTTAAAAGAGCAAGGGATCGATGTCGCCATTCGAATTGGATTACTGCCGGACTCCAGTTTAATGTGCAGAAAAATAGGCGATGTATCACGCGTATTGGTCGCCGCGCCGAGTTACGTTCAAGAAAAAGGGTTACCAACCACATTTTCTGAGTTAAAAAATCACCATTTCATCCTCTATCGCAACTCGATTAACGCCAAAAACCTTCAGTTGATGAAAAATGGTCAGGTATTTTCTCAACCAATTAGCGGGACGTTTACGGTAAACAGTGTTGAGGCAATACATCAATTAGTATTGTCCGGACGAGGCATGCATCTGGGGCCTAGATGGGCATTTGCCGATGATTTAGGTGCAGGAAACTTAATTGAAATTCTACCTGACTATGAATTTCCAAGTTCGCCACTAAACGCGCTATACGTCTCGCGTAATTACTTGCCAGCAAAATCGAAAGTGTTCATTGAGAGATTGAAGACGCAATATCAAGATAATAATGAGCAATTTAAAGGAAGATAAGGCATGAAGAAAAAAGGCGGACAAACGATTCACAGGGGAAGCAATCTTGACTTGCCCGCCTTAAACACAAAACTTACAACAACATTGGAACGTACAGGCTCTTTTATTAAGCGGCGCCTATTCCGCTATTCACGCTGTTAGCTCTTAGCAATCAGCTCTTTGCTCACCGCGTCAATACCAATCTCACTGATACGAGATACAATTTCTTTTTGTTTCGCGCTTAGTAATGAAATGCTTTCTGCTTCAATATCATAAACTTGCCATTGACCCGATTTACTTTTACGAAACTTGAAAATCATGTCAATCGTCGGCGCTCCTTCAGCAACAATTTCTGATTTTACAGAAGCGTACTGACTCGCGACGTCGAAAACAGGCTCAATAAAATGTACATCCTGACCTTTGTAGCTCATTAAAACGTTGGTGTATGTACCAACCAAATATTGTTCTACCGCATCAATGAAGGTAACTGCCTGTTCTTTTTTAATCTCTCTTACATGTTTACCAAGTAACTTAAACGACACAAACTTGGTATCAATGTGAGGCATAAGCTGACTTTTTATCAGTAGCTTTAATTGTTCGCGTTTTGTCTTCTCGTCCAACTCGTTCAATTTAGCAATATCACTAAACAGTTGATTACCAACATTTTGAATCAGCACATAAGGTGTTGAGTTGGCTGTTTGAGATGAACCAGCAGCAAAACTTAAGCTACTGAAAATTAATAAAATTGATAAAGATAAAACTTTAAATATGTGTGTCATAACATTCCCCCGTTTATTCAATGAGGCCATGTTACTCTTGTATTTCATGATGAAAAAGACGCAAAGTAGCACTTGATTGATGCCAATTTTGCACACAATGACAAAACAAGAAAAAACAATGCATTAGCCAATTGATGCAAATTCATCACCAATATGGTGCTATTTTATTTGCAGATCTAATCACAAAAAGCAGAAACAATGCGCGTCCTTTTAGATATAGGTACGCGAAGTATGTACACTGTAAACAAACTCATCTCTGCTCTTATTTTATTGCTCCTATCCTTTTCTTTAATTGCACAAGAACGTCATGGTTATGCGGTTCACTTTATTCACGGCGAAGGTGATGTCGATGGCATTAAATTAGCCTATCAATATCATGCGAAAGAATTTTTGCCAGAGGATTGGCAACATTTGGACTTATTCTTTGAAAGTAGCGTCAACTTTTGGCGTTATGGTGACAACAACAATCATGACCGAAACTTTGTTTTGGCCGTTACTCCAGTGTTTCGCTACCCTTTTGGTCAAATCAACGGTCGACCACT
Organism: Pseudoalteromonas xiamenensis; assembly: GCF_017638925.1. Lineage (NCBI taxonomy): Bacteria > Pseudomonadati > Pseudomonadota > Gammaproteobacteria > Alteromonadales > Pseudoalteromonadaceae > Pseudoalteromonas > Pseudoalteromonas xiamenensis. The sequence goes on from NZ_CP072133.1 coordinate 994,200, forward strand.
TTCTGTTGAGTTTGGCATCGGTGCGGCCCTGCTGGACGATACCGAGTTTGCCGGAAAAGATGTAAGCACACACTATCAGTTTGAAGATAGATTAGGCCTAGTTTATAGTTTAGGGAAAGCCAATATCGCGGCGCGTTACATGCACTATTCAAATGCGGGCTTTAAAAAGCCCAATCCAGGGCTGGATTTCTTGTCATTGTCCTACTCTAGCTACTTTTGACCACTTCAATTTCGGCTACTGCATGACCGAGGTTAAAAAGCATACAAGCGCGACAGTTAATGTCGCGCTTTTTTGTTCGTGAATTGCTCTGTTTAATCCGCTTGATGAGGGATTTTAATAACGGGTCGTTGCTGGCAGGTTTGCGTGAGCAAACGCGACAACACATCACGTACCGCACTTACGTCAAAGTCAATTAATGACACTTCTGGAGACTTAACTTTTCCACTCGCGACGTCGTTAAGTAGTTGCTGACCCATGAAACATAATCTTTGCTGTGCGCACAAGCTATTCGCAAGCCACGCACCAGCGACCGACACCACGCCGATATTTGGTGCCTTCTCGAACAATAATCGCTCGGGGATCTCACCAAAACCATTTAAGCAAACAATACGACCGCAGAATCGTAAACGCTGCAAATCTTGCAGAAATGACGCTCCACCTTGGGTGTTTAGCACACAATCAAAGCCACCATTACCCACTTCGCGTTTAACCTGTTCACAGATATTGTTTTGTTCACAATCAAAAACGAAATCCGCGCCCAACGACAATAACCGTTTATGATGAGACTTTTGCGCAAACGCAAAAACCTGCGCGCCTCGCATTTTAGCGTATTGAATAGCGAAATGCGCCACAGCGCCTTGTGCACTATTAATAGCAAGCGTATCGCCTTGTTGTATTTGCAACTTTTCAATTGCTAACAACGCAGCCATACCAGCATTTGGCAACGTCACCGCGGTTTCGCTGCCGACAGAATCTGGGATTTCAGAAACAGAATGATTGGGGACAACAGCGTATTCACGCAACATGCCTTGCTGCGACAAACACACATTGAATACGACGCGAGACCCTTTTGCGGGGAAAACACCTTTGGCCGCTTTCACCACAGTACCGACCGCATCAAGGCCCAAAATGTGAGGATATTCCCACTGTTCAAAACCATCTCGTGCGAGTTTTGCGTCCAGATGATTTAGTGCAACATATTCAATGGCAACCAGTAATTCATTGTCACCGAGAACCAGGCATATCGTGTTCTGCCTTAACCAGTTCTAATTGTGGACCACTTTCTACAAGCTCAATTGCGTACATCTTTGTGTTAGTTGACAACATGATGTTCCTGTTTCTTACCTATTTGCCGACTTAGTCCTGCGGCTGTTACTCAAGTTGTGCCGATATGTTCCGTTCGTTAACAACTCTTGCATATTTTGCTATTAAATCATTTGCGAACGATTGCAACAAGCGCCGTTATAAGAAACCCGACGAATCACCTATACATTAAAAAATCGCTAAACCTCAGATAAATCCTAGGGTTGCAGTGGTTTTTTGCTATTATTAGTGCCAGAATCGCATCAATGTTTTGCGCTATTGTGTATAGGTTAGGTAAGTATGGATACAACCAGTCGTCTCATCATGCTGCTTGAAGTCGTTGAGCAAGGCTCTTTTTCAAAAGCTGCTGAACTTCGAAATATCGATCGCTCAGTGATATCGAAGCAAATTAGTAAGCTAGAGGAAGACTTAGGTGTCAGGCTGCTCAATCGCACCACTCGGTCCTTTTCCCTGACGGCCGCGGGTGCGGAGATGGTGAAAAAAGCCGCCGAGCTGCGAATGTTGCTGCAAGATACCGTGCAAATGGCTGAAAACTATCACCAAGAACCGCGAGGATTGCTGCGCATCACGGCCGCCAATTACATTGGCAAGCACTACCTCATGCCCGTTATCAACGATTTTCAGAAGCGCTTCCCACAAGTCAATGTCGAGCTTCGACTTGACGATCGAGTGGTTGATATTATTTCTGAGGGTTTTGACATCGCATTTCGTATTGGTGAGCCACGAGACTCGTCGCTTGTCGCACGGAAACTCGCGAGGATCCGCATGCTCATCTTAGCGACACCAAAGTTTATCGACATTTACGGTGAACCAAAAACAATGGATGACCTTGCTGAATTGCCGGCCGCGGTATATACCAACTCACACATTCGCTTTGAATCTATCAGTTACATTGACAGTAATGGCGAACCGAAAGAACAGGTGATCAACCCCGTATTTCGCTCTAATGATGGTGAAACGTTGCTAGCAAAAGTGCTTTCGCACACCGCATACTTTACGACGCCTGCGTTTTTCTTCTCCAAACACATTGACGCCAACAACCTCGTGCCGATGCTCACTGACGTGCATCTCCCAGATTTCAGTGCAATGTATGCCGTTTACCCACATCGAGATTTACCGGTGCGAACTAGGCTCTTTTTGGATGCTGTGCGCCATTATCTAGGTGATGATATACCCATTTGGGAACAAAACATTCCGGGTCTCGATACCATGTATCGACCCAAATAAACTTGCTGTATTTGACCTCCAATACATTATAGATATGTTCGCCTATTTCGCTTTTAAGGTTATGGGTTTGCCTTCAATGCCTGCGTAAAATACCATAATTTCAGCAGCTTCTTCACCAATGCTGCGGCCAAAGTGCCATGTGTCAATTACTTCAACAATCGGGTCGCCTGGATTTAAAATAAGCACTTCACCACTTTTTTTCTCAACGTGTAATTTTCCTTTCAACAGCACTCCTGCATTGATCACTGGATGTTGATGAAGTGGCAGTGTCGCACCCGCTGCAATGGTGAATTTCAAAATGCGAATTTCAGGTTGGCCTTGTGGGTAGGCAGGAAGTGCTGTGCCATCCCAGCTGTGTGTGGACTTAACAATTTCAGAGACCTGTATAGGCGATTCTGCTGAACTTAATGGAGTCGACAGCGTTGCAAATAAGATGGCGGCAAGCCCGGTTGCGCAGGTTAGGTTGTTCATTGGATTTGTCCTCCTTGAATTGAAATGACCACGACAGTGTACGTTAAAAAATCAGATGATTCATTGCGTTACTACAGATAACTTTGTTAGCCTGCGCTTAGCAACGATTTTATATTATTATTGATGATTTCATTATCCTCCGACCAAATTGTCGACCTGTTCTTTCGATTTGCGGCTGTTGGCCAGTTACTTCTGCTTGCTATACTTGCATTTAAACAGACGAGCGTATTGCAGCGATACGCCCAAAGTTTTTTGATAGTCACCGCGATTTCCTATCTTTTACTGACAGCACCAATTGAAGACCACCACTACGGGCTTTTGCGACGTCCACTGTTACTGTTTACCGACTTAAGCGCTACTGCGATTTTGCTGTTTGCCTACACGCAGCTGAAACCGGACCTCCCGTTTTCTCACTACCCCAAATGGGCAATTTGGTTATTGGGATTGTGGTCTGTATTAATGTGCTATTTTTTCCTATTCACGACCGCTAATCACCCGCTACATGACATAAATCACGCTGTTGGTTTGATTCTGTTGATGATCACCCTATTTTTGGGGATATCAGGTTACCAAGATGACTTAATTGACGCTCGCCGGAAGTTTCGCCTCATACTCGTGATAGGCTGCGCGCTTTATATGGGGATCCTAACTGTTTTCGAATTATCGATCAGTAGCATCAAAGATCATTGGCTTTTTAGCCTTTGCAATTCCGCCAGTGTACTTGCTGCCACCAGTTTTGCTGCATTTCGCATAGTAAAGCGCACTGAAATTGCGGCCGAATTGTCACAAAAAGAAATCAAATTGACACCCACGTCCAGTGCCCGTAATCCCATGCTGTCAGCACTTCAAGCTTTAATGGACGCCGAGTTCTACACACGTTCAAATCTCACTATTGCTCTGCTTGCGCAGGAACTTGGTGTACCACAACATCAACTTAGGCAACTGATTAACCAATCATTGGGCTATAGCAATTTTTCCCATTTCCTAAATAGCTATCGGATCCCAGCGATTTGCGCGCAGTTGCAAGACCCTAAATTCAGACAGACACCGATTCTAACGTTAGCCCTAAATATGGGATATGGTTCTATCGCGTCGTTCAATCGAGCATTCAAACAACAAATGAAGATAACGCCGACAGAATTTCGTGATCAATTTTAAAAATGCACAGCTTTTTTCATTTTTGATAAGACTATTTTCATTCAATTCATAAAGATAGCGATAAATATTATGAATGTGGATGGAACACATGAAGCACTTAAAGAAAACGATTTTCCTGCTCGTCCTGTTGATTATTGGGGTGTACTTAAAACCAATCTACGGCTTTTATAGCCACAAAGAAAAACTGCCGATGTCACCTTGGGGCTGGCTCGAACTGCAGGGTCATCTCCCACAAAATACCGAGCTTTATGATGGACGTTATCAATCAGTTGCGGCGCAATCACTCAAATTACTTGCGCAACATCAAGAGGAAATCCAAGTACCAGGAATAACAGCGTCCATCGCCATAGACAATCATCGAGTTTGGACTGGTGCTATTGGCTGGGCCGATATAGAAACGCAACAGCCCATGACCTCGGCAACGCAATTTCGCATTGGGAGTACGTCTAAGGCGCTTACCTCTGTAGGTCTTGCACAGCTCGTAAAAGCAAACCTAATTACGCTAGATACGCCGCTTGAGGCCATCTATCACGATTTACCGAATCCTCAGTGGGCAAATATGACACCACGCCAACTCGCCTCACATATGGCAGGCATCCCCCACTACGGAGAAAACACGCAATTGAGTGGTTTACTTGCCAGCATCAGACTCGACCGTCACTTTGACGATGTGCATGACGCCGTTAGTCTTTTTAAAGACAGTGATTTACTTTTTAAACCCGGTGAGCAATTTGAATATTCCAGTTTGGGGACCGTCTTATTAAGTGACGTGATGCAGATCCGTGCAAACATGCCATACCAACAATGGATGCAGGGGTCTGTCATAGATCCTTTGCAGTTAACTAATACCGCAACAGAGCAAAACGTGCGTGATCAAACTGCACATCATCTCGCCACGTTTTACTGGCATCCGAAAGCCACTCCTACGTCCTTACGTGTTTGGCGAGAAGTGGATTTAAGTCATCGACTTGCTGGTGGTGGTTGGATTTCGACATCCGAGGATTTAGCTAAATTAGGGCAAAGTATGTTGCAAGAGGAGTTTATCCCAGCATTTATACGAAACCAGTTTTGGTCGCCTCAGATTTTAAACAATGGCCAAGTGAATCCACAGAATTACGCCATTGGCTGGCGCAAAGGCCAACTTGATCTCGGAACTGAAATGGGACTGGTTGATTACTATCATCATGGTGGTGTATCGCGTGGTGCGCAGTGCTTTCTTGTTGTGGTTCCCGCTTTTCAACTTTCACTCGCTATCAACACCAATGTAAAAACAAATCGTTTCCATGACTTTGCAAAAATCACGACGCCCATAGTTAAGCTGTTCGCGAGCCAATATATTCAATTAAACCAATCAGTAAATTAGATTTTTGCGGAAAAACAGAATAATTTTAAAAAAAAGTAGGTTCCAAAGATGACTTTTATTAATTTTTGTGTATTTTTTGTACAAAACCTCTCGACATTAGAAAAATAACGCGTATAGTGGTGGTCGTTTGAAGATGTCTGAGTTATTTGTTGTTCGCTATATTCTGTTTTACTAAATAAAACCTAAATCTAGCTACATTTGTAAAATTCAAGTCTACACCAAACATAATTTTTTAATTATTTATTATAGGTTTATATTTATGTCTAAGTTAACAGGTACAGTAAAGTGGTTCAACGAGTCAAAAGGCTTTGGTTTCATTTCTCAAGATAACAACGGTGGCGACGTATTCGTTCACTTCCGTGCTATCAAAGGCGACGGTTTCAAAACTCTAGCTGAAGGCCAAAAAGTAAGCTACTCAACTTCTCAAGGCGCTAAAGGTTTACAAGCTGACGACGTAGAAGTTATCTAAGCTTACCAAGCCCTAATTGTGCGGTGTTATCACCGCACAAATGTTCTCCCTTCGTTGTTTAATTCCAAAATACAAATCTTCTAAGGGCAATCCCTTACACCTCAGATGTTTAATTGTCTATTTTCCCCATACGCAACGCACATTGCAGATCACGCAAGTCCGTCAATGCCTTCGATTAAGTAATGGTTACTCACCGAGCCTTCCGTTCGTGCTTTTAAATGCGGTAAATATTCAGGATCGTTCATAAAATCAATTGCAGCCTGCTTTGATGGCCATTGAATAATAATCCTGAGCGCAGGTGTATCACCTTGCCCATCCAATCGCTCATGACTAGATGTACGTGCAATGTATTTTCCGCCATATTGAGCAACCAAACGATTTGCAGGCGCTATATATGCTGGGATCCAGCTTTCACTTGTCGGTGTTACATCTAAAACTGAATAGTAAGCCATTATTGTCTCCTCAAAATCATTAAACTTAAGGTTAAACTGAACGTGCAAAGCCACCAAAAGGCTTTAACCACAGAGGTGCCAACGCACTATGTCGTGCGCGCAGATCTTCAGGTAATTCCCCTAAATGAACCATACGAGTGGGTATCGCCGCCGCAACCCAACGTTCGGCGAAAGTATCCCAATTACTTACATGGATATGAGCAGACGCCACATCCGCAAAGCGTTCATACACCAACACATCCCCTTCTTCAGAAAGGTAATATTGATAGTTTAATGTTCCCTGCTCTTCTCGCGTTTTGGCAACGATCTCTGACATAACAGCCTCGAATTCGGCTTTTTTACCCTGACGTATTTTTGCTTCTACAATCCATCCAATATGCTCAAACATGTTTTTCTCCTACACCTTCGTTGTGGTGTGGGACTAGCATAGTAAATAAATAAAATGTTGATAATATCTATTTTTGAACAATCAGTTTATATATTTTCTAAACAATAGAGTGACATTTAACGTGCATTTTTCCCGTTATTTGCCTTCTTTGCGGTAGTTTTCATGCCGTGAAATCGTGTTTCGCAAATCAGGTATAGGTTTTTTATTCGCTTGGCGGGGTAATATTCGCAATTAAATCAAGCGTTATCTCACCAAAACGACGTAACATGAGTGATTGCGCTTCATCCATTACACCGCTTAATGATTCATTGATCGCTTTTTCAATCAGACATTCAGTATGTTCATCCGATAATCCAATCGTAAAAATCGTAGGTTCACCGAGTGCACGATGAATATCCAACAAGGTGATTTCTGACAATTCACCAATCAACGACCACCCGCCGTTATGACCTTTAACCGACGTGATGTAACCCGCTTTTTTTAAAAGCGCCATCGTCCGTCTAACCACCACAGGGTTAGTATTGAGCATTTTTCCCATTTCTTCTGAAGTCACAGCACGACCAAGATGAGACATGTGTGCCAATGCATGTAATACCCGAGATAACCGACTGTCTTTTCTCAAAATAAGCTCCAATAAGGTGAGACCGGCGTCAGTATATCAAGAAACTTTTAAAGTTACATGTATTGCAAAACACCATCTCACGTAACTATAATTGTTACGTTAGTTAAAATTGATAAGAGAATGATTGAATGAACAAAGATGAAATAGTCCAAGCGTTTGATGACATGGCACCAAACTACAACGCACAATGGATTCGCATGGCCCCCATCACCAACACACTGTATTTTTTTATGGAGTCCATTCTAAAAAACATACCTGAAGACGGTTCTCTGCTTTGTGTTGGGGCTGGTACAGGAAAAGAAATTGCGCATCTAGCAAAACACTTCCCTTCTCTACAATTTACCGTTGTAGAGCCGGCAAGAAACATGATGGATTTGTGTATTTCCATGACCCATGAATTGGGCATATATGAACGCTGTACTTTCCATTGTGGATTTTTAGACACTTTAGATGACGCGACACGTCACGATGCTGCAACCAGCTTATTGGTGTCGCACTTCTTTATGGACAATCACGTTCGTAGTGAGTTTTTTGCCCAAATTGCACAGCGATTGAAACCACGTGGCATCCTGATAAATGCCGACCTAACAGCAGATACACTCGGAACCAGTTACGCTGCTTTGCTTGATTTTTGGCTGACACTTATGATGAATGCTGATTTATCACAGGAGCTTATCGACAAAGCAAAACAAGCCTACACAACGGACGTTGCTATTTTGTCTCAAGGTTCTCTAAACGAAGTGATTATGAAAGCGGGCTTTGAGAACCCAACAACGTTTTATCAAGCAGGCATGATCCAAGCACAATTCGTTATCAAAGCTTGCTAACTATTTGTTTAACTGGGGCAACCTCGTAACATGGTAACAATCGCAGACGGCTACCATGTTAATCGCTTTTGCTCTATTCACTTGTTCGACAATGACAAATCTTATCTCAATCACACATTTATCATTAGTGGGATTGAGTTGCGGCTCTTTGCGGTAACACCACAACCAAGACTAGAATTGCTGTAGCAAGCGCGACTGTTGCAGAATATTGGCTTAGTTCAAGACCACCTTGCGCGATAGGTTTATCCAAAAAGTCGCCAACCACAGCGCCGAGAGGTCGAGTTAATACAAAAGCACACCAAAACAAAACGGCTTTTGATACGGTGCTGACGTAGTACAGCGCTACAACAACAAGCAGTAACGTGCTGAATATGGCCGCAGCACCTAGATAGCCAAGTCCAGCGGTATCTGCGGTCCAATCGCCTAATGCAGTCCCCAACGTTTGAGAAAACATTATCGTTACCCAATAATAGAATTCTGCTTTGGGTGTAGATATGGATCCCGCATCAACACGCCCTAGATCCTTGTACCAAATGAAAAGGGCTGCTGCTAAAAGCAACGTGAGCAGTGCCGTGCCGCCTAAATAGCCTATCCCGAGTGAACGTGTCGCGAAGTCAGCCAGTGTCGTTCCGACGGTTGTCGAAGCAATAATCGTGAGCCAATAAAGCGATGCGTTAAACGACTTAGCCTTAATTTGGCAGAAAACGGCAGCAACGAATAGCGTCATAAAAATAGCGGTGCCAACTAAATACCCCAATTCCATCGACATTGAAACCGCATCGCCACCGGTTTCGCCCAGCGTCGTTGCCAGTATTTTAATCACCCAAAATCCAAGGGTAACCGCAGGGACTTTTATTAGCATGTCTTTATTTTCACTGACCATTATTGTTCTCGTTATGCACATCGGATGCAATTATTCGGAAAAGGTGTTCCCTATCTCTTTACGATAGACCATTGCACACAAACATTGGTTCATTAACCCGCTATTCCGAATTTGATTGCCATGGCGCGTTAGTACTTAAAGAGTTCCAATTTAGTCACGATACCTTTCTCTAACTCGTTTAACTGAGCCACCGTTCTTTCTAATTGCTCGGTTTGGGCACTCAGTGCACGAGCACCATGGTTAATCTGCTCCATGGTATTAAGCACCCCTTGTGTAACATTACTTTGCTCTTCAGAACTTGCTGCAACTCGTTCATTCATCAGATTAATCTCATCCACTTGCCGTGCGATGGAATTGAAGATGGACTGACTCGTACGACTACTTTCCATCACATTCGCACTCACCTGTTTACTTTGGGATGTGGCTTCCACACATTCTGACGCGTTATTTTGTAGTGCGCTAATAATGGCTTCGATTTCCGTTGTTGATTGGTGCGTTTTACTTGCAAGTGCCCGCACTTCATCTGCAACCACAGCAAACCCTCGTCCTGATTCACCTGCCCGCGCAGCTTCAATTGCCGCATTAAGTGCGAGTAAATTGGTTTGTTCAGCAATACTTTTGATCACATCAAGTACTTGGCTGATTTCCGTGCTTCTGCGTTCCAGTTGCGCAACAACCGTTGAGGTGTAGTCCAATTTGTCTTCAAGCGCATGCAGCTGGCCGTCGTTTTCGTTCATACTGGTCGCACCTTGCTTACACAACGTTTGAACTTGTGTAGTTTGGTACGCCGTTTTGCTTGCAACCTCGGCAATTTCTTTGGTTGCATCCGTTAATTGTGTCAAAGAATCTGTAGCGCTTTCTGTCAAGTCGTATTCTTGTTCGGCTTCTTTTTTGGAATTGAGTGTCGCCTGCTTTACGTGCTGAGCAATGATTTCAAGTTCATGGGAAGTTGCACCTAATCCTTGAATTATTTTTTGGACTTGTTCGATAAATCGATTAAAACCTTGGGTTAAATGACCGATTTCGTCTGACGAGTGATAGTCAATTCGTTGCGTTAAGTCTCCCCCACCCGCGGCGAGTTTCTTAACTAGGCTGTTTACACTCACAATTGGGTTTACAACCAACATGCGGATCACCGCAAGGACAACAAACCCAAGCACTGCGAACGATATACCCAACGTGATAACCATGGACAGTAAAGCGCTGCTGATACTGTTCGCGAGATTTTGTTTGCTGTACACAATGGTAACATGGCCAATATCTTTGTCTTGATAACGTAAATTCAACTCATGCGCTTTTGCAAACTTCGCAGGCGGCGTTTGATTGTGGATTTCCCCAAGCAGGATGTTGCGATGATCGAACACCCTGATTTCAGCAATATCAGGACTTGAACCAAATGCATTGAGGATTTGCTCAATCAGTGGTTTGTCATATGAAAAAACCGGCTCGGATAGAATAACGTTTACCTGTTCATTAAGTGCCGCAACGTTTGTGTCAAAGCGTTCAATTTCATTTCGTTGCAGCAAAGCGTAATTTACGGCGAGGACCGCGATAAACACCACCACTAAGCCCACAGCAAGCGCCATAGATATTTTGTATTGTAATGACTTCATCTTTATTGGACGCCTTCTTCAAGTGGATTAAACCAGAGTTCTTTGCGACTTAGCGGTGTTTTTGCACTCAGTGCGGGGTTGTCGATAGTTAAAATGAGTCGCTCGCTCAAGTGCGCTTTTGAAAGGACTGTTTTAACTTGATTATCTCCAAAAAACATCGTGTTAAATGTGCCATCTTGCACCATGTCGTTAAGCGACTTTTCGAGTGCCACTGCCAGCGTGGTATTGTTCTTAGACACAAAAAAATACAACGGTGCGGTGTACTTAATCACCAGATATGGATCAACCGTTAGCCCTAAATCAGCGTGAGACAGAATTTCATCCCAAGGTTCATTGACGCCTCGAGGAAAGTAGTCAAATCGCTCCCCTTCAAGCATGAAAAATAAGTTTGGGTATTTTAACGTCGTTACAACGGGTAACTGATTCGCTTTCAATATCGCCGTGTCCGGCCAAGTTTTCCCCTGTCCTGCAGTAAACCGCTTGAGATCGTCAAGTGAACGAACTTGTTTGAACAGGTGCTCATTGTGTTGAGTGACGATAGCGACACGCATACCTAACAAGCCGCGAAACAGCGGGATATAGATTGCTTGGTACTCTTGCTCAAGTTCTTTGGAGGTCATGCTCCACATAACATCCAACTGACCTGTTTTCACGTCGTTTAAAATACGTGCATTTGAGATGTCCTTATCGCTCTCATAGGGATGCGTGTAATTCAGATGTGCTCGTTCAAGTGCTTTTACTAGCAGTTTGTGTGGTAATGAGCTGTCTTGTGAATAGCTTTGCAACTTTATTGGCTGCGCCATAACGCACAAGCTCATCATCGTCGCAAAGAGCGAAAGTATGGTTTTCATGGGCTGTATATTTATTATTCTTTTCTTGGCACGTTACGACTGTTTTGAGGATTGCTCAATGAATTCTTAATTGCATACGTATTCAACGAATAGCCGTACTTGTACCTTCCCATCTATCGATAATCGACAATAAGAAAAATCAAAGAGGCAAAATAGATTAGCCCACAGCCTTAAATTGCAAATTACTAAATAAATCAGATCATTGCCGTCGCATTTAAGTTGCAGGCTTTGCAAAAAATCTTTTTTCTTCGTCAACGTTAACTTTCAACTCCAACACTCGGCGTCAAAAAGCGAAAGCCTATTGCCATTCTAAATAGGCAAGCAACCTATTGAATTTAAACAGATCGAAATGAATTTTCTTGCGAAACAAACCGTCCCTATTACAGTACAGAAATTCACCTTTATTTATTTGCGAATTATTCGCATTTGTATTAGCATGCGCAAAAATCACATAATCACACTGACTCAGGCTCACTATGACTCATCAAATGTTCAAGTTAAGCGCATTATTTATTGCAACTTCAGCAATACTTTCCACCCCTACTTTTGCTGATGAAGCTAAAGACCAAGACATCGAGAAAATTGCGGTACTTGGCGACAAACCAAGTAATTATTTAGGGATTGAAGCACAAACTGCTTCAAAACTTGGGATTTCAATCAAAGATACACCGCAATCAGTTCGGGTTGTTACTCGTGCGCTAATGGATGATTTTTCGTTAGATGACGTAAACCAAGTTCTTGAAACCACACCAGGCATCTCAGTTGAAAAAATTGAAACGGACCGTACCTATTATAAAGCGCGTGGTTTCGACATCACCAATTTCCAAGTGGATGGTTTAGGTCTTCCACAAGAACGCGGTTCGCTACAAGGCACGTTGGACACAGCAATCTATCAGCGTGTAGAAGTCGTGATGGGTGCAAATGGCATGATGACAGGTGCAGGTAATCCTTCTGCTACCGTAAATTTTATTCGCAAACGACCGACCGATGATGCACAAGCAAGCCTTTCTTTTACTTTGGGTTCATGGTCAAACCGCCGTATTGATGCGGATGTATCAGGTCGCATTAATGACAGCGTTGCCGCCCGAGCTGTGGTTGTGAGCCAAGTCCGTGATTCTTATCTCGACCGTTACAGCGTTAACCGTAACGTATTTTATGGCATCACCGAATTTAACCTAACAGACGATACAACGTTAACAACCAGCCTGACTTACCAACAAAATGATGCCGACAGCCCACTTTGGGGCGCGCTTCCGCTATTCGATTCAGCGGGGAATGCAACGGATTTGGACGTCTCAACATCGACCGCATCAAATTGGGCATTTTGGAACAACACCTCAAAGCAAGCATTTGTTGAACTAGAACACTACCTCGGCGGAGATTGGACGCTTTTCGCTCGATACGCTCACGCTCAAACAGAACAAGACTCTGAACTGTTCTACGTCTATGGTACACCTGACGCTCAAACAGGCTTAGGACTAACCGGTTATGCGAGCGACTATGAATTAAAAGACAGACATAACCTCTTTGACGTTTATACACAAGGCAGCTTTGACCTCTTTGGTCAAAATCATCTAATCGCTGTGGGTGCGAGCCAAGCCAAAATGGCTTATCACGAGCGTTCACTTTACGATTTCACAACAGGTAATGGATTTCCTGCAATGCCAAACCTTGGTACATGGGATGGTTATGCGCCTCGTCCAACGCTTGTCGATGGTCTAACGAGACTCACAAATTGATAACCGTCAGCGTTCTCAATACGTCTCAGCCCGTTTCTCACTCAATGAAGACCTAAAACTTCTGACCGGCCTTCGCCATACTGATTGGGAAACGGAAGGAGCCGCTTATCAAGTAAATAAAGGCCGCGACGACAGTGATACAACGCATTATTTTGGCGCAGTGTACACCTTCAACGACGATTTGAACGTATACGGTTCCTACAGTGAAACGTTTGCGCCACAATTTGAGCAAGGCATTGATAAAAAATCACTCGCTCCGATTGAAGGCGATACACGTGAAATCGGCGTAAAAGCGGAGTTTTTCAACGACAATTTGATGCTGAACATTGCACTTTTCGATGCCGAACAAGTGAACATTGCGGTTGCTGACGTCGAAAACTCGACGCCAGATAATTCAGTTTATAAAGCAGCACCTGGAATTCAATCGACCGGTTACGAAATTGAACTGAGCGGCGATTTAGGTTTTGGGATTAGTGCAAACCTCGGTTACACCTACACGAATATTGACGTTGCCGATTCGGTTGATGCTGGCAACACAGAAGCCGAACTTGTTAAAAATTATACGCCAAAACAAGTATTTAAGCTTGCTGCTAAATACGATGTTGCGGCGTTAGAAGGGTTAACCTTTGGTATGAACATGCGTTGGCAAGATGACATCAGTCGCGTGCAAGCTCAATCACCTCGAGTTGTGACCGAGCAAAAGGCATATGCCTTAGTCAATTTCATGGCGAGCTATCAAATTTCACCAACGGTTGGCCTTACGTTTAACGCGAACAATGTATTTGACAAAAAGTACATTAACTCACTTTATTGGGCGCAAGGTTTCTATGGTGCACCACGTAATTATTCATTAACGCTTAATTGGGCACTGTAATCGTGCCTTAGTTGCACCGTAATTTGCGTGTTATGCCAATCACCGACCTCGGCGGTTGGCTTTTTTTAAGGACGTCACCGAATGAAAAAAGCATTGCACCTGTGGCACCGATATTTGGGTCTTATCATTGCCATACCACTTTTGGTCATTTCACTAACGGGCAGCATACTCGTTTTCAAAGAAGAGCTAGACCATTTGATCATGCCTGAATTGGCGAAAGTCGACGCACAAGTTGGTACCCGCCTTCCCTACGACCAATTAAATACTTTACTAAAAAATCGGTTTCGAGATTATGAGATTGGTAGCTGGGAAATCTTTGACGATGGACAAACAGCTGACCGCATCTATCTAATAAAACATGGTACGCTCGACTGGTACAAAGTTTATCTCGATCAATATGCGGGCACTGTCCGCTCAGAACCTGTACCCGCCAACTTCTATCTAACCGACTGGCTACTGGACCTTCATTACAAATTTCTGATTGGTGAAACTGGTCTTTGGATAACTGGTGTAGCCTCAATAATCTTATTGTTCATGGGCATTTCTGGACTTGTGATTTATCGACAGTTTTGGAAAAAATTCTTTAGTTTGCGACTGAACGTCAAGCGCACTGCATTTTTTAGCGATCTTCACAAGCTCACGGGCATTTGGTCAGCACCAATTCTTTTGGTACTTGGCTTTACCGGTGCGTATTGGAACATCTCAGAAATAATCCATCATCAATTTGAGCATCATGATGAAGAGAAGGTGGTAACTGGGCCACTATACAATCAAGCTCTTTCACTCGATGCAATGGCGAAAAATGCGCAAACGCAAATGGGGGGATTTAGAACAACGTATTTACTTTTCCCATTCGAAGAAGGTCGCCAAATTACCTTCTTTGGTGAAGTCGGTGACATTGGTGTGCTTTCCAGTGAATATTCATCAACTGTAACTTTCAACAAAGAGTCTGGCGTGCTTGAACCTAATTTTGACATCCGTGAAGCGCCTGCTTTTTTCACCGTTGTTGATAGCTTTAGAAAGCTGCATTTCGGTTATTTTGCAGGGCTAACAAGTAAGATTATATGGTGTGTAATCGGCCTAACCCCGCTCATTTTCACCATAACAGGTAGTTATTTGTGGCTCAGACGTCGAAAACCAAACCAAAGTCGCAAACAGGTTCCTTTATCGGCACAATTGTAAACATTTTTTCATTGCGGCCCCGCGTGGGCCGTAAACACTTACTCGTCCCCGCGCTCCCTACAATACAATGAATAGATTACAAAATTAGGAACGCCTCACAAAATATTCTTTTCACTGATACCGAGATATGATATTTTTGTTAACGTTATTTATACACTGTAAATACAAGGAATTAATTTTACTTAATTTATTATTTCAAACTTTCTAACATCCATTGTTTTAGGTAAGGTAACAATGTAATGCGAAAGTTTGGCATTTTAGCATTGAGGGAGCCATGCAATCACCCGAAGAGTATGAGGTCACACTTAGGATCCATACCATTATTAAAGAGCTGAAAGCCAAACGCGGCTATACCAAGAAAAAAATCAGTGAACTGTTGGGGATTGGCTTAACCACGTTAGATGACCACCTCAATGGCACCAGTTCTTTTCGCTTAGGTACACTAATTAAATTTGCTCAAATTAGCCGCACACGTTTAGGCGACATTCTTGAAGGCACAAAAGAATTTGATCAGGAATTAAAAAAGGACACCCAACATGAAGAAGAAATCGAACCTATCAAGCAAGAAAATCCTTGAAGTTAAGGCGTTAATCTCAATTTCAGGTGGCTCTGGAGGCGAACTGACTAGCGAACCTGCACAAGCAAGAGAAATGATGAAAGCCCCACCACCAAAAACACCTCTAAAAAGTGGAATATAATAACAAGGATATTATATGAACTCTTTGAAAAAAATTGGAATTATTTCAATCGTACTAGGTTTTTTAGGTGCGACATATCTATATTCAGACATGATATTGCTGCCACTTTTCACTTCCTTTATTTTAATACTAGCGTTTTTAAATAAAGATGACTTCAATTATCGCTATCTATCTATTGTTATTATATCATTCACCTTAATTGAAATTATATTGAGAATAACTCTATTCCCAAGAATCAACAGCCAATATGTTGGTTTTGTAGGGAATACGATGATTTTGTCTTACCATCTCGCGGTTGATTTTTTGACTGCGTACTGTATCTCGAACCGGAAAAGTATGTGCCTAAGAGTAGTCAAAGACATTACTCCCGCACAACAAGCTAGAGTTTTTTCAAAATCCATTCTAGATGCCCCACTTTTAGGTGTATATGTTTTATTCTGTTCTGCAGACATTTTGACTCTTGGAGAAAACTTTTTAAGACATTTAGATAAAATAGGCTTTGATCAGGAATTTGTGCAGCAATTCAAAAGCATTCGTTTTTTTTATGATAGTTACGCATACATTAAATATACGCTCATTTCTTTGGTTGCCTTATTGTTTTTTTCAATATATATAAGGAACATTAAATCTCAAAGAACGATTTCCACTTCTCAAATTTGATTAACGCTGGGTTTGATGAGTACAGACTTTTGATATGCAATCGCCAGAAGAATTAGAAGTCACACAGCGCGTTCGTGAAATAATCGATGAGCTTAAAGCAAGACGCGGTTACACGAAAAAACGCGTTTGTGACTTATTGGGTATTGGCCAATCCACCTTAGACGATTACCTCAATGGTAAGTCGTCGTTCAAGCTCGATACCTTGATAAAGCTATCGCAAATTAGTCGTTTAAGTCTTTCGGAAATCGTTGAAGGGACAAGAGATTACGACCGTCAACTTCAGACTTCACAGGAATTCAAACTAAAGGAAATCGCTCGCAAAGGAGCCGAACTAAGCATTATTATTTTAATCGCCATGTCATCAGGGGTCTATTATCTAAGTTTGTATGTGGTAATGCTTGCTGGAATCTATTTTTTATCAAAAAAGTCCCGTTCTTCACAGTTTATAACGTTACTAATAATCATATCCACAATCATTGAGATAGGCCTAACAATCCCATATCACCTGTTTATGCGAGATTACTCAGGCTACACTCAAGGCAATGTCATTTTCCCTATACATTTGACCATGGACATAGTTACCTTGATTAGCATTTGGAGTTATCAAACTCTAGCGTGCTATTTTTACAAATCCAGACCTTTAACGGTAAAACTGAATCTCTTTGAAAAATGCTATATTCACGCTCCGATGATGTCGTTGTACTTTGTCTTCTGCTTTGTTGACTTAGCTGCGATAGTGGAAAATCAAATAAGAAATTTGGAAAGACTGGGGATTGACGAATCATTTGCCTCTCAATTTTACCATTGGCAATTTATTTACGACTACTACGCATCAATTAAAGTGGCGCTCATTTGTTGTACCGTCTTTCTGCTTATCAGCAACCTATCCATTCTCAAAGCAACACAGAAACACGCGGTAAGTTGAGTTACCCACCTTTCGATACTGGTGCAAACTCGCACCAGTTAAACGTTAAAATACCCCACGACGATGTCTTGGGGCTTTGTTAAAAACTAACTGACAAAATACAATCACTACGTACAGAAATTTGAGTTATCAGCTTGAACCGATTAGAAATAAATCGAATTTGATGCATCGAGAGGATGCTTAAAATGATAAATAAATGTTAAAATAAACTAACTTTACCTTTAAGTACCCACAAGTATGTCTGAGCAACATAATCAGTATTTAAGCCAAGGCGCGCTTTTTCTAATTCTTTCAATTTTGCTTGGATACGTCGCTGACTATACGTTTAACCTGACACTAATTCGGCATTTAAGCGTACATGAATATGGCGATTACAAAGTCGCCTATGGTTTCACTACGTTAATGTCAGTACTCGTGTTACTAGGTGGAGACAGACTGGCCCCCCGTATTTTATCAAGGCCTATTTCAGAGCAGCACACCAGCACCATTATCGATTACCTCGCCTTTTATCTTAAAAATGCGTTTGTGCTTAGCCTTATCGTTATTGTTCTGACGTGGGTGGCAAGCTTTGCTTACCTGTTTTCCTTTGATAAACAAGACCACCATGCGATGGCTTATATGGTGCTTGCAGTACCACTCATCGCAGTTGGTGCAATTTTAAGTCGAGTGCTGCAAAGTGCTAAAAGACTTGCTGCATCTAATTTACCGTGGCGAATTGCACTCCCCGCGCTCAAAGCGCTTTGTGTGCTATTACTTGCAAAATGGTTTACTACGTTGTCGGTCATTCATGTAATAGCAGCAGGGATCTCGGTAGTACTGGCCATTTTATTTTGGCAATTACGCTATTTAAAGCAGCTTGGATTACTGCATTCACTCAAACCGACGCATAGTTTAGACACCTCGAAGTTGCTCAAACTCTCCATCCCAATGATGCTCGCGATGCTCGTCACGATGTTGCTAAACCAAACCGACATATTTATGTTGGAGCTGATTTCACAAGAGCATACGGTCGGCCATTTCGGTGCAGCAAATACCTTGGCGCACCTTATTCCCGTAACTCAAGTGACTATCGCAAGTCTTTTTATGCCCTTAATTGGTCACTACTTTGACAAACAGCCTGACCAAGCACTTGCGTTATTAAAAAAAGCACAGCGCATCACGATTATGGTCATTGCTGCAATTGCGGTATTGCTTTTCCTATTTTCAAATTCACTTTTAGCCATTTTTGGTGAAAGTTACTTAAATGCTGAACCCGCGTTGGTTTGGCTGATTGCAGGATACAGTATATGGGCATTTGCAGCGCCAAGTGTTACTTGGCAACAGTACAACGGGAATGGCTTACAAATCGTTTATGTTGGCGCGGCGGCAATAATGATTGATTTAGCGGCGAACCTTTACTTTATTCCAAAATATGACATCGAAGGCGCCGCGATAGCAACGGCATTGTCGCTGTCCTGTGCCACGGTATTGGTGCTCATGTTGAATCTAAAGCAGTCAGCAAAAACTATCGAAAATTAAATGAAACAGATGCTTAACGAAAATCAACCCCGTGGCTATCGGCATAAGCCTAGCCACCGTTTTCAACAGGTAAGTGACTGTTAACCCACTCGATAAAACCACCCGCGACTGAATAGACTTTCTCAAAACCCATTTCTTTTAAACTCAGCGCTGCAAGGGCTGAACGTGCACCAGAGCGACAAATAAGGTAAATCGGACGATGTGCGAGGCATTCAAGTGCATCTTTATCACACAAATCACACACCATCGGGTGGAGATGAATCTTCATTTCAAGCACGCCCCTAGGAAAGTTTACGCTTTTGGCGAGGTGTCCCACGTTGAACTCCTCGGGTTCACGCACATCAATTAAAACAGAGTCATCGTTTTGTAACGCTTCGAACAGCTCAAGCACAGAGACTTCACTTATCGCACCTTTTGCTTGTTCAACTAACTGTTGTGACGATTTGACCATATAACCCTCTAATTAGACTACAGATAGACACTACGCATGAATACGAAACCAGACATGGCGAGCAAGAACACGGCAAACCCCTTTTGCAACCATTGTTTGGGCAACAACGTACTAAGCCTACTTCCAAATAAACTACCTAAAATCCCGCCAAACACCATTACACCTATCAGCGCCCAATCAAAGATCATCGCTTGAGCACTGTAGAGCCTCGTAATACTTCACAAACCCCGAGCTGGAATTCATTGCGATAATCATTAAACTTGTTCCTGTTGCGAGCAACATTGGTAATCCTGCAAAAAACATTAGAGCGGGAACAATTAAAAAGCCTCCTCCGACGCCTACAAAACCAGTCACAACCCCAACAACAAAACCCTCAAGCAGCAATAATTGTAGAGGCTGCACCGCTGTTGATGTCGATTCTTTACGTCCTCGCCACATAAACACGGCGGCAATACTCATCAGCACCACGAACACGAAGAGTTGAACTCGGCTGCCCACGATTGAACCAAACCAAGCACCGAAGTAAGTACCAAACATGCCAGGGAGACCAAACCAAATTAAGTGCCGATAACTCACTTGGCGCTTCAACACGTTAAAAATACTCCCACCAAAACTAATCCCAGCAACTATCGCCAATGAAGAGGCAATCGCGAGTGGCGCAGGTACGTCAAGTAGATACATGAGAATTGGTACGGTCAGAATTGAACCACCAGACCCAAACACGCCCAAACTAAGGCCGATAATTGTGGCGCCAAATAGCGCTTGCAACATCACGTCTGTACTCCCGATTGCGCTGACTAGAGCATGTTCAAAGGAATTTTTAAGTAGATTTGGCCGTTATCTTCCGCTGGCGGCATGTCGCCTGCTCGAATGTTGAGTTGAATGGCGGGTAGGATAAGGCGAGGCATCGACAACGTTTTATCACGCGATTCGCGACGTGCTATAAATTCCGCTTCACTCACCCCGTCACGTATATGAATATTCAACTCGCGTTGTTTCGCAACCGTTGTGCAGCATTCGTGTCCTCGGTCTTTTGTTGGGTAGTCGTGGCACACATACAATTCGGTTTGTGGCTTTAATGCCAACAAAGATTGGATCGAGCGGTACAGCGTTTTAGCACTGCCACCAGGAAAATCACAGCGCGCAGTGCCCACATCGGGCATAAACAGCGTGTCACCAACAAACGCCATTTCTTCGTTGATAATGTAAGCCAAATCAGCTGGGGTATGCCCTGGGGTATGCATTATCCGGATGGACATGCCTCCGACGGCAATAATGTCTTGATCGCTAAAAAGATGATCAAACTGCGTACCGTTTGGCAAAAACGATTTCTCTAAATTAAAGATTGTTTTAAAGGTTTGCTGAACGACTTTAATATGTTCACCAATGCCGATTTTAGCGCCCGTTTTAGCCTTTAAAAAAGGGGCTGCAGATACATGGTCCGCATGAGCGTGCGTTTCTAAAACCCACTCTAACTGGTAACCCTGTTGCTTTAGATAAGCCACTATTTTCTCAGCACTTTCAGTGCTAGTACGTCCGGATTTGTAGTCAAAGTCTAACACCGGGTCGATCACAATCGCTTTGCTGGTGCTAATGTCGGCAACCACATAGCTAAACGTTTCGCTGTCGCTGTCCAAAAAGGCTTCTACATGTATTGGCGACTTAGTCGCTGTGTATCCAAACGAGCTATTCATTTCACTGTGACCCATTCTGCGCTCTCATATTCCACATGGATATAATTTATATCATTTAGAAATATAGATTAGCAATTAAACAAGTCAACTTTTTAGCTCGACGATATTTAGCCCACTAAACACACCTAGAACAAAATTCTACGCTTTAACACTCAAAAACATTTTTACGGCATCTGATAACAGATACAAAGGCCCGAAATCCGTACACTTCGCCCTTCTAATTTGTTCGTATGAACGCGTTTTTTGAACCTTCAACTTGGGATCTCTATGAAAAATCTATTGGGTTGCGTATTAGCATTGACCTCTTGCACCACTTTAGCCAACTGGGGCGTTACTGGTGATATCACAAACATGCGAATTGAGAAGCAAAACGCGCAGATTGTAACTGCAGGTGTTTCCTTTGATATTCCAACTGACTTTCAATCCATAAAAATCGTCCCAATATTAAGATTTGGTACAGGTATTAATAGTTTTGGTTACACAGAAACTGAGGATGGAAAGCCGGTTCTTGCGAAGGATGGTAAGCCAGTTCGTCACAATATATCGGTTGATTATTTTGCGGCACTTAGCATTCGCTCTACCTATCAGGCTACTGAAGCTTTTTCGATTTTTGTACAGCCAACTTACGCGCGGACAATTGGTGACGTCAAACAAGTTGGAACGAAAAATAAGGCAAGTTATCAAGCGAATGACAACGGATTTGGTATTGGCTTCGGGTATAAAGTAGACCAACATTCTAATATCGAAATCAGCTATGAAGATTTTGATGAAATGTCGCTAGTAAACTTGAGCTACCGATATACTTTTTAACTGACACTACCCCCCTTCAAAGCCTCGAAAGAGGCTTTTTTATTTTTACATTTTAAATATCATAATAAAAAAGCCCATTATAATAATGAGCTTTGAACATCATCCCAATTAGATCGAGATATTTACTTAAGTGCGATAGCTACGGCTTCTTCGAGATTCGGCAACGAAGTCAATTCAGGTACTCTCTGAATATGTTTGACCTTACCTTTGGCGTCTACAACCACAATACTTCTCGTCAAAAGGCCCAATTCTGAAATTAACATTCCTGTTTGTTGACCAAATACATGATCTTTTGCATCTGATAAGTAAATTGTATTTGTCAGTCCTTGAGCTTTAATAAATCGTTGCTGAGCAAACACGGTATCGGCACTAATTGCGACAATGTCCACACGACTTGCAATGTCAGGGTTGGATTTAATAAAGGCTTCTAACTCTTGTGCTTGCTGAACGCACACTGGCGTGTCTACAGACGCCAATACATTGAAAATACGTGCTTTACCGCCAACCCCGGTATCAAACAAGCTTAACTCGCTGGTTTGCAAAAGCATTGATGGAAAATCATCACCTACTTTTAATGTTTTTCCTGCTAAATGAAAAACATTCTTTCGCTCCAACGTTACCGTTTGCGAGTCACCAGTTTGAGCATGTTCAGACGTAGTCGGAAACTCGAAGGCTTGAACATACATACATGATACGCCGACCGCCAATAGAGAGACTAGGCCTCGCATTGTGACGCTCTCAGTGCATTAATTGCCAGATCGTAATTTGGTTCATGAGTAATTTCGCTCACAAGTTCACAATGTGTCACGTAGCCGTTGGCATCCAAGACAACAACCATGCGGGCTGCCAAGCCTCTCAAAATGCCTTTTTCAATACCACAGCCAAGAATGTCTAGAAACTCAGGATGTCGGAAACAGGACGCAATGACGACATTCTCCAGTCCTTCGTCTGCACAAAAGCGACTAATTGCAAAAGGCAGATCGGCCGAAATACATAGCACAACAGTATCATCATGTTGAGAAACCATTTTATTAAACTTAATGGTACTTTGTGCGCAAATTGGCGTATCAATACTTGGGAAAATATTCAGAATGACCTGCTTTCCTCTATATTGTTCAAGGGTAATCTCTCCAAGATTAGCTGCACACAATGTAAAATCTGGTGCTAATGCGCCAACTTGTGGAATATCTCCACCAATAAATACAGGTTCGCCCTGAAATGTTACAATATTCATACTATACCTCATTATTAATGAAGCACCATTTTACTAACCAAACACGTTTAATCTGTTTTATTTTGTTACATTATAAATAAAAAAACATAATCAAATTTAAGCATTATTAAATAAGAAAAATTAATTTAAAAACTAAAGAAACTGCCGCTCCCCTACCCATCCATTAATCGAAAAGTTAAGTTACAATTTAAAATTAAACTTTTGTTGATATTTTGAAAATAAATATTTAACGTCATTTTGCTTTGTCAGACCTTAGTTCGTTGCTGTTCTACAAAGCAAACACAGGAAAACAATAAAAGGAAAATTTTATGAAAAACACATTTAGACTTTCGTCAATCGCGTCAGTAGTTGCACTGGCATTTTCATTGAACGTGGCGGCTGCGGAGTCAGCCGTATCACCGGTCCAACATGATGTATATCTTGATAATCAAGAAATGAGCACGATGGTTGTAGACCCTGTCACGACAAGCATTGTTGCGTCATGGTTACTTGATCAAGCAAAAGGGGCCATCGCAAGCCAAGCAAAAAGTTTTATTAAAAATTTATTGTTTGGTAGCGGTGAATCAACAGGCCCAGCTATCGTTCGTTTGCATGAAGAAGATTTGCAAAAAATCGAGAACATGATCACTGACGTCATCATCACGGATGCGGTCTACGATGCAAAAAGCCAATTAAATGGTTTTGGAACAACATTTGAGTATTACCAAGATTCTTTAAATTCAGGTCGCTTTGATTCTGCGATTTTAAGTAGCCTATTAAACTACGTAAATACATTGCGTTATCACCGTGCATACGACTTAGGATACAACTCTAATGCCTATGCGCTAACGACATCTTACTCGTTAATGGCGTCACTTAATGTAACTGTACTTACTGAGCGTTACGTTAATGGCTATGTTTCGCAAAGTTTTGTTCGCTCTCAAGCTAAAGCGATGGCATCGACACTCTCAAGTTTAGGTGCAGCGGTTGATTCTAAAGCAAGTAAAATGGGCTACGTTCGTACCTTTGGTAACGGTTGCTGGGGTACACTGTCACAAGATAAGGAAATGCATCAGATGGATGTTGAAGCGGAGCAAACGTTCTCAATCGAGGGTCGTGAAGTTCAGCCAATGGCGCCACAAGGCTGTATCGTACAAGCTCTATTACCTGGCAAACCTTATAAAACTTGGGATGCCGAAATCTTAGGTCGTTTAGAAGCAGAAGAACTCGCCTACGACTACTTGACGACTGTACGTACACAGTACGCCAATGAAATCAAAGGCGAAAACTACTCGCAAATTCTAACTAAACTAAACTCTCTGTAGGCTTAGCGCCTCATTGTGGATAATTGAGCCAGAGGCTTTTGCCCTGGCTCGCATCCTATAAGAAGCCTGGAGTTTCGTTTGATTTATGATTTTAATAACTTAATTAAGTCCGCCATCCCTGGATGCAGACGTTTATCTTGGCAATAAAAATAGTAATCAACCGTTGGTAAAGCTTGCTCAATACTCGCAAAATGGATGTCCTGCTGATACTTTGATGAAAGTGATTTAGGAACAATTGCACAACCGATTTGATTGGCAACCAAGGCGAGCGTAGCTGATTTTGTCCTCACCTTTTGAACTAATTTTGGCGTGACACCAACCGAATCAAACACCGCGTAAATTTCGTCATAGAGTTCAGGATGAAGCTCCCGAGGGTAGCCAATATAAGGTTTGTCTTTAAGTTGCGACAAACAAACATGGTCGCCAAACTCGCTCCAAGATTTTGGTACTGCCAATACATATGGTTCGCGCTTCAAAAGATACAAATGTTCTTCAGGTAAATTCATTTCATGCAGTCGAATAACGGCGGCATCAATCAGCTTATTATGGCACTTTGCCAGTAATTGTTGCGTTGTTCCTTCTTCTAGGTGGATCACATCATTCGGCCTTAGTTGACGAAATGCCATCATGCGCGGTGCAATTAAAACATCAATGGCAAGCCCAATAGCACCTAAGCGTAGTGGCGCATTATCAACGTCTGATTGAGCACGGATATACAGCATTAACTCGCTATGTGCCTCTAAAACTCGACCCGCTTGTTGAACTATGCGCTCGCCCTGAGGCGTCAATTTAACCTGACGAGTTGAGCGTTCAAACAACTGGATATTAAAGCTTTCTTCGATCTTTTTAATTTGCTGGCTCAATGGCGGTTGTGCGATGTTCAGTCGCTCAGCCGCGCGGCTAAAATTCAATTCTTGTGCAACGGTGACCAAGTACTTTAACTTTTTGAGGTCCAACTGATTTATATCCATAAAATATAAATACCGTGATTCTATATATTTGTTTTCTATTTAACTTACCTTTAGTGTTTAAAGCAATGACAAAATAGGTGTTAGAAATGACAAAACTACTCTCCTTTTTTTTGCTGTTTGCGTTGCTTTGTAGCCCCTTTGTAAATGCAAAATTAGAACGCCATACATACTATTCAAAATCGATTGAAAACAATGTAATTGGTACGAATCCCGAACGGGTCATCAGTGTCTATTTACCAGCAAGTTACGACGATACACCAAACAAAATTTACCCTGTTGTCTATTTTCTTGGTGCCTACAGTTGGTCCAATGATTTTGCACTTCCAATGGAGAAACGCATTGACCGCTTCGGTGTCAAAAATCAACCTATCGAGTTTATTGTGGTGATGCTAGATGGCGATACGCCTCTGCGAGGCAGTTTTTACGTTAACTCGAAGGCGCATGGCTATTTTGAAGATTTCATCATGTCAGAGGCGATTCCTTGGGTACGAAGTCATTTCAGGGTCTCCCAGAATCCAAGTCTTACGGCAATAGCAGGCTACTCAATGGGTGGCACAGGAGCGTTGCGACTTGCCGCTCGATATCCAACCCAATTTGGGCATGTTTACGCGTTAAGTCCTGGAGTGTTTAATAAAACAGGCCTTGAGGATTCGTTTCTTTCGAATAAATCGGCAATAGAGCACTACAACACCTTTCGCCAACACTATGCGAAGGTTGACGATAAATTGGCATTCATGAGTAAGGAATTCGCCCCATTCCAAGGTGATAAACTTTGGGATAATGGCGATGAAAATAGCGATTATGCCTTTATTCTGGCCTACGGAGGCGCTTTTGCAAGCCGTCCAAATGAGGCTTTTGGCATACATTACTCAGAGAAAAAAGGAGCCTACCCTAAATGGCAAGCTGGATTCGGCGACATCCTAACTATGTACATGTCCTCTTCCGTGCTCGATAACCTGAATTCAGTCGTGATTGAGGTTGGAGACCATGATGAGTTTCGTTGGATCACAAATGGATGCGTAACGTTAAAAGTGGCCAGCGAAGAAGCTGACAGCATAGTCAAAGTCAATGTCTTTGAAGGCGATCATGGTGACCATTTCGGACAGCGGATTGAGCAAAGCATGTTGCCACATTTTGTAAAAGTGCTCTCGCAAAGCACAATCACCACATCGAATTAACCATTGAACAAAGTCAACCAGAAAAGTCGGTATTACGTTAGTTCACGTAATACCGACGTGCAATATCAGCGCAGAATTACTGCCCTTGGTTCATTTGAGTGAGTTTATCGCCGATAGGTTTTGAAAAATTATAACCATCGAATTTGTCCCAATTGATTGACCAGGTCATTACTCCACCAAATTGCGAATACGACTTAGATGGCTTTATTGACCCGCATTGCATTCCTTTGGTTAAGCAATCTAGTGCCGCGATAATATTCGCTGTTGGTGCTTGACCCGAATTTGCCGATTTAGGACCTGAGGGTAAACCGATTGCGACTTGGTCGTCACGCAGAGGCGCAAATTGTTGACCGTTTGCTAGTGTAAAACCTTCCACCAGCATTTTCGCGTGTGCAACCATCATATTTACCGAACCTTCTGGTGCACTACCCGCTTCATATGGGTTAGGTAAACCGCCATTGTTGTACAATTGCACATGAAGCAAATCAAGCATATCGCGCAGCTCATCTATCAAAGGAATATAAGCCCCCCAAATCCCAGAATACGCAATCATACCGCCATGAACATAAGGATGCTCCGGTGCCATGGTAAGGAACATATCACCACCTATGTTCTGCTCTATCTTTTTCAATGCACGCGGCAAACGCGCTTGAATTTGTGAACCATGTACAAGGTTTGAGCCGCTCTCTAAATCGATATCTAAGCCATCAAATCCCCATTCATTGATAATCGCCGTTAGACTACTTACAAAGTTTGCTTCATCTGCATCGGTATTGAGTGTAATCGTTCCTTCTGCACCACCTAAGCTCAGTACAATTACTTTGCCTTGTGCTTGTAGGGCTTTTACATCATTTTTGAATTTAACCGGGTCAATCGCAGGGCAAGTTGAGTGGATATCTTGAACAAACGGCGTGAAATGTACTGTACCGCTAGAGTTTCGATCATTTTCTGCAAACGCAATATCGATTACATCCCAAGCAGGCGAAATATCTGAAAGTGGAATTGGGCAGCCCGCTGGATTAACGAAGTTGTGCCAATAGCCAATGAGCTTATGTGTTTTACCAATTGGCGCGTTAACGACCTCAACCGATACACCTTGGCTTGATGCTTCATTCCCTGCATCATCTTTGGCTTTTGTCGATAACGTTACGTTGCCAATTGCCGCCGGTGTATAAGCCCATTGATAAGGTAACGTGGTGTCCGTACCGAGCAGCAAACCATTGGCAAAGAACTGTACTTGTGAGATTTGACCTGCAAATGCCGATGCATCTGCTTGCAATTGCACTGTTTTACCCAGTACTAAACGACTCCCTGCGCTTGGTGCCGTTAATGAAGTTACAACCGATTGATCGGTAACGACAACTTGTTGTGTGCTTTCACCAACATTGCCCTCATTATCAGTCGCTTGGGCTTTTAAGGTTACGTTGCCAACACGGGTTGGTGTCCAGTCAAATAGTAATGAGCTTTGACTTACTTGCGTAAGCAACGTGTCGTTTGCAAAGACGGCCAACTGGCTCACTTGTCCATCGGCGTCATTTGCCGTCACTTGGATTTTAGTCACTGCGTTTTTCAATATTGTGCTGTCCGGCGCTGGTGTTTGAAACTGAACAGTAGGCACAGCTGCACACAAACCACTTTCCGTCCATGCATCTTTCCAATATTGGCCAGTTCCTGGTTCATAAGCCCAAGCAGCATTAGAGCTACACCAGCCAGCAACATCACAACGATATTTAAAGTTGTTATGTGCGACAAATTGCCCTGCACTATATGCCTGTCCTGCAACGTAACTTGCAAGGCCAGCACAACCACCAGACTGCTGTTCCACCACTTTTACTGAAACGCTGGACATTGTCGTTGCATCTTTATCGTCTGTCGCAATGACTTTTAATGTCTGGCTTCCAACGGTGTTTGCTTGCCAATCTATTAGATATGGTGATTTATTGAGTGTCGCAAGAAGTGTATCACCCAACCAAAACGTGACCGATTTAACACTCCCGTCGCTATCCGATGCCTCCGCTTGAATACTGACCGTGCTGCCTAGATTAACTTGACTGCCCGATACAGGGTTTTTAATAGAGACCGTTGGCGGCACATTACCCGATGCTGACTGAACAGAGATATTTACACTCGAGCTTTCTGTTGTTGCCCCGTCATTATCCGTTGCTTTAGCAAGCAGTCGGTGTTGACCAAGCACCGCAGACCAACTGATCTCATAAGGTGTTTTACTTACTTCCCCGAGCAAATTGCCATCAACATAGAATGCAACATGGGCAATTGAACCATCATTATCCGTTGCGGATGCTTTAATGATAACGCTGTCATTTTCGGCCAAAACACTGTTGTCCGTTGGCGAATCAATCGCCACCACAGGAAACTGATTACCACCACAGGTCCCTAACACTTTCCAAACATCATACGTATTACTGTTCGTTGCTGGCGTTTGGTTTTGAGTCCACCATTTGGCTTCATAGGCTGTATTTTGTAGTGTGACTTTGCTGCCTGAGGTATACACTGCATTTTGCTCCCATGTACTGAGACCTGTGCAGTCAAAGGCATAAACGGACGAAGATAGCCCAAGGGTGACGAGTGTCAAAGCGCTTATCATGGCGTTTTGCGTCGCTTTATTGCGTTGTGTCATTATTGACTCCTTTACATGTTTTTGTTCAAAGCTTAACCAGCTTATAGGTAAGTAAAGTGTTACGCAATTGAAAATATAAGATTGATAAATGCAATAAAAAATGAAGTGAAAATGCGCAAAGACTTTGTGAAAGGTAACGTTGATTTGGGAGCAAGTACTCAGGTGAAAGGACTTACTCATTGTGGGCTTAATACGAAAAGGACACTATGGACGTTTAAACGCTTTAATTTTCTCAACAAGTCGGTCTAATCGCGCATCCAAGCTTTTAATGTCGGTATCAAATGACTTGCTGACTGCATTCATTTCTTCGCTGATGCTCGTTTCCCATTGCGCTCCGGCAAGATTGTTATTTGCACTTTGCTTTTTACGCATCAGCGCATCCAATTTTGCATCACGCTGTTTCATCAACCGATTGCGCTTGCCTTCTAGTTGTTCGAACTCTCGTTTGATTTGCTCCAATTCTACGTACAAATCTACTTGTTCAAGCGTTTTTTGGTGTTTGAGGTTATCGATACTGTCTGCGTGCTCATTGGTCGACATTTTCGGCGGTGGTGTGATTGTCACCACTTGTTGATTGTCGCCACAGGGAAACTGCGAATACACGACGGTACCGCCATTGTCACATTTATAAACAGAGGACGCTGTACTGGCTATCCAACTAGAAACCGCAAAAAGTAGAGAAAGAGACATACTTACACTCCATGCATGTTTGTCTTAATTAATTACAGCATACCACACTGACTGCACTTCGACTGGATTAACTTTGGGGAATACGTAAAGCAAAAAAGGAAACCTGAGGTTTCCTTTTTATCTAACAAGGCAGGAAAGCGAATTATGCTTCGCGATAAAATGCCTCTACCGTGCCTTTTGATTTGATAAGCAGTGGCTGACCACGACGGTCTAATGCTTTTGGAGAGGCAATCATTACCCAACCTTCGCTGATGCAATATTCTTCAACATCAAAACGCTCTTTGCCATTCAAACGAATGCCGATATCGTGCTGAAGTACTTCTTCAGAGTAGAACTTGCTGCGCGGGTTAATTGATAGGCGATCTGGTAATGCCGGTAATGTCGTTGTGTCGTTCATTGTGTCTTATCTACTGTAATCAATTGATGACGTGTATTGTAGGTAATCCCATCTTTACGCTCAATAGTAATGCGAAACTAAAATCATCCAAACGAGATTTTGCAGCACAAAATTGATTTCAAGCAGCGTATTGCAGGAATGATGGTCTAATTCTGCTATCCTGACTTGGAAATCCCACCTAGTTACACTAGTATGTGACTGTATTTGCCGCTATTTTGTATATAAATGAAATCATTTCCCTCACTGTATTTTACAAATCTCTTTCTGATCGGTGGCACAGGCTTACTGACCACTTATCTTGCCCTATACCTTGGTCAACACGGCGTTTCGACTTTTTGGATAGGTTTATTGACCTCCTGCTATTACCTTGGTCTACTATTTGGTTCCAAACTCGGCTACACGCTCATTAAATCTGTTGGTCATATTCGTACTTTTGCAGCCAGTACTGCGGCAGTAACCGCCTGTGTCGCTGCACATGGGGTAAGTGACAACATTTATCTATGGCTTGCTTTGCGCTTTATTGTCGGCCTCGGAATGATGTGTAACTACATGGTTTTGGAAAGTTGGCTAAATGAACAAGCCGCCCCAGAATCGCGTGGCCGCGTTTTCTCTTTTTATATGATCACCTCCTACCTCGGGATGGTTATGGGTCAATATGCCTTGTCGCAGTTCCCTGAACTCGGCTACGCCCCTCTTTTCTTGGTTTGTATGGCATTGTCGGTCGGTATTATTCCTATCTCCATCACGCGCCGAATTCACCCCAAACCCCTGAAGCCTCTTCAGGTAAGTCTGTTTGGTTATTTAAAGAAAGTGCCGCAATCACTCACCGCAGTTCATTTCGCCGGGATCATTAACGGTAGCTTTTATGGTCTTGCACCCACGTTTGCCAATTTATCGGGTTTTAATGCCACTGAAATTGCGATGTTTATGTCAGTCACCATCTTTGCGGGTTTGTTAGCGCAATGGCCGATGGGGATTGTGTCGGATAAAATCCGTCGTAGCGTTCTCATTCGCAGTAATGCAGTGGCTATTGGGGTGATAAGCTTATTGATGTTTATTCTGCCGATTTCGCAGATCTCAGCATATATTCTCACCTTTTTATTTGGTCTGTTCGCTTTTACGCTCTATCCACTTTCTTCCGCTCTTGCTAATTCACGAGTGGAAGATGAAGACCGTGTCGGTGTATCGTCCGCACTACTTGTTGCATTTGGTTCAGGTGCAGCACTGGAACCAGCGGCCAACGCAAAGATCATGGCCTTGTTTGGACACCAAGCTTTGTATGCGTCAATCACCGTTTTAACCATTCTCATGTTCATGATTTTGAGCTTCATTAACTCAAAACAAAAAGCAGAGAAACCAGAGCCAACCGATTACGTTATGGGTACTTCTGACGTTACCAATTCACCACTCGCGGCAACTATGGATCCCCGTATTGAAGAAACGATGGCCCATGAACAGTTATTGGTTGTGGGTGAAGATAATGAACGCATTGAAGACGACTTAGAAGATGGACTAGACGAGCAAGAAGACGCGCTTAAAGCAGAAGACGACTCACATCATTCGGAAAACATTGAACAACCTAGTGAAGGCTCTGAACACCCATCCGCGACGGACGAACAGCCCGTGGCGACTAGTCCGATAACAAAATAGTCTCGCCGTCTTAGCAACAACGGTGTCGTTATGACGACACCGTTGTGTGATTTAGTAATTGATCATTTTATTATTGTCCGTCTTGTCCATACCAACTCCAGCTTGGATACAACACACCATTTACGACAGCATCGTTGCCTGTAAAAATAGAATGAGGTTTATCTACCGCAGTCCAACCTGTCGCCGTTGAGTGTTCTAGTTCAAACACAACGTTACCGTATATCTCGTAGAATTTCAAGATAGAAGATTCACGGTAGGCTGCAAACAACGTTTGTCCTCCCATCATCAAATGGCCAACGGTACTTTGATTGTCGACATCCACAGCGCCTTTACTCCAAATCATAAGTAACGCAACTGAGGATTGATTGTCGGCAAGGAAATAGCCGTTACCTGAGACTTCCACCGAGCTAAACTGACTCCCAGAGGTGGAACGGGCAAAAGAGGTATCCAAGACATTTAAGGTAACACCTGTGTTTTCTGCTTGGAACTCAATGGCTGAGCTACCCGACACCCTAAATTTAGCTTGTGACTGTTTACTCACGTAGGCTGTGCTGTTGTCTGTAATTGAAAAAGGATAAAACACACCGTCACTGTTTTCGCTGTTGGTCGTAATGTTTTCAAGCGTGACTGTGCTGTTGCCTTTCGCCACAAAAGCTTGAACATTGCTTGGCGCTGCAATCGTCAGATTTTTTAAATTGACGACTGAGTGGATGGCCGTAACTGCACTCTTGTCTGTCTGAGTGGACTTAATGCTGCTTGCGACGGATGAGTCGCCAACAATTGAAATGTTGTCAGACTCAAACGTCACGGGACCTTGGCATTCGCCTCGAATTTCTAATTCAGATTGTGTTTTAAACCAAACGCCTCGAGCTGCGTATTGTTGTAATGCCAACGGATTTTGTTGGCAGTTTAGTTTAAGTCGATAGAGTTTTGCCGAAGATTGGGCTTCTACACCGTCGATTTGTGGCTGTGCAATCGCGGTGTTTGATAGCATGCAAACTGCAGCAACACCGACGCTTATCACCGCTTTGTTGAAAGGTTTCATTCAAATTTCCTTTTATTGGTTAATAACGCGATGCCACATTAGCAACTGCAATAGACAAAATGACAGCGCAGTCAATTTTTAACCAGCAAATGAATTTTATTCAAATGAAATTAGTTTAAGTTAATACGAATATCGCGGGTGACCCACACAGCCTAGTTCTAGAACACGTTATTTTGTCGGCCGCTCACTTTGTTTTTCAAGTAAACGGGCTTCATGATCTAACACAAGGTATTCAAACCACGTCAGCACATTATTATTAAACATGCCATCAAAATCGAGCGCCCCGCTTGTCCAAGCTTTATTCACTACCGAGCAAGGTTGTTCATTTTCAAACTTAAGTATTCTTAACAAGGGATTATCTGCTTTTGGTAAAGTACTTAGATACTGTATAAAAGCAAATGCAGACGCATACAAAGCATGCCGATTGTCGCGCCACATCTCATTTGTATTAATGACATCATCAAATAACAGAGGTGCACCTAAATAGTTACTGCGCGCATCCCAAGTTGCTTTATCTAAAAACAATTCCGGATTTTCGCTTTCATAAAAATGCGCAAAATACTGAGCTAATCCCTCTTGTGCCCAGCGATGCATGTAGCCAAATTGAACAAAGTTTACAGCATGAACGGATTCATGAATGGTGGTACGCAACAAACTGTTCGTATCGATATACCCTTCGTACGTCCGAGGTAAATGCACTAGCGCAATATGTTCTAAGGGTAAGTAAACACCGGGAATATTTGATGGCATAGAAGCATGGTATTTGTCGAGTAATGCTTCATAGGTTTCCAAATCATAGGCAATAAGAATATCGATTTTAGATTGATAGAGTTTTTCATAACCAAGCCAATCGATATATTGGCGATATACTTTGTCCAAATGCGTCGAGACAGTCTCATAAATCTTTTTCTCGAATCTTTGATTAACGAATTCCGACAGCGGCATGGTGTAGCGACGACTATAAACGAGTTTAATATCAAGTTGATATAAGTCCGAGAAGTGCTCCGTTTTCTCGTCATACACAATTGGCAGTCGTTCAAGCGTACGGCACAATTCAAGGTCAGCTTTTGACGGTGTCACTTCTAACCATGGATGAGGCGCAGACTGCGTGTACACTTCCCCATCGGACGACCTTTGCGTTGTTGAGTGGTCCTGTGCTTCTTCACTTTTCTGTTCAACGTTAATATGAGGAACAACGATTTCAATGTCGTGCGGCTCTACAGCTTGTGTTGCCTTCGAGGTTGTTGCAGGAAGAACAACAGTCGATGATTCCTCCCGTGACTCCAACCAAAACAATACCGCTTGCACTACTACCAAAGCGACTACGAGCAAAATACTAAGCAGTTTTATCATGTTAGCTGTAGATAGCGGTTTCCTTTGCACTGACACTCTCTAATTCGAACACCTCACTTTAGAGAATATAGTGAACTATTTATGAGCCTCAACCACATTTGTTAATGCACACGATTTGATTAAAGTTATTTGGCTAAATTGACCTACAACAGCAGAGATTCAGCCGAATTCGCCACTCTGTTTTTGATTAATCTGATTGTGCCGCATTTAAGACGGTGGGCAGACTGATGAATAAAAGGATTAAATTATGGCAAATGGTAAAAATTCATTTGTGGGTGATGCGAATGCTTGGCATATCCACCACAACGATCACATTAAGTACCACAATGGTGCTCGTGTAAACGTGTCAGGTCGCACACAACCCCAAGTACTTGAAAAGCTCCGTGAGAAATACCCTAACCTAGATGACCTTACGGATAAATCAGGTTGGTCAGCGTGCAAGACATGGATGGATAACAACCTAGGCGATTAATTTTATCGTTTCCAACCCAACCATAAAAAAGCGCTGTGGTTATTCACTCACAGCGCTTTTCTTCAATTGAAGAGAAATGACTTAGAACAAACCGTTTAAAATTTCATCATCAACCGTATTTGCAAGTGTGACTTTCAGCTTAGGTGTACGAGCCATCTCACGTTTAATGGCAAAGTTTGCCTCTTCATTACGCGCCCAACTGCGGCGTGCAATGCCGTTGTTTACATCGAACAACAACATTGATTTCAAGCGGCGTTCTGCACTTTCGCTTCCGTCTAAAAGCATGCCGAAACCACCATTGATCACTTCGCCCCAGCCAACACCACCACCGTTATGAATAGAGACCCAAGTCGCACCACGGAAACTGTCACCAATCACGTTGTGAATCGCCATATCCGCGGTAAAACGGCTACCGTCATAAATATTTGATGTTTCACGGAAAGGTGAATCAGTGCCGCTTACATCGTGGTGATCACGCCCAAGTACAACTGGACCAATTTCACCTCGATTAATCGCATCATTGAATGCTTTAGCAATTTCCATCCGGCCTTGTGCGTCAGCATAAAGAATACGCGCTTGAGAACCAACGACGAGCTTGTTTTGCTTAGCATCGTTAATCCAAGTGATGTTATCTTGCATTTGCTGCTGAATTTCTTCTGGCGATTCTTCCATAATCTTATTCAACACTTGTGCTGCGATGGCATCTGTCTTATCTAAATCTTCTGACTGTCCAGATGTACACACCCAACGGAATGGACCAAAACCATAGTCAAAACACATTGGTCCAAGAATATCTTGTACATACGATGGGTATTTAAAATCAATACCGTTATCTGCCATGACATCGCCACCTGCACGCGACGCTTCAAGTAAAAACGCATTACCATAGTCAAAGAAATACGTACCTTTCGCGGTATGTTTGTTTACCGCATCAGCATGACGTTTCAATGTCGCCTGAACTTTCGCTTTGAAAACCTCTGGCTCTTCGCGGATCAAGCGATTTGATTCTTCGTAGCTAATTCCAACTGGGTAATAGCCGCCTGACCAAGGGTTATGCAAAGAAGTTTGGTCCGACCCCAAGTGAACAAAAATGTTGTGCTCGTAAAACGCTTCCCACACATCAACTACGTTCCCAATGAATGCAATCGATACGACTTCTTCATTTACTTGTGCTTCACGAACTCGAGAAATCAGCGCGTCCATGTTGTCGATAAGCTCATCAACCCAACCCTGCTGATGACGTTTTGTTGCGGCTTTCGGATTTACTTCCGCGCAAACCGTAATACAGTTTGCGATGTTACCCGCTTTCGGCTGCGCACCACTCATGCCTCCCAAACCGGCCGTTAGGAAGATCTTTCCTTTCGGACTTTCGCCTTTATTCAATACTTTACGGAAAGCATTCATGACGGTAATTGTCGTTCCGTGAACGATCCCCTGTGGACCGATGTACATGAACGATCCTGCTGTCATTTGCCCGTATTGGGTAACGCCCAGTGCATTAAAGCGCTCCCAATCATCTGGTTTTGAGTAATTCGGGATCATCATACCGTTCGTAACAACAACACGAGGTGCGTCTTCTGACGATGGGAACAAGCCCATTGGGTGACCTGAATACATATGCAGCGTTTGGTCACTTTCCATTTCACTTAAGTACTTCATCGCCAGACGATATTGCGCCCAGTTTTGGAATACTGCACCATTACCACCGTACGTAATTAGCTCTTCAGGATGCTGTGCAACCGCTGGATCCAAGTTGTTGTCAATCATCAACATGATCGCAGCCGCTTGCTCACATTTTGCTGGATAATCAGAAATTGCTCGCGCTTTAAGCTCATAGTTTGGCTTGAAGCGATACATGTAGATACGGCCAAAATCGTTTAATTCTTTTGCAAATTCTGGCGCCAGTTCACTGTGCCACTCTTTAGGGAAGTAACGGAGCGCGTTACGAATAGCCAACTGTTTTTCTTCCGTTGACAGAATGTCTTTGCGTTTTGGCGCACGGTTCGCGTCTTCTGGATAGGGTTTTACAGCAGGCAGCTCACTCGGAATACCTTGCTTAATTTGTTCTTGAAACGTCATGCTTGCTTCCATCGTTATAAGCTCCCAGTTTGTACGTTGAACGCCTGTGATTTCACCAACGTGATCATCGCATCAATATCCGGTTTTAATAATCTATCTTCCTCGAGCTTTGCCACTTTCGCTCGGATAATACTGAAGTTTTCTTCAATTAAATCAGAGCATTTGTTTGGACGGCGGAACTCGATGGCTTGCGCTGCATACATTAGTTCGATGGCAAAAATCTTTTCAAGGTTACCAAGAATTTGGTTCAATTTACGACCAGAGATACTGCCCATTGAAACGTGATCTTCTTGCCCCATTGATGTTGGCACGCTGTCCGCGGAGGGCGGGAAACACAACGATTTATTTTCAGTTACTAATGCAGCCGTTGTATATTGCGGGATCATCATTCCTGAATTCAAGCCACCCGACGTCGTGAGTAGGCGCGGCAAACCGTGTAATCCTTCTAGCAATAAATAACAACGTCGGTCAGAGATATTACCCAGTTCAGCGGCAGCAATAGAAGCATAGTCAAGTACCATCGCCAAAGGTTGACCGTGGAAACCACCACCTGAAATCGCCTCTTCCGCACTAATAACTATTGGGTTATCTGTTACAGAGTTCATTTCAATTTCAACCATGTCTTTAAGATGGTTGTAAGCGTTACGTGATGCACCGTGTACTTGTGGAATGCAACGCAGTGAATAAGGATCCTGGACGCGGTCACAATCCGTATGGGCTGCCATATTCTCTGAATCTTTAAAGAATCGACGCATACGTGTAGCCACTTCAATATTGCCTGCAAACGCACGAATTTCATGTAATTCTGGTCTAAATGGTGATTGACTACCTTGCATACCTTCAATGCTCATTGCACCTGCAAGATCAGCTAAATCAAGCAAGTAGCGCATTCTTGTCAATGCCGTGATACCGTGCGAAAGGATAAACTGTGTACCGTTGATAAGGGCTAAACCTTCTTTCGCGTGCAATTCAAGTGGCGCTAAGCCATGTTCTTTTAATGCTTGCGCTGCTGGCACGATTTGACTGCCTTGCCAAAATTCACCTTCACCAATTAAAGGTAAGAACAAGTGTGATAAAGGAGCCAAATCACCAGATGCTCCAACAGAACCTTGCTCAGGAACAACCGGAATAAGGTCTAATTCAATGAACGCCAACATGCGTTCCACCACTTCCAAGCGGATACCTGAAAAACCTTGGCTTAATGCGTGCACTTTAGTGATTAGCATTAGCTTAGAAATTGGTTTTGCAATAGGTTCACCCACCCCTACCGCGTGTGTAATCAGTAAGTTCTTTTGCAGTAAATGCGTTTCTTCAGGAGAGATTTGTGTATCGCAAAGTGGACCGAAGCCTGTGTTGATACCGTAAATTGCTTTATCGGAACTCGCCATAATATCGACATTGCGGCGGCTTTTATTAATTTTATCTAACGCTTCTTGGCACAGTTCAGCCTTAATTGTGCCGTTGGCAATCCCGTTTACGATATCCAGATTTAATCTGTCTACACCGTATTTAAACGTCATATTCGTCTCCTAACTTGCTGATTCTTTATGCGTCGTAACGCTTATATTGACCTTATGCTAGCTTGCTCATGAAGTTTTATAAATGCATAATAATCGTAATTCATTCCGATTCTATCGAACTAAAGAGAGATAGCTTTATGCAAGTCCATGACGTTGATTTACGTTTGCTGCGCATATTTGTCGCGATTGTTGAAAGTGGCGGATTATCGGCCGCAGAGTCCCGTCTTAATATCGGACGTTCAACCATCAGTTCGCATTTGTCGGACTTAGAAGTTCGTCTGGGGCTTAAATTGTGTAAACGTGGCCGCAGACGGATTTGAATTAACCGAGGCTGGTCGCGTAACGTATCAAGCATCACTTGAGCTTTTGCAGCAATGCGAAGCGTTTGCGTCAACCGTGGCAAGTTCTAAACATGAACTTTCTGGACGAGCGACCATTGCCATTATTGATACGATGGTCAGCGATCCACGCCGCGGCGTAGCAAAAGCCATTTCAATTCTCAAACGAAAGGGCAAGAATCTCCAATTCGATATCAATGTATGTGAAGCAAGAGAAGTGGAAACATCCGTTGTCAATGGGCGTTCGCTCGTTGGGCTTGGCGTTAGCCGTCATCAAATTCGCGGTCTTGATTATTATCCACTGCACAACGAAACCAATTATCTCTATTGTGCGCAGGGACACCCACTATTTGACTGCGAGCCGAAATCGTTACATAAACTATTGCTCGACGCGGAAGTCGTCACCAGTAATTACATGCGTGACAAAGAAACGCGCAATGATGGATTAAACTATCAAAACAGCGCAATTGCTTACCACGATGAGGGGATTGCACATCTGATTTTATCTGGCGCATTCATAGGCTATTTGCCCGAACATTATGCCGCATACTGGGTGGATAAAGGTGTATTTAAAGCGATTCTGCCAGAGCAATATTCCTATCAAATCCCTGTTATGTTGATCACATCAAAAACAAACAGCACATCCAGTCTTGCACAAGCCTTAATTGAGGAACTAAAACATTGCCACAGAAAAACATAATGCTAAGTCTAGCGCGAAATACTTCGCGCTAGTCGAGTTCACTGAGTTTTAAACCCCAGTGGTAGGGCCAACACTCGGACCTACGTCAGCCAATTCGCCGACCAACGTTGTCTTTGTTGCAAAACCTTCTGTGCGCGTCGTACGAATATCAATCGTGAGTAACGCACCTGCGACCAACGCCGTCTTATTTAGGGGTAAGGCGTTTTTGTCGTTTGACAGCATTTTCATATTCTTCTTTTTAAGTTTTAGATTCATAACTATCTCCTTTATTAGAATCACTCTAAATACTATTTAACCTTTTGTAATGTGTAAATGAATATTTAGTTAACAGATTAATCCTTCGTAGTGCAACGCTAACGTAAAAATCATGACTTTTGGCACTCATCGTAGGTGACACTTCTGATTAAGATGATTTCAGTCTTCAAAAAGGAGTAAACGATGAACACAATTTACCAAACGTTACTTTATTTACATATTTTGGCCGGCGCTTCTGCCCTCATCTTATTTTGGTTACCAGTCTACTTTAAAAAAGGCAGCCGCCAGCATAATCAATCCGGCCGGGCTTATGTATACGTAATGTATGTCGCGGCGGGTGTTGGCACGATGATGTCATTACTGGGCTTGTGCTACCCTGAAGCATTAGCGGGACGTGTCCTTAGTGCCGCAGAATTACTCCAGTTGCAAGCAACACGTCTTTTTCTACTGTACTTAAGTTTATTAACCGTCACTACGGTACGTCACGCCACTCTTGTGTTACAGGCAAAGCAACAACGTACGCAGCTAAGGCAGGTTAGTCATCTCATGCTGATGGCCGCGTTGTTCATTGCAGGCCCCTGTCTAGCCTACTATGGTTGGACGTTAAATCGAGTATTGCTCATTATTTTTGGTTCGCTGGGAGCTCTGTTAGCCTGTAGTTTTCTCTACTACAGTTTCAAAGCAACACTGTCGGCGAAAGAATGGGTTATTGAACATCTCAGTAGCATGATTGGATCTGGTATCGCTTGTTATACCGCTTTTTTCGCCTTTGGTGGACGTGCGCTTTTTGCACATGTTGCTTCATTGCAACTAATGAGTTGGATTTTGCCAAGTGTGATTGGTGCAATAAGCATTAAGTTGTTAAAGCGTCGATATTCCAAGCAGTTTGCTCGCTAACTAGGTCGTTATAATACGAAAGATTCATCAGGATTTCCCACTGTAATCCTGATGATTTACAACTGAATTTACTCACAAACAACCTGATTGAATTTTGCACAACTTTCATCACCCTCTCAAATTTGCTACAATATCTCACTTGCGTAAATGGAGGATGAATGAAGTTACTGTATTGGCTTGATGACTGGCTAACCCTTTCCAAGAATGAACAACAAGCACAGTTACCTTTTACTGGTGACGATTTACTCGATGATGTTTTTGTAAAATACCACTTCGTTGACCTCGACAAACCTCTCCTCTTTACCTTCTCCCCAGCAGGTACAAATTATCAAGAACATGACTTACATGCGGATTTTTCGCCATGGGGTTATCGCTTGGCTCAGAAGCAAGGGGTAAACATTATTGCCTTTCAGCATTTGGGTCGAAGCAATTGGTTTCGAAGCCGCAATTTAATCTTCTTCTTGGAGCAACTCGCGACACTGCTCGAGCCATTTAATCGACGACTTGGCTATGGTACCAGCCGTGGCGGATTCGGTGTTGGCGCATTTGCAAACCTACTACAACTCGATACCGTGTTACTTTTTCATCCTGTCAGCACAAAAAACAAAGCGAAAGCGTATTGGGATACTCGTTCTAGCACTGACATTGCACAGCAATTTGACTGGGAAGGTGATTATCACGACCTAGATTTAGGCAAAGCGCAAGGATACATTATTTATGATCCAACAAACCCAATAGACCGAAGACACGCGAAACGTTACGCCGGATTGACGCATTTAAGGGTGTTTGGAATGGGTCACGGTACACATGCAACGTACATGAACAAATTTGGTTTTTACAAACAAATCGCTGTCGATTTTATGCGTTCAGAACACATCGACATCGCTCAATTTAGACAGCAAACCAAAACCTTACGTTTCAAAGAAGACTATTACAAACGCCTCAACAAGGCGAATGCTAAATCTCTGCATCGGCTTGAATTACTCAGCAAAGCGCATAACATCTTACTTGAAGAAAAAGTTGAGCACGTACAAGAGCATCAAGCGCAGATTGATATTCAACCTTTGATTGATATCGCCATTAAACATCAAGATGAACATCCGCAGGATGCTATTCAACTCCTTGAAGTTGCACAGCAGCTCGTCCCAGATGATCCACTCGTTGCTCATACATTAAAACAGTTGGATAAAGATGAGTAACACAGGCAACCTAAGGGGATAATTGTCTTGAACCATTCACTTTTAGGTTGTCCTGTTTAACGTATTTCAAGTGCATCTCTACCAATGTCAATCGACACATTTTGAAATAGTTTATCGCTTTAGCTTCCTAAGCTTTAGCGTTATGCTAGTGTTAGCTTGTGCCAGGTTATAAATGACCTGAATATCTATACTGTGTCAAAACGCAGAGTCTTCAAAGTGTTCAGCTCTTTATAACTTTTAAAAGGGCACAATCATGATCAACACGCATCCTAATATTGTCATCATCGGCGGTGGTGCTGGCGGCTTAGAGCTCGCCACGAAATTAGGACATAAATTAGGAAAGTCCCAACGCGCAACCATTACACTTATTGATAAAAACCGTACGCACATTTGGAAACCGTTACTTCACGAAGTTGCGACAGGTTCTCTCGACACCAGTCTTGATGGCGTATCCTACTCAGCTCATGCCGCAAAACATGGCTTTCAATTTATTTTGGGTGAATTTAATGCACTCAACGCAGAATCTCAGACCATTACTCTCAATCAACTTCTCGATGAAAACGGTCAATTGCTTATTCCTCCGCGCCATATTCGATATGATGAATTAGTTATCGCTGTGGGTAGTGTCAGCAACGATTTTAATACTCCTGGTGTAAGCCAATATTGCTACTTCCTAGATTCACAATCCCAAGCCGAGCGCTTTCAACACGCCCTTCTTGACCGATTTACCCGTGTTCACCAAATGGCCAGCGAAGAGCCTGAATCGTCGAACCATTTATCCATTGCAATTGTCGGCGGAGGTGCAA
The DNA here is from genome assembly GCF_017638925.1 of Pseudoalteromonas xiamenensis. Lineage (NCBI taxonomy): Bacteria > Pseudomonadati > Pseudomonadota > Gammaproteobacteria > Alteromonadales > Pseudoalteromonadaceae > Pseudoalteromonas > Pseudoalteromonas xiamenensis. The sequence continues at coordinate 1,037,125 of NZ_CP072133.1, forward strand.
CAGGTGTAGAACTGAGTGCAGAGCTTATTCACGTTTCTCAATTACTGAAACATTATGGGATGAGCGAGTTTAAAAGTACCAAACTGAGCATTCGACTAATTGAAGCTGGCCCAAGTATTTTACCTCTGTTACCAAAACGGATCAGTGATGCGGCGCGTAAGGAACTAAAAAACCTCGGTGTAACTGTGCTTGAAGGTACGCAAGTAAGTGAGGCAACCAAAACGGGATTCATCACTAAACAAGGCGAAACTATCGGTGCCGATTTAATGATTTGGGCTGCTGGCGTTAAAGTAGCTGACTTTATTAAAACGATGGATTGTTTCGAATTCACTCGCAACAACCAAATTCTAGTAGATGAATATCTCCAAGCTAAAGGAACTGCGCACATCTATGTATTAGGCGACGCAAGCGCTTGTCAACAACCAGACGGTAGTTTTGTACCCCCAAGAGCGCAAGCTGCACATCAAATGGCAAGTAATCTTGCAGCTAATATTGTCGCAAAACTGAATGGAAAATCGCTCACCGCTTTTCAATATCATGACCACGGTTCTTTAGTCAATTTGGCCCGCTACAGTGCTGTTGGTAGCCTAATGGGCAATTTGACTGGCAACTCGATGTACGTCGAAGGAAAACTCGCTCGCCTCATGTACGTTTCACTATATCGTATGCATCAAAGCGCAATTCATGGGCCAGTTAAAACAGTCGGTTTGTGGCTATGTGAAAAGTTGATGAGAAGTGTCAGACCGAAAATGAAACTGCATTAAAATGCGATTTATATAAATTCAGATGTTTAACGGACCATTTCGAATTTGCTTTGCAATGATAATTACAAAGCCTATCGACATAGTTCGTTAGACATTTCTGAGTGTTTTGTATTGTTTAAGTCTACTTTCGCTTCGTAAGAATCCACTCTTTCGCCAACTCATTTTGATACATAAAATAAACATGATATTGACAACAAATACAAACACCGCCAACATGTTCCTGTTTTAGCAAACCCATCCTAAAACTCATTTACGTAATGCACTATAAGGAAATTTATGAAGCATTCAATTTTTGCAATGGCCGCGCTAATGTCATCTGGTCAAGTATTAGCTACCAACATCGACGTCTATGACAGCGGATACCAATCAAGTTATTTTTGTCTAGATCAACAACTTTACAATGGCGTTCCAAAATACTGCGGCGCGACAGGAACATATACTTATAAGCACATTCCTGTTGCTGTTGAAAAAAACAGTAATCATTTTGAAGTTTTTTCAAATAACGAAAATGGAAACCTCGTTACTTATTTAGTAAAAAACTACAATGAAAAAGTCAAAGTTCATACTGAATACAACTGGAATGATCCGCATACCAACGCGGTTGTTGACGTTGACAAAGATGGCTATGTGTATGTGCAACTCTCGTCAAGGGGCCTCGGACACAAATACAGAAGCGGACATCTGTATAAATCAACAGCACCTTATGGAACTGACTTTCAAAAATTGAAAGGGGCACCAAATCACGGTGATTTTAATCAGTCTTATCCACAACTACACCTAGACCATTCAGCTAATAGACTCGCCATATTTACTCGATATGAATATGTAGGAACCAGTTCAGTAAGAACACTATGGGTAGATAATAACGGTACTGAAAGGAAGTTAGTTGAAGGTGGACATTATGCAGTAAGCGATACCAATGACGATGGAGAATTCTATGTCGCTTATAACTACCATCCAAATTTTAATTTGGACAGACGAGCAAATATTCACGTCATCCGTTCTAATACACTCAACCCTACTGTTTGGTATAACATCAAAGGTGAAAAACTTACACTTCCTCTACTTGAGAACGACCCAAGAACGTTAGTATACAATTCGGAAGCAAAAGGGACCTACATTTACATGAAGGATATTGTTGCAGAAGAAAAAGGCACAGCTGGCGGGGTTCGAATATTATTTACCGAAAGCACTTCTTTTGACCCAACAAAAGGTTCTCGATATGTAAAAGATATGAATATTAAAAGTGCGAACAATATTCAAATTAATACTCTTACAGCGACGAACCATAATTACTCCGCTGCAACCTACCTTACCGATAAATGGGGTTGGCATGTTCAAGGAGCTCTAGTTAACGGAAATAATGGTAAACCTTATTTTGGTGGTGATATCAATTATTTCTCTGATACACGTACAGGTTGGAAATTAGATAATACTACAAAAGGTAATTTTACTTACATTCGCAAAGTTCGAGGCTCTGGCTATAAAGCAGTAGGCTCAAAAGGCACTGTTGATTTACCGTCTAACAATACGCAGGTTCGTATTGAAGTGAAATAAGCAAACTTGAAAAGCCACATTGAGGTGGCTTTTCAATTTATTACTCAGTTTTGTTTGGGTTGTTTACCATTAAACCCTAAGTCTTGAATATACTTAATGGCCTGTTGCTCAAAGTTAAAAAACACCTCTGTGTTGGCTTGACCAATCCAGCTTACAATTCGAATGTTAATGGGATCGACGTTCACCGCACTTGAACCCCAAAATCCATAGTGACCAACAACCGAATAAGTTGCAAACACTTCCTTTTCAAGAGCTAGACCGTAGTAGCTTTTATCACCGGTACCATCAGACACGTCAATCCAGTGACTTTGAAGTGCTTGATTAAGCGCAGGCTCTGTAATAAAGGTTTGGTCTTTTAACGCTTTAAAAAAACGATTTAAATCATCCAAAGTAGAAATGATCCCGCCACCCGCCCAGATAAATGACGTATTTACCCCCAATTCAAGTATATTATGATTACCCGAAAGTATAGGCGCTATCCATGACTCAATCGGAATGTAGAAATAATGGTCGACAGGGCCTTCGCCCACTTTAGCTTCGTGAAAATCCATGTAAGTCATAGACATATTGAGTGGTGTAAACACCATCTCGTGTAACAGTTGTTCAAAAGGCTTATTGAGATACTTGGAAATAGCCCATGCAAGCAAATCGATATTAGTATTGGTGTAGTTGTAAGCCTCACCCGGTTTATGAATTCGATTTCTTGTCATGCCGCGTTCAAGAAACTCTTTGATTATCAAATCGGCATGCCAAATATCAGGTACGTTCATATCTTCACCTGATAATACTTCCAGTATCGCCCTACTATCAGGTGAATCGGGTTCACTTAGATAGGAATTAAAGTCATCTAGTCCTGATGTTTGGTCTAGTAGCTGTCTTACCGTTAACTTACCCCCGTATTTTTGTTGTCCATCATCGTAGAAGTCATCCACAACAAATCCACTTGGCATGTCTTCATTAGTAATTAACTCCGCCAAGGTTGTATCTAACGATAATCGACCCTGTTCTATCAGTTTAAAAACAACCGCTGCTGACAACGTTTTAGAAATACTGGCAATTCGAAATTGCTGGTCGCTTGTCATCGGGATGCCTGTTCCGTGATGCGTCTCACCTAAAGCACCGCGCCAAATAACGTTAGGGATATTAAAATCAATCAAGGCGGACATATTTATCGTCTTTGCATTTGCAGATTCAAAATTTAGTTTCAGTAGTTCATCTAACTTTGGAAATATAATCTCTTCAACACTTTGAGCTTTAACTGTAAAGGTTGCTTCCCTTTTTGACTTGAATTTATCTTCCGCCGTAATTTTAAACGTATACGTACCGGGGATATTTGGCAGGTCGACTTCGATACTCTGATCCTGTTTGCCTTCAACATGTAAAATGGCCGAAGTAGGTCCACTCACTTGCTGCCAGCGGATCTCAGTAAGGTTATTGTCTTTGTCTGTAACCGACGCGATAAGCACAGCTTGGCTAGTTACAACCTGTGTAAGATCTGGCCGTTCTACTTGTATGTCCGGTTTGTGGTTTCCGGAAAAACAACCGGATAACAACGACGCGGAAATACCGAGTGCGACTAAGTGAAAAGATGTTTTCATTTGAATTCCTTTTTTATTGAATTACAAGCAGCATACTTGCGCTAAAAGTAATTCACTGTCAGGAATCGTTCATTTATTGATACTGTTTGTAATTTTATGTAATGAATCGCAACGATGACAAATTAAAGATACGGTGGATAGATGAAATACTCACCCACCAATAACTAGCCTAAATAAACACGTTCATGCTGATTTATAGACTGTTTATCAAATTCAAATCGGGGTACACCTTTAAGAAACTGACTAGATCACTCAAAAATAGAGAAAACTTATAAATGCATTAACTTAAATTGTTTTGAAGATTCAATCCAAAAACCAAGGATGTACGGAATTATAAAACTAAAATTTGCCAATTTTTTTAAAACATGACCTTGCGGAATTCAAATTCACCGTTACTATTAACTCGAATTTTACATTTAGATAACCGTATTTTTATCTCGTATTATTCAAACACATAAATGTAGTTGTATATCCGTTTTGCTGATACCCACGGAGTAAAGGGGATTGGTAAAACAACGTGAAATTACCTTTAAGGAAAAATTATGGCAATTCAACGCATTGAAGTTGTAGTCGATTGTGAGAGCATCGAAAACGGGGCTGCAGCATATACTGCTGTTAATATGTTTGCGTCACCAGATATTATTGTAAGCAATTCTCAAGGTTCGTATGAATTGAGTGTACGTGTAGATAATGACGATGTACTTCGATGGTCAGCATTTCCAAAAGTAGTACAGCCAGAAGGCAGTACAGAAAACTACGCGGTGATCATTTCAGCGGAACACGACTGGAATAACAATACCCTACTAAAAGATTGGACTGCATTTCAAGGTGATATGGACGTCTACGTGTATGAGAGTGATGCCATCAGCATGAACGACGATGGTGAAGTGCCTGTAAAACGAGTTACAGGCTACCAACCTTACGTTCAAGCAACTGCTCGCCTACCTGGTCGCCCAGATCCGGGTACATCACAAATTGAAGCTTATACGTTTTGGGTAAAAGTATACAAAGGCTCACAGTTGATAAAAGAAATTAACTGGGACCCATATGTAACGGTAGTTCAACCATAATTTCAGGTTGACTGTTAAAGCCAATTTTAAAAATTGGCTTTAACTTGATTACTCTGTCCATTTCACCAGCTCGAGGCTATTCTTTGTTTATCAAAAGAATGCCAAAGATTAGCAGGGTAGCACCTACAAGCTTTGTTGTAGAGAGCAGCTTTTGAGGCGAATCAAACAAACCAAAGTGACTGATCAACATTGCCATCAACAGTTGGCCTGTTAACGCATAGCTCATTAAATTGCCTACACCCATTTTGGGAATGAGCCAGTACATGCTGCCAACGCCAATTACACTCAAAAAGCAAGATAGCCACAGATACCAAGGAATTGCACTTGTTTGAAGCTGCTCAAACTGAGCACTAAGAGACTTAAATTGAGTGACGATTAGCACAAACCCAATAAGTAGAAAGCTCGTTAAAAATGCGTAGCTTGTGGCAAGCCAAGCATTATTGAAATGTTGTCCGAGCCTCGCATTCATTGCCGCTTGCACAGCAATACAACTCCCCGCAAATAACGCAATAGGCCAAAGAAACGTCATAACAGACTCCAAGTAGAGTACGAGTAAGTAACGAGTTTAGCGCCTAAGCAATCGACAACGCATTTACATATGTTGAGACAACGGACTTATTTTAAATCTTTACGGACACGACTTAGCTGAGTTGGTGTAATACCCAAGTAACTCGCAATGTGGTATTGCGTTAACCGCGAAATTATTGCCTTATGGGTATCCAAAAACGCCAGATAACGCTGTTTGGCGTCGAACTGTAAATATTCAATCTCTTTTTGTTCTTTTTCCAACAACCAGTGTGTTTCGAGGTAATTAATCTGATAGATCATAAGGTCGGGTTTGGTAAGTAATGCGGATCGAAATAGCTTAAAATCAATTTCAATGAGTACACAGTCTTCGAGTGCCTCGATTGCAAGCAAAGTTGGCGTACCTTGCAAAAGAGCAGACATACAGCCTGGAAATCGACCTTCAGCAAAGAAGTTTTTATTAAATTCATTTCCTCGTTCATCCACGACATAACTTCGCATCAACCCTTGGTGAATAAAAGCAAAACTCGTTGGTATCTCTCCGATCCGGTATAATAATTGACCTTTCTTTAGATGTTTCACCTTGCACGCATCCAAGTAAAGTCCAAGCGACTCTTTACTTAATGCACTGTAGCGATGAACAACTTGAGTTAGATGAGCGATTGCGTCGAGCAAATGAGGTTCGTCCAGTATGTGTTTAAAAAACTATAACAGGCAGGCTAGTGGCATTCAATTAACGGACCCCAGATAACGCCAAAAGCGCTCACAAATGAGCATGATAAAAACAGAGTTCAACTTAGCATTACCACCTAGAACCTGCGCGACAGTCTGCGTTAGTTCAAAGGCTCGATTTGATATGAGTATCCGATACCGATCCTACTCATTTAGTTTCGACCGTTGTCACGCCCAGACCACTTCGGTTAAATATTCCAACCACCTACGCCTTCAAATTCAGCGATCCCTGTTTGCCTTGATAAGCCAAGGTAAACTTCGAATGACAGTCTCTTATTTATTAGAGATTGCTGTTCTCTTTTGAAGTGCTCCCCTCGACAATCGACAGGTTACCACTTGCATAAAACGTTAGTGTCCCAAGACGCTCTGGAAAATATCGAGTTTGATTGAACTCGTGGATTTTCATCACTTGATTGAAATGAAACTTTGACTCTCCATTATCTACATTGTTCACAGCCCACTGCTCAAGTGCATCGGACTTAGAGAATTGCTCTGGCATCTCGTCTTTATCCGCAAGTAACTTACTCCAAAGTTCTTTTTGTATTTGAGCTGGAGAGCCTTCCATTTCCTTCAACGCGTCATTAATCCAGCCTACTCCAAATTCATTATACGCTTTGAGCACGTTTTTATAGAGGCTACGGCGGTCGGATTCGGAAGCGATATCGTCTTGCTGAGCAACATAGTCACCTGACTCGGTTTGGTAATATTGTCGATGCGCTTGATAATTCACTTGTTCACCGAGGTACGCAAATAAATCCTGTTCCGAGTCTTTATCGACGTCATTAAACATAGCCAACATGTCATCAATCTGATGTGTCTTAATAAGACTTGCCATATCAACAATGCCCCTAGTCTGTTCAAACGAGCTTTGAGAAAGATGTGTATTGAATTGGACGGTTTGCTCGTCTGACATTTTACCTGTGATTAAAAGCTCGGCGTAGCGCTTGGACAACTCCGTGTCTGCGTTCGCCGCTAAATAACCAGCCTTAAAATCCATGCCATCTTCACTTGCAGTGAACAATACATTTTCTAATCCTCGATCATCTAGCCCAACTGGCGGAGGATTCTTCTTATATGATTGGCCATTTTCAAGGAGCGACTTCATCGCGCCAATTGAAGACCTTAAGGCGTCCGCAGAGAGATCATTGAGCGCGGGAATAAGCCGTTCCGCTAATTTGCTACTTTTATTTTGCAAAAAATCATACTGCGACACTTCCACCATAAACTCCGCAAGTTGACCAAGTTCTTCATCGGTCAACTTAGTCGCCAACTCGAGTAATTCTTTCGTTGGTTTCACATGCTCAAACATTAGTTTTTGGTCACCACTGAGCCTTTCAAGCTGATCCAAGAACGCATTAATGTCGTCGGCTTCGGTTAAATCACCATATTGGTAGGTTCGCTCTTTGTTCGGGTTACCCATTTCAATCGCACTCGATTGAATTCGATAATGCCTCATACCAACAAAACGAGAATACTGCTGCAATGATGCATTGCGACCTTTAAATGGATCTTCATAGGCAATAACAGGCGCATTCTCGAATTCTTTGTATTTATCTAATTCGGTAGTTTGTTGGAAATTGCGGGCAGCCTGAGACATCTCATCAAGCGTAGTTGACGAGGGTGCGGTATCCGATTTTGGCAACAACACATTGGGAAGGTTTGGTGAGTTAATTTTCATCTCAGTCCTTTAGATGACAATAGCTATGTCTCATTATCGGCTACAAAGCTCAAAACTTGAGCATTATTTATTACCTAAACTCATTTCAAATATGTCGACGAAGCTATGAGTGTTGAACATTTCAATCGCCCCCTACCACACAGCTGACATAGACATAGACATAGACATAGACATAGACATAGACATAGACATAGACATAGACATAGACATAGACATAGACATAGACGCAGCTTTGCTTCAAACAGGCCACATCTTTTTCAATAAAATTTACTCTACTTTGTAGATTAAACCCTTGCATTCACTTAAAGTGCAAATTACACTCAATATATACTCTACAATGTAGTAATTATTATGAATGAAAAAGAAAAGTACCTTGGCGAATTTGAACAGATGGTCTTGCTCGCTATTGCTCGACTAAAGCAAGATGCCTATGGTGCCACCATTCGGCAATTGTTAGCAGAAACCATTCAACGTGACGTCTCTATTGGCGCACTCTATACCACATTGGATAGGCTCGAGAAAAAAGGGCTTTTAACCAGTATGTTAGGTGAATCGACCAGCGAACGAGGTGGTCGAGCAAAAAAATACTTTAATGTGACCGCTGATGGCCTTCAGGCATTGAAACGTTCAAAGGATGCGTTAACTAATTTATGGCAAGGACTCTCCTTCCAATTAAAGGGAGATTTTTTTGGCTAATTATCAACAACCACCCAAACTCGCCGAACGCTTTTTACGCTGGTCACTACCGGAAGAACTTAAAGAGCCTTTGCTCGGAGACTTGGCCGAAGAATTTCAGTTACTTCATTTTAGCAACCAAGCTTGCGCAACTCAGTGGTACATAAAGCAGGTACTTCGTACGTCAAATCAATATATTTGGCAAACTAAAAAAGGAATACTTATGTTCGTATTAAGCTTATTCGTGTTTTCTGCAATGTCATACATGGCGTTGTGGTTCAGTGTTGATGGCAGCATCGGCGATACTTTTGCTGATTTGCCATCGCTCATATTGACGTTTCCACCTGCAATTTTATTTGCGATTGGCGTCACATCGGTCAAAGACATGAAAAATGCTTTTGCACTTTTGTATAATGACGAGCTCGCATTGAGTTCGTTACAGATGCAAAATGCAAAGCAATTCTATCGCGTGTTGGGTAATACTGCCGTGTTGATGTCGATATTCACCGCGTTTATTGGTGACGTTGCCATAGCTGTAAATATCGAAAATGTAGAGCACGAATTTGGCCCTGCACTTGGCGTTTGCATGCTTGTTTTGATGTACAGCTTCGGACTAAAAACAGTATGTTACGCAGCAGAGCAAAAGGTTCAATACCGTTTGAACTCGCTAAATGCGGTCACGTAGTCCTCTACCTTTAGACAACTGGCGCCAATTTTATGCTTTCGTGCAAAGCACCAAATCAATGAAATGGCGCTAACCCAAGTTTTTCTGCAAGCTTGGCGCCACCAAAAGTGCCAATAACCTTTTCCCCAACACGCAAATAACGAGTCCGGACATAATCATCAATGCACCAACAATTTCACTGGTTTCTAAACTTTCGTTAAGCATAATGTTGGAGGTCAACATTCCGACCACCGGGATTAATAATGCAAACGGAGTGACCGAAGCTGCTGAGTAATTTTTAAGCAACGCTCCCCAAAGGGCGAATGCAAGTAGAGTCGAAATGTAGCTAACATAGGCTAATGCTCCCCATGTTTTCATAGAAGTCGACAGTAAAACCTCGACTGGATTGGATGTTTCCATTAACAAAGATAGCGCCAACAGTGGCAAAGGTGGTATCAAGCTCACCCAAATTATAAAGTGAAACAGATTTACTCCCTGCATTCTTTTCATCATCACATTGGCAATCGCCCAGAAAAAAGCAGCAGATAAAATCAGCATCAAACCGAGTACGGTAATATTTCCCCCTGCATTAAACATATAAAAACTAAATCCAATCACGGCAATACCAATACCTGCGATTTGTACTTTCGCAATATGTTCTTTAAGAAACAGCACACTGAGCACGATGGTGAAAAACACTTGGGCTTGCAAGATGAGTGACGATAGACCCGCGGACGCATCCGATTTCATGGCAATAAACAATAAACCAAACTTGAAGACTCCTAAAAACATACCTACGCCAATCACATTCCATTTCGATGTTTTAGGAAACGGTATAAATAACACCGCAGGAAGTGCTACCACCGCAAAACGCAAGGCAGAAAAAAGAATCGGTGGCAGTTCCTGAAGCCCCACTTTGATGAATGAAAAATTTACTCCCCAGATCAATACCACCAACAATGCTAAAAAAATGTCTTTGGTGTTCATTCGCTTTCCCTATATTTGAGATAGATTTCCTGCCAAACGAAGTGCATAGCCTGTGTGCCTTTGCACGATGGCACTTCGAGTCACTTTATACGCCTTTAAGCTCCCGCATGTCTGCTATTAATTCTTCTAGCTTTTTGAATTGTCGACCGTAAACCACATTGAGATCAAAGCGATAAATAGCCTCTGAATAACGAACAACGACAACAAACACCAAGAGTATCACTAACCAAAGGTAATACGGCACATCAAAGAGAACATAGTCCGTTGGAAGTTGGGTCAAACACAGAGCCAAAACCTTGTGACCTGCTTGACTTACGATCGCTTGCGTCACCATACCTAGATACAACAAAGGGTATGCAACACGATAATACGCCCCATATGCTGCAATCGAGCTCTTTAGCCAAAGATCAAAATTCTGTAGATAATCTAGACTACTCTGCCCTTTCGATAAATCATACGATTTGTTCAACTCTCGCTTTGCGATATAAATAAGCGGAGAAACTAACAAACAAATGTACCCACCTAATAACGGCGCACCTATCATCGTCATCACAACGAACATCACCGCACAGCCGATGATGATCGCTTTGATATTTAACGCAAACATCGCTTGAAGCTTATCGACAATATTTTGCGATTTTTGATTGTATAAATCATTAACTTTTGGCGCGGAAAGTTCACCTTCATTGACAAACCCTTGTTTCCACATCGCTTCGATTGATTTGCTCATACACTCACCCCGTCTGATGAATAATTTTGTTAATGCGTTCTTTAATTCGCGAAACTCGAACACCAATGCTATTGCTACTCGCGCCAATTATCTCCGCAATTTCGGCATAGGATTTTTCTTCCAAATACAGCAATATCACCGCTCTATCAATTTCAGATAGATGCTTTATTGCGTTGTAAAGTTGATTAATTTCATCTGAGTCAAATGCTTTTACCTCGTCGAATTCGAGTTCAGATAATGCATCTGATGCAAATCGCCTTTCTCCACGCTTGTGCTGTTTTAAATGAGTTAAACACACATTGAGTGCGACTTTGTAAACCCATGTAGACCATTTCGCTTGTTCATTGAAGTTCGCTCGGCTTCGCCATATCTGTAAACAGACTTCTTGGTAATAATCTTCAAAATCCGCATGATTATGAGTGTAGGCTCTGCATATTTTGATAATGATCCCTGCATACGGCAAAATTGATTGCTGATAAAAGTCGCTTCCCATTCACCCCGTTCCATAAATTGATTTGTTCTTATTAGTGACCTCTGCGCGCAACTTATTACAGGCTACTGGAAAAATTTTTGATAGGAAAAGAAAAATCGAGGTAAATTCAAGGAAAAATGAGGCATCGCTTTATGTCCAAGCAGACGTTTCAAAATTTCATTTGTGTAATTTTCAGATAACGTAGACGCACGTTTTAGGAACTCGATATGACGACAATCGCTTGACTCGTTGCGTCATCAGGTGGGCGTTTATCAATGAAGTAGGCAAAACGAAAATGAGGAATTATGTCATTCCTCACTTTCTTCTCACGTTGGCTTACTTTGTCAATTCATTGACCACCTTTTGGTATAACGCATCGTGCGCATCATCACAGGCTTTGTAACCGTTGCAATTCACTAGCATCGCAACCGTCGTTTTGCTTTCGACAACGTAAAAATTATAGGTCGCATAACCCAATTCAGAACCACCATGATGTATAACATGCTTACCGTTAATCATCTCTTTAAAAAGTCCAGCACTGTATTGCAGTCCATTGATCCCCGTTGGGATAAAGTGATCATCAGCCATCAGGAATTGATGTGTTGACTCACTCAAGAGCGCTCCCTCAACTATTATTTTGAGTAAATCTGCCATGTCTTTCGCATTGCCGACTACAGGGGCATCGGCCACACCAATGTTTTGATAAAACGGCCGAGTGTTCAGCATACCATCTTCATTTTTAAAGTAGCCGGAAGTAATGGAGCCTAGATTTTGTTCCACACCACCATAGCTCATACTCGTCAGCCCTAATGGCTCGATAATCATCGAACGCATTGCGCCTGAATGATGCGCGCCAAGTACCTTATCTAAAATAAGACCACTCAAAATATAACCTGTATTTGAGTATCGCCAGCCCTGACTAGGCGTAAAATGCGCTGGTTTGTCCAATGCAAATTGCAGTGCAAATTCATCCATTTTAATGCTGTCAGGATCCTCAATAACTGCGTCATAAAATGCGCCATTAGAATCATTTAAATAATCGAATAGCCCAGCAGTGTGTTGAAGCATTTGCCTTGTTGTCATGATAGATGCATTGGGAATGTGATCGGTAATGTCCGGCGCAAGATACGCTGTTATCGGTTTATCCAAATCGAGTCTCTGCTCCTGTGCAAGCATTCCGGCTAACAAAGCGGTTAGCTTTTTCCCAGCACTACCATTTGGAATGCGAGCATCTATTTGCATAGGTGCATTTTCTTCCTGATCGGCTATCCCCGCAGCACTGTAAAAATGCAGTTGTGGAGAATCAATGTATAGGACTACACCGGGCAACTCGCCGAGTACCGCATTCTCAATTAATGCTTGATAATCGAAAGGCGTGGAAGGCTCAGTTTGAGGCTCTGGCGTTTCGCTGCCTTTCGAGCCGCATGCTGTGAGCGCGAGTGACAGAAAACAGGTCGTTAGTGTCGGTAGCACGTGTTTAAATTTTAATTTCATTTTGACATCCAAATTAGTTTTGATGTCACTAACTTAGCGCGGCACAAAACAGCAAGCTGTATCGCCTTTTAACGATATGTATCTCTTTGTATCAATATCACCTTGTGTTTCTAACCTACTGCTTTTGATTGGTTTTAGGTGATACACATTGATACACTCATAGACTGACTGTTACGGTTAAACTCCATCAACCGAAATAGGATAACGGCAAATTAACTATCATAAGAAATTGCAATGAAAACGTTTATATTCACACTTTTCTTTTTTTTTAGCGCACTTAGCGCCGCGAACGAAACCCAAAATTCGGCTAATTGGGTGGATGCGTTTACAAACAAACGAGATGCTGGCGGTTACTTATCTGTCGGCATTGCGGTTCAAAATCAACAAGGCCTATATCAATCTTCAGGAATTAAACTAAAAGGCAATGTTCACGGGGCCTATTACTTTGAAAACGGCTTTTTACTCGAGTTTCCAGGGTTGTCCGACAAATTTGAAAGTCAATTTGCATTGGGATACAACATCGCTAATCTCGGCAACTGGGAATTTGACGCGCTGCTTTCGATGGCACATGGAGAAATCAAATACAACGCACAGCAAGATGGGTTCAGTAAAGAAGCGTCGCCCTATTTTGGTCTACGCGCCATGGGCACAATTGCAGACTTAGACGCGATGTTTGTGGTGGGCACAAACAGCAATAAAATGGATTACAGTGGTGGGGTTTACGCCGCTGCATGGCTTGCAAAAAGCTGGAACATTAACAATTGGACTCTGTACTCGTCTATTGGCGCGCAGTACCGCAATGATGCCATACTCGATTATTATTATGGCGTTCCAGAGTCCGCGCAAGTTACAGAGCCATTTCAAGCAACTGGTGGATTTAATTACCTCTATAAATTGGGCGTCAAAAAACCGCTCGATGAACATTGGCTTATAGAAGGCTTTTTTAGTTACACCCACTATGCGTCAAGCATTGTCGATAGTCCTTATTCGCAGAACATTCTCAAATTCAATGAGGGTCGAAGCGACCAAGGCAGCCTGTTTAACCTGTCTATCAACTACGTGTTTTAGGAGTAAAAGATGAAAAACATCCTTCAATTACTCCTATTAACCTATGCGGCGATACTGACTAATCCAAGTCTTGCTGAAACAACCGAACACACCGTCAATCTGGTTGTTTCACCAAAACAATGTACTGCTTTAAAACAAGGTGATACATGCTATTTGGATTTAGATGTCGTTTGGAATATGCCGTCTACGTCGGATTATTGCCTTTATGCAGACCAGCAAAAACTTAAATGCTGGCATAATGTTGACCAAGGCACTTGGCAGCAAGCCTTGACTATCACCGACAATATGGAGATACGTCTTACGTCACTCCACCAACAAACGCTGCATACACACACCATTCGCTATGCATGGGTACATAAAAAAAATAACAGCAAAGCCATGCGGTGGCGCATGTTCTAATGGAGAGCCAATGACTTCAATCGTATTAGTAGAAGATGATCAAGAACTGGCTTGTTGGATTGCCGAATACTTACGTGCAAAACAATATCATGTCACCGTGTATCACGATGGAAAGCAAGCCTACGAAGCGTCGCGTCGAAGTATTCCTGATCTCGTTATCCTCGACGGTATGTTACCTTCAATGGATGGCCTCGACATCTGTAAACTAATACGGTTGCACTCTCAAGTCCCAATCATTATGTTAACGGCTCGAGACGAGGAAATTGACGAGATTTTAGGGCTGGAAATGGGCGCGGATGACTACCTCACCAAACCGGTTCGCGGTCGATTGCTTGAAACCCGCATCAAATCGCTGTTAAGACGCATAAACCCAAGCCAAACAGTGTGCATCGAACAAGATGTTTTTACTCTAGGTGAGTTAGCTATATGTAAGTCTGCTCGCACGGCTGAACTTGGTGGCATTCATTTGAAATTATCGACCAATGAGTTTGATGTCTTATGGATACTTGCACAACATGCCGGCAATGTTGTCAGTCGAGAATCTTTAAGTCAGCAACTACGTGGCTTTGAGTATGACGGCTTTGATAGAACTATCGATTTGCGGATTTCGCGGTTAAGAAAAAAACTCATGGACGATGCAGCTGAGCCTTACAAAATCAAGACGATTTGGGGTAAGGGCTATTTACTTGCCCCTGAGATTGCCCGCTAATGTGGCGCTTTACTCTGGCGTTACTCCTCCTCGTTGTGATGGGTAGCATATTCGTTGGTCAACTTTTTGATGCACTGGCCACACGTCAATCAGAACAACGATTAAGTACAGAACAACAGCAGTTGATGAGTCAAGTAAACCTCATCCAGAGTGCGTTAGCATCTGGGGTTGCTGTAGACACACTTCCTAAATGGCTGGCACTCAGTTCAACGACCTCCACTGTTCGTTATGAAATACAATCGCTCAAAGACTACCCATTACCCGTCGCCTTACTTGACCAATTGAAGTCTGCTGGCGCGGTATTTTTAGAATCGAATGATGGGCTTACAGCCTATGCGTTCATCGACCCAAAAACGGTGCTTCTTATTACACAAAAAATCGGCAACGAATCAGATACTCTTCCCTTATTGCTTACTATCGGTTTTTATGGGGCTTTACTGTGTTTATTGTTGATATTTTTAACGCCGTTTTTGCTGCGAATTTATCGCCTACGTTCAGCAGCAATGGCCTTTGGTGAAGGCAAACTGACTACGCGTTTGACCGTAGGATCGCTTTGGTATCTTAAAGATATAGAACAAACGTTTAACCTAATGGCCGAACGCATTGAAAATCTCATGCAAGACATGCGCTTGCTGTCTGGTGGTTTGTCACACGAGTTACGTACACCACTGGCGCGGATCCGAATGGGGTTAGATACGCTTTGTGATACTGAAGACGAATCACTGCGCACCAAATACGAGCTACGCATCAATCAAAATTTAGATGACATGGAAGCGCTCATAAATGCGTTACTCAAATTTGCCCGGTTGCAACACTCACTTAATGATACTGAAAAATCGCTCGTCAATGTGCAAGCCGTACTTAGGCAACTTTGCACGAAGGCCAATGACCCACGCTTGTCGCTGTTTATAGAGGGGGACGAACATTCGATTGTCGGTCATGAAAATTACCTCAGCTTGTTGTTCAGCAACCTCGTGACCAATGCACTGAAACATTGCAACGAAAAGGTCCGTGTAACGCTTAGCCAAGCGAATTCTGCCGTCTTGGTAAGTGTCGAAGACGACGGTACTGGAATTGCGACAAGTGATTCAGAAAAAATATTCAAACCATTTGTTCGTTTAGCGCAGCAAACAACAGCAAGTAAGGAAGGATTTGGCATTGGGCTGGCACTAGTTGAACGGATTACGCACTGGTTGCAGGGTGAAGTGAATGTCGAGCCAAGTGAGCAATTAGGCGGCGCGCGCTTTATGGTAACTTTGCCTCTTTCTAAACCGCCACGTTAGCCTGTTCGGGCGGTTCATTTCGGCTTCTGAATATCTCGATTTTATTAACAAAGTGATTAAAAAACTGACGAATTTTCTCAAAGCGGTATAATACCGTTTTTGAAGCCAATTCTTTTGGTTGTTCGCTTGCTGATGACGGACACGTTCTACGTTTTTGATAACGTTGAAGGTGCGCACCGTGTTTAGCAAATGGTAAGTCACGTTTTCGGAGTTGGAAGTCAGATGCGTAAACTGTTTTTACTTTTCGTGTGGTTATCCGCACCTGCAATTGCTTATCAAGTTCAACCAATGATCGTTGATCTTGCTTCTCATGGAAAAAAATCGTTAGTCACCTACCGACTGCAAAATCCGAGCGAAAGTACGCTCCCCATCGAAGTGGAAGTCTTTAAGCGTACCTTTGATGAAAACCAAAAAGAAGTCTTGGTCAGTGCTGAAGAAGACTTCATTGTTTTGCCTCCACAAATTGAAGTGCCAGCCAATGGTTATCAAGTGTTTCGTGCTAAATATTTAGGGTCACCAGAGCTGAAGAAGACGGAATCTTACCGCATCGTGTTTAAACAGCTTCCTTTACCTAGTGAAAATGAGCAGTCCGGTGTAAAAATGGTTTATAACTTTGCAACACTGGTTTTTGTGAGTCCTGACGGCGTGCAAGCGCAGCTCACGAACACACTGAATTGTGAAAAACTGGACGAATGTAAACTGACCATCCGTAATGACGGAGAACGTGTTCTAGATTTAGCTCAGTTTGAATATCGCTTTCATCAAGAAAATACTGTCATAAATTGGGCCGATTTTCAGGCTGTGACATCTGGTCGCTTTATCATGCCCAATCATTCGATGAGCGTTGACTTAAAAACCTTATTGAAAGATAAACCAACCAAAACGGTCACGATAGTCAATTTGTCTAATAAGAAGTAATCATTTAACGATGTTGAACAAAGGCTCCAAGACTTGGCCTTGGTTATGCAAACCTGCCTTCTATACCCTGTTGGTTACCTGTGCGGCACAAAGTGCCGCGACAGTTTATTACATGGATTTTCCCGTGCGGCTAAATGTTGCCGAAGTGGGGCAAATTTCTGCAGCCGTCGATGGTTTTGAGCTTGCCTCTGTCAGTGCTCGTGAATTTAGACAAAATTTGCAATCCGTGTTGAGTACCGAAGTCTTAGCTTGGCTGGCAAGTCGCGAAGATGAAGCGATCACCCCGGATGAATTCAAAGCTCATGGCATTACGCTTGTGATGCAGCCACAAGATCTTACTATCGAAATGACTTTGAGTGAATCCGCGATGGCCACCGACAGTCTATCTTATGGCCGCGAAAAACATTTTGAAATTCCCAAAGGGGAAGCCTATTGGGCAATGTTAAATAACCTCAATTTAAGCCATGAGCGCAGTAACAATAATCAAAATCACCATTCACAATTTGAATGGCTAATAAACGGCAATGTGGGTGGTGGCAACGAGACTCAATTTTCAAAGCTCAGTCTTTTGGGAAAGCGGCACCAGCGAGGAAAGCCACGTTTATCGAGGCGATACCTCCCTGTTTTATGATATGCCTGAAAAGCCTCTGCGAATGACTCTCGGTGATACGCAAGTAAACAGCACGGGGCACTTGGCTGAAATTCAACTTGCGGGTCTTGGCATCGAAAAAGCTTATTCGAAGTTACAACCTCAGCGCAGGGTCTCGCCTAGCAACAATCAACAATTTGTGCTGCCTCGTGGCGCTACCGTTGAAGTGTTTATCAACGAGTTTTTGATATCTCGATTGAGACTGCAAGCTGGACGTTACAATCTCAGCGACTTGCCGCTGACTTCCGGCGTTAATAATATTCACCTGATTGCGACCTATGCCAACGGCGAAACACAAGCATTCCATTTCACAACGCACTACAATTCTCGGTTGCTCGCAAAAGGACTTAGTGACTATTCACTCGTTTTAGGCTTTGTTTCGTCTTTAGATAATGGCCACTATCATTATGACGATGAAGCTTTGTTATCAGGTAGTTACGAATATGGTTTGACTGATACGATAACGGTTGGTCTTAATGGTGCGGTCCACGATTTAGGGCACGTTGTTGGTTCGACAACCTCGCTCAACACGCCACTTGGTAATCTATCTCTGCGTTACTCACGAAGTAAAGCACCTCAAGTATCTGGGTACGCTTATTCAATAGAAACTGAACACAGCGTCTTTGGCAGTGGCAACTTTGGTTCACCAAACTTGCGTTTAGGCTATGAACTTAAAGATGATTTTACGAATACGCCGTGGCTCGACCTCAACACAATCAACAATACCAGACGTGCCTATTTTGATTATAGCTACGTCATAAGTGACACGATGGATTTCAACTTAAATGCGTCACGTTCAACGGACAGTGATCACCAAGTTAGTAAAAACGTTACGGCAGAGTTTAACGTCCGCTATGATGGTTTTCGCGTCAGATTCGGTTATAACCACAATAACAGCGAAGACACGCGCCTCATTTCAGATAATCAATTTGTACTAAATATCGTCTGGAATGGGTTTAACCGAGAGACCAATACGCGAACTAGAGACTCAGTACGATAATCGCACGAAAGTCGGCAGTGCAAGTTTCGAAAGAACCAACAACAACTTTGTACATGATTATGGCTATGAACTTCGCTCGGAAAGAGGCAGTGATTTTCGGCAAGAACAAGTCAAAGCCAGTTACACCGGTGCTTTTTTTAGAACGGACGTAACCGCGAATAATTACACGCGTCTTCATCAATATGCCGACAGCAGTGCAAGCATCAATTTATCAACAAGCGTCGGTATTGCTGACGGGCATGTCGGTATGGGATCAACCACAACCGCTCCTTTTGCTGTCATTTCGAAACACAAAACGCTTAACGATACAGAAGTCGCCGTCAACGTTGATAGATTGGGTCGAGCGCAAACAACTCCTTCAACACAAGTAGGCGCGTTAATAAACCTTGGTACGGGCTATGCCGCAACTCAATTCAATGTTGATGTACCCGATGCTCCGCTGGGATATGATTGAAATTCAGGCACTTACACCCTGACAGGCGGCGCGGCGACTGGTCACTATATCCAAATAGGCTCTGATCTCTCTTTCACCGCGATAGGTGCGCTACAGGACGAACAAGGCATACCCTTTGCAATGAAACGTGGACAAGTCATAAAAGTAAGCCCTGACGATAATACTCCTGTAATGAGCTGGCCAATTTTCACTAATCGTGCAGGCCGATTTGTTGTGGAAGGCATTAGTGCCGGCGACTATCTAATCGAAGTCGGAAGTGCAAAAGGCAACTTCCAGATTTATGACTCTGAAAAGCGCTTTGTAAAAGTAGGTCGTATCACGCTCAAGCAAACTAACTTAAAAGGAAACTCAAACAAATGAAATTAAGGAATCTGGTTTTACTTGTATTGGGTTACTTGCTGCTAATCAACAATGCCGTTGCAAAACCGTGTAAAGGCAACATATTAGTGTCGTCGAGTCTCATCTGAAGTGATTGAAGAGTACAACAATCGCGCGACCGTTTACTTACCCTTAAAAATCCAAGTGCCGGATTCATTAGTCAGTTGTGCAGATGAAATTTGGGTGGAAGATGTGTACTACTATTCCCTTGTATTCTCAGGCCCGACCGAAGACAAATACGGCAAACTTCTCGATGAGCAATTCAATACCTTATCCCCTCGCAATGGGATTTGGAGCATGCCGCTTAACAGTCGCACAACGCAACTATGGATTCGATTGAGGCACTACAGCTTATTCCCTGCAGGAAATTACACAGGCAGTGTAAAAGTAACACTACTACGCAAAAGCAAAGTAATTGATGAACAGTACTTAGATGTCACTTACTACTCTGAACCCCAAATCGCCATTTCGCTTGATAATTCCAGCCAAGGTAAAGTGTCGGGTAGTAACGGACTGTATCAAATCGATCTCGGCGACTTAAAATCAAACATGCGCTTCTACTGGGGTATCAAAATACTCAGCAATAGTTCATACGACGTTGTTTTGGATTCAGAATTCAATGGTTTGCGTCATGAATCCGACACGCAATCTTTAATTGATTACACTATTGGCTTCGATAACGTCAAAATTTCGTCATCTGAGCGTCTAATGCGGAGCTACAACTTTTATCCTGGTGTCAGAAATACGTGGTACGGCTTTGAATTTATTTTAGGCAATACTGAAATGAAACCTGCGGGTATTTACCGAGACAATTTATCGCTGACCGTCTACCCAAGATAAACCATTAATTTTAAACAACTTAAATATTAAATTCGTTTAAAACAGAAATTAACACAATATATTTTTTAGAAGTTGGCACACCCTTTGCTTTATGTATTTCATCTAGGTAATCAAACCTAACTCATTAAATACAAATAAATACAAAGCTGTACTTATTCAAGGGGAAAAGCCATGAACACATTACTTAAAACTCTACTTGTAGCAACTGCAATTACATCTGCTGCGGCAAACGCTGCAAACGTTACAAGCACTTCAGCGTCTGAAGCAAAATTCTCATTTGCTGGCAAAATTGACCCTATGTGTAAAACAAGCAGCGGTACAACAAACAGCGTAACAAACTTGGTATTAGACGCATCACAACAAGTTCAAGACATCGGTACATTGGACGTTTGGTGTAACACGGGTAAAAACGCAACAACAGAATACACGTCTGCAAACGGTGGTTTCTTAGTTGCTGACAATGCACAAAGCAGCAAAATTGCGTACACGCTAACTGTTGATGGTATCTCAGACATCAATCTTCAAACTGGAAAATATTCACATACAGCTACACTTGCAGGCACAGGTATTTCGGGTGATACAAAAGCGACAGCATTAAAAATCAAACCTCTTTCAAACGGTTTGAATGATGCGGGTACTTACTCAGATACAATCACTGTTACAGTAAGCCCTAACTAATTTAGATTTAAGGCAATGGAGTTTATGGCTAATCTTTATTGCCTGTAACCCCACAAACGCTAGCCATCGCATGACTAGCGTTTTTCTTTTTGAATATCAAAAAGTGCATCACATCTTTGGAGAAGGAAACTTTGTACTAACTCAAAGTGAGGGGCGATGGAACAACAAACCCCAAGCGTTTTATGACTTATTCAGAATAGAAAACAACAAAATTGTCGAACATTGGGACGTCATTCAAGAAATTCCTGCCCAAATGGCTCATTCTAACGGTATGTTTTAATTGAAAGGGCTATGAAAGCCCTTCTCTAAAAACAACTCTAATTGGCGCTAATTGTTACTGTGATAGTGTCAGAATAGGTGCCCGCTTCATTAAGGCCATTAGACTGAGGGGTAATTTTTAATGATGTCGCTTTCGTTTCGCCAGCAATACCGGAACCCGCGACAGTAGCCTTAACGTGCTTGTACGTACCACTTTGCAAGTCGATTCCTGATGTGTCACCTATGTTCAACGTATACGCAAGCTTACTGCCTTGAGCATTATCCGCGACAAGAAACCCACCATTGGCAGAGCTGTACTCCGTTGTCGCATTCTCGCCAGTATTGCACCAGACGTCTAAAGTGCCGATATCTTGCGTTTTTTGAGAGGCGTCTAGCGTCAATCCAGTGACCGTATTCGTGCCACTGCTCGTTTTACAGGCAGGTTCAACCGCACCTTCAAACGAAAACTTCGCTTCATTGCCTGATAAATCAGTTACATTCGCGGCCAAAGGCATTGACGCGATTGCTAATACAATAGACAAGTTTTTAATTGATGTGTGCATATCCCCTCCTTCCCCTTAAAATTACAGCATTCCCTGAGCATTTTGCAACTTTTACAAGACGAATGTTTCGAACAAAAATAACGTCTTTTCGTCCATTTTACTCGCAAATTGACCCACAACTTTGATCTTGTTTAAGAAATACCTACGTTCAATACCGACGTTGCTGTACTTAATACCCCTTACCGCATTTATGTCGTTATGCTTATGTCGCCTTTTCACTGTATGTAATACGTTGTAATGGATTGCTCCATACATCAATTCTAGATTTACATTTCAACCCTATTCAACATCAAAGGAATTTGAAAATGAAAAGTGAAATGTTAGTTGATGTGTACTTTCTAATGGATGCTACGGGCAGCATGCAAAATGCGATTGACGGCGTAAAAACCGAAATCAAGAGCTATGTTTAAAGTTATTGTAAGTGTAACCCAAGGGTCAATCTTGCGTACGGACTCGGTATTTATAGAGATACCGGTGACTCAAAGCCATTTGATTTTATTCAAACGATAAACACGGACGTAAGTTCTCTCGTTCATAATTTAGCTCGAGTAACTGCTTCCGGAGGCGGCGATACTCTCGAGGGACAAGTAATTCCATTATCCGTATAAAACTACGGTGCTGCACGATGGAGACCTGGTGCGCTCAGAATTGTTGCGTGGTACGGTGATCATGGTGCGCATGAAACTAGAGTATACGAAGGCTGGACCTATAACAAAGAAACCGCTGTAAATAACCTATTGGAAACGAATACTATCGTTATCGCTTTGAGTGTTGGCAACAATTGTCTCAATGAAAGAGGTATCGCCCAATTTATTACTTCCTCAACAAGTGGCCGCTACGTTGAAAATGTACATTACGACAAGCTTTGTAGTACGCTTTTTGAGGAAATATCAGAACGATTTAATTTAGTCTCTGTTCCTGCCGAACTCTTGGTATGACGTATTAGCTTACTGAAACTAAGCATCGTTCTTGTTTTGATGCTTAGTTATCAAATCTAATTGAGCAACCAATACAACCAAAATCTGTACCACTATACATGGGATAACAAGAAACAAGTCTAAGCGAATATTTTCCTGTGCAGGTATCAGCATTTCATTTATTGCATTCAAGCCGATAAGCAACAAAAGTGAATCGTGTAAGTAGGGTTGAATTTTAACCTTGTAATTAAATTCTGATTTCGCAGATTTCAACACAAACCATGTCGAGATAAAAGGAATGAACATGG
Source organism: Pseudoalteromonas xiamenensis (assembly GCF_017638925.1). Classification (NCBI taxonomy): domain Bacteria; kingdom Pseudomonadati; phylum Pseudomonadota; class Gammaproteobacteria; order Alteromonadales; family Pseudoalteromonadaceae; genus Pseudoalteromonas; species Pseudoalteromonas xiamenensis. Next base: position 1,060,493 of record NZ_CP072133.1, read on the forward strand.
TGTAGATAAAATTCACGAGGAAAACGTGATTAGATATCGATTCGTTGTTGGGGGATTGTCCCAAGCAGTAGGCTAGAAAGCCACCGAGAATGACAAACATCATTGCTCTTCGCAGCATAAATTTCCTTTTATAATTCGCAAGTATAATACCTAATTGTATGAATTTAAGGGACTTAAAACAATCGCACTTTACGTTCAAACTGCACTTCCCCACATGAACCTTCGTCAAGGACGGCCTTAGCTCTCCTCCGTGCTAATTACTCTGTAAAAGATAAGGAATTGATAATGTTAAATAACCTATTGAATAGTGAACCTTTTACTTCCTTTGTGTAACGTAAAATTAGATGGAGATTAACACTTCATATTTAAAAAAGGAGATAACAATGTTGTTTACACTAAAAAAGAAAGAAATGAAAAAATTGACGGATGCACAGCTTATTAAAGCCGCTGCAACAAAACAAATTGCGGGTGCAAAAGCCTCTGGCGGCAACTCACAAGCTTCTGACTGCTGCACAATGAAAGACTAATACTCAAGCCAGTGACTGGAGGGCTGTTTACATCTTAGCATCCGATGTTTTCGATTACACAGACCCTCTTTTATCTGCTCGTTACGAATGATTCCGCACAACACTCATCGTTCAAACCTTCTAGACCGATAAGTAAATTTGCGAATGAAAATTCATCGCACATCGATTAAAACGCAACTCGATTTCGTAATTCTTCAAGTAACCCATCCCTATCGTCACGTGCTCTATTAACCAACGTCACAGGAATGTTCGTATCAGGGCTGTATTTCGCGCTCCAAAGAATCATATCCAATAAAATTGGCAACATATCCACGCCTTTTTCCGTCAGTGTGTAGATTTTTTTCCGTTTATCTTTTTCATCTTGCTGTTTAGCGATAAGACCCTCTTGCTCTAATTTTTCCAATCGATTCGACAAAATATTGGATGCCACTTTTTCGTCTGAATTTTGCAAATCTGAGTATGATTTTTTATTAAAAAACAAAAGATCGCGTAGGATCAATAAGCTCCATTTATCTCCCACCAAATCCAATACATTTGAAATTGGACAATCCGAACGTCTAGTCATAAGCACCTCTCACAAGAATGATGAAAAGTATATTTAACTTGCACTTTGCAAGCAAATAATTTAACTTGCATTTTGAAAGTTAAATTTAATTAGTGAGGCCATTCCTATGCACGGACCTAAAATCAATATGAACAAGCTGACAAAACTACACTGGTCAGAAAACGATTTAAATAACGCTAAACTCGCCGTTGAGTTTGTACAGCGCATCATGAATGATCACGATTTCAATGGTATTCGTGAACTGTATCGTGGCCAACAGTACACACAACACAACCGAAACATCGCGGATGGCATTGAAGGCGTTATTGAAGCCGTGAGCCGTCTTGTAAATAATGCACCTGAATTCAGTTACGACATTAAACACATTTTGGTTGATGGCGACCACGTAGTATTGCATTCACATGTAACGTTAAAAGCCAAACATCGAGGCATTGAGACGGAAGGATTTAATATTATGGATACATGGCGAGTGGAAAATGGGCGTCTTGTCGAGCATTGGGATGCTGTTCAAGGCATTAGCTTTTCCATGCGCTTGTATGCACTTCTTACTGGCGGGAAAATTAGGAACAAAAACAGTATATTCTAGCTGTTGCTATTCCCCCTTACTATTCAAAATACTGGCCTGATATTTCTGAAGTGCTCTCTCATTTGTAAGTTTCAACGTCGATAGCGCTAGGCAAATTTAGTGCGCCAAAATGCGCTATCAGCAAAACGATGTTCGCTGGCGTAATACAACTTTCTAGACTTCTGATTTGCATGAAAAACGGACTCTATCGTCCGATCGTAGTCGGTAAAATCATTGTTCAGTTTATCGTGATTGAAAAGTACATTTTCAGCCGCTTTTACCCCGCTGTACAGCGCAAAAAACATCCCTTGCGATGAAAGTGGATCAAAGCTTAATACCGCATCACCGATAGCAAGAAAACCTTTTTGGGCATCACTAAATTGAACAAGTCGACTCACGCTTGCGTCTTTTAATTGCAACGGCGCCAACATTTGCTTTCCATGCCACCGCACTGGAAGCAAATTGCTTTCATTCAATTCGTCTAAAAACTGCGCCTCATGATTCGTTTGCTTTGCCGTTTTTGGTAGCGAAAATTTAGCGACAACACGAACTGGCAAGCCATTTTTAGACAGAATGGGTAATCGCGCACTGTACCACCAGCCATCGTGAACGGCCTTGATACGCGTTAATTGCTCTTTGTCATCCTTTGCCGATTCCAACCATGCAACAACTGCCGTTTGCGAATCAATATATTGCTTTTTAAAACCAACAAGACGACTCACAACGGATGCTCGGCCAGTTGCATCAAGCAAAAAGCGGCTGTCTAAAACAGCAGTGGTATTTTCCAAACTTATTTTCCAGCTTGAATCGAACATTGCATTCGCGAGTTTAGATTTGAACCTCATCACGCCCGACTGTTCTACATAGTTAATTAACGCACGGTTAAATGCCGTTCGGTCAATATGCCATCCACCACCTTGTGGATTTTGCACGGCATCGTTTCTGTGCCAAATATTACTGCCCCATGAAGATGCATTGCCCGTACAAGCACTGACTTGTAATGGAGATAGGATGTCACTTAAACACCGAATACCCATCCGATTGAGTAGCGCGATTGCCGCACCAGGTAACGATTCCCCAACTGAAAACTCACTTTCAACCTCACTTTCTGGCGCAACAAGACACACGGATAATCCTGCTTGGCGTAAAATCAGGGCGCAAGCACAGGCCGAAGGGCCTGCACCTGCTATCACACAATCGAACTTCAAACGACGCTCCCTATTGGCAGGTTAGCTTTTAACAATCGTCGCAAACTCATCACGTTGCTCCTCATTAAACCAACCCGCCTCTTGCAGCGCTTTATCACTCGGACCCAATTTGGCGTAATTTTTCTGGAAGATTTTGTACGCTTCATCCAGCTCTGCTTGTTTCGTGGCAGTCAGATTTTCTACCCACAATTTCTCGGGTAGCCAATCTAAATCATCAGGTCTGTCTTTAGCTTCCAAAATGCCCATTTCATTAAAATGTGCCACCATGTAATCCATAGCATCAACGGCGCCTGAAGGTAACTGGCGGAACCAACTTGGTCGATTTCTGAATGCCGCAATCCTAAGTTCCATGGGTTGCTTCTTATCAGCCAAAATATTGTAGTCCGACAAGGTCAAAACGTTATTCGGTACTCGTGCAGGCCAATAGGTCGGCATGAATGGGTCGTAATCTGAATCGTAGCCTGAGCGACAAAATGCTGTATCCCCTTGCCATGGCAAGGCCATCCAACGCGTTAAATCACCCGGTCCTTGTTCATACAGAGGACCCCCTACGGCAAGTACTTTATTTTGGTCTAGCATACTGCCATAGCTCGGCTGTGCCTTACCTTCTGCACGTTCACGGATCCGATACGGCGCACGGTATATTGAAGCATGACGCATTGGCCAAGTGAGACTCACAGCCCGGGTGGAAGGCATCGGCTAAACAGAAATGCATATTTGCCCTATCAAGCATATCCGGTTGCTCTTGCAGCGGCACCTGTTCTATATCATCACAATTCTTCGCCTCTGGGTTGAAGTCACTGACAAAGTTTCCGTTAACCCAACACGTGAGTACGTAGTCAAAATAGGGAGGTAAAGTTAAATAAGTCGATGCTGCATTTTCACCTGCGCCAACCGTTTCACCGTATAGATCACCATACATCATCGGCCATTGACTAATTTGACTATTCACTGCTTTTCCGTTTGTACCATCTGATATAACCACGCTGTCAGTACCTCGGAAATTATGATAAACAGTACGACGAAGCTCCGCATAAGGGTCTGGATAGAGGCTACTTAATGGCGCAATAGAGAGTTTCTTAAGAAGCTCAACATCGGAGAAATCAAATGGCGACCCCGCGCCGAAGCTTGCGAAAAACCCTTTGTTTACCCATTGTAATTCATTTAAGCGTGCCAGCACGGGTAACACATCACGCTGAAACTCCACGCGCTTAGGCAACTGCAACATGCCACAGTCCGTCCAAACAGCGCGCATCAAGTCATCCATGGTGCGCCAACCCACAAGATTTTGGCCATAATTAGGCGGTGCTGAAGCCACCCATGCCGGATCTGCGCTAAACACTTTGTCTTCTAATACAACTTTTGCATGAACGAGTCCGTCAGCAATGTCATCATACCAACCCGCAGCATTATTGAAGCTCGTGGGCACTTCGGGTCTATACACAGGCTTATTGGCAGGACTAGCCGATTTACCAAAGCCCGGCAATACCAACAAACGACCGACTGAGTCCGTCCTCAATTCGCCAAGGTAAACCTGCGTGCCCTGGAAATTACCGACCATGCTGTAGCTCGAATCATTCATATTCAAGCCTTGAATTTTACAAGGTCCGGGGTCAATCGCTAATGCACCTCGCGCAGCTCCAGTTACCTCTGGATTGCGCAGTGCAACTGTAACACCGGCTGTTTGTGGTAAATCTAAGGCTGATTGAAATTCATACCACTGCGCCTTGCGATTTGCGACATGCACTGACCACTCTATCGTTGAATTTTCACTTTGCTGAATTTCGGCAACCACATCACCATTTGCATCGTATCCATACACCCTAAATCGCGCTGCTTGGCGCTTAATTGCGCCACTATCATCTCGAGTGCTGCCAAAATGAACCAATTTTGGCTCAGTCACTTCCGGCCCAACATAGTAGTCGCTTTTACTGTCACCAACGCGGGCGACACCAATTCCCGGATGGATCCGCACAGACGTTATCCGATCAATTTGTTCTTTGGTCAGCTTTTTAGGAGCCGGTCCTGATTTAGGTTGATTTGGTAACGGACAAGTTGGGTTTTTAATTATTGGTTTACCGGGTTGCTTAGGCTGCTCATTTGGTTGACCATTTTGATCATGGCGATATTTTGCAGCAGCGGCATAAACCTTCATACGGGCCAATGCAATCGAACTTTGTGGCGCGGGCGCGTTTAGCTTTGGCACTCTGCCAATATTGAAATCGAGCCAATCCCCATAAATCTCTTGCTCAGGTTGCATTATATCTTGCTTAGGTAATGAGATAGTCGCGATCAGTTCAGGTTTAGCAACGTCTTCGTCCCAAACTGTCATCGCCTTATCGAGCGGGAAGTGTTTATCAATATAGGCTTGTTCAAATTCTTTTGTCGTTGGGCGTCTTTGAATATAGAGGTTTAATGTTGCGTTACCTGCTTTCATTCGCGCAGCCAAATCTTTACCTAAAAAGTCAGGATCATTGATGTCTACTTCGCCAGAGAACGTCGATTTTCCCGGTCTGACGATGTATTTGCAGTAATTGTCTTTGCCCAGTTTAAATGGCACGACGCTCCACACCGAGGTTTCGAATACTGAACGAATAGGCTTGGCCATTTTATCTAATAGGATGTTTGTTTTCGGTGAGTTTTCTTGTACCCATTGATCGCTCCACCCTTCAAACCCCGCTTTGGTGAAGTTACAAAAATCAGATGCATTGTCCACAAAGAAGAAAGGCACATTCTGCAAGATTAAATCAGCGACCTCTGCGCCATCGTCCGATACTTCCTTCTCCCCTTTGATACCAAACAGTTTTATCCCCAAACCAATGGTGCTTTTCCAATCAGGACGCCCATCCGACAGGTCGGAAGAGTAACGCACGTAAACAGGGTGCTTTCCTGCATGAGCAAACATACCTTGTTTTAAGTCATCACTTACTTTCTCATGGATTTCGATTTCCCCTTTCATGATGCCATGCGTCCTCAAAAATACAGGTCGACGCACTGGACATTGTCCAGCAGCCACTCGTTTTTTCTGCACCATATCAACGAACATGTGTTCGAGACATTTGATCGGATCTTTACAGCTACAGGTAATATTGAAACTTTTCATTCCTTGCTTGAGGCTTCTCATTATTTTCTCCACGAGTGATGAAGGATATCAATGTAGGCAACGAAGTTTGATTTACCATTTTGTAAATCAAACTTAGGTACTTTACACAGATTGTCTTCGCTCAAAGCATTACATTTAACATCATGATTTAATGAACATTGTTAATACAATTGAGTAATGACAACGGGCAAAAAGAACACCAAGATGCAGGCATGAATGAGTCGATGACTTATTTTTACGTAAAGAAAATGTAAACCACAAAATCAAATCTCGCTATTACATGCCATTACATTTTATGGGGATATTAGTATTAATACGAAATCTGTAAGTTACTGAGGATATGGTCTGGAGCACGAAATCGATGGCTTAAACCAGTACATCAACCAGCACACTTAGGTCTGTGATACCTTGATCTTCAAGCGCTTTTTGCAATGATTGAGCCGCATTCATTAGTTCAAGATTAAGCGAATTTACAACGCTCCATTGCTGTTTTATTTGAGCCGCCTTTTGTTCTTCATCTTCAAAAGTACGCTCCTTGAGTTCATCCAGCTCCTGCTTTGCCATCTCCAGGCGTTCCTTAATCTGCTTTATGTAGACTTTAAGTTTGCGGATATTCTCTGGTAGGTCTTCTTCATGTTTGGATTCTGTTGTTTTACTTGGCTCGTTCTTGTTTAGATTGTCTAGAGATAAACGAAGTGGAAATTCATGACTATTATTGTCTTTTCCTGGGCGTCCAAGCGGCAAGTTTCCGTCATAATTTGACGCGTTTCCCTGAATTTTCATCTCGACTCCAGCCGCAATGCGTTTATTTTATATCGGTATGGAGTCTCAATACTTGAGTCGTTGATACAGGCAAATGCATTAGAAGGAAATACTCAGCCTCAAATTGACTATGGTCGCGTTGCCAAGCGCCCCATCCCCTGCAATATTGTGGATATAAATCAATCCGGGTTTTAACCCAACGTTGTCACTTATTGTTATGTTTGTATAGAGCTCAATTGCTGTCTCGCTACTTGCACCATAAACATCCACCTTGCTCACCATCGCACCACTAAAATCATCCTCGTAAAAGAGACCTTTATAATTCAGCCCAATTGACCAATGCGTTTTTATCTCATTGAAATGAGTATTGGCATTGCCAAACTGTACAAACCCATTTAAGGACGCCGAAATCGCATGGTCCAAAACGGCATAAAAGTCTGAAGTACTTCGAACGTTCCCTGCGCGTGTTTCTAAACCCGTATGGTGCCACGTCCCTAATCGAATGGCACTTTCTGTTCCGTAAGGGATTTCCACCACCAATAAGCGACGATGCCACCAAGCAGCCAACCAAAAGGGAGACCTTTTTATTTAGATTCATTATTCACTCCAAAGCGCAAAACGTGCCCAAATTTGGCGGTTTCAGTGAGGCATTCAAGTCACGTAGCAACCTAAAAAAGATAGAAGAACTCGTTTAGATTTCAATACAATCGGAATCAAATGGCCCTGCTTTTTGAGTGTAGCAACAACATCTCATTGTGCAATTTGGCACAAGGGCTGAACAATTTGAGCGCACTCGATGTGCAACAGCAGCATAGTGCTGCAACGCCTAACAACGATGCTAGGTGGGCTTAATAATGAATAAAGACTGCGGGAACATTGTGCCTTGAGCAATCCCAATATCGACGCCTTTTCATGGCGCTTAAAAACAATTTTCAAACCATAAAATCACAAAAAAGAAACATTTATTCGGCATTTTATCGCTGTACGACTAAACTCTAATTCGATTTAAACTACGGCCAGTTGCGTTTTGCAGGGCTTTTGTGACGTTAAAAAGGAACATTTACTATGCCGTCAAATCTTGCAACTCTGCCGGCGCTTAGCACGCAGTATTTCAAACCGAAGCACGCTTCAACGAATACCCTTAACGAAATAGGATCGCTCCGAGCGTCTATTTGGCAGGACAACCAACATAGCGACCGACAGAAGGCCTGCCAACACGTTTGGCTAGAAGAAGCTGATAAACATGCCCACCTTTGGGCAGTAACCTCCGAAGCAGGAATGATAGCAACGGCACGTCTTTGCATTAGCAACAACTTAAATCATCTTCCTGAACAAGAACTCTACGATGGACTTGAACTGCCCGCCCCTTTCGCGACCATGGGCAGACTCGTTGTTGCCCCCTCTTGGCGTGGTAAAGGGATTGCGAGCGCCTTAATTCGTGAGCGCCTCAATTTGTGTGACGATTTAGGTGTAAAGAGTTTATTGCTTGACTGCCCTGAGCATCGCGTTCCTGTCATGCAGCGTTATGGTTTTTCGGCATTAAAATTGCCTCAAGCGGGGATCTTATTCCCTGATACGCGGTTTGTTGTTATGGGTCGGTTTAATTGAATCCTTCCGCCTGCACGATAACGTTGCAGGCTTCTCGTTTTAAAAAGACAGTTCGGGTGCAAGCGTAATAGCCTCAGCCCTACGTTGTTAATGAATGAACGAACAAGCGCATTTGAGAGTGTGTTCACGCCTGTTGAGTGCAATCATCATCCATAAAGTGAACATTCTGGTTTTGTGGCACGTTAAATTAAAGAATTGCGTAGCGTCTATCGGGATTCAAACTCATGATCCACACTAAAACTAACTCTTTCTTTGCTTGTTGGGTGCGTGAAACTTAAGGTTTGCGCGTGTAAATTGAGTCGAGCGGAAGCCGTGATACAGGCCGCATCGCCATAAAAATCATCCCCTAAAATAGGGTGACCGAGTGCCAGCATATGAACTCGTAACTGATGAGTACGGCCTGTGACTGGCTTGAGCTCCAGAAGTGTCGAGTGTTCGCGCTCTTCAATTACACGATAATACGTCACTGCACTTTTACCGTGCTCATGGCAGACTTTTTGTTTTGGTACGTTTTCTGGGTCTTTTGCAAGTGGTAAATCAATGCAACCCTCTTTATCTGCTAAATGGCCTTGCACTTGTGCAATGTAAACTTTGCTGGTTTCACGGTTTTGAAACTGCACTTTAAGGTCAATCTCGACTCGTTTACTTTTGGCATACACCATTACACCAGAGGTGGAGCAATCCAAGCGATGCACCAAATAAATACAACCAAGTTGCTTCTCCAAACGTGTTAGAGCACAGTCGAAAGTGACTTCAGCGCGTCCTGGGTTCGATAGTAAACCTGAAGGTTTATTAATAATGACAATATCATCGTCTTCATAACGAATATCTAGCCATGGGTCGCTTGGCGGATTGTATTCAAATATCTGCATGCTAACTGCTATTACTAACTAAATTGAGTCAATTATACCTGAGCGAACTCTCGCCACAAAGCTCGCTGTTATTGACGCGCTCTAACTTCAATTTTGGATTAAAAACGAAAAAGGCATACCGAGGTATGCCTTAGTGTTTAATACTAAACGAACTAGTTCACTTTTTTCAGACTGCGTAGAGAATTGTAAAATCCATAAGTCGAATTAACCGAGTAAGCAAGTCCATAATGATCACCAACTCGGTGCACTAACTTGATATTGAGCAAGTAATACGTATCTGGATTGGTCTTTTTACTAAAGGCTAAGCAGTCATCAAAAAGCTGGTCGGGGAATTCACAATAGCCATCATATAAAAGCGACAAGCTACCATCATTTTCATAACGAGTAAGAAAACGAGGTATCGCATCCAATGCACCTGACCATACGGCTTTGCCGTCTGACGTTAAAGTAAAATAGCGTTTTTCACCCTCATATTCATTATCGAGTATTTCAAATGTACCTAAGTAGTCATTTTTGTTAGCCGTAATATTCACTGGCTTTACGGCGTAAAGTGTATAACTCGTGGTGTTGGTCTCGGGATGCGTGTATTTCAATGTCATACCCGTTTGACCGTTTGGAAACTGATAGAATCGCTTTGCCTCAACCTGCCCGTCTGTTGTAACAACAAACTTACCCGCTTCGAATTCATAATTAAAAGGAACAGTAAAGACTTCTTCGAGATCTGGTTTTTGCACATACGCTTTACCTGTGGTTGCATCATCGAGTGTAAACGTGAGTGAACCACCATAGTAGTTCGGATCACTAATCGTTTGCGCCTTTTCGTAAAGACGCGTTAGATATGATGTGCCTGGCACAAATTCGATTGCAGGAGCTGCATCTAATTTTTCCAACAGGCTCACAAAGTGTCGTTGCTTCACCAGATCACTTAAACCGGAATAGTCTGATATTTGCCCTTTTAGATTATTCGGCTCGCCGATGGTTTCAATTTCAACAAACAAATGTTGAGCCGTTGCCCCCATTATGTTTGCGTTTACTCGGTAAGTAACTTGGACGTCTTCTAGCTCAAACGTGTTTTCATTTCTAATAGAAAATGAATCTTGGTACGTGTACTCAGGTAATTCGGTAGCACCACCCTTGAACGCAATTGGAAAGTAGGCCGTTTGCATTAAATACCACGAGCTTGAATTACCATTGGCCTGAATGTCATAGCTAACTTGAATGCTGCTTTCATCCGTCGTTGTATCGACAATCGAAACGCCAACATAGCTAACCTTAGGTTCGCTATTTTTTATCGTGTAAGCCCCGTTATTTAAACTCATAGACGGTTTAATCAGTGTTATCGAGTAATCTTCTTTGCCACTTTCCGAAACCAAAAAACGAATTCGATTACCCGCCTGCGCAATCGGTCGAATCTCCATCGTATCGAGTGTTTCACAAACCTCTGCCCTACACCCCACCTCCGACAAATCAAGAGCTAGAGAATAAGAAAGCGAATGAGCAAAGCGTTTCACTTCACCGTTACTGTTTATCCAGTAGCCTTGACGATTGTGCATAAAACTGAATGTTTGGTCGCCTGTTTCGTTCATCCAAACACCGTGAAGTGCCTGCTCATCGAGCAACAACGTAGCCCACTTTGCCGGGTTATCTTCCACGGTAAGTTTGAGCGTAAACGCTAGACTATTTTTCCCGTCACTTAGCGTAAAGGGTAAGTCGTAATCCCCGAGTGCAAACAACGTCGGCTTCGTTTTGATTTTTAGTTTATTACCAACAATTGAATACGTTAACCAATTTGGGGGATTTGAAAAGACGACGCTCAGTGCGTCTCCATCCTGTTCTTCAATGTCAAAAACCGTTTCGGTGTCAACTTCTGCTTTAAGTGAAACCACACCGTCCATTTTTAGAATCGGCAACGTATCAACTTTCGTCGGTGGTATTGTTTGGTCTGGGTTTGTAACGACGGGCGTAGTTTTAGTCTCTGAACCACCACAACCGTTAAGCAAAGCAACTACGGCGAATATTAAGGTAAGTTTGTTCATTCTTTTATTAGTTATATTTTTGGGAACGAAATTATAACAACTTACCGACAAAATACCTCAAATAGTTACAGATAGTGTCAATCAGTTAACGGCTGCGCTCATTTTCACGCTTAAATCAAGAGATAAAGTAGCCTGAATCTCCTTGCAGATTCCATCCTTCGCGGTTTTACAGTAAGCTGCTTTCATTACGTCTAAAAAACGATAGGTAACTGTGTTGAATAAACGAATTGAACCTGAACTGTTCAGCCTAGCGCCCGATCTCGACCAAGTCGAGGATTACAAACAGTCGCAGACAAAATTGAAAAATAAAGCGCCGACAATTGAACCAAATACGCCAGCTGCACCTTCACCAACCAAATCCTCCAGTGCGGTAATTTGGCTCGGCATTCTTGCCATAATAGGCTTTGCCGCAGGCGGTTATGCACTCTATAAACAAAATTTAGCCACGCTCTCGCAACTGCGCGCTTCAGAGCTGCGGATTGGTGAACTTGAACGTGCGCTCTCAGCAACCGGTGAAGAGATGGGACAATCTGCTGGCGCAATTCAAGCTAAGTTGTCCGCGGTTGCAACCCGGACTGATGAATTGTGGGAACAAATGGATAAGCTTTGGGCGTCAGCGTGGCGTCGCAATCAATCGGAAATTAAAGAGCTTAAAGATCAGGCTGACAAGTTAACAGCCGCGCAAACTCAACAACTAAAGCAGCAGTCTGATGCTGCGACAAACCTAAAAACTCTTTCGCAAACACAAACTGAGATTCACATTGAAAATGTCGCTACTGCAAGAGCAATTGCAAGTTGCGCAGTCTCTGAAAAACCAGCTAACGGCCATTAATACAGAACTTGATAAATTGAAGTCGCAATCTCAAACTCGAGATTCGAAACAGCTAGAGATTGGTGCAAACATGGCACAACTTGAGATCACACAAAATGCATTAGCGGAGCAAATGGAGCGCCTTGAAAAAAGCATCGCGTCTCAGTCAAAATCACCATCAAGTCCAAATTAAGCCGTATTGGTACTGCGCCTTAAACACCTACTTCGGGGTCTGACTAGACCCCGATGTTATGGTTACTTGGACACTTACAGCGTACGCTTTTTGAAACGATAAACAAACCGGTCAGTGTTTCCTTTGGTTGTAGGTTGCCATACATCTAAACGGTAATCGTCTTTCGCGTTCGCGAGCACAGAGACTCGACATATCCAACTCAAAGCCTGCTTTTAGCACTTCATTGAGCACAAAACTGTTTTCCACGCGGTGGAGTTTTTTCGTTTGGCTAATGCCCATTCCAGGACCGGCGTTGTGGTCGATAATAATTAAGTAACCATCATCGCTTAGCTTCTGATGCATTGACTTTAAGAGTGTTTGACGATTTAAGTTCGCTTTGTTTACTAAGTCGTGGTAGTTCAGCGCGGTAAAAATTCGATCAACTGGGCCTTCCAAGTCGTCCAACTCAAGTGACGTAAGCGGTTTAATGTTTTTGAATTCACTCAGGTTTCTACTTTCCAGCTTGCCTTTTACACTAAACACCGTGCCTGAATTATTTAATAGGCGAGCAAAGAGTTCAGTGTAATACCCTCCACCAGCCAAATAATCCACCACTTTCATGTCCACTTTCACATCAACGATTGCCAGAATTTCTGCTGGCTTTCGTCCTGCATCTCGCGCTATATCTTGAGCCGTGCGATTAGGGTTTTGTACCGCGTTTGTAATGGACAAAGGATTGGCACTTGCCGTTAGACTTGACACCAATAAGGTTGCGATAAAAAATGGTGCAGATTTCATACATTGCTCCTTTCAATTTCGTTGTAATTCAAATGCATTTTTGTTGTAGCGATTTAGCAAAATGAGTCTCAACAATCGAATCGCGATTTTATCTTGATGCTTTGATGATGTTTTTTTGATGTCTTTAAAATTCAATGCGTTATTATCAAATTTGAAGAAGAAAGGAGTCTTTAGTGGCCCCCCATTACCCGATATTTTTACGGTAGGAACATGCCGAATTGTTGCGAGCTTAAATCAAATACACCGTGATAACCAATGTCTAGTAGTTGAACCTAAGGTCATGGAAGTGCTTGTGTATTTGGCCAGCCGCCAAGGTGAGGTATGTTCAAAGCAACAGCTTATGGACGCCATCTGGCCTGCCCCCGTCAGTGACGGCGCAGTAAGCAGAGTGATCACACTACTCAGAAAAGCCCTGGCTGATAGCACTGACTCTCCCCGTTATATTCAAACGATCGCCAAAAAAGGCTACCAATTTATCGCTGTCGTCGAGGTTTCGATGAGCGAACCGATGCACATCAACAAGTTTGAATCATCTACATCACCTGCAATACGCCATGCCCAAAAGCTATTTATACCCTTTGTTGCTTGCACACTATTAATCTTGTTGGTTTTAGTGGTCACTCACCTAATTCCATCTCCACCAACGGATCAAGCCACAACTTTTACAAAACCACCGTCATTTCAAAAAGTAACGAGTGAAAGTGGGCGCGAATACGACGCACAGCTTTCAGCTGATGCAAGTTGGCTGGTTTATCGACATAAAAATAACCAAGAGCAACCCTATCAGCTGTATTTAAAACAGCTGCAAACCAATCGCACCATTCAACTTACCGACAACGGATTTGACCATCGTTCGCCAGCACTTTCGCACGACAAACGGTCCATTGCGTATTTTCAAAAAGGACAAAATCAGTGCGCATTGCGGCGCCTAACACTATTACCAAACGGCGAACCTGACACAATCCACACTCTGCACCTTTGCGGGGCACTTGAGCATTACAGCAATGTGGTGTGGTCGCCAGATGATAAATGGCTTTATTTTACTGACCGCGCAAATAGTTCGGTTCCCTATCAGATCTATCGCTTAGAGCTGGCCACTAACCGTTTGGAAACCATGACCAGTCGAGAAAACAACTTCTATGGCGACAATGAACTCGCCCTTTCGCCTTCAGGACGCAGTCTGCTGTTTTTTAGAAATAAGTATTGGGGCAATAACCAAGTTTACGTCATGGATCTCACCACAAACGCACTGAAAAAAATCGGCGAGTTGGGCTTTCTCAGCTGGAAACCAAGCTGGTCGCCTGATGAAAAAAGCATTGTGTTTAGCGACAATCGAAATGGAGGGAAACTCAACCGCCTAGATATTTCGACTGGTCAAATAACCACGTTCTACCAATCCCCAAAAGCAATTCAATATCCAATGTTTAGCGCTGATGGCAAAAGAGTCGTGTTTTCGGAAGAGTCCATCGTCGCGAACTTATGGGAAACTAAACTCACCGCTCTACACGAAAATTCAGTCGAAAGCACGGTCACTCCAAAAAAACTGGCGCTCAGCTCAAGCGGCGTAGAACGCCAACCTGCTTATTCCCCAGATGGCCGAAAGCTGGCGTTTTTATCCGATAGAAATGGTGAAATGCAGTTATGGATTGCGGATGACGAACAATTGGTAGCCGCACCCATGCTACCCAAAGGCGCGATTATCGACAGTTTTAGTTGGAGTCCTGATAACCAGCAATTAGTGATTGCCACTAAAGACAAGGCGCTTTTACGCTATCAATTGACAACCCAAACTATTGACGAGTTGTTGCACGAACAAAGTGCTGCCTTTCCGATTTACGCCCACGACGGGTTAAAACTGTATTTTAGTTCTGATAAAAGCGGTCAATGGGAGATTTGGTCGTTCAACCTGCAAAATGGTGAAACACACCAAGTGACAACATCCGGTGGGTATCAAGTGAAACTGGCGGCAGATGACACAACGATGTATATCACAAAATACGACCAGACCGGCATTTGGCAATACGACCTCAAGACGGGTGTGGAAAATGAAATCATCGCAGATCTGGCCCGTACTACCCAGTACACCTTGTGTGATAACACCCTGTACTACGAAAAACAAGTGATGACTGGTGACGTTTGGCAATATTCAGTTATCGACAGTGATACTCAACTCGCCTTTACGCTACCAAGGAAAACCCAGATTAGTTTTGATGTAACACCCAATTGCCAAAAGATGGCATTTGCCTATCAAGAGGATTTGCAGGCAGATATTGTTGAACTGAGTTGGAATGAGTAATGCGCGCAGTACTGTGCTGGCAACAAAACCGAATGAAATGGAGAGCGGTTGTATAGCTCCCCATTACCAAATTGCCACTTTCCTTAATTAAGGACCACCGATTTAAGGCGAGCTTTTGAGCTTAACAACATATCGAAGTAAGGATAGGATTTATCTGCAAGCTTGATTGCATGTTCCAACGTTGCTAAAGCATTTGTGTTGTCGTTTTTAGACTCATAACCATAAGACAGACCAAACCACGCATCGACTGATTTTGGATGCAGTTTGGTGTTATATTCAAACACTTGTATGGCTTTATCATAATTCTGTGCACCAATGAGTTGATACCCCAATTGCCTTACCGCCCCCTCTGGAGGTGCTACGCTTTCACCCCACTGGTTAGATAGCGTTTTGTAATAAGTATCAATGGAGGTCATGTCTTTCGAAAGGGCCTTGAGTGGCATTTGTTTCGGTAAAAACAATTTATGGTAGGCATTAAACACACCGGCAACTGCGGTTAAATCGTGTGGCACTCCATCAAATGCATCGCTCTCGTAGGTCATGTGAGTGGGTTTGTTATGTTGAATGAATTGCTGAAGTTCATCATAACGCGCACGCATTATGCCGCCTTCCTCACCAATGTTCATGTACAAATAGGTCTCAAGTGTTCGATTGTCTTTAATAAACTGTTTGGTGCGTGTGGTTGCAGCACCATAATTCCACCAGACTGCGGGACTGTAGGCCAAATGTGCTTGAAATAGGTTTGGCTTTGCCTGCATCGCATACAGTGAAAACACACCTGCAGCAGACGCACCCGAAATTATTTTAAAATTATGCGTGCGAAAGTTGGAATTAATATAGGGTATAAGCTCTTGTTCTACAAAATCCAAAAATTTGGCAGCGCCCCTCCTAAGCCAACGGGTCCCTGTGGCTCTTTGTTCACCGTTGGGTAAAAATCTCTTAATCTATCCGTATTTTCTATCGCGACGACGATCACCTCCGGCGCGCTATCCGTGCTTTGTAATCGTTCCATAACCGACGAAATTAAAGGTAAGTTACTTGCTCCATCTAAGCGGTAAATCACTGGATAAACCTTATTTGGAGCTCGCGTTGTAACTCTTCGGCAATTGCACCACGATTTTGCGCTCTTCACCTAGGTGCTTGGAACGCATTACGTGAGTCAATACTTCGGATTCAAGGCTCGCCTCATTAGCCAATACTTTTGAAAAAACGAAAGGAGAATTAAATAACGAAGTACATGCAATGCACATAGCGAGCACTAAACGTTTGCTTATTTGCACGATTAATCCTTTAAAATAATCAAGTTACTGACAGACCTTAACAAGTAACAACAAGGGGAACAAGCACTTTGACTCTGCTAAGTGCAGCGATGAGACCCCAAACGACATTATTCCCTCTAACTGCTCGTAAAGATAAAACTGGCTAAAAACGTGTTGACCAAACAGAAAAAATCCCTTGTGAATTCAGGACCTAGCTCGCTTTACAACGGCTGATAACTGGATGACCTTTTAGATTTATGTACGATATAAGACTTTAATAATATGCCAACCGAATTTAGTTTTGACGAGTTGCGGTGTCAGCACTTCACACGTGAAACACACTTTGTCGAATTGAGGCACCATTGTACCGCGCTTAAATTCCCCCAGGTCACCACCTTTTTTACCCGATGGACAGGTTGAATATTTTTTGGCTAAGGTCTGAAATTTAGCGCCTTTTTTTAACTGCAAAAGAATGTCTTCCGCTTGAGTTTGATGCTTTACTAAGATGTGTAGTGCATGTGCTGTATTGGCCATATAACCTGCCCCTGATGCTTAAACTATTCCAATTTCAATAGACGCAATAATACACCAAAACACACGTAATGATGACAACAAGAATTCCCTGACGCTGAGTCTGAAAGGCCTATGCTAAATCAACACTGTATTGTAAAAGTACATCCATCATGTTGGCTGGAATCGGTGTTTTTTGTGCGCTTTTCATATTAAACATCACGACGTTGGCATAGCCCGTGGTACATACCGCTTGTTGCTGTTCACTAAACGCTTCATAGCGCATCGTAAAACGATCGCTTTTAATGTCGGTAATATACGTGCCAATAATAAGCGTGTCCGGAAACACGACTGGGCGTTTGTAATGCGCGTGAGTATCACGTAAAACAGGGCTGGTACTCGGGTCCGATAAGATTTCCAGTAAGCCCGTTTGTGCTAAAAAGTCGATTCGGGCCGTTTCAAAATAACGAAAATATGAAACGTTGTTCACATGGCCCAATGCATCCATGTCTCCCCAAGCCACTCTAATTTGGGTTTTTATCGGAAATTTCTCGGAAAATGCCTGCATGTTTACACCTCTTTACGGTTAATTGAATTCGAGGTTAGCAATTTGGCGTGCAGCGCACAAGCCTCAAGTGTCCAAAGCCCCAATCAAACAATGATCGGGAAATCACTTTATAGACGAATACAAGATTACACTTGTAATTCATTCCATCAACGTCTATTGTAAAAATAAATATTACAAACGTAATCAACATATGACAAACCAAACGATAGCTATAATTACGGCTGCACTTGTTTCTTCAATTTCACTCTCTGCATCCGCAATTGTAATACGCCACGATGTCGCTCCCGAAAAATACGCCGCAACGTTGCACGACTTTCCACCCCTTGCTCAATTTTATATCGATGGAGCACATGGAACATTGATTGCCCCCAACTGGGTGGTAACCGCGGCACATACTACGTTTTGCACAGATCCCAATACAACAATATTGGTCGGTGGGGTAAAGGTTAAAGTAAAACGGCGTTTTGTACATTCAAACTACACTCCGGGCGTGAGCCATGATTTCGCGTTACTCGAATTGGCTCGGCCTATTACTCACATACTACCGGCTGAAGTCTATACCGCATCTGATGAATTAGGTCAGGCAACAACCTTTATTGGTATCGGTGGCACTGGCAATGGGTTAGAGGGTCAAACAATTGATAATGCTAAAAATAATGGCTTTTTACGCAAAGCGAATAATACCGTCGCTAAAGCAGAAGGTCCGCTTTTACAGTTTATCTTCGAGCAAGGTCAACAAGCCCTTCCTTTAGAAGGTATCAGTGGCGGTGGAGATAGCGGTGGCCCTGCTTTTATCATGAAAAACGGTCGTTACTATTTACTTGGCGTAAGTTCTCGAGGCGACTTCGGCAGTCCACTCGGTAAATATGGCAATCGAGAATATTACTCTCGAATCTCATTTTTCAACAATTGGATCCAGACAATCATGCATGGTACAGAGGAGCAACGCGCTGAAATCTCCCGCCCAAAACTAAAACATCTGTTACCAGGCTTAACCGAAAAAAATCTCCCAAATGTGTGTGCCGAAATTGGCATAAGCGCCCAGTAATCATACAAACTAACTATTCAGTTTAACGTTTTCATTTACGGCTAACTGAGATAAGAAAAGGTTAACTCACCGAGGTTAACCTTTTTAAACTCGTCACAAGAGGAATTTGCAACAATTTACAATGTCCTTTCGCTACTCACATCATCCGACGTTCGTTGTAAAAAACACACACCAAACCAGAAAAACCAAATAATTTGTAAAACCCCAAACAGCTCTTTGAAACTATCATAAGAAGTAACGGTTGCAACGCCCGCTAAGCCAACGATAATACCCAAGTAATGTAGAAACTTAGAAAAAACGTTAACCTTAAGCGCAAGCACACTAACAAGTAAGACCCATACAGCGCCAACAATCTCGTTATCGCCTCCAATACTTTGTGCAAGAGTCATCATCAAGCTCCATGCATCAAATGCTTTTTGTGCATCCGTGTTTGCCAACTTAATCGCATAGCCCACTCCACTGATTGCAATCATCCCACTCGCAATCACCAGCCCAACCCACAAATACCCAAAAGCTGCAGTGATCGACTTTTGCATCTCTCCGGCTTGTTGCAAACAACGAACAGTACCAGCAACGAGAATGGACAAAACCAAGCCGAATAAGATGTAAGTAATAAACGAAACTGCCGAAATGATGCTTTGGTGCTCGGCAAGGAAGTTCATCTTGGTTTGAACATCACTTTGACCGGGAAAATTCCAAAATGCCCCGTAGTAGACGAATGCAAAGATATAGATAAGCGACAGCCCAATTGCTGCGACTCCAGTTACACGATTTGCTGATTTCATTTTTCTAGTCTCATCCTTTCAAATTATTTTATGATTGACGTAAACTGTGCCGTGTTTGTGTGTTTTCATCGACCGCGCGTGACGGCTAGGACTGATTTAGCCCCCAAAAACTAAGGTAAACCAAGCATGCAAGGCTATTTTATGAACTACATATTGGCCGGGACTCTCGGACTCGTCAGCATTGTCATTCCGATGCTCATTGCAAGACGAGAAACCAGTCAAGCCTATATAATGTTGGCGCTTTTTTTGATTGTCACATCATGCGCTAACGCCCTTCCCTTGTTCATACACGCAGTGCCGACTCTTGAACTTTATAGCCTTGCAATCGTTGTACCTTGCTACATTTTGCAACCAATCTGTTTGTGGTTTTATGTAAAAGGCATCTGTTCACCAACCATTTGGCATGTAAAAGAGAACCGCAATTTGCATTTTGTCCTGCCTGCATTTTCTTTGTGCTATGCGTTGGTTCTTCTATTTATGCCCACTCACTATTTAGCAGAACTCATGCAGGAAAATGCGCAAACGCTATCGCAACCCGCAGAATGGATGTCTATGTTTACGTTCGCCTTTATGTTGGCTTGGGTTATACAGTCATCGATTTACGTTTATTTAATTGTGCGACGTTTACTGGCCTATCGCAGCGAACTTAAGCAGCTATTTGCTTCCAACGACAAACGAGAAATGGGCTGGTTATTTATCGTCATCTCTGGGTTAGTTGTCGTTTGGGTGCTGGCCTTTTGCGTGTTTGTAACGAGCCTATTTGTACAATCACAGAGCGCTTTGACCTATGCCTTATTGATTGGTTACTTTGCCTTGCTTTGGCTAATTTCATTTTGGGGTCTGCGTCAAAAACCCGGGTTTAACGAACGATACCTGCAAAAAGAGGATCTTGAAACAATTACGGCGTTGCACACGGAAGAGGATACACCACAAAAGTATACTCGTTCGGGTCTTGATGAAGCTCGGTCACAAAAAATTGCAGACAAAATTGAGCAAGTAATGAAGGCGAAGGCACTCTATTTAAACCCTGATCTATCACTTAAGCTTTTAGCGTCCGAGATTTCAGAAAAGCCGAACTACGTATCGCAAACACTCAATCAGATTTTAAATAGTTCATTTTTTGACTATGTAAACAGCTATCGTATCGAATACAGCAAACAACTTATTGTGCAAAACCAACTTTCAATATTAGAAGTTGCACTAGCATCGGGTTTTAACGCCAAATCGTCATTCTACAAGGCGTTTAAAACCAACACGGGTCAAACCCCAAAACAATTTGCTTCAACAAACTGAATGATTCTAAATAACAGCCAAAAAACACTTTGAAATAGCGACCATCGGTCTTAGTCTAAAACAGCTTCACGCCAATAAGCGTGATATATATTTATTCATTTTTATCAATTGGTTATTTCCATATTGAACTAGCATTGTACGGTCTACGACCCAACTCCCTCATTAGCTACCAATGCAGGTACATCCATAGAATCCTGCTTTAATCCCAACCCTAGAATGTTGCTGTTCCTGTGAGATGCATACGGTATTTCACCTTCTCAAACGTACTAATAAGTCCTTATAAGGCCGAAAATCAATCACTGTTTCGATAGATTTTCTGATCAAATTTAATGTCGGAATGGAAAAATTTGTCCTACTCTCAATCTAAGTGGAAAAAAAGGTAAAGTGTGTGCATAGAAGATTAGGAAGGCCTACGCGCAGGTATCTCTCGTGGTTCTACTCACTACTTTTAACTGTACTACTGTCGAACCAAGTTATTGCTGATACCTTATCTATTTCAGTAGGTTGGAACAAACCACCCTACGTAATCGAAGAAGAGAACTCTGGATTCGAGACTCGACATGGTTTCTGCCATATTCGCTAAAATGGGGTATCCAGTAGGTTACGTCTACGTGCCATTTGGCCGTTCAAATACCCTGATAAAATTGGGCAGAGTGGATGCAGCCTTAACCATGAATCAACGCATGGACACGGAAGGCCTCGAGTCTCAGTGAACCGTATATTTCCTATCAAAATGCGGCCATCAGCCTAAAAGGGCGCAGCATCGAAATCAACTCTTTACAAGATTTGGAACACTACTCAATTGTTGCATTCCAAAACGCATCTGTGGTCCTTGGTAATGAATACCGAATAGTCACAAGAAAAAGTCCTTTGTATTTAGAGTTACCAAACCAGCGCACGCAAGTTGAACTGCTGTTGAAAGGCAAAGTAGATTTCGTCGTCATGGACATCAATATTTTTAACTACTTAAGTACAGAGCTAATGGGAAGTTCACACATGTCTAATGTAGTTGTTCACCGACTTTTTCCAAAAACCAACTATCACGTGGCGTTCATAGACAAGGCGCTTATGCAGGCTTTCAATGCCGCGATGAAATCGTTTAAACAATCAGATGACTACACAAAGCTTGTCGAGAAGTATGAATTTTTGCACTAACGATGTAGCTGATTTTGTTGGAATAATACAGCCATTTTAACTGAGCTTGGCGCAATCCAATTTATTCGCCAATACAGCCTCAACCATTCCCACTTCCTATTACTTACCGATGTCCACTAAACGCTTATCCATTTTCTTTTGATATTTCAAAAAATTGACACTCTTGAGATTGCTGAACGGTTGCATAAAACAAACGAGCTATTTTTCTACTCCGTTGAGGCAAACTTGCATCAAAAAACCGTCTTTTAGTTTGGTCTGAAAAATGCATAGAGACGTTAATTATGCTAAAGAATGTCACTATCATGGATAACACATCAAATACAGTTTATGTACTCAGCGGTTACGCAAAATGTTCAATGACGAATAACAACAAATACAAACACGGTAACCAACACTCTATCGGCCTACTTACCACCGATGAAAATTATCAAGACAATCTGCAACACCTTACTACTTTTGTAAAAGACCTTGGCTGGGACTCCATCATGTTCTGTATGGTTGAAAAGGTGGAAGATATTAATACGTTGGAAAACGACGTCTTAATTTCAAGCTTTATTCGCGCCAAAGAAAAAGGTCAATCGTTAGTGGTCAATGACCTTCCAATTACCGTGCATTAGTTTCAAATGAAGCGGACAGCGTTATAGTTGAATTGTGGATCGATACTCATTTCCCAGGCATCTTAGTTCACTGAGTCGACAAAAAGACGAATGCAATAAATGCATGTTTGGAGTTAATGCCTACTGAAGTGGCTATATTTTTTGCAGCGAGAACACTTGGATAACCGTCTTAACAAAATATTTTAGTCAAATGACCTAAAATACCCAAGGTAAAAAATTCTCGCATGGCGCTGTCTGGTCATTTGACTGCTATTCAATGCGGCAAAGCCTTGGCTCTCTTTGGTGTGATTTGGTCACAGGTTGTGTTACCGCGCTTTTTTGAGATTTTTGTCGCCTATGGCTGTGTAATCGGATTCATGCTTATTTGGCTGGGAATAACGGTAGCGTCGGTAACCGGCGCAAGTAAAGCACTTCCGATTGCAGGCGCTGGGTTTACGGCATCGGTTACTAGTGAATTTACAGTTAAGCTGCTGGTACGTACCGGGTCTGTGCTATCGTCAATTGCCTGCACTTTGTTGGTTTTTGGCTTAGCACCCATGCTTCAATAATCGTTATCAATATATGGCAGGATGGTCGGATTTCTTACCTTCGCTTATCCGATGGAACCATTACATGAGCGTGTTTTGCGGGGTTAATCCCCGCAACACCTAGTAACCAAATAACTCCGCATACCCCAAACCATTAAAGCCGCCACTCGCTTTCACTCGGCCTTCCCAATATTGAATGGCGAGTTTATTGACCGAATCTTTCGTGATGGTTTCAATCACGATGGGCGCCATATTCGGCAAAGTCACGCGCCATTTACTCGGGTAGTGTTTGTTATCAATACGAATGTGTTCGAGCTTTTCTAACTGAATATCTTGTTTGTGAATAGGCTTAGTTTGGCCTTTTTCATCAATATGCGTGCCGCTGCAGTAATCGTAGTTTTGCTGTGCATCTCGAATGCAAAAGAGCATTAAACCAGTTTTTGCTGTTGGCTTATCATTAACTTCGCTCACCAAGCTAAACCAATCCCACCCCATTTGATTTTTGTCGATCAAACTGGCTGACCACTCTCTGTCGTACCAGGCATTGCCCGTCACTTTATATTCTTTACCTTCGAAGGTGAGGGTTCCAGTGGTTTCAAGAAATGGATAACTAAAGTAGTAAGAGGCATGGCCACTTTGCGTTTTTTGGCTGTAGCCGTTGTCACCATGAAGGGTCAGCGGGCTATTCGTCAACGAAACATCGATGGCATAGCGGTCTTGCTTGGCTTTCATTTGCAGAGGTAACAAGCGTTGCCCTGTACTTTTTAGCGACCAATCATCTAAGTTAGCCGCAAATGGCAGTGCCGTTATATGCGCTTGACCCGCTCGCGCATAGCGCTCAAAGGCAACGTGTTTTTGCTGATGTTGCAGTGCAAAATGCGCAAAGTAGAGTTGGTCGTCCCACCACGTCGATTCGAAAGGCAAAGGTACTTGAGTTCTGAAGAGCGTCCACTGCGCGCCAAAGGTTTCACCTGTCTCAGCTGTGAGGGTCGCGGTGACGTACCACCATTCGATGCCTTGCGCTAAATGTGCGCCATGATCGTCAGGAAACGTCACACCGCGTTTAGCATCCACGGGCTTCACCGTGCATGGTATGCAATAGCTGCTTCTCTTCTGGCGGCTGCGCTTGTTCACACCCCGATAATAAAACTAAAGCGAATATCAAGGACAAAAAGGACTTCATAATGCGCTCTCCTTACTGTGCAAGCTTGCAGTGAGCTTTTTTACCGGAAGATAGGCGCAAATAGCAGCCGCTAGCAGCAAGAATAAACAGGTATCCAATAGCGCAGGTACATCTAGATAAAAATGTATGCTCCAGCCAAAGGCAATCGGCATCACGTATTTGAGTAGCGCCATACCCAAAGCGAAGCTCCAACGGGATCGCAAATAGGCTGGTAAAGCCCACTAAACCTATGGTTTGGATGAGCTTAAGTTGGTGTAATTGATTAGAATCGACACCAAGGCTATTGAGCACCGCAAGTTGTTTGCTATGGTGGGCACTGAGGCTTAATAAGCTGATACATAAGCTAACCAATGCAATGGCAAGAATAAAACCGTTCAAGACTTTAGTGACTTTAAATGTGTCGTTAAATAGCGTGTTAGCGATGTCTTTAAAGCGTTTATTTTCAGAGATGGCCGTACTCTCTATGTTGTAGTTATTAATCAGCCGCTCAGTCATCTGTGATGTTGAAACCTGTTCGCTTAAAGTTAGGGATAGGCCATACACTTGCCAGTGTAATGGGCTTTGCTTGATGCTGTCTTCGAGGGTGATAAGGCTTAAAGCCGTATTGCCATAGTCATAGGCAAAGGCGGAAATTCGACATAAATAGTTGTGCTGGTTTTGTTTGAACGACACAGTATCACCAAGCGCTATGCCATGCTTGATAAGCGCTTGTTCATTGGCAATACAGCCATTATCAGCAAAGTGCGCCTGAGTAACGGGATCGCCCGTTGTTAAATTGATATGTGAAAACGCACCGGGGCTGTTGCCAAAGCTTGCCAGCTTTGCTGGCATCTTATCGATATAACCGTTTGATGCCATGTAAATACCAACACGCGCAATATCAGGATCGGTGTTTAATCGCGCTCTTAGCTCAGGTTGGTATGTATCGATATGCATATAAATGTCTGCACTGAGCTGTTTTTCAAGGTGGGCATTTAGGGTGTGACTAAAACTTTTCACCATAATTTGCATCCCAATGGCACTGCCAAGCGCCACTAAAATGGCCACAATCGCAATGCGCAGTTCAGTTAACTGAGATTGACTGTCGGCATAAAGCCATTGCCACAGGGGCTGCTTAAACGGGTTATTAAAGCTCAGCAAACCCTGTAGGCATTTGGGTGTTAGCAGTACAAACAAAGCCAAGATGAAAAAGCACAATAACAGCGATTCAAATTCAGAGTTGGCGTTTAGATATAAATAACCGAGCGCAGTAATAATACCCAGTAACGATAACATGAAAAGCGTGTTGCCTTGGTTCTGCAGCGTCTTTTTTTGAGTGACAACCATCAGCGCCAATGTCGTCAAGTTGACCATAAATCCAAGTGCCAACGATTGCCATTGCCAGCCGATGATAAGGGCTTTATCTAACTGATATAACCCCATTAAAGTGCGGTTGATATCGAGCACAAGCGCATTGGCAATCACAAAGCCAGCCACGCTGCCAAGCAGCGCAGTGACAAAACTCATCAGGGTAAACTCAATCACAATTGCTGTTGTGATGGCCTGTTTTGAGCACCCTAATAGGTTAAATTGAGTGAGCAGTTTTTTGCGCCCCGCAACAGACAGCTTTATGGCATTGAAACTTAAAAATGCGGCCACAATATAACCAAGTAGCGCCAAAGCGGCGAGGTTAAAAAAGAAGGCTTCTGAGAGCGCGTCAAAGTCTTGCTCTTGTGAGGCAATCAATCTGGCATCATGCCCTAAAATGGCTTCTACGAGCGGTATTTGATCTGCGGCTAAGCTGGTAAACTCGATAAAACTAAGTTTGCCTTGTGCGTTAAGTAGTCTATCTGCATACGCAATATCCGTCACAGACCAAACACCAATGTCTTCAACCAAGACCAGCTTTGGCGTAAATGGACTGTTTTGTAGCGTAAGCGTTTTATCGTCTTTATTAAGTTGGTATCGCTCTGCCCGTTTGGCGTCTACCAAAATCGCATCAAATGCAAAATCGGTATTTTCACGCTTAGAGGACTGATGTTGTGAAGTTACTGCGGGAATAGGCTTAGTCATCCAGATTAAGCTATTTATGCCTTGCAAGTAGAGGGATTTACCGGAAGCGAGCGTTAGCTTTCCTCGCAACACCGGCTGCGCATTGGTAAAGCCTTGTTCGCGTAATTTCAACCACAGTGTGCCATCGATATAGTCTTGACCAATGGGCGGCTTCACGATGTGGCTGACCGCCGAATCGATGAGTGCTGAGGATGTCTTGTGGCGATTTTTAGCCTCTTGGTTAAGCCCGGATATCGCGGTGAGTAGCGCACTGCCTAAACTCAGCCCGACAACAAACAGTAATAACAGCCAAGGGTGACGCCTAAAATATGCACAATGCGTCGTCAATATCAGTTTAATTTCGGCCATGGTTTTACTCGTTGAATTGCCCGTTGGCGAGCACTTTTACCGTATCAAAATACCGTGTGAGTTGCTGTGAGTGGGTGACCATGACTAAGTTGATTTGCCTTTCTTTACATAAGCTAGTAAGCATTTCAACCACTTGGTGGGAGCGGGCTTGGTCTAAATTGCCGGTGGGAACTCGTCAGCTAGAATAAGCTTGGGCTGATTTAATAGAGCTCTGGCTATACCTACCCGTTGTTGCTCGCCACCAGACAGTTGGCTGGGTAACTTATGTAATTTATTGGCAAGACCAAGTTGTTCTATTAACAGCTCGAATTCTTCCGCTGCTTGATTTGGGTAGTTTAGCTTATGTTGAAATAAGATGTTTTGCTTAACGCTAAGGCAATCCAGTAACTGGTAATGCTGGAAAATAAGGCCTATTTTGCGACGATAATGGGCGAGTTGTTTGTCGTTATAGGCAGATATAACTTCGCCACTAATACTAATTTGGCCGCGGTCAGGCTTGAGTAGCCCTGCAAGTAAATGCAATAAGGTGGTTTTCCCTGAGCCACTGTCGCCGAGTAACGCCACTTGCTCTTGCGCCGCGATGTCAAAGCTAAAGCCATTGAACAGCGTTTGTACTTGGTCTCCGTCAGCCCGAGAAAAGCATAGATCAGTTACGCTTATCACTGTAACTCCTTGTTACTCAGTGGTTTTGGTTAGTTTACAGAATCAATGAGATAAGGCAAAGACGAAACTTGCAACAAGGTGTGTTTAGGTTAGTTAACAATCTCGATACCGCTCAAAAGGATCACTGCGAGCATACCTGTAATTTATCGTTTCCTAATGTCGCTAATAGTTACACAGCGTCCCAAAGTGACAAAATTAGGGAAAGACTGTCCACTATACAGAATATGAAGGCTAACCGTCAGCGCTTTGAATTAGTATAAAAAGCGAGGAAGAAACCCTCGAAATAGTAAGCGTCAGGTCTTGCATCGTGCAACTGCCCGGCTCACTGCCGAATAATGCCCGCCGTAAGCAATTGAGGTCAAGTCTTGCATCGTGTAACAGCCTGACTCTCCGTTGAATAACGCACGCCAAATTCCTGTGCGATTTCACTCATAGAGGACTGCCTGCCTAAATAGGCTTTTGCCAACCTACGCTTTTTAAAATGCTGCTTTAATAACTCTCTACTGCTCGAAAACAGGTGATTTTCGAAATTTGGCTAAATATCAACACCAAGGCCTTGTGCAACAAAGTCACTAAAACGCTTAATGACGCGCTTTCACGGCTTTGCAAATTATTGCTGTAGCGCTCCTGTTGCCAGTCAATCAGGTAAAGTCGACAAGCTTTTAATTTTAAAACAATTTGAGCACTTTTACGCAGTTTAACGAGGTGTACTTTTCTGTGGTTCTAGATCATTTCATATTGTTTGCACTATTCACTCCTACATTTTAAATCGGTAGCCAGTACTGATTCTAATTGTTGAATTGAGTCAGGTTTAAGGACCAACACACTTTGTAAAAGGAGAGGAATTAACGATGAAACATTTAACACCATCTAATGCGGTAAAAATGCTGGTTACCAGTGGTCTGTTTGCTTTTATAACGCCATTTGTCGCTAATAGTGCAATTGATACAGATAGTGAGCAAGTGACTCGCTTAGATCTACAAGGCCAAATTGACACCAATGCGCCGTTTTCCAAAACGCTTTGGGCGGGTGCTCATAACGCGTATGCATCTTTTTCATGGGACAAAGGCATATATACAGATGTTAATCAGTATTATTCGCCCAAAAGTTTACTAAAACGCGGAATACGAGCAATGGAATTTGATATCTATCCAGAAACAACCTTAGATTCGACTCCGATGCTTTGTCACAATAATCGCGAGAAGGAGGCGCTTTGCTCCTCTACCTACCATGCTAAGCTCTCGGATGGACTAGACGATATTAAAGCGTTTCTTGATGAAAACCCTGATGAAGTCGTGCTGTTAAAAATAGAAGCTTACAAAAGCATTCACCATGACAATTGGCACAACAAAATTGGCGAGCGGTTGCAAAAAGATATTGGCGACTACTTGCTTGTACCTGCAGATTGGGGGTATGAGGAAAATAATTGTGCATCATTGCCCGTTAATAAGCTCACTAAAAAAGACATTCTCGCTTCGGGCAAGCAAATCGTTGCCGTAATACAAACGCCTAGAGATGCAGGAAACTTATGTACTTACCATGATCACGGTAGCTACGGGAAATTCTTCGATACGGTATTTATTGGCGTTGACACATTTGATGAAAATGGCGATTTACAAAGCAACCAACCATTTTGCCAAAATAACAGTAACGGCTGCACAGGCACCGACAAAACGACCCATTATCAAGCAAATAATATGTCGGTTGTCATTGACGATGCCACACAACTAAACCCTGATGGACCTGCATCGGATAAAACGGGAAGTAAGGTAATAAGTAATTGGGCTAACAAGGACCACAAATACTCGAGTTGGCTTTGGTTGAGGCAAATGGCACGGCTGCAGCGAGTGGCTATGGCGCCAATGAAGTACAAATTGAAGACTATGTTTGGTCTTGGAAAAGCAACCATCCAAACGGGTCTGGTGACTGTGCGAGCGTTGATGTTGCCAATTCAATTTCCGATACAAGTTGTTCAAGCACTATGTACCATGCTTGCGTGGACGACGATAGAAATTGGCAACTATCAACGAACAAAGGGGCTTGGGAAGACGGTTTCGCATACTGTAAGAGCCTCGGCGGCACCTATGAGTTTGGTATGCCATACAACGCTTATGAACATACTAAGTTATTAGCTACTCGAGGTGCTGGCAGTGAGGCCACTTGGGTAAATTATTACAAAGCATTTGATAACTTTTGGCTACCTAATGCTTCTGAACATATCGATTGGCAATATGCAAAAAAAGCAGCCGTAGGGACTTCTTCAAAAGGTGATGCTTTTGACGGAATAGGTCTATTAAAACGAAAAGCGCTCATAGGTGATACGTATAATTTGAGTTATATACAAGTACGTTCAGGCGCTCGTATTGATGGGTTAAAAGCCTGCTATGAAACCAAGCAACGACTGAGCCATGCTACAGTTGGAACGCCTATACAGTGTGTTACCTATGGTGGTGAAGGTGGCGCATGGAGCAACGCATTACATTTTGACATCAGTAAAGGTGAGTATTTAAGTGAAGTCAAAGTTTGTTATGACGATTTAAAATTTGGCTACGACTCTGTTTACTATTTAAAACTCAGCGCCAGTAATGGTAAAGGTATTTCGGGAGGCACCCCTCAAGGTAAATGCACCACTTTCTCTACTTCCTCTACGCAGCAGATCTTTGCATTTCATGGTACTCAAGGCACGGAACTAAACTCACTGGGCATACACAAAATTAGTAAGTCTTTAATAGACACAACGGAACTGTACGCCACTGATTGGCTTGATGCTGATGATCCAGCGTCTGGTGACAATGAGAAATTTGATGTTCACCAATCACTTGGCAATATCTCGTCCACCTGCGATGTGTCTGATATGGTCTCGTTTATAGCACGAGAGGTTGAAAGCAAGCTCGATGCAAGTTTAACGGGGCAAAAGGTTCGATCTTCAGGCGGGTTTCAATGTTATAACTCTGACAACGGTGGAAGTTCTGGTTTAGTGACCTGCAAAGATTATGAAGTTAAATATTTCTTTAATAAATCAAGTTGCGTACCTAAATAACACTTAGAAGGCACCTATATCACTGCTCGGCGTGATGCAGACCAACTTAAAACGCTCGATAAACTACATCGGGCGTTTTATTTTTTATGACATGAACTGGGGTTTATCATTAGACATTGCACAAGCGTGATTACCAAGAAAAATGCTCTGTATACAGGTGGCTTGCGCATCCTCACATAAAAAGCATTGCCTTAATTGGCAGCCAAAACCAATTTTAAACCAACTCCAGTTAGCCAGTCTCAGCGCCTATCCTTTGGACAAAATGTGCCTTTCACGTTTAAACACACATCCCAAATGCGGGTTACGACACCCGCAATTAAAAATAGGTTGCTAACTTCTTCTGTCTAACAAAGGCAAGTAAAACCGATTTTACAGCTAGCGTCATCAGAGTGATTACAACACGCTGATAAATTCTGACGCGATGCACATCTGATTGTGTTCTGGCACCCATAAACCTCTGTAAAATTACCTCCGCCTACTTGAGGTGTCGCATCTTGAGGTAGTTTAGTATCTAGAGAGAGCTTTTTAAGTAGCTTTTTTTGAAGCTTTATTTTCATTTTCAATATCCTTTTTGTAGATTTTTAAAGTTTGCTATCACGAAATAAGTACCGTGATGTATCTAAAATTAATACAAATAAGTTTTATTGTAAAATAAATGTAAGCCGAACTGAGTTTTGCTATTCAACCTATTCAGAGCAGTGTCAACAACCGTGTTCATTACAAAGCCCAAAACAGAATAAGGTTAATTAACCTGAGTTAATCTTTCGATAAATGTTCGAAAACAAAACTTAACCGCTACCTTCTTGCAGCTCTTTATTCGGTGTCTTATCGCAGCAACCACGTGGTTTCAATTGGAATAAAGCGGCTGACACTCTGAATTAACGTATTTGCCGTTAACGGCTCTACGCCAATTACCCAAGTTTCTACGCCGAACTTTGCAGCTACTTTTTGCATTAATAAATCAAAGTCGCCGTCACCAGAAAGTAGGCAAATCACATCAACCTCAGCGGCATGTTCAAGCACATCGATGGTGATCCCAACATCCCAGTCGCCTTTAGCCGATCCATCTTTTCGCTGAATAAACGGTTTCAGCTTTACATTAAAACCAATATGCGAGAGCGCTTTTTGAAATTTGTGTTGAGAGTCATCATTTGGTGCAATCGCATATGCATTGGCCAGAACAATATTGCCCTGCTCCGAAAGATATTGCCACACGCGACGGTAATTTAGCGATTGAGCGAAGGTATCTCGCGTGGTGTAATAGATATTTTGCACATCCACAAATACAGCAATATTTTTCATAAAACACTCAGTTTGATAATCGGAAAAAGCTGGGGGCACCCATTCGTTTTATTCACAGTCATTGAATTATGTGCTCGAAATTGATGAGCATTGACTACTGGAGCCCGCTAAGGAAGTGGTCGAGTTATACAAACAGCGATAATAAAGCTCGTACCTAGCGCTCGGGAAAAGCAGGCGTTACGAATCAGTTTATCATAATAAAGATGGTTTTTCTTTGCTTAAATATCGAACGACCCTCGAACCTGTTTCTCAACTAGCAGCACAAACACAGAAACATACTATTACCAACGTTTACAACCTTCATTAATTAAACCCCATTTCAGGCACAAGGTTAAATGTGATTTGAACTGCCACTACTTCAGTAGACGACTTTTTGCCTCATTATTTATCAATTCATTCTTTTCAGGGTGTGATAAAAGGGAAAAGGTGATGTCTGTAGGTTATAGGATGAAGGCCAGACTTGAGGCGCCTGTGAACTAATAGGGTCAGCAAGACCTGATAATCCTCTAGTCAGCCTCCGGGGCCTTTGTTAGCTATGCTAACAGGTGCTCAAACCAAGACTGACCGGAGACTGTTATGGCACTTTACTGTGGTATCGATTTACATTCAAATAATCACGTCATTGTTGTTAACGATGAGAACGATAAAACCGTTTTCTCAAAACGCATCGCTAATGATCTTTCACTGTGCTTGGAATACTTAACGCCGTTTAAAGAACAATTAGTCGGCGTGGCTGTCGAGTCAACATTCAATTGGTACTGGTTGGTCGATGGTTTAGCCGCAAATGGCTTTCACATGCTGTTGGTCAATACGGCTGCTGTTAAACAATATGAAGGGCTTAAATATTCGGGTGATTTTAAAGATGCTTTTCACCTTGCCCACTTGATGCGTTTAGGAATTTTGCCTACGGGGTACATCTACCCTAAAGAGCAGCGAGCGGTGCGTGATATGTTGCGCAGAAGAATGCAGCTCGTGCAGTTAGCTAGTAAGCAATTATTGTCTATTCAAAACCAAATTTGGCGCAGCTCTGGCGTTCGGGTGAGTAGTAGCCAAATTAAAAAGAAGTCATTTGAAGTGACTTTACTAACACATCACTTAAAAACAGCTGCGGACACCAACTTACGTATTTTTCGCTCAATCCAGTCTGAAATTAAGCTACTGGAAGAGGAAGCTGAACAAGCCATCGAAGCTCCGAAACAGCTTGATTTACTGCAAACGATGACGGGCATAGGCCCCGTACTTGGACTCACCATTTTGCTCGAAACTGGTACTACTGCGCGATTTGAAACTGTAGGCGATTACGCATCTTATTGCCGTTGTGTACAAAGTTTAAGGGAGAGTAACAATAAGAAAAAAGGCGAAGGTAATGCCAAAAGTGGTAACAAATACCTTTCTTGGGCATTCTCACAAGCGGCGCATATGGCAGTTCGCTACGAACCAAAAGTGAAAGCTTTTTATGACCGTAAGTACCAAAAAAAGAATGGCATCGTTGCTATTAGAGCGGTGGCCCACAAACTGGCAAGAGCTGCATATTATATGTTGAAGAATAATGAACCGTTTGATGTTGACAAAGCGTTCGGCTGATAAACCCAAGCCAGCAAAGGGGTTGGTATGAACCAGTAGACTCTGATTGGATGGGTTTATCGGCCACTTGATTTAATCATTCGCCTAGCACGTGAGCCACTAAAAGGTTGGTCATTAAATTGAACCACAGTTTCTGTTATTTCTATATGGACACGTTGCTGGCACCGAGTATTTTGTGGAGCAGACGCTTGGGGTAAGGTTACTTACCTAGAACCAGATGGGTGACTGGTGCGGATGATTATCCGACATCAAACCAAAGAAAAAAACGGGCGCGAGTGAAAATTGAGTGACTTCTGTTTAATGCTGAAAATAATTCGGCAGAAAGTCTCTCGCGCACTTTACAACGGCTGACTAATGGGTGACCCCGTTGGCTATTTCTGGCTATTTCAGAGAGTCTCTCGCGCACTTTACAACGGCTGACTAATGGGTGACCCCAACACTCTGTTTATCTCTAATGGGGTGACCCCGCCGATTCTAGTTCACGCTGACTCGTCAGTTTTTAGGATTTTAAAATCATCTAGTGCCACGCGATTCTCTTGTATCACTTTGTTAAATTCAGGGCAATTGATAAAATACTTTGTTCGAAAATTATCAACATTGGCAATATAATAAAAAAACAATCTTAACAAAGAAAAATTTGTGAAACTAATCATTATCTGAATAAATTTACACCTATCTGCTTGTTCAAAACCGCATTCATCACTTAAGTTATCATTGATAACTTTAAGAATTTGTTGATATCGCCTAATTAAATTATAAATTTGATCATGAGTATCCAAATCAGCAAACATTTTTTCTGGACTGTCAGATTCATTACTGTTTTTCCAATTTTCAATATAACTTTCAAATTGAATTATTGCAGCATCTGAGTAAAATTCTTTAATCTTACTTTCAACAACAAACTCTAACTTAAATTGTGAAAACGAGCATTCAAGTGAATCTAACATTTTGAAAAATAAACTCTCAAAAGCCTTTCTTTTTTCTAGCAACTGGTTCGCTTGGCGCTCAGATTTCAGCTGATTATTAGCGTCGATTTGCGCTTGTAAAGAGCGGATGAGAATGACGATTGTTAAAAACGTTAAAGTTGGGTTTAAAACTCCCCCCATATAGTCGCCAAAAGCCCCCCAAACTCCTGTATCTTTTGAAATTGTAAAATCAAGATGAATACCAAAGTAGAATAAATATATAGATGCAATGCTTAAAATCAAAAAAGCTGCAATTAAAATAACATTAAGCATCAATATATACTGCCCTAACAATGTATTTTATAATGGCACCATCATTACGCTGAACTTCATTTACAACCAACTTCAAATTTATATAACTTTCAGATGAAACCCCATTATTAAGGTTTAAATTTTCAGTGAAAACTTTTTTAATTTTGTGTGCCATGTCTTTAAACTTAAGCCCAAAACCAAATGAAACAGTTTCTTCGTCACCTTTTAAAAGTAGCCTCCCATTTCCAGTGTGAATATTGAACCTAGTGATTCCCGCAAAAATTGTTTTTTCTTCCTTGCCCACTTTAGGTACCATATTTGTAATTGTACTTCTATCTATCCGTATCAATTCAAGACGGTCTCCATTTGTCTTTTTATAAGAAATTGTAACGGGATATCCAAATTTGTCACATATCTCATGCATAGTCTTCAGTCCATTTTTTTGACAACGCAATTGCTTCGTAAGCTCTTCAGCATCATCGCCCATTTTAGTTAGCACATTTTGAGGCTCTATTACCTAAAGTGAAGTCGGGGATTAGATGTAATGCATCATGCATAAAAAAGCTTAGTAACTCCAAAAGTGCTGAGCGCCCTACTTCCTTGTACTGCGGTTCCATATCAGGACCAATGTACAATGAGAAGAACATGCCATAAGATCCTTCAAAAGTCTTTTTCATTTTTGTTCTGATCGAGCTATCCGAAAATTTCTTTTGGACTATTCTTTTCTTGAGAATCGTTTCTGCTATTGTTCTAATGGTGTCAGACGTACCCTGAAGAGTGTCCAAACCTGTTTTCATATCCACTTCATATTCCGGCGAATCAATTTTTACTTCTAACTGAATTTCCACTTTCACTCCTTTACAAAAATTTAAATTCCGACATTGAAACTACTACACATTTGAGTGTTTGTATTAAAATTCAATAGCTTCAAAAATACAACTTTTAATAATTTTGACTGATACTTCAAAGATTAATCTGCATTTCTCCCTTACTCGCTAGTAAATTAATTGTCTAGTAGAATTTCTTCAATCTATCCCCAAACTCAACCCCCTCTCCCCCTTCTATCACGCCTGAAAATAAGCAATTGATGAGTAATTCATTTCATGGATGAAATGAAAGGCGAGTTAGGCCATGGATGGCCTATGTCGCCGTTTACGTTCACATCAATTGGTAATTTGAAGATTCAGCGTGATTTAGGGGCGCTGGGAGAGTCCAGAGAGGGGGTAAGCGCCAGCCCCTCTTTGGTTGCCATCGCCAACGCGACAAGAATTGAAATTGAAGGCGGTTAGAAAAGACGAGCGCACTCTCACCTTAGAAACAAATTTTCAAACCCATAAAAAAAGCCGACTTACGTCGGCTTTTCAATTTTTATACTTTTAAGTCAGTGACTTACTCAGCATACGTATCCGTTGAAGGACATGAACACACTAAGTTACGGTCGCCGTATACGTCATCGATACGTGTAACCGTTGGCCAGAATTTATCTTTCATCACTGACGCAACTGGGAATGCTGCGTAGAAACGGTCGTAGGCACGATCCCACTCGTTGCCTAGCACGTCGCCTTGCGTGTGCGGAGCAAATACTAGCGGGTTGTTTTCTACAGACCATTCGCCTGATTCCACTTTCGCGATTTCGCCACGGATTGAAACCATTGCTTCGATAAAGCGGTCGATTTCAACTTTAGACTCAGATTCTGTTGGCTCAATCATTAGCGTGCCCGCTACTGGGAACGACATTGTTGGCGCGTGGAAACCGTAGTCCATTAAGCGTTTTGCTACGTCCATTTCTGTGATGCCAGACGCTTCTTTAAGCGGACGAAGATCAACGATACATTCGTGCGCTACGCGGTCATTACGGCCACGGTAAAGAATTGGGAAGTGCTCGCTTAACTTTTGCGTTAGGTAGTTCGCGTTAAGGATGGCGATTTCAGTCGCTTGCTTCAAGCCTTCTGGTTCCATCATCGCGATGTATGCCCAAGAAATTGGCAGGATAGCCGCTGAACCAAATGGCGCTGCTGATACCGCACCGTTTGTTTCGGTTGTTCCTTTCACGCTGACTAGGCTGTGCGCTGGCATAAATGGCGCAAGGTGTGCTTTAACGCCGATTGGGCCAACACCTGGGCCGCCGCCGCCGTGTGGGATACAGAATGTTTTGTGTAGGTTAAGGTGCGATACGTCCGAACCGATAAAGCCTGGGCTTGTAACACCCACTTGCGCGTTCATGTTCGCGCCGTCCATGTATACTTGGCCGCCGTGTGAGTGGATGATGTCACACACTTCACGGATTGACTCTTCGTATACACCGTGCGTTGATGGGTACGTTACCATGATACACGCTAGGTTTTCTGATACTTCTTCGGCTTTCGCGCGAAGATCAGCCATATCGATATTACCGTCTTTGTCACACGCAACAACGACTACTTTCATGCTGGCCATTTGCGCTGTTGCAGGGTTTGTACCGTGCGCAGAGCTTGGGATCAAACAGATGTTACGGTGCGCATCGCCACGTGACTCGTGGTATTTACGGATTGCGATTAGACCTGCGTATTCACCTTGTGCACCTGAGTTTGGTTGCAGTGATACCGCGTCGTAACCTGTGATGTTAACAAGCCAGTCGTGTAGCTCGCCCATCATGATTTGGTAGCCTTCAGCCTGCTCTAATGGGCAGAATGGGTGAAGGTTTGCAAACTCTGGCCACGTTACTGGGATCATTTCCGCTGTCGCGTTTAGCTTCATCGTACATGAACCCAATGAAATCATTGAGTGGTTAAGTGCTAAGTCTTTGTTCTCTAAACGCTTAACATAACGAAGCATTTCTGTTTCGCTGTGGTAGCTGTTGAAGTTTTCGTGCGTTAGGACTTTGTCGTCACGTACTAGGCTTGCAGGAATACCTGTGATGCCGTTTGCTGCCACTTCTGCGTCTAGCGCTGCTACGTCAAGACCGTGGCCTTCGCCTACGATGATGTCGAATAGTTCAACGATGTCTTCACGCGTTGTTGTTTCGTTTAGTGCTACGCTGAATTCGCCTTCGCGGTTAACTGCAAAGTTAACGCCTTTCGCTTGTGAGCGTGCCACGATGTCTGCTTTGTTTGCTGCAACTACCGTAATTGTGTCAAACCAAGTGTCGTGCTTAAGCGCGATGCCTTTTGCTTTTAAGCCAGTCGCAAGGATGCTTGCAAAGCGGTTGATGCGCTCAGCAATGATTTTTAGACCTTGTGGACCGTGGTATACCGCGTAGAACGCTGCCATGTTGGCAAGTAGTACTTGCGCTGTACAGATGTTTGAGTTCGCTTTTTCACGGCGGATGTGCTGTTCACGCGTTTGCATCGCCATACGTAGCGCGTCGTTACCTAAACGGTCTTTTGAAATACCGATGATACGACCTGGTAGTGAACGCTTGTACTCGTCGCGAGTTGCGAAGAATGCCGCGTGTGGACCACCGTAACCCATAGGTACACCAAAGCGCTGTGCAGAACCTAGTACGACGTCTGCACCCAGTTTACCTGGTGCTTTAAGTAGCATTAAGCTCATGATGTCTGCAGCCACACACGCAATCGCTTTTTTGTCTTGTACTTGTGCGATTAGGCTTGTTACGTCTACCACTTCACCCGTTGTTGTTGGGTATTGGAATAGCGCACCGAAGATCTCGTGGTTTGTAGCCTCAGCCGCTGGGCCTACGATGATGTCGAAACCGAACTGTTCAGCACGTGTTTTAACGACGTCTGCAGTTTGTACGTGTACGTCGTCAGCGATAAAGAAAGCGTTTGCTTTTTTCGCTTTAGAAACACGCTTTGCCAATGCCATCGCTTCTGCTGCTGCCGTTGCTTCGTCAAGCAGTGAGGCAGAGGCAAGATCTAGACCGGTTAAATCTAATGTCAACGTTTGGAAGTTTAGTAGTGACTCTAAACGACCTTGAGCAATTTCTGGTTGGTATGGTGTGTACGCTGTGTACCAACCTGGGTTCTCTAGTACGTTACGTAGAATAACGTTTGGAACGTGCGTTGGGTGGTAACCTTGGCCGATGTATGACTTGAATACTTTGTTTTTGCCCGCAACTGATTTTAAGTAAGAAAGAACTTCTACTTCAGTGCGTGCTTCACCGATTTCAAGTGGCTTTGGTAAACGGATCCCAGCAGGTACCGTTTGCTCGATAAGCTCTTCAACACTCGATACTCCAAGAGCAGATAGCATTTCACCGATTTGCGCCGGCGTTGGGCCGATGTGGCGGCGAATAAAATCCTGCTTTTGCTCTAATTGTTCAAGAGATTTAGCGTTTGACATTAGTCTAGATTCCTATGATCCAAATTCAATAGTCTGGCAAATGATGGCATTGGCCAAATGTGTCATATGTGCGCGTCTGGGTAAAACGCCGCACGTTCAGAAATCGCTTGCTGTGTATGGAAAGCCGCTCGTTTCTGAACCCCTAAACGGGGTATGCAAAAAGCCCCAACAAATTGGGGCTTTTGCTTTATTCGCTTACGCTTATTCTTCGTCGATAGAGTTCGCGTAGCCTTCAGCGTCAAGAAGATTTTCAAGTTCTTCTAGATCTGAAGCTTTAACTTTGAATAACCAGCCGTCACCGTATGGGTCGCTGTTTACAAGCTCTGGAGAACCTTCAAGATCTTCGTTGATTGCTACGATTTCACCACCAATTGGTGCGTAGATGTCAGAAGCAGCTTTTACTGACTCAGCAACCGCGCAGTCTTCGCCCGCGTCAACTTCGTCACCAACTTCTGGAAGCTCAACGAAAACCATATCACCAAGAAGTTCTTGCGCGTGCTCAGTGATACCTACTGTGTAAACACCGTTGCCCTCGTCGCGAACCCACTCGTGAGAAGACGCATACTTTAACTCGCTAGGAATGTTGCTCATGTTGTTGTTCCTTTGGTTAAGACACTGATGCGTACGCACGGGCATACGCATCGTTTTATTATTAAATAACAGCTTTACCGTTACGTACGAAGCAAGGCTTCACTACTTTAACGTCAAATAACTTATTACGCATTTCAACTTGCGCTGTTTCACCCGTTGAACGTGGTACACGGGCTAATGCAACACTATAGCCTAATGTCGGCGAGAATGTACCAGAAGTGATAATACCTTCGCCACCTTCTACGATAACTTTAGTACCAGAACGAAGTACACCTTTGCTTTCAAGCACAAGACCTACTAGTTTGTCGGTGCTTTTCTCTTCACGTTGTTTTTCAACTACAGCACGACCGATAAAGTTACGCTCTGCTGGTTCCCACGCAATCGTCCACGCCATGTTTGCAGCTAGTGGTGACACACTTTCGTCCATATCTAGGCCGTAAAGGTTCATACCTGCTTCTAAACGTAGTGTATCACGTGCTCCAAGGCCAGCCGGCGCAACGCCTGCGTCGAGTAATTTTTGCCATAGGTCCGCTGCGTCATCGTTATGCACAACGATTTCGTAGCCTTCTTCACCTGTGTAGCCTGTTGTTGCGATGAATAAACCGCCAGCTTCCACACCGAAGAAAGGCTTCATGCCTTCTACAGCTGCATTTTGTTCTGCCGTGAATACCGCTGCTGCTTTTGCTTTTGCGTTAGGGCCTTGAACGGCAATCATCGCAAATTCAGGACGCTCTGTTACTGTTACGCTGAAATCGGCAGAAACTGCTGCCAAGTGCGCTAAATCTTTTTCACGCGTTGCTGAGTTTACAACTAGGCGGTAGTTTGTTTCGTCAAAGAAGTAGATGATTAGGTCATCAATAACACCGCCTTGCTCGTTCAGCATGCCTGTGTAAAGTGCTTTACCCGCAACCGTTAACTTTGCAACGTCATTCGCAACTAGCTTTTGCAGGAATGCTTTTGCATCCGCGCCTTGCACGTCAACAATCGTCATGTGCGATACGTCAAACATACCAGCATCTTTACGCACTGCGTGGTGCTCTTCAATTTGTGAGCCATAGTTGATTGGCATTTCCCAGCCGTGGAAATCAACCATTTTTGCGCCAGCTTCAAGGTGCTTTGCATGTAGTACGGTTTTTTGAGTCATAATCTTCCTGCTTGTTGTTTGGCAAACGCTTAGGCGTTCGCGTTGCAATACTGGAGTTACTGAACGGTTAGTTCAGCATAAAACCTTTATCCTGCCAAAGAGCTTGCCATTTTGGCAGTTGCTCAGTCTGGCTGACTAATTGAAATTGTTTTTCTTCTCCGGCCACCAGCGAGGTCACAAATACGTCACCACTTTGTGCACCATAGCAAAGCTTGATGTCAGTCAGTTGAAGGCCAGGCGTTAAATCAAATGTCTCGACTAACGAATCAAATGCCGCGTCACCAGAAATTGTGGCTACCGCGAGATCTTCACGCGCAACGTAGGCGATGTCGTAGTCGGATGCAAAGGTGTTGAAGAGCTGTAACAAGGCGTGAATAGCCGTTTCATCCGCGATAAAACGGTAGGCAGTGTCACTGAAGTAGTACAGGGTGAACGACTCCCCTGTTGCCAGTTTGCCATGTAAACCAAGCCCTGGCGCCATAAGACGGGTAAGCGAAAGACCAAGCTCGGTTTGAAGAAAAGGGGTTGCTTCAAAACCGCTGAAGTCTAATACAGCCAGTTTGCCCGTTGTGAGTAACTGGTTATTCGCTGCGTTTTGGCCAAGCGTGTGTTTGGCGAACATAGTAGCTGCAAATGGCATACAAACACCTGAACGATACAATATCCCTTGAGTATATTGGGGCGCATGAGCAACAACAAATTGTAATTATTTATCAATTGATAAATAATATTAATGTAAGCGGGTTTATAAATTTCGATTATTAATATTATGAAAAATTTATCTTTAGATGGGTTGCGCACCTTCGTTGCGGTAGTTGAATTGGGTGGTTTTGCCAAAGCCGGTGATTTACTGGGACTCTCTCAGCCAGCCGTAAGTTTGCAAATTAAGCGGCTCGAAGATTTGCTGGGTCGACGATTGTTCAAAAAACAGGGTCAACGGCAAGTGTTGAATCAATATGGTGAAATGTTGCTGCCGCTAGCTAAGCAAATGCTGCAATACAACGACGCTATTTTACAGCAATTCACCTCTGAAAGTGTAACGGGTAAAGTTCGTTTGGGTATTCCTTCTGAGTTTGCCGCCCGTATCTTACCTGCCATTATTGGTGACTTCGTTGCACTCTATCCCGATGTCGCATTGGAAGTAAAATCGAGACTGAGTAAACACTTACTTTCAGTATCACGGAAAGACCAGTTCGATTTAGTATTAGCGCTGAATGAAGATTTAGACTCTGCTACCCTCCCTTCATTTATGCAGGATCAGTTAGTTTGGGTTGGGGATTTAAGTTTGGCGCACCGCGATGTCATTACCTTAGTCACAGCTCCAGAAGGATGCATCTATCGCCGCCGCGCAACTGAGGCACTCGACAATGCGGGTTTGAAATATCGAATTATTTACAGCAATGCAGACTTAACAGGCCTCACTGCGGCACTGAAAGAAGGGTTAGGGATCACGGTACTTGCCCGCAGCACCGTTCCAAATGAATTGCCTTATCAGGCGCAATCCGAAGTACTACCTGAACTTGGTCCAATTGGGATTAGTTTGGTCAAACACACCAATGAATCCAGTAATGCCGTGGACAAATTGGCGGAGTTTATTTCATCGAGATTAGTTGTGTAAGAAGCAAGAAGTTAAGCCTAGTCTGTGAACGGTTATATCGATTGGCCTTTAGGCAACGGTTTACCCTTCGCTGGCTTTATGATTTGGTGTTGGTTTTCAATTTGCAATGCGAGGCATAAAGCATCGCCTACAGGATAGGCTTTATTGTTTGGCAATGGCTTTCAAATTGAAGCACGCGGTATGTAGGCGAAGGTTTACCCTTCGCTGACTTTTGGTTTGACGTTGGTTTTCAGATTGAAATGCGAGGCATAAAGCCTCGCCTAGTGGTTAAAATAGCCTTAAGCTTTTTTCTTTCTGCGCCCTACACCTAATAGCATTAAGCCAAGTAATCCCAATCCAACACCACCGCCTGAGCTTTCTTTTTCTGCAGCAGGTTCAACAGGCTTAGTTACAGTTACTGTTAATATTGCTAAGTTAACTAACCCCATTTCATCGGTCGCGACTATCGTCCCGCTGTAGGTTCCAGCCGTACGTATGGTGCCAGACAACACACCGCCTGAGCTGATTTGTAGCCCTTCAGGCAAGCCTTGTGCTGAGAACGTTAGCTCATGATTATTCGGGTCGCTAAAAACAGTACTGAGATCCGCTGAGATTGCTTCTGCCACGTTGACATTAATTGCAGGTAACTGACCTGCTGTTGGTGGCGTGTTTACAATAACGGATACACTTAAGGTCGATTTAGCACCGAACTCGTCAATGACCACGGCACTGAGCTGGGTTTCACCTGACTCAGTGAAACTTCCGGTTACTAAGCCGTTTGCTTTTACCGGTAAAGCACTCGTTGCTGATGTTTCAAATGAATAAGTATGCCCCTCAGGGTCAGTCACGTAATCATTAAAATCAAACGCAAACGATGCATTTGGGTTTGCCCAAAGCTCCACTTCGCTTGAAAGCGTTGGCGCATGGTTAAAATGAAGCGTCGTGTTTAGCGCTAACGACATATTGGCACTGTCTGTAACCGTAAAGCTCACGTCTTGTGATGCAGTGCCAATTTCTTTTGCACTTAGCACGCCTGCGTCAGAAAGTTCAACATTGGCAGGCAGTGAATCGCTTGCGAAAGTGAGCACATCGCCAGCATTGTCATCTTGCACATAGTCAGACAGGCTAAACTGATTGTCGGCGCCTTCATGGAACCACAATGGCTCCAATTCTTTACTCTGATAAGGTGATGAGTTAAACGACACAATGGATATTGTCGCTGGCAAACCGTTATAGTAGGAATCTGTTATTTTAATGGCCACTTTGTCTTTTGAAGTGCTATTTGATGTCAAAAACGAATCAAAACTAACACCAGACTCTTGTGTGATAATTTCATCTGCACGATTTGAGATAACCCCGTTGTACGGATTTATCGCGTTGGCCAAGATTGCGCTGCCTGAAACCGATAACATATAGCCAGGTGACAGTCTTTTTTCTCGGTAGCTATTCC
This sequence comes from Pseudoalteromonas xiamenensis, assembly GCF_017638925.1. NCBI lineage: Bacteria > Pseudomonadati > Pseudomonadota > Gammaproteobacteria > Alteromonadales > Pseudoalteromonadaceae > Pseudoalteromonas > Pseudoalteromonas xiamenensis. Next base: position 1,104,030 of record NZ_CP072133.1, read on the forward strand.
ATCCAACAAATTGTGTACTTTGATGCTGTAGTTTGTTGTCTTTTGCTACGAAAGTATGGAGATAGCTGTCATCGCGAACTTGATATTTACCAAATTCATAAGACCAACGCGTGACGGTGGACAAGATAACATCTTGTACTGCCATTTTAGTAAACTTAATACTACCGTTGCTTAACTCTGTACTATATAACTGCCCCTCATAACTCATCAAAGCCGCATCATCAGCAGCGAACAAATTGATGTAATAACTGTCGCGAAAAACGAGTTCTAGCCCGACATGTGCTTCAAGCGTTGCTTCCCCTGAATTATTCAAGGAAAAAACGGCAAGATTGCGTTTGCTATTTGCTGGCACATATAAACGATTTCCCACCAAGCGCAGATTGTTATAGTCAAAAGACAGCTGATTACCATTTACCTCTAGATTGAGACCTTTTACCTTTGGGGACTCAGGCTCACTTAGGTCAATATAAACCACTTCGTTACCGCGGTTAGCTGCTGTGATATCTCTGCCACTAACTAAAAAGCCATTTGCAAAAGGTAGCAAATCACCATAAATACTATTTTCTCTCAAACCCAGACTTTTCAGCGGATAATTACGATTTGCGATCGGCTGTGAAGACACTGATGTGATATCTAGGGCGCGTTGTGACACTGTAACCAGCAGTCCTTGGTCATCAAGATAGATTGACTTGGCATCATTGAAAGCAGGCATGTTTTGCTCACCATCAAAGATACTATCTAAATCAACGATACTGCCAGAGGTATGGGATAGTTTTCCAGCTGTGATTCCGTTTTGCGTAAAGCTCCAACTGTGCGATTCGGTCATTTGGCTCGAGCTAATACCAGTAGTTGAATTGATCGCTCTTGACGAAATTGAACCATTGAGATAACGGATCTCGAACACTGAACTACCGCTATTTTGATACAATCTGTCGCCAATCTGTGTAGGTTCATTCCAGCCCGGCAATCCAACTGCACTTAAAATAGATAACGTTTGCTCACTTGACTCTGCATCAATCTCTAATAGGTCGTCGTCTCGTGTTGCGTAAAGTTTACCATTAACAAAATGCGGAAAAACCGTTTTGATGCGATTGTAATTATTTTCAGATACCGTGAGCGACTTTTGTTTATTAAATTGCTGGGTCGACGTATCAAGCGTCCACTGCTCCATTAATACGGTTTCTGCATTAGAATAATTATGATTTGATAGATAAAGTCGATTTTTATCTTCATCAAAAAATGCGCTATTGAATCCGATCCTATTCGAGCTAACTGTTTTAATTTGACCAACTAAACTAGCACTGCCGTTTTCGGCTAGCTTATAGACCCCAGCACTATCGCGGTTTATCCAGACTAAATGCTGATTTGAGGGCGTAAGAGAGAATTGAGTGTTGTATCCATTAATGCTCAACGACGTTGATTCTTGCGCAGCCCACTGACCATCAACAAATGCGTAACGGACCAGTTTCGGATTGCTGCCACTATTTACGACAGAAAGTAACACCTTACCGCTATGAATTAAGAAGTTAAAGTTTTCATTATCATTAAATAACTCACGATCAACCGATTGTTCTGCAAGCAAAACAACCTTGTTTTCTTCATGTTTTAACGTCACTAACCGACTACCACTCCACGCAACGGCGACGTTTGCACTTACTACAATCCGCGATAATGAAGAAAGCGAACCACCTTCAATATCTAGTTGATTCGCTACTTGCAATGTATGCTGTAACTCACCTGCAACGATTTCGGAATCGTATTGAGTTAAAGGCGCTGATAATGTAGAGAATGGTATTCCAAGAATGCCCAGAGAGGCTAATGTGACTAGATTCTTCCTCATGAAGTTTTATCCCTTTTAGTACAACTATATAAAAGGGACAAAAATACCACGATAAAGGTACAAACACTAAACAATATTTGGTTTTAAGAATAAAAACAAAGAAAAAGGACCAGTATATAGAATTTTCGCTTCAACTGGTTCTCAACTAAAAACGCGACCTAAAGTCGCGTTTTTAGAAGTAGCTAATGCCCTTATTAAAATAACTACTTGCCTTCTATCGCCTGCTTGGCAAATAAATCTTTAATTGAAATTTCAATTTATCAACCATTGATAACCCAACACCACGAATAAGTTTTTTCAGTGGGTTGTTGCCTTCAAACAAGGTTTTTAAGCCTTGCATCATCGCAATGTGTTTTTGGGCATCAAGTTTACGACGGCGCTCGTATTCGCGAAGCAGTTTTGTACTGCAGAACTCTTCAGCTGGCTCACTTAATAACTCAATAAGCAGCGCGGCATCCTTCAAGCCTAAATTCATACCAAGACCCGCAAGTGGATGAATCGTGTGTGCCGCATCCCCCATCAACACCACTCGCCCTTGTACCCACTCTTTCGCGTAGCGCATCGTAAGTGGAAACACCGCACGTTCACTGACCAGTGAACAAAGACCGCATTGGCCATCAATCGCTTCATGTAATGCTTTGTTAAACTCAGTTTCGTCCATCGCCATTAACGCACTTGCGTGACTTGGCTCAGTCGACCAAACGATAGAATGGCTATAACTGTCTTGAAGCGGTAAAAACGCCAATGGCCCTGTTGGCAAAAAGACTTGGCGTGCCGTGCTATTGTGCGGCAACTGCGTTCTAACCGTCGCTACAATAGCGTGGTGGTCGTAATCCCAGTATGTAATGGGCATGTTGAACTGTTTACGAATTGCGGAATTTGCGCCGTCTGCTGCTACAAGCAATTTAGCCATAATGGGCATGCCTGATTCCAGCGTGACTAACACATCAGTGTGTGTTTGGTGTAACGCTTGGTAACGTGTGTTGTAATGTACTTCTGCATTCACATTCGTCTTCAGCGCATTGTAAAGCGCAAAGCGAATGGCTTCATTTTCAACGATGTGACCAAGCTCGGGTAAATCCAGCGTTTTACCACTAAAAGCGATTTTCCCAGCACTGTCTTTGTCGCGAACATCCATTTCATGATAAGGCGCGGCACGCATTGCGGCGATGTCATTCCACACGCCGAGCGCGTCGAACAGCTGTTGGCTGCCAAGGCTTATCGCTGACACTCGGGTTTCGTACTCATCACCTAAAGCATGTGGTGCTTTACCACTGTCAATCACGGCGACGCGTACGCCCTTTTTCGCAAGACCGAGTGCAGCAGCAAGGCCAACACATCCGCCACCCACGATACAAACTTGAACTTGCTGCATCACTTAAACTCCTTGCGCGATATTACCCATTAACTGCTTTGCCAATGGGGATTTTAAAGACGGAGAAAGTGTCATGGACAGTAACCCTAGGCTCCGGCCTAGCGCCATCATTCGACTTTCATTTGAAAACAATCGCACTAACGCATCGGTCAACGTCATGACCTTTTTAATATCGGGTTCACGAGCTATTTTGTAAGCCTCGGTAAAACGAAAATCCCCCCACTCTGCTGCCGGAGTTTCCGCAAATAATTTGGCTAACACTTGGATATCACGAAGGCCTAAGTTAAATCCTTGCCCAGCAATCGGATGGATAGCATGCGCAGCATTCCCAACAAACACACAACGATGCTGCACTAACGGATTTACACGCCCCAACACAAGTGGGTAGGTCGCCCGTTGACCTACTTGTACAAATTGTCCCGCTCGGTAGCCAAACGCACTTTGTAATTCGTGCAAAAACGTGTCCTCAGGCAACGTTTGGTATGTTTCTAATTCTGCTTGTGGCATACACCAAACTAAAGAGTAGCGGTTTCGACTCATTGGTAATAATGCCATTGGCCCATGCTGCGTAAAACGTTCAAAGGCTTTACCATGATGTGGCTGGGCGAAGTCCCAACATTCGCTATCAATGCACCTTGTTCATATGCTACACGGTCAAACTCACCTTTCAGTAATTGCCGAGTTGGCGAATTCGCTCCATCCGCAACAACAACCAGCTTTGTCTTCAATTGTAGGCCCGAGTTAAGGGTTACTTGGCTGAATTCCAAAGTTGGTTCGATACGTTCTACTGTATCTGGACAAAAAAGAGTAATGTCGTTTTGCAACATCTGTGTATGAAGTTGATGACCAAACGGCGCGACTTCGACCACAATACCCAAAGCGTCAACACCGTATTCATCCTTATTGATCCATGCTTTACCAAAATGACCACGATCGGACACTGAAACATCATGGATTTTCGCCATGTACTCATTATTCAAAGAGAAAATACCGAGGTCACAAAGGTATTCAACAGATTGGGCAGCCAATGCAATGCTGCGATCATCAAAACTTGGATGGTATTCACTCTGTGGTTTACTCGCTTCTACCACGGCAATACAGCACTGTGGTGATCGCTTTTTAATTGCCAGCGCCGCGGTTGCTCCAGCCAGTCCGCCACCAACAATCACCACATCAAAATTCGACGTTTTTTCCATGAGTCCAAGTACTTCTTCGATTTTTGTTATTTCTGCATGATCGCTTCAATGTCAGCGACTGTTTTTGGCACATCTTTCGTCAACACATCGTAACCTGTAGCGGTCACCAATAAATCGTCTTCAATACGCACACCAATGCCTTTAAATTCATTGGGTACTTCTGCATCTTCATCAAAATACAAACCTGGTTCAATGGTTAGCACCATGCCTTGTTCAAAAGGACGATCTTTTTCGTCTTGCTTATACTCACCCACATCATGCACATCAAGACCCAGCCAATGTCCAAGACCATGCATATAAAACGCCTTGCACGCTTGGCTTTCCATTAACTCATCTACCGTGCCTTTCAAAATACCCAGTGAAATCAAGCCTTTTGTCATCACTTGCATAGCCGATTGATTGGCGGCCACTAATGTTCCACCGGGCTTTACATGTTCAAATGCGGCAAGCTGGGCAGCCAATACTAAGTTATAAATCGCTTTCTGTGCGTCACTGAAAGTGCCATTTACGGGGAATGTGCGCGTAATATCCGCCGCGTAACCTTCAAGTTCACAGCCAGAATCAATGAGTACGAGATCCCCAGATTTTAAAACGTCGCTATTTTCAGTGTAATGCAGGATATTGGCATTGTTACCAGAACCGACAATCGTACCGTAAGCCGGATGTCTTGCACCATTCATTGCATAGTGGTGATGGATTTCGGCTTCAAGTTGAAATTCTGTCGCGTTAGGCTTTGAGAATTGCATCGCTCGAATATGTGCAGCGGCACTAATTTGTGCAGCTTTGCGCATTACATCAAGTTCAGCTGGTGACTTAAACAAACGCATTTCATGCACTAATGTGCGAATATCGCGAATGATTTCAGGCGCTCGGTAACCTTTTTTAGGCGCTCCACGTAGTGTACTGATAAGCCCCCAAACTTGCTCATCAAAATCAGCATAAGTCCCTTGTGCAAAATACAGCACTCGCTTCAGATTAAGCAGTTCAAGCAACTTGTCATCTAACGAAGAAAGCGGATACGTCTCATCAAATCTTAATGTGGTTTTTGCTGCTTCATATCCAAGACGGCGCCCGTGCCAAATTTCTGCAACTTTGTCTTTATTACGACAGAATAAGATGCTTTGCGTTTCGCCTTCGCGACTTTTAGTTAATACCAACAACGCGTCCGGTTCTTTAAAGCCGGTTAAGTAGAAAAAGTCACTGTCTTGACGAAATGGGAACTCCGTATCGCGGCTTCGTGTCACTTCACGAGCAGCCGGAACAACGGCAATAGAATTGGGTTTCATTTGCGCCAGTAAGCGCGCTCGTCTTTGTACGAATTCAGCAATTTCAATCATTAGTGCAACGTCTTCTTTTTAGTCGTTGAAGTCGTGTCTTTTCCCATTTCAGCGAAACAAAGCAAAGAAGACACACGAACGTATTCGATGATTTCATGTAAGGCCGCTTCATCTTCTTCACCGTCGTCAAACGTCGTATCCAGACGTGAGATTTCAGTAAAGTCTTTGATGATTTCTTTCACATCAGCAGACAGCTTGCCGTAGTCTTTTTGTTTAAGCCCAAAACCTAACATAAAGCCCGCCACCCAAGACACTAAACCGTTGGCTTGATCCGTGAGCGTTTCATCGCCAGACGGTAAGTACAGATCAAAGTGGAACTCTTCATCCGTAAACCCTTCCACTACTTGAGTGTAGAGGTTGCTGAATAAGTCTTTCAGTTCAGTCGAAAACGCTTGGCCCTCGTTGAACACATCGCTTAACAAAGTGAGGTATTCTTTTTCATCAATACTCAGGCCACACGCCAACAAACCACTGATGGTGCCGTGTACTTCAGATGGCGCGACAAAAATATCTTGTTTTTCTAGAAGCATTTGCGCTTCTTGGTAGTCTGGGAACTCTATCATGTATGCACGATTCTCGGTTTTGACTTATCTCAATAGTGTAATGCTAACACTAGCTTTTTTCTTTCACCAATGTTTAAAGCAATTACTGTACACCACGTTGATTAGCGTCTAAACAATCGGGTCAAATTGCAAGCAAACGATACTTTTATTTGAATTTTCCCCTATCGAATACCATAGTTGTTTTATATAATTGATTTGTTCCCTCGCTCGCTGGACAGTTGATTAAGTCCCTGAGCCGATACTTTTCTTTCAGGAATGCAGTTTGCTTGCTATTGAGCAGGCTCGGCATGTACCGAGAAGCCTACGGTGGGCTGTTGCTTTCCGCCTTGAACCTTAGGGTTCAAGGGCTGACATCAGCATCCGCGAAGCTTGGGAACTCCTTCTTTTCTATATAGCGATGTCTTTACTCTCTCAACGTTACCACTTCTCAAAAAGCACGATTACCAAAAATTGGATCTCTTGTTTGTTTAACTGCAGTCATATTTTTATATTTGATTTTCAAAAACTTAAGTGAATACCCAGAAAATACAAAGATTTTATTGAATTGATCTAAGAACGAAGTGGCGAAATATGAAAATAATTTGGATGTGCAATACAGCAGCAGAGATTAACTAATTTGATGATGAAATTCTGGAATTTTAGATGTTTAGGGATAAATGGTGCCGACTATCCGAGTCGAACGGATGACCTACTGATTACAAGTCAGTTGCTCTACCAACTGAGCTAAGTCGGCACTATACCTTATAAAGGGATGGTGCCCAGAGGCGGAATCGAACCACCGACACGGGGATTTTCAATCCTCTGAGACAACGCGCGCATCATACTGTTTTTCCTAAACAAATCAACAAAAATTTCCTATTATTTTCGTCTAGTTTAAAATTCAAAGTAAAATTAGCCAAAACTCCTATATTTTTTAGTAAGTTAAAGGCCTTAGCTAATTTTACTGTATCGCTATTCAAAATAATGCCTCTTTTGACTCTATTTTTCAATGCTTTGTTTTTTTGCCTTATTGAGTTCTTTTTGCCTGTTAAGGGGATCTACTTGCGAATACCCTCTTCGGTATACTCGCTTTGTTGTCGCAATACTCGAATGTCCCATTAATTCAAACGCTTGCATTATATTTTCACAATCACTTGCTGTCTTAGCTCTTAAGTCTCGTTCTTGAAATCGTTCATTCGGCTGTAAACTACCTTCTCCAATTGCCGCTCTCATAGCTTTATTCCATGAAGTTCTTAACCCTTCCGCTGTTAGTGGTCTGTCCTTCATTGCAGTACTGCTAGACGCGAAGAAAAACCAATGGAGTATAGGTGTATTGTGACGAGTTCCTCGGTAACCATTGATTTGTTTCAGCTCCGCTATAATCTCGTTAATATACCCAGTGTTTGTAAACAAGATCCGGCTTTTGGTTTTTGATGCCTGCACTTTTAAGCCAATACTGTCATCCCAATCTTTACTGTTTAATTTGAGCATGTCCGTTTGGCGTAATCCAGTGACTAGCTTTAGCTCAATATAAAGCTGAAGCCAGCGAGGGCAAAATGGTAAAAACTTAGTGAGTTCTTCATCCGTCACTAAACGATCTCTTGGTTTCTCGGGGTTGCGGATAATTTTATGGAACGGCGTATCGTCTATAACCCCCCATCTTACCGCGTGTGACATAATAGAACTTAATAGCGCAAACTCTCGGTTTGCTCGTATAGGCGCACCTTCTCTACTTCTCAAATCCAAATATTGATATGCATGCCTAGCCCTCAACATTTGCGGGTTCATATGACCGAACCTCTTCATTAAGTGTTTGGAAGCACTTATATTGCTCTTGTGGGTTTCAATCGCCTTTGTAACTGATATTTCTTTTAGATACCTATCAATTAGGTCATGCATTGTATGGCATTCAAAATTAATTTGAGCATAGGCGTAGTAATTACGAAATGCCTCCGCGATTGTTTTCCCTAGTCTTATGTCCTTTTGACCGTGCGCGCGCAAGTAGTATGTTTGACCTTTCTTATTGAAAATCATACCTTTTGGTAAATTTTCATTTTCCGCTGAACGTTTTCTTCCCATGACAGTTACCCCAAGAAAAGTTCATCGTCATTAAGAAAAGTATTTCGCCTAGTCGAGCTCGAATTTACAGCTCCAAGCTCAGATTCAAGGGTTTTACGTAGAACTTTTGGCCAACCGAAAGCGTCTATCGTAAATACGATGTGCATAGCAGCAAGTTGTTCAATTTGCTTTTGACGCTGCTTACGACCCGTAAGCTCAACGATTTCTGATTTAGAAAGGAATGTATTCACAAAATCCTCCAAACGAATAAGTAAAACATAGCGCAAAAGCTATGAACCAATTGGGACTAACCTTATTCGCGATAATTCAAGGATTTCGCTTTTGCTTATTTCTACTGATTTCCCAATATTTCAGCTTTTTTTACTTTAGTTTCGAAGGTTTTGAAATGCAATACCTCAAACAAAATTAGACGGGGCAATTTGTAGCATTAATCTTGTTTGTCTAAAGTCCCAGCATAGGCATATAGTCCCAAAAGACATACTAGTGTAACGCTCAACCCTAGTAACCAAATCAATAAGAACACTTTTTATCTCTTTCAAAATGAAGACTTATTGTCAATATTAGCTAGAATTTGAAGTATCGACAATTGCACTAATAATTTCCTTGCGACCAGCCTTAACTCTCGAATTCAAATAGCAGATCCTGCCTGTTAGCCTTATTGGAATAGTAACCTTGAACGAATAGCAGCCATTGATAAAGTATTTAACAGCGTGCAATACGCAAAACATTTATCCTGTTCTACGCAAGAACCAAACGAACATTTGCGCTAGAAATCTTGAATAACCTGAGCGCTTATGGACTTTCAGAATAGGTATTAAAAACAATCACAATACTTTCTTACAATTAACAATAAATGGACACAAGATTGTGTGGCATTCTTGTGAAAATCTTTCGCAATTACAATAATAAACATGCATAAAAACTCATATTTGATAAGATTAAGCGCGTTGTTAATAGTCAATCTGATATTGCCATCCAAAGCTCTAGCAATTGTAATTCGACATGACAAACCTGCTGACAGCTATCTCGCTGTCAAAGAAGATTTTCCACCACTTGCTACATTTTATAATATCGGTGTGCATGGAACATTGATTGATCCAGAATGGGTCCTCACCGCTGCTCACACCGTTTTTTGTTTGAATCGTGGACAGAACATTCAAGTTGGCAATGAAATGGTCGAAGTGGCGGCTAGGTACAGCTACCCATCTTACGAGCTAGGTGAGGAACACGACCTAGCACTCATCAGGCTAATGAGGCCTGTACTTAGTGTACAACCAGCAAAATTGTTTCGCAGTCAAGATGAACGTGATAAAGAAATATGGTTTATTGGAAGTGGCGGCACTGGTACGGGGTTAACTGGCGAAACGATAAGCTATAAAGACAATGGCGGCGTATTACGTAAGGCGCAAAATAAGATTGTAGCAGTAACTAAGTCAGACCTTCGATTCGTCTTTGAATCAGGTCAAGAAGGACTCGAACTTGAGGGCGTCTCTGGAAATGGAGACAGTGGAGGTCCTGCCTATATAAAAGAAAATGATGGGTATTATATACTCGGTGTTAGTTCTAGAGTGGATTCATGGTTTAAAGACGTTGGTGAATATGGAGTGAAAGAGCTTTACACAAGGATTTCCACTCACATTGATTGGATAGATAAAATGATGGCAGCAAATGAATTAGAAAGAGCCAAATTGAGTTCATCAGATGGATTTCTGCAATCAGGAATGACTCCTGAGAATTTGCCCAAAATATGTGCATCGATTAGTCTCAAACCCGTTCAATAAAAAACGAATATTAAGCTATTTAATTCTCATGCATACCAGTCACGCCGTTTTGCTTTATATTAGGCATAAATACAGAAGAACCTTCTTCTTCTGGCGCGATTACATAAAAATGCAGCAGCACTAAATGACTAGGTGCTGCAGAATTTAAATGGGGCCGTATAGCATTGTAAAATGAGAGCTACTGCACCTTCTTTAAATGTTCTTTGCTTGCCAGCTTGTTACTAATCTTGCCAGTTACCGCCCATACTAAAAGTGCCAGCCAGGCAACCCATGAAACTCCTGCAGGAATATTTAGCAATGCAATTTTACCCAGATGTTTGCGGTTAAATGCAAGAGCCAGCAAGCTAGGCAAAAACCACACTGCTAAAAAGAACAAGCCAAAGCCAATAAAAAATACCGCATCAGCATGCTGAAAAGCTCGAATCATAGAACTCATAAGCACGTTTACGCTTTCCATCATTTAGTATTCCTTTGTCACTTTTTTAACTGTGGCTTCAATCACCATGGCAATCAGCCACAAGAGACCAAACGATATGCCGAAAGATATCAGTTTTTGGTTGTTGGCCTGTTGCCAAACATTAATATATGGCGTGATTAACTGTTGAATAGTTTCCATCATTATTTCCTCGCTAGATTTAGTATGTTTTAAAATCAAGTTTACAATTCAATGCTACTCAGATTCGCTAATATGGCTTATAAAGCAGCAACAAGGTGACATAGCCTTACTGCTGACTTCTTTGTACTATGCGGCCATCTTTTACCATCAGCCAGCCATTGCCTAGTAGCTGTTTGGTAGCTGGGTTAGCTAAAGTAGCATTGTGATACAACACCATTTCGATAACGGTTAAGGTAAAAACTTTAGTCATAATGTGACTCTAGTTAAGTTCAGGTGTTGTAAGTTAAGTCATTAAATTCTCTTTAGATGTTACAGATTATTTTTATTTATTTTTGTGTAACACTTGATGGTTAACAACAGACTTAACGGGTATGCACAATAGATAACTGCATAACCAGTTAACACAACTCACTTAACAGCAAGGCAGCAAATTTTGATCACAGGAAGCAAGAACAGCAAACGCGCTATCGATTTTGTGATGCTGCTTTGGCAGAAGCATCAGGGCGCAATAAGTCGTAGCCTGCTGGCGAATGAGGCCGACCCAGCGGCCCGACAGGATTTAAAGCAGGATATTTTCCTTGCGCTGTATCAGGCAGCTGAACGCATACAAACGGCAGAGTTGCCCCGCGCATATTTATTTCGCATTGTACACAATGTAACGGTTGACCATATTGCTCGGGCGCAGCAACAGAAATGGCACCCGCTTGATGACGAGGTACAATACCAACTGCTCGATGACTGCCCCTCCCTACAGTTAGATGAGCAACAGCAAAGTCAACAGCTAATGCAAGCTGTACGGCGATTGTCCGCGGCGAACCGTCAGGTGATATTGTTGGCGATGGAAGAATTAACTGCACCGGAAATTGCAGATATTCTGCAAATAAGCCACGGTGCTGTGCGGGTGCGTCTTAACCGCGCCAAAACCGAGTTAATGGAGTTAATGTAAGATGGCCGATAATTTTGATTTTACCACCTTAGCTAAGAGTTGGCGGCAGCAAACGGTGGCGGAAGAAATGCTGCCCAGTAAGACAGATCTGGCCCCAGCACAACAGCGCCAGCGCGCACAAAAGATGCTGATGTATGGAGAATGGCTTGGCGCATTGATTATGGCAGCCGCTGCATTATGGTTGCTGTTTAACCAACCAGGCTGGTTGGACTGCATCGCGGTGCTATTCTTGCTGATAGGCGCTATTGCCACAATCTATATCAGTTGGCAGGTACACCGGCCAATATTGGCCTATGACAACTGGAGCAGCAGTGGCTTACTCAATTTTAGGCTTAACAGTTGCCAGCTAAGCCTGCGCTATTACCGCTACACCCAGCTAAGTTGCTCGGCACTGATACTGTTTACATTGATCTTATGGCTGATGTATTTGTTTCGGCTGGACAATATATCGTTAAATATGTTGCTGTTTTATAGCCTGATAGTATCGCCCGCCTGTTTAATTGGCATTTACCGACTTCATCAAAAGGTGCTGTTGAAAAAGGTTGAACTGGCGCAGTTACGGACACTGGTGAAAGATTTTAGTGAAGCGTCTCCGTGCGACTAAAGTTTTTTCCTGATCACAAACTGGACCACCCACACGCAAACTGATAGTCATGAACTATAGTGCGCTTTTATTCTTGTCAATTGGTCAGAAGCGTAAACGTACTGACCAATAATCATTGTGACAATCTGACTTCTAAAAAACATGAAGTACTGAACTATCATTCAAAGATTTTCGTCTCTCGAATTGAGTTTTTTCCTTTCAATAATCTTGCGCATCTTTTTAAGTTTATACTTGGCTTCAGTCCGTGCTCGATCTAGTTCGGAGGTTAGCGCCCTAATTTGATTATTTTGGGCTTCAACATCTGCGACCAGCTTCTGCCATTCTGATTCGGACAGAAACACGCCTTCATCCCCTTCGTAGTTAATACGCTTTGCCATAGTGATTCTTACCGACCTAAGTATACGACAGTAATTTGCTCTCTCGAATGACCAAGCTCTTTTGAAATCAGCAATCGAGCGCATCTATCACTGGCTTTTTGCTCTTGAGTTAACTCTGGACTTTTTGGTCCTCCGGCGATCGGTGCTTTCCAGCCTGTCAATTCAAGGTATCGTTGCTGCGCGTATAGATGGCGCAAACCATGATTTTTGCAAAGCCCAACCAAACTCGTTTGACGCTCATACGATTTAAGTTGTTTTATATAGTTTCGGTCTGCTCGAATCAATGCTCCATTTCGAACAACCTGTTTAATCTCTTTAAGTAAAGTGCGCTGGGATTCAGTTCTAATGGGCACAACTCTTGGCCGACCTCCTTTTGTCCAAGATGCTTTCAATACGATTTCACTATCCTGTATTGCAAAATCAGGCCTGAATTTAATGGCTTCTTCACGCCTTAAGCCAAACTCTTGTTGTAAACGCAGTGACAGCCTAACGAGTGGGTCACTTATCTTCTCTAATTTCACTATATCAAGGGTTTTGGCTTTTGAATTTACTGGTACATAAGTACGCTTTTCTATATCTAAAACGATAGCTTGATTCGACCCGGTATTCGATTTGGGTAGCATAGAGGCCTTGCCGATTTTCTCCGCACACCATCGAACATGACTCAAACGGTTTTTAATTGTTCCTGCTGATAAGTTTTCGTCTAGCCAACGAGTCACCAAATAATCGACGTGTTTCGGTTTAAGTGAGTGTACTGAATGCAATCGGTAGCCACCTTCTTTAAGTTGACTACTGATTTGTAAAAGCGACTTTTTACGCTCAGCTTTCACTCCATAACTGCCATCTTGGTTTCTAAGCATTAATCCTTGCAGTTGATATTTTAAATTACTCACGTTTTAAGCTCCCAGCAGCAAGATTTTAAAAAGAGTCACTACCAACCAACTATTTGAACCAATATCCAAAGGTAAGTTTTAAATGCCAATCGTATGTTGGAGCATACGATTTCCACACAAAGTGAATAACGGCACAATAGTTCAAAATGGCCAAATTTGCCCCGCTTTGACGGTTTCCTGAAAAGGCGTACACAGCAAAGCGTTGTTTTAAATGTACTATGCACGGGTCGGTTAGGTAGTAACATTTCTCCTATTTGGTTCGTTAGAGTTCGCGTAAGTCTCTGCAAAATGCAGGTACAAATAGCCAAATTCAAGGCACAAAAATGCCTAAATCAGATGAACTAATTTGTGAAGTAAAAAGCCCGAAAGCTTGGTTTTTAGTTGTGAGTAGATCTCACTGATATGATAAAGCCAAAGGCTTTATGTCTTGACGCGATGACATTCGTCTCGCTTTTACTGGAATCGTTTCTAGAGTGTCATAACGCGCACAGAACGTCAACAATTGATTCTCCCCTCTTTGTTCTGCTTGGTTTAGCGCGGGGTTTACCACCGCGTCACTCCCTTTTCAAAGGGGAGTGACGCGGTGTTTTTGCGAATGTAGAAATACAGGGTGACTTGTGAATTACCTCTGAACCAAGGCCGTTAACTTAGAGAATGAAACTATTGCTGGTTTGTGCCATTAAGAGTCGTTCAGGCATTCATATAAAATATGCGAGATTTACAAAAGCAGACGTTCGGTAACGCCCAATTAACGTGTGAGAAACGCTGCCACAGGCTAAACCACTGCGCCGTAAACACCAAACTCAATCCGAAGTGAAAGCGCAGAGCGTTGCGAATCACTGTTGAATTGTTTGTTATATTTAAAATGGCACATAATTCATATTGGGTTTTTCTGTTGTTCTTTCCACCATGAATATCACAGATTCGAGGTGATCTATAACCTTATCTACAAACACTTTTACAAGTGCAATAAACTCATGAATCAGTACATCATCTAAGATATAAAATCTATTGTAGGCTTCCGAAATTTTTATAGTGTTAAAGTTGTTTTTAATCTTTTTTTGTTGGTCTTTAATGCTCTTTTCATTACCTGAAAAACATGAGTTCTGATGAACAATCATGTTCCTTAGCTTTTGGAACTGACCAATTCTTGCCCATTCCCCTTCTATCAAGCTAAATGGCATATCTGACGTTAGTTCTAAATATGTCTTTGACTTCCCAATAAGATTTCCACCAGATAGGCAATTGTGTGTAAATCCAGCCTTAGCAAACCTATGAACTTCACTACATATATCCGCCAGCATACTTTCAAAGATAGTGTAGACAAGTACGATTGCGGAATGATGGTAGTAGCTCAGAAGTGCATCTTTTTCTTTCTCATATAGACCCTGAAGTATAGCTTCTGCTTCTATGTTTTCTTCATAGTCGTCAGACATCAACTGAGAGATCTGAGCATCTTTTTTCTGTGTAAGGTCATTAGTAAATGAAAGGTACTCGGCCAAATACTTTAACTCATAATGAAATTTGGTTTTCAGGTCAGCCAGCGGGATCTGCTTTTCTTCATAATTTTTCTTTTTGGTGTACACCTGATTTTCCTATTAAATATAACGACGCATTCAGCGGCTAGTCCGCTGCAATGCCTTGTTATGCTCAACTACCTCACGAATTGTTGGCGGCTCAAAAGGAAACTCTCCCTTTTTGATGAGCTCCTGCTCTTCTTGGGTATGCTGTGAGTATATGATTTGTTTTACTTCTTCGTTGCTTAGTTCAAAAACCGGGCTGTACCGAAACCTTCTAGATTGACTTTCAGGTTGAATAGTTGGGTCATGGTAACAGTCCCCAACTTTTACCCACGCATGTTCTTGAGGCGATGATTCGACGTCTGATTTAAAGTAGACGTATCCCAAAACATATTTTTCTACTTCGTCGAATCTATTTACAGCAACAAAGGCGTTTAAGAAACATTCATTTCTTCTACCAGCTCCTTTGAAATCAAGTGCTGTGAGTAGCACTTCTGGATTTGGGGAAGGCTGATATTTTTTACGGAAAGATCTTATGAAGTTAATCAACTACTAAATTCCTTGTTGGTTAGTGGGGTCAGTTCAACAATTTAATATCGACCCAACGGGTCGTTTTTCTACCATTGGTTGGGTCGTTTATCTGATTGAACCAGTTTTAGCATAAATTATAAGGTGTTGCTACATATCGTATTTTTATAACTGTTGTGTTTTCCACAAGACATAAAAATAACCTATTGGATCGTTTCCATGACTATGGGGGCAAGTTGCTAGTTATGAAAAGAAATAAAAAAGAATTTATAAAACTTAAACGTCCGCTTTTCGCTCATAGCAGCTATCTAAAAGCTACTAATGAATTAGACTAGTAAATTTCTCGTCATCCACACTCAAAATAACTTGTATCATATAGTCTTGAATTGCTTCAGTTTCATCATCAGAAACGCCTTTTAAGACTGTCTGTTTTGAGGCACACTCAACGCCAAATCGTTCAAAGTCAGTAAGCCCGACACAGAAAAACACCTGCTCACCATCAAGTTCATACTGAAAAGTGACTGGCTCAACGCCTAACTCGATCGTTTCCATTGCGCACCCTTTTTAGAAAAAAACACAAATTGGTTTTGGCCAAACTGCGTTTGGTAAAACCTATCTCTTTATATTTAAACACTATATTTAAAGGTATCGCCAAATGAAAGCTATAAGTCACTGAATTTAGCATAGGCGGCACTAACTTAGATGACACACGGAAAAACTATCACTAATTTATCAGTTGGGTGATTTAGAGGTGATGGGGGAAGGATTTTATCACTCGCATTCTAGCCGCATGAGAAAACCGACCTATTTTCATTACGATAAAAACTTGAAATAAATGGTAATTGCGCCAACTATCAAATTTCAGACGTGCAAAAGCACTGCATCGAGGCAGTTCTAGAATATAGAGGGGAAAGGCGCTAAGTAACTACTGGCCTATCTCTATAGCGCTCAATAGGGATGTCATTGGATAGCACACTTTGCCGCCCTTGAGAGGCAGATTGTAATTTTGCAATGGTTGAAAAAACGACACGCATAACATGAACAGAGTAATCTTTTTCTACAGTTAGAAGCCCCATTGATAGCATAGTGTCGAGCAAGGACTTTACTGTCATGTAAACCCAACCTAGCTTTTTACTAAGCTGCGAAATACTTTGTCGATAACTCTTCTGTTTGTTGCGCGTAGCAATTTTGTTCGCTTTGATTTTGCTATTAATAAGCCCGTACAGCATAAGCATTTTGTGTTGATGGCGTGAGTCATATCGACTTTTGGGATCAACCAAATCAAGTCGCACGGAATAAAGTGGTAATGTATGAGGTGACTGCTGCTTATTTAGCATTTGCGTATAGCTTTGCAGCAATCTATAGCCTAATGGATGCTGTAGATTTATTTTAAGGCATAGATTATAGCCTTGCGACTGCTCTTCAATAAGAAGTGGAGTTTTCCCCTCTCTGCTATCGAGCAACTCGCTTAATGCGTTTTTGACTGCATTGACCGAATAACGTAAGTGTTTAGCTATGGCCGATGTACTTGAATTAAATTTTCCAAATCGGGCATGAAGAAATGCGATGTGGCTAAACACCAAAGTCTGTGTTTCTGACTGTGTCGCAGTAAGCACCTCAAGTGAAAAGAACACCTGTCTTTTAACTTGAGAAGCTTTCAAGTCTGCTCTTTTTTTGAAATCTGAGTTTTTTCCCGTATTCAAATAAAATTCGATAGGAACGTAGTCTGCAAATTTTTAACTACCCACTAGACATAGGATTACCCTACAGCTAAGATAGTCACATAAACATCACTATGTTTATAAAAGCCGCGTTAGAAACTTAAGTCGCCAAACTTAATCTGAGTTTCTTTATCGCGGTTTTTTGCTTTCTGGCGTTCGCAAATTCGCCTCCGTCATACGCGACGAAAACAGTTTTTTATGGGAAATAGGTCTTTTTGTAGGAAACAGTTTTTTGAAATTTAGCGCAAAGCTAGAAGGGATGGTGCCCAGAGGCGGAATCGAACCACCGACACGGGGATTTTCAATCCCCTGCTCTACCGACTGAGCTATCTGGGCAAACAAGAAGTGCTAATTTTGTTTCTTAGCGAGAAATGGTGCCGACTATCCGAGTCGAACGGATGACCTACTGATTACAAGTCAGTTGCTCTACCAACTGAGCTAAGTCGGCGCACCGGAATCCAACGTAAAGAAGGATGGTGCCCAGAGGCGGAATCGAACCACCGACACGGGGATTTTCAATCCCCTGCTCTACCGACTGAGCTATCTGGGCAAACAGGTTTGCTATGTTTTATTTCGTAGCGAGAAATGGTGCCGACTATCCGAGTCGAACGGATGACCTACTGATTACAAGTCAGTTGCTCTACCAACTGAGCTAAGTCGGCGCACCTTAGTATCTTTAATTCAACAACTTGAAAGAAAGATGGTGCCCAGAGGCGGAATCGAACCACCGACACGGGGATTTTCAATCCCCTGCTCTACCGACTGAGCTATCTGGGCGTGCGGCGTATTAAACGGGTTTTGCCTTTTTAAGTCAACCCTTTTTTTAAATCAATGTATCGTTTGCGCAGTTTTCACCCAAGATGGATAAATAACAGCTAATTGCAATGATTAATGGGCAAAAAACACACAACCCATCTGGGTTGCGCCGTTTCAAAAAGGCATTAAATACTAGTTAAGGGAACAAGGAAAGTGTTAGCATACTTTCAAGATACTGAACATTCGCCGAGGAATTTCGTTTTCTTGGTATATAGTAGTGTTAGAGCAATAACAAAAAGAACACGAACTCACTCATTGATAGCTGGAAGCAGAGATGCAAAACAAAGTGCCTTTTCCTTTTAAGGGAGTAATCCCGCTCGTATTAGTAACTGCATTAGTTGCAAGCGCTTTTGCTGGTGTTGCAGGGTATATGTGGCCAAGTACCACAACCATTGTTCAATCACCTGCCTCGTTAGTTGATAATGAAGCACTTGCCGAAGGTCTTGCTAACACAATGATGAAGGTTAACTTCAGTCAAGCCAAACAAATTGTGGCTGGTTTAAAAGCCTTAACACCAAATAAGGAATACTACTTATATAGTCACAACGGCATGACTGATGCGTCACTTATTTATGCCTCGTCAGAAACAGCACCCAAAGCGATTGGACAAGCGCAGCAATATGAACGAGATGGAAAGATTCAAAATCACCTGTTATTAAAACTAGACGGCCAGCTCGTTGGCGAACTTGTGATTGCAGAGTTACCAACTTCTGCGTCCAAAGGCTCACCGCTTGCTTATCTCTTTGCATTACTATCACTTCTCGCGGTTTTTGGTGGAGCTAAGCTTATCTGTTCTCGAGCGGCTGGCTGCATGACGAACATTACCGAAGACGTTGAAAAAGAGTTACACCAGATTATTGAGCAACAAGATTATAGTGCGCAACTCGAAGCATCTCGATTTGGCAATCTCGAAAACTTCGTAAAAACATTAAACAAATTGCTTAAACAAGTACAAAGTGCCCTAGCTCAAAGTAAAGCTGCAGAGAAAGAGCTTAAGCAATTACAAACAGGTCTGGAAACCGAAGTGCAGTCTCGTACTCTCGCTCTCGAAAAGGCCACCTTAAATGCAGAACGTGCAAACGACGCCAAAACCACATTCTTAGCCACGATGAGCCATGAGATACGCACACCAATGAATGGGGTAATTGGCACTATCGACCTCTTGCGCCAAACCGAACTCAATGGTGCTCAACACCGTCTGTCTACGATCATTCGCGACTCTGCCTTCTCGTTGCTGGGCATATTAGATGACATTCTCGACTTCTCAAAAATTGAAGCCGGCAAATTAGCGATTGATAACAGTGCATTTTCGGTTTCGGAAACCATTGAAGAAGTTGCTCGAGTGCTTTCGTCAGTGGCGAAAAAGCGCAGGCTCGATCTACAACTTAGTATCGCACCGGACATTCCCAATAATCTGATTGGTGACTCTGTTCGCGTCCGCCAAGTGCTTTATAACCTCTGTAGTAATGCAATTAAATTCACGACAACAGATGAAGACCGCCAAGGTTTTGTGAAAATTGCTGTGGAAGTGGCCCAAAATACCTCTGAGCACTATACGTTGCGATTCACCGTTACGGATAACGGCAAAGGGATGACGCAAGCGCAGCTTCGTGAGATCTTTAATCCATTTATTCAAGCAGAAAACTCTATTACTCGTGAATATGGTGGCACAGGCCTTGGTTTATCTATCTGTAAAAGCTTAATTGAACTCATGCTTGGATCTATTCACGTATCAAGTGATATTGGCATGGGTAGTGAATTTGTGGTTGAACTGCCGTTTAGTACCCAAGGGAAAGTTGAATACGCGAATAAATCTGTTCTTAATGGCTATCAAGTCGTATTAATGACGGACAATGCAGCAAGAAGTGCCATTTTGAGTCGTTATCTGCGCTTTATGGGAGCCACGGTTGCTTTTGCTCAAAATGAAACCGAAATGGAAGAATTCCAAAACATCGATAATGTGATTTGGATTCTAGATGCTTTGGATGGCATGAATACGATCACCAACCCTCTTCGCTCACTTCTCTACTCAATCGAACGCTATACGCAGCAGATCATTGTGCTGAGTAAAATGGATGAAGCTGCAATTAATCACCAAAAAGTTTTCTACTTAAATGCCTCACCTTTGTGTAAGTCGAGTTTTATGACTTCGGTGTTGGTTGCTGCAGGGTTGCATAAACCGAAAGAACTAAAACAAACCAGTAGCTTAAACAATTATTTGAGCATCGACCAAGCTCGTGCAGAAAACAAACTTGTACTGCTTGTTGAAGATAACATTTTGAATCAGCAGGTACTTACTGACCAACTTCACCTATTAGGTTATGGAGTAGAAGTAGCTGAGAATGGTCAACAAGGCTTAGAGCTTTGGGAATCAGGTCATTACCCGCTGATTCTAACTGATTTGCACATGCCGAAGATGTCAGGCTACGACATGGTGGCAAAAATTCGAGACCTTGCAGAAAAAGATGAAGATCCTAATGCGCAACCATACATAATTGCGGTGACGGCCAATGCACTTAAAGGCGAGCGTGAACGCTGTTTAACTGCTGGTATGAACGATTACATCACAAAACCGATAGAATTGAATGTACTCGAAACGACGCTGAATAAATGGAAAGAGAAATTTGGTAGTGCCGCTGAGCAAAGCCCAACTCTTGAACTCGCGCCACAACAGGACACTGTGGCGGTGATAGAAGTGCCTGCCGTAGATTTGGATACGCTGAATAAGTACGTGAACAATGATGTGAGCAAACGCCAGCGTTTCTTTAAAATGTATTTAGACCAAAGTTCTCAACTTATTAGCGATGTTAATTCTGGTGTTGTGTCGATGAATCAGGACGTGATCATCGATTCGTGTCATCAGCTCAAATCCATTTCAAAAACGATTGGTGCAATGGAAGTAGCTGAACAAGCGATTGCCTTTGAAGGGAATTGCAAAGCTGAAAAACTCTCGAGTGATGATTTAATCAAGCAACGTGATCTGCTTGAAAATGCATACGCTAGAGCGGTTACCTTTATTGAAAAAGTGCTCAAAGAAAGTACGGAGAATAATGCACAACTTTAATCGCAACTGATTAGACAATGTATTGATACACAAAAGGCCCGTACGGGCCTTTTGTTTTGTACACTCAAGAGATATTACTTCTCTGGTGGACGATAACCTTCAATTTCTACTTCTTTATCTTCGAACAAAAAACCACTCATTTGTTCTTCTAATAAAGCACGATGCTCTGGATTCATCATGTTGAGTTTTTTCTCGTTGATCAACATCGTTTGCTTGTGTTGCCATTGCTGCCAAGCTTCCTTAGAGATGTTGTTAAAAATACGCTCTCCCAATTCACCTGGGTACAACTGGAAATCTAAACCTGGTGCTTCTTTTTGTAGCTTTTGACAAAATACGGTACGAGCCATGAAAGTCTCCTAAATAGTCTTATGGGTTAAGTGTACCCTAACAATGAAATCTCTTTAACCATCTTTTTCGTTGGTGTCGATAATCCGACAGATGGTGGCTGTGTAATATCAAACCAGATAATGGCGTTATCATGCACTACATCTGGAATACGGCTTAACGCCAAAACACTTGGGGTTATCGTCAACTCAAAGTGGCTAAACACGTGAACGAAAGGCTCAAGGTAGCTTATCTGACCATCCAATCCTTGCTGCGCTATAAAGACGTTCATGGCTTCTAAGGTTTCAAACTCGAAAAAGCTAAAGAGTCCCCCCAGATACCACTGTTTGGACGTTTTTCCATTAACAATTTATCTGTCGATTTTATAATTAAGTGATACGCCTGCTTTTTTGGCTTTTCTTTCTTCGGCTTTGAGTTTGGAAATTCTTTCGTTTTTCCTTCTAAATGCGCAAGGCATTTTTCCTGAAGAGGACATGCAAGGCAATTAGGCTTTGTACGCGAACAGTGACTTGCGCCTAAATCCATCATCGCTTGATTGAATTGAGTCACGTTGTTCTTTGGCGTCACAGAATCGCTTAACGACCACAGTTCGTTCTCAACTGCTTTTACGCCATACCAACCACTGACTAGAAAAAATCGGGCCAAGACTCTTTTCACATTACCATCCAAGATTGGATGCGGCTGCCCTAATGATAAAGACAAAATAGCCCCGGCGGTTGAACGCCCCACCCCAGGTAAATCCATTACCGTTTCGAGAGTTTCAGGGAACTTACCGGCATATTCATCCCGAACTTTTTTGGCGGCTTTATGTAAATTTCGTGCTCTTGCGTAATACCCTAAACCTGTCCAATGGTGCAAAACTTCGTCTTCTGGCGCATTAGCTAAGTCTATAACGGTGGGGAAACTTGACATAAACCGCTCAAAATAAGGTATTACGGTGGCAACTTGAGTTTGTTGCAACATCACTTCAGACACCCATACTTTGTATGGTGTTTTACCTAGTTGCCAAGGAAGTGTTTTTCGCCCGTGGATTTCATACCAATCCACAACCTGCTGTGAAAACCAATTTGCCTCTTTTGCAGAAATACTCATGCCATTCGACTATATTCTTTTGTATGTGGCGCCAGTCTAGTGGGCAAATATAAAAGGTCAAGCACTTGTGCTTGTGCGTCCTTACAGGGATAATATGCGACCATTTTTTTAGCCAGTGTGAAGACCATGTCAGAATCAAGCAAATTGACTATTGAGCAAGCCGAACAAGACGGCAAATACATGCGTAGAATTCGCAGCTTCGTAAAACGCGAAGGTCGTTTGACCAAAGGCCAAGCTGCCTCAATTGAAAAGTGTTGGCCAACAATGGGCCTAACGCATGACATGGGCATGCTTAATTTCGAAGACGTTTTCGGTAACAACAATGACGTTGTATTGGAAATCGGTTTCGGCATGGGTAAATCGCTGGTAGAGATGGCGAAGAACAATCCACATTTAAACTACATTGGTATCGAAGTGCATAAACCAGGCGTTGGCGCTTGTTTAATGGATGCGGATGCGCAAGGCGTAACAAATTTGCGTCTTTTTGAACACGATGCGGTGGAGATTTTAGCGGATTGCATTCCTGATGGCAGTCTAGCTACATTACAATTGTTTTTCCCAGATCCTTGGCACAAAAAGCGCCACCACAAACGTCGTATTGTACAACTAGAGTTCGCTGAAAGTTTACGTTCTAAGCTTCGGATTGGCGGTGTTTTCCATATGGCTACGGATTGGGAAAATTACGCTGAACATATGCTTGAAGTCATGTCGCAAGCGCCAGGTTATGAGAATACGTCTGAAACGAATGACTACGTACCTCGTCCTGATCACCGCCCATTGACCAAGTTTGAGCAACGAGGCCATCGCTTAGGCCACGGCGTATGGGATTTGATGTTTAAGCGCACCGCTTAAGTGAAAATCTAAGTAAATTGTTATATCGTTCACAGCAATTAGATTTCTTCGCTTTGTGAAGTAAAAGCAAGTTCGATTTAAAGGGCCTTTAGGCCCTTTTCTGTTAAAAGGTTTAGGTATGTCTGGTTCTATGGAAAATCCGAGTCTCCTTCTGCTTAGAAATGAGCATGAGACTCATTGGTCACGATATCCTCGTCATTAATTTTGAACGAGATGGATTTATTCGCAAACTGCGTAAACTGAATCCCGAATCTAAAATTACTGCATTTAGCTACAATATGGCCGACATCGATTCACTCGATAAAAACGCAAATGCAGAAGCGATTGTTGATGTAGAACTGCCGAAACGCGACTTTGATTTGATTATTTACTACTACCCGAAATCAAAGCCTGAAGCGCAAATGATGTTTGATAATATTCGGGCGATTGCATCGCAACAAACGCGTTTGCTGGTCGTTGGTGATAATAAAGGTGGTGTTAAATCTGCCCAGAAGCAATTAGAAGACAAAGCCGAAGTCTGTTATAAACTCGAAAGTGCAAAACACTGTGTGCTATTTGAATTCGGAGGCCTCTTTGCACTAGATAAATTCGAGATAAACAGTTATTTAAAACGCTTTGATGTAAAGATTGACGAACTGACTTTCAACGTAGCGAGCTTACCTGGTGTATTTAATCACGGCTCTCTCGACTCAGGCACAGCTTTACTTCTCAACGCACTAAATACCGATACTTTATCGGGCAATGTATTGGATTTTGGGTGTGGCGCAGGGATCATCAGTGCATTTATGGCACTAAAGAACCCGTCTATTCACCCAACAGCGCTCGATGTAAGTGCACTTGCGGTTTATGCAACGAATGAAACATTCAGGCTGAATAATGTTAAAGGCACAACACTTTTGAGTGATGGCCTCAATGCAATTACCGATACTTATAACGCAGTGGTGAGTAATCCACCATTCCATACAGGTCTCGCTACGGATTACACCATTTCTGAACGTTTTTTCAAAGGTGCGGCGTCAATACTGGCTAAGAAAGGGCAGCTTATCCTTGTTGCAAATTCGTTCTTAAAGTACTTACCAATACTCCAAGAAAACTTTAAAATGGTTGATATTCCAGCGAAAAATAACAAATTCACGATTTATCAATGCCAGTAAAACTCTCCTAATAATGCGGCCTTTTAGGCCTCATTATTACTCTGTATCCTCCTGCGAAATTCTTTCGCTTTTCCAAGATAGAACGCATTTCCTTTCAATTTTGTTCCTTTTCAGCAAATTGTTACCACAATCTTCAGGATTGTATTGCCGATGAAAATTTTTTGTTTTTTTATTTTAACTGTTTGCTACACTTGAATAAGTAACCGAAACGGGCAAGAGAACTATTACAAACAATGCCAAAGCCAGGATCTAAAACAAGTATCAGAAAAGCCCTGATAAGCGCGGTTATGCTTGTTACTGCATTATGCTTATCCCTGTCCATTTCTATTTCCACCTACTTAGACGTAAAAGAACAAAAACAACTTCTTATTGAAAAGCTTGGTATTCTTGCAGAAATTGTCGCTTTTAACGCGCAAATCACGCTTATCTTCGATGACCGAAAAACGGAAGATAAGCGCCTTCAATCGTTTAGCAATATCGAATTGGTTAAAAACATTCATATTTATGCGATTGATGACATCACCAATAAACCAGTTTTCTTTACCAGTTATAATGCGAGTAAAACGCCACCTGTTCCTCTAAAGGTGAATAACATAGATGAATTGTTAACACCCAAAATCAGCGGTGACTATATTGAACTGATAAAACCTGTCGTTTATGAAGGAAAAACGGAAGGTTATGTATATATAAGAGGCGGCTTAGAGCGATTAAATAGATATATAAAACGTAAAATATTAGTTGATATTTGTTTAACGATATTCGTCTTAGTGCTAGTTCTCTTTGTCGCTAGAGGGATACAAAAACGAATAGCGACACCAATCGAGGCATTAAGTTTATTGCTGCAAGACGTGTCCAAAAATCATAATTATAGTGCTCGCGCAGATAAAAATAACATTGAAGAAATTAATATCCTCGCAAATAACTTAAATTTAATGCTCGCTCGCACGCAAAACCAAATAGAACGCCATAAAGCCGATAAATTAGAAATTAAACAATTAAACCAAAGTCTTGAAGAAAAGGTAAACCAACGCACTATTGCGCTTCGCGAAGCAAATCAAGAACTATTGAATACGCTAGAGCGAATGCATCAATATCAAAACCAAATCGTTGAAAACGAAAAAATGGCGTCTCTTGGTCAAATGGTCGCAGGGGTTGCGCATGAAGTTAACACCCCTATCGGTCTGGGTGTAACCGGTTCTACGTTGTTAAGAGATAAACTTTCTGATATCAAAATGGCGTTTGAAAACAAAGCCCTCACGTCAAAACAACTCGAGCGTTTCATCAACGATGGTATTGAAAATTTAGACCTTATTTATCGAAACCTTAACCGCGCTGCAGAGCTTCATCTCCGCCTTTAAGAAAGTCGCTGTAAGTCAAGATTTAGAACTGAGTACAAACATTCAAATTGAGAATCTCTTGCGGGATGTTGTCACCTCTATGCGCGCAGAGCTTACGCTAAAACGCGCCGATGTCAGCATCGATTGCCCAGATAAATATGTTTTCAATAGTAAATCTGGGCCGCTGCATCAAATATTTGAACAACTGATCTCTAACTCTCTTATTCACGCGTTTGGCGATTCGGAGAGCCATGACCACCACATTAGCATCCAGATAGAGCCTTCTGAACACGAAGTACAATTCATTTATGCGGACAATGGTTCTGGTGTACCAAACAGTATCCGTAAGCGCATCTTCGATCCATTCGTTACAACGCGTCGTGGCGAGGGAGGCAGTGGTCTGGGCATGCACTTGGTCTACAATTTAGTTACACAAGCGCTTAATGGTTCTATTTATTTAGATGAGCATACTGAGAAAGGTAGTCGATTTGTTATCACTTTACCCTTGAAAGAGGTGCTGTGATGAAACGCCTGGGAATTCTGCTATTTTTGATAATATGCGGCCAAGCTGCTGCAAAATCACCCGAGCAGGTACGTTCCGCGTTTTTATTCCAAATGGCTAAATTTATCGAATTTCCAAAATCTCAAACTGAAAATAGTCTAAGATTTTGTTTTTATACATTAAAAGAAGGTCCAGGTTCGGTATTATCATCCAACACTGGACTTAGTATTAATGACAAACCCATTCAGGTTAAAGAAATAAATAGTGCATTATCATTAGTCGATTTATCAGATCGTTGTGATATTACTTACGTTGATGAAAGTCATGAAAATGATATACTGAATGCTTGGACTGAGCCAATGGCATTAAATACCGTAACTGTGGGTGAGAGCCTCGCGTTTTTAGAACACGGTGGTGTTGCAGCGCTGGTCCAAGAAGGGAGCAAAATTCGTTTGTATATCAATAAGCAAGCTATGAATAGGCACAATTTTAAAGTGTTATCTCGCCTGCTTGCCGTAGCAAAATTTCATCCGGACTGATTTTTCTTGTTAACATTTGAATATGCTCCTATAATCATCAATATTCGGTTTTTATTATACTGTACCGAATTTAATGTAAATAAAATATTCCCAAAAGGTTAATATATAATGCAAACGCCAGTCATTCTGATCGTAGAGGATGAAGACGTAACTCGGCTGAACCTCGTTAGTTTATTCGAAGCTGAAGGTTACAAAGTTCTTGAAGCCATTGATGGTGATGACATGCACGACAAGCTGACGTCAAATGATGACGTAAGCCTCGTAATTATGGATATCAATCTTCCAGGTAAAAACGGTCTGATCCTAGCTCGTGAACTTCGCCAGAAGAGAAACATCGGATTAATCTTCTTGACCGGACGTGACAACGATGTCGATCGTATCTTGGGTCTTGAGATTGGTGCTGATGATTACATCACTAAACCATTCAACCCACGTGAGCTTACTATCAGAGCTCGCAATTTGATCTCGCGTACAGGTTCAACTGCGGAAGAATCAAAGCTAGAAACCAACGGCGTATTAACGTTCAATGGTTGGGAGCTTGATGAGAATAGCCGTTGCCTAACTTCACCTGCAGGCGTTGCTAAGCGTCTACCAAAAGGTGAATACCGCGCGCTACGCTTGATGCTCGACTCACCAGGCCGTATTTTCAGCCGTGAACAGCTTATCAAGCACATGACGGGCCGTGAGCTACGAGCAAACGACCGTACGGTTGACGTAACAATTCGTCGTATCCGTAAACACTTTGAAAGCGATGCGAATACACCGGAGCTTATCAGCACTATCCACGGTGAAGGCTATCGCTTCATTGGGAAAATCGATAACTAAGCATTATTCGGTTTCAGCCAGCTTTGCAATTAATGAATGAAGGGCTAACTGCCCTTCATTTATTTTTGCAGTCAACTCATCTACCCACGCAGACAATACCTCGGCTGACTCGTTCGGCGAATCCAATTCCATCGTTTTTGCATGTAATTGAACTTGCAATAATCCTACAGAACCCGCGACGCCTTTCATTTTGTGTGCTACCGAGCCATATTCCTCAATATCACCGTTTGCAAGTGCTTCACGTAGCTCCTCACAATATTTCGGATTCAAGCGGCCAAACAGTTCTGTACTACGTTGGAAAGCCGTTACGCCCATTGACGCGACAAAATCGCTGATCGTTTCAATATCTAAGTGGCTGGCCTGCGCTTCATCAACGAGTCTCATATACATGCAGTTCATCGGGGTTTGCACTCTTTTGCGCGTTGAGTCCAAATAACTCACCAAGCATACGGTCTAGACGCGTCGTGTTTATTGGTTTAGCCAACGCCCCTTGAATACTTATACCTTCAAGCTCTTGCTCTGCACTGCGAACGTTCGCGGTAAGCGCAACAATAGGTAAATCATCAAAACGGCTGTCTTCACGAATATGTCGGGCAACTTCATCTCCATTAATATCCGGAAGCTGCATATCTAACAAAATAAGATCTAAATCATCCTCGGTTTCCACCAAGCAAAGCGCATCTTCACCTGTTTCCGCCCAAATGACCTCATGGCCTCGTTGCTCGAGCAGATTTGTCGCAATTTCCGCATTGAGAGGCACGTCTTCAACCAATAGGATGTTTAAACTTCTACCTGCATAACTCTGGGCTTTAGGTGCCGTGGTCAGTTTAAGCGGCAATTTTACGTCAAAACGACTTCCCTCGCCTTGCACGCTAGACACCGAGATTGTACCGTGCATGGCTTCCACCAATGCCTTAGTCACCGCGAGTCCAATACCTGAACCGATGGCATTCGCCCCCGTAGAATCTGGCGCTTTGTAGTACATATCAAAAATTTTCTCGAGTTGGTCTTCTGGGATACCCACACCAGTATCGATGACACTAATGTATAACCAAGGACCTTCTTCTAAATTTTCGCGGTGACACAATAGTGAAACCCCACCTCGATGAGTGAACTTCACGGCGTTGTTAATCAAATTCCACAACACTTGGCGCAAACGAGTTGGGTCAAGTAGTGCATAGACATCCAAAATACCTTGGCGCTGAATATTAAACTCAAGACCTTTTTGATCGGCTATGAGTCCCGCGAAGTTGACCACGTCATTAATAAAGTCAGACACATTTATGCTATCAGCAGCAATGTCCAATTGTTCCCGGTCTATTTTGTCTAAATCGATTATGTCGTTGAAAATATTGCCGAGCGTTTCTGCACTCGAAAAGACCGTGTTACACCAACTTTTTTGTTGTTTATTTAATTCAGTATCGAGCAACATGCGTGTTAGACCGACAATCCCGTTGAGTGGCGTGCGCAACTCGTGGCTCAGGGTGGCAATAAATTTCCCTTTGTCTTTATATGCAGTTTCTAATGCTAACTGCGCTTTTTTACGCTCAGTGATTTCTTTTCGTAATTCATCGATTGCACGGTGCTTTGCGTGGAGGGCAATTTTTCTTTCATCAATCTCGCTATTCAAGCGATTGATGTTGTCTTTAAGCGTCTGGTTTAAAAGTTTTTCTTGCTGTGTCGCTGACTCAATGTAGGCACGCGAAGAGTGCAATCCTTTCAACGCTTGAATCGTCATCATAATCAACATGGGAGATGCAATTGCTGCAAAGAACACAACAGACAACACATCGAGAAGATTGATCTCGCCAAGCGCCACGTAGAGAAACATACAACCCGTAACTAGCGCAACAAGCAGTACGATTGCGTAGCACGCCAGTCCTGCTTTTAAATCACCATGTTTTTCAAGAAGATTGGATACTAATCGCGTCCAAGGATCCATTGAGGAATCTATCATAATTACGTCTTACCGCTCCGGTTTCTTCTATTATACTCATGCAGCCCAAAGAGGCGAGAAATGTATCTGTAAATGCACAAAACTTGAATTAATCTCTTTCACGCCATCTCGATTATTTTCCACTTTCGCTCAAATTTCATGTAGTATGCGCGTTTTTTAAAGTTCTACGAATAGAGGAAGCTATGCCCGCTAGCATGCCAGACATTGCACACAGTGCTGAAGCGTTAGAAACCGGCCGTCTCGATTGGGTTGGTATGAGCAATATTGAGTTACCTATTCTGTTGGAGACCAAAGGGCTTTCACCTTGCTCTGTGTCTGCGAAGGCCGATGCTTTTGTGAGTTTAGATGATGAACAAGCGAAAGGCATTCACATGTCTCGCCTTTTTTTAGCCTTGGATGAACTCTCTAACGAATCAACGCTATCTCCTCTATCCATAAATACGCTGCTTGATCGCTTTATCACAACGCATGAAGGCTTAAGCCAAAGCGCAAAAGTGAGTTTCCGATTCGAGTTGTTATTGCGTCGGAAGTCACTTTTAAGTGGTAAACAAGGTTGGAAAGGTTACCCCGTAGAAATCAATGCCTCGCTCGCTCAAGGCGTGACCAAAATCGAATTAAGCGTCGGTGTGACCTACTCTTCGACCTGTCCATGTTCAGCCGCGCTTGCGCGTCAACTTATCCAACATGCATTTGATGCTCGATTCTCAGATACCAGCGTTGACCGAGAAGAAGTTCGCCGCTGGCTAGGAACAACCGAAGGCATTGTCGCGACACCTCATTCACAACGCTCAGTGGCAACGGTCAAAGTCGTTTTAGACAATGCGAGTCAAGAATTTGACATTGTTGATCTCATCGATTCGATTGAATCAACCCTAAAAACACCAGTCCAAGCAGCGGTGAAACGTGAAGATGAGCAAGAGTTTGCTCGTTTAAATGGACAAAACCTGATGTTTTGTGAAGACTCGGCAAGAAAATTGAAAGTTCTTCTCGATGCGAAGACATTTCAAGATTTCTATATTCGCGTAGATCATTTTGAATCGCTACATGCACATGATGCCGTCGCCATCGCAGTAAAAGGTATCTCGAACGGCTTTAAACCTTAATATTTAAATGAATCACTCCACTTCGGCACAGGTTTTGCTTAATAAAATCAGTTGTCAAAATGTTGAAAGTGGAGTGTCTTATGGAACTTGCTTTATTAGCTATCCTTGCTTTAGTTATCGTTGCCTCAGTTGTTGCTGCTAAATATAACGACAATACAGGTAATCCATATCCATTTAGTCGTAAAGAAAGTGTATTTACTGCGGTTGAGTCTTCTTTTCTGCATTTAATTGAGCGTGCAATCGGTGACCGTTATAAGGTTGTGAGCCGCGTGAAACTCGTTGACCTTATTGAGTGTAAGCCGGGCCTTTCTCCAAAAGCTCGCCGCGCTGCAATTACCAAAGCTAAAAACAAACAACTTGATTTTGTCCTCGTAGACAAAGATTCATTAAACATTGTCGCCGCTGTTGATTTAGTCAACAATTCCAATAAATCTGGTCACAAGGCTCAAAAAGATTGGTTTGTTACTGGAGCGTTGGAAGCCGCTGGCATCCCACATATTCGTATGAAAGTGCGCGCAGGCTACAAACCAGCCGAAGTACGTGCTGCTATATTATTCAAACTGGGTAAAAACGAGCGTCCAGAACCTCGTGAAATGCGCAATCGCACTTATAAACCAGCGGTATTATCTAGTTCACAAGTTAAGGCCATGTCCACTCAGCTTGCTGAAATTTAAAGAAAGAACCGTTTTCAACTTGTAAATGCAATGCGAGTTTGGTCAAAGGCTAAACTCGCATTTTCATTTTGGTCACGTATAATATTCGACATTATTGAAATAGGATATAAGACATGAAAGTAGGCATTATCGGCGCAATGGAGCCGGAAGTTGCAATATTGCGTGATACGATGCAAAACGTAGAAACCTTAACTAAAGGCGGCTTTACGTTTTACTCTGGCGACCTTGCAGGTCAACAAGTTACTTTAGTTCAATCTGGTATTGGTAAAGTAGCCTCAGCACTTGCGACAGCATTGCTAATTGATAACTTTACCCCTGATTGCGTGATTAACACGGGTTCAGCTGGCGGTTTTGAGCCGTCGCTAAATGTAGGTGATGTAGTCATTTCTGACGAAGTTCGCCATCACGACGTAGACGTAACTGCTTTTGGTTATGAAGTTGGTCAAGTTCCACAAATGCCTGCTGGTTTTAAAGCGCACCCTGAGTTAATTAACGCTGCGAAAATCAGTGTTGCGGAAGTTGAGAACGTCCAAACAAAGGTGGGGTTGATTTGTACTGGTGACACATTCATGTGCGATCCAGTGAAAATCGACAAAGCACGCCAAGATTTCCCTTCAATGCTGGCCGTTGAAATGGAAGGTGCGGCAATTGCTCAAGTTTGTCATTCATTGCAAACTCCTTTTGTTGTGATCCGTTCACTTTCAGATATCGCTGGCAAAGAATCACCTCAGTCATTTGAAGAATATTTAGAAGTTGCCTCTAAGAATTCGTCTAAAATGGTGGTTGCACTACTTGAGAAATTAACCTCGGTAACGCTATAAGTGATACTTTCTGTACTGCAAGCCCATGAGGGCTTGCTTGTTTTTCTCGGCGCCGTTGCGCTTTCCCAACTCCTTCCTCTTAACAGTTGGTATCACCCTAATTCCTTTTTAAGCCACCTGTTCAAAAACATTGCTAAACGTGTTTATAAAAAATCGCACCCTGCTCATCAATTGATGATTTCAGGCACGCTTGCATTTGTGTTGCCTGTAGCGATCATTTTGGCGTTGATATTTGGCATCAAAGCATTCGCACTTTTCCCAAATTGGATAGATGGTCTGCTACTGTATTTGTGCTTGGAAACAAGTTCTGAACCAGAAAAGTCGACAAAATCGCTCGTTTTTTGGAACTAAACCAGAAGGCAACAGCGAAACAAATGACGTCTCAACTTGTCGCACGAGACACCACGTCTTTGTCTGAAATGGGTATCGTCAAAGCTTGCGTCGAATCGATTAGCCTAAATCATATTCGCCAATTTTGGTTGGTCATTTTGTTTTATGTTATCGCAGGGCCATGGCTTATGGTGACATACAAACTACTACTGCTGATTAACCATGCTTGGCGTACCTTTGTGTTACCAAATAGCTATTTCCTAAAACCCCTCAACAAGACGCTTTTTATTCTAGAATATCCTTTAATTCGGGTTTTAATCGCTCTGTTGTCTATTTTCCAGAATTACAAAAAAACCTGGCACTACATCCATCACTATGGAAAGCACGCTTATCAGTCTAATAGTGGCTGGATACTGTCACTCTTTGCCGCAAGTTTGAATATTCAGATTGGCGGGCCAGCACATTACCTTGGTGAGAAGCTAAAAAAAACGCGCATCGGCCTTGAACGCCCTCCCGTACCTAACGACCTAAAAGTCGCGACCGCATTAATTCGACAGCTGCAATGGTTTGGCGTACTTTTCATCGCTTTGATTTGGGTTTTGTTTACGTTTGCGCTCAACTTTAAATTTAAATAGACCGTTCTTTTTGTCTAGACACATTGATTGTTAGGCAAAGTATTCGATTCACCTTTGATTTAGGGCTGTTTGGACAATAAAAAAGCCAGCGAATGCTGGCTTTTCTTATATCTGGGCAATTAAGCCACGGTTACATTTGCAAACTTTCTTTTACCAACTTGGTAAATTGCCGTCGTGCCTTTAGCAACCATCATCTTAGCATCAGTGATTTTATCTTCGCCATTTAGCTTCACTGCGCCTTGTTTAATCATACGCATCGCTTCTGATGTACTGCCTACAAGGCCCGCTTCTTTTAGTAGCACAGAAATAACCATTTCAGGCTCTTCGCTCGTTACAGTTACATCAGGAATATCATCTGGTAATGCATTTTTAGAGAAGCGCTGAATGAAGTCCTCGTGAGCCGCCGTTGCGTCAGCTTCACTATGGAAACGTGCAATCATTTCTTTTGCGAAATCAATTTTGATGTCACGTGGGTTTTTGCCGTTTGTCACTTCTTCTTTCAGTGCGGCAATTTGATCTAAACTCAACGCGCTGAGTAGCTCGTAGTAACGCCACATCAAATCGTCAGAAATAGACATGATTTTACCAAACATTTCTGTTGGCGCGTCAGTAATACCGATGTAGTTTCCAAGTGACTTAGACATTTTTTGTACGCCATCAGTCCCTTCAAGCAACGGCATCATCAATACCGTTTGTGGAGTTTGACCTTCTTCTTTTTGAAGTTCGCGACCCATTAACAGGTTGAAACGTTGGTCAGTACCGCCTAATTCAACATCGGCTTCAAGCGCGACCGAGTCCCAACCTTGAACAAGTGGGTAGAGGAATTCGTGAATCGCTATTGATTGCCCGTTCGTGTAACGCTTTTTAAAATCATCACGTTCAAGCATGCGCGCGACGGTTTGGCGTGCCGCTAGTTTGATCATGCCCGCTGCGCCTAATTTCTCCATCCACTCAGAGTTGAATGCGACGGTCGTTTTAGCTGGGTCAAGAATTTTAAATACCTGTTCTTTATATGTTTCAGCGTTTGCTAACACATCTTCACGGGTAAGAGGTTTACGCGTGACATTTTTTCCCGTCGGGTCACCAATCATTCCAGTGAAATCACCAATTAGGAAAATAACTTCATGGCCTAAGTCTTGGAAGGTTTTCATTTTATTGATAAGTACAGTATGACCTAAATGCAAATCTGGCGCTGTTGGATCAAAACCTGCCTTAATGCGCAGTTTTTTACCAGATTTCAATTTATCTTTTAACTCGTCTTCCAATAAGATCTCTTCCGCACCGCGTTGAATCTCTGCGAACGCGGTTTCTAAGTCCACCATCTCTCACTCCAAGTTTGTATTCGGCTTTTGACCGATTCTAGCGTATATTCGCGCGAGTTTAAATCAACAAAATACTGGTATTAGTGCTTTATAACGTATATCCTGCAATATTAGATACGAAATTTCTTGACAGCAGAAAAGGCGCATTATGGTTCACGTTGTTCATAAGCTCCCTAAAAAACACAAAGTGCTTATTTTGGGTATTCTCGCTGGCATTGTTGGCATTGCACTTATCCCATCAGAAAAAGCTACCGCGTCGAAAGACAACGATGCTTCAGCACTAGAAATTGGCAAACGCTACGAACTCCCAATTACCGTAACTGAGCCTAACATCACAACAGAAGTCACTCTTGAATCTGACGAAGAACAAATAAAAGAACCAGCTCAAGAGTTAAGTTTCAATGATTTCACGGTGAAAGCCGGCGATAGTCTCGCTGTGCTATTTAAAAAGGCGGGATTATCCGCACAAACCCTACATAGCATCGTCAATCTTGATAAAACATCTGAGCAATTAACTAAAATTCATCCAGGTGAAACGGTCAGCTTTGCAAAAGATGATAATGGTG
This sequence comes from Pseudoalteromonas xiamenensis, assembly GCF_017638925.1. Lineage (NCBI taxonomy): Bacteria > Pseudomonadati > Pseudomonadota > Gammaproteobacteria > Alteromonadales > Pseudoalteromonadaceae > Pseudoalteromonas > Pseudoalteromonas xiamenensis. Next base: position 1,139,319 of record NZ_CP072133.1, read on the forward strand.
AATTGTTGCAGCTTAAGTACGTGCTTTCGAAAACCGAAACACTACTTGTTACTCGAGATACGACTGGTCAATTTCACTCACACGTAGATACGAAAGAAGTCGACACCGTTTCACAATCGGTGAGTGGGGAAATCAAGTCAAGCTTTTGGACCGCAGGTATTTCGGCGGGACTGAGCGAGCGACAAATCATGAATTTTGCAGACATTTTCGGCTGGGACGTCGACTTTGCAAACGATATCCGTGAAGGCGACCAATTTTCTTTACTCTATGAAACGCATTATGTTGATGGGGAATTTGTCGGTACAGGCGACATTCTTGCGGCTGAATTTATTAACCAAGGTGAACGTTTTGCCGCTGTAAAACACAGTGATGGTAATTTCTACACACCTGAAGGTCGAAGCATGCGCAAAACCTTCTTGCGAGCACCCGTTAATTTTAAATACATCAGTTCTAGTTTTAATCCACGTCGTTTACACCCAGTGACAGGAAAAGTAAGCGCACATCGTGGCATTGATTATGCGGCGCCAGTCGGTACCCCGGTTGTTGCATCTGGTGATGGCAAAGTCATTAAATCTGGCAGAAATAATTTAAACGGCAACTATGTATTTATTGAACATGGTTCGCAATACGTGACGAAATACCTTCATTTGAATAAACGTACCGTGAAGACCAATGACAAAGTCAGACAGGGTCAAAAAATTGGTACTGTTGGCGCTACTGGCCGAGTAACGGGCGCTCATCTGCATTATGAGTTTTTAGTAAATGGCCAACACAAAAATCCTAAAACAGTGAAATTGCCTAAATCAGAGTCATTACCAAAATCTGAGTTAGCGACGTTTACACCTTTAGCAAACGAACGACTCGCTATGCTAGAACGTAATCGCTCACTTCAATTGGCTTTAAATAACTAATAAAAAGGCGCTCAAGCGCCTTTTTATTTAACCATTAATCCACACATAAAGCATTTTTACGACCAACGTTAAGAAGACCAACGGAAGGATCCACTTTGCTAGTTTCGGATAACTTGGACTCGGTTTTCCACCCGTGGCCTTCTCAATTAAGGGGACTAACAAAGCCAGCAAGGCAAAAACGGCGATAATAATCAGTATTGCTTTCATACCGAGAAGCTTAGCCTGTTTTCTTAATTAAATAGATAATTGATGCCATTGCAGCCACGATTGCTCCAGCAATTAAAAGAACGTACATAAGGCTTTCCTTTTGTAATTGAACTCGTTGCATACCTCTAGACTAAACCTAAATCACGTTTTAAACCAAATCAAAGATGTAACGAAATAAAATCTCGCCGTATAGACCCATAAAGTAAGTTCTACCCAGGTAAACAATATCGATTATCGCGACGGCGCTGAAATCCAAAGGAGCTATTTCCGTTTAGAGAAAACTTCAGCAAATTGATGAGCGTGATATAACAACGGTAAAGTGAATAACGTAGACGGATAAGAAAAAAGCGCAGCAATGCTGCGCTGTCATATACTGGCCATGTCGATTGGAAAACCATCAGCCAATCAAGGCAAGTAAAATCCCCGCCGCAACCGCGCTGCCAAGTACACCGGCCACATTAGGCCCCATAGCATGCATCAGTAAGAAGTTGTGCGGGTTACTTGCTAAACCTACTTTGTTAACAACGCGAGCTGCCATCGGTACAGCAGAAACCCCAGCTGCGCCTATCAAGGGGTTTATCGGATCGCTTGAGAAACGATTCATCATTTTTGCCATGTAAACTCCAGACGCAGTCCCTATAGCAAAAGCTATTGCTCCAAGCGCCAAGATACCGAGAGTTTCTAATTGCAGAAATTTGTCTGCCGCCAACTTCGAACCAACCGCAAGTCCCAAAAAGATGGTGGTAATATTGATCAACTCATTTTGTGCTGTATTACTCAAACGCTCTACCACACCCGATTCACGCATCAAATTACCTAAACAGAACATACCCACTAATGGTGCCGCAGAAGGAAGAAAGAGTGCAGTCATCGCCAACACCACCAAAGGGAAAATGATTTTCTCTTTCTTTGAGACGTAACGCAGTTGCGGCATTTCAATTTGACGTTCTTGTTCTGTCGTCAAAGCCTTCATGATTGGCGGTTGAATAATCGGTACCAATGCCATGTAGGAATACGCGGCTACTGCTATCGCACCAAGTAACTCGGGCGCTAATCGAGACGCAAGGAAAATCGCAGTCGGACCATCAGCACCACCAATTATGGCAATTGCCGAGGCGTCTTTGAGTGTAAATTCAAATCCTGGCACTAAGTTCAATAAGATTGCGCCAAATAAGGTCGCAAAGATACCGAACTGCGCAGCAGCGCCTAATAGCAGCATTTTCGGATTTGCGATAAGTGCACTAAAGTCAGTCAATGCACCAACTCCCATAAAGATAAGCAGAGGAAATACACCACTATCAATACCAATGTAGTACACGTAGTAGAGTAAACCACCAGGCTCCGCAAGCCCTGCTACTGGGATGTTTGTTAAAATGGCACCGAAACCAATAGGAACTAACAGTAACGGCTCAAACCCTTTAACTATTGCCAAATACAGTAACAAACCACCGACTGCCATCATGATAAGTGCAGACACAGTAAAGTTGGCAAGACCGGTTGCTTGCCATAAATTTAACAACCCTTCCATGACCTCTCCTTAGGCAAGCTCGATTAGCGGATCGCCTGCAGAGACAGAATCACCTTCCGACACCAACATTGTTGCGATTGAACCGGAATGAGTCGCGCGAATTTCCGTTTCCATCTTCATTGCTTCCATAATGACAACCACATCCCCTTTTTCGACAGTATCACCTGCGCGAACTCTCAGTTTTACGATGTTTCCGGTCAATGGTGCGTTTAACGTCTCTCCTGGAGACACTGACGCGGACTGAGGCACTATCTCACTGTGTTGAACGCTCACTTTCTGGAGCTCCCCGCCAGGTGCTACAACCACGTCATAGACTTTACCGTCCACTTTCACACTGTAATGTTCCGTTGCATTTGAGCTTGGTTTTGTCACTACAGTGGCTTTTGCTTCATCCGCTGCTTTAACTAAACCAGGAGCCGGTTCAAACACATCTGGGTTATTTCTGTTTTTCAGGAACTTCAGTCCGACTTGAGGAAAGAGCGCGTAGGTTAGGACATCATCAATGTGGGATTCACTTAACTCAATACCTTCTTGCTTTGCTTGCCCTAATAAGTCTGCCTCAAGTTGATCCATCTCTGGTTGCAACAAGTCGGCAGGACGGCACGTTATTGCGTCTTTACCTTCTAACACCCTTGCTTGTAATTCTGAATTAACTGGGGCAGGAGTAGAACCATATTCCCCTTTTAATACACCAGCCGTCTCTTTCGTAATCGATTTATAACGCTCACCAGTAAGCACATTCAGTACAGCTTGGGTCCCTACAATTTGCGACGTTGGAGTGACCAGTGGAATGAAACCAAGATCTTCGCGAACTTTTGGTATTTCGAGTAATACTTCGTCCAAACGAGCTCCCGCGCCTTGCTCTTTGAGCTGGTTCTCCATGTTAGTCAGCATACCACCTGGCACTTGTGCGGTAAGAATACGCCCATCAACGCCTTTAAGACTGCCTTCAAATGCAGCGTACTTTTTACGTACGTCTCTGAAATAGGCAGCAATTTCCTCTAATGCATTCAGGTCCAGCCCCGTATCTCGTTCAGTTCCTTCCGAGATTGCCACTAGCGTTTCCGTCGCGCTATGCCCGTATGTCATGCTCATTGACGAGATAGCGGTATCCAGCATGTCGATGCCAGCATCAATCGCTTTTTGATATGTAGCTGTACTCAAGCCAGTTGTAGCATGACATTGCATCGCGATTGGAATAGAAACCGTGCTTTTCAACCCTGAAATCAACGCCTCTGCATCGTACGGTTTCAAAAGACCCGCCATGTCTTTGATACAAATAGAATGACAGCCCATTTCCTCTAATTTCTTAGCCTGTTCTAACCACATATCAAGCGTGTGAACAGGACTCACTGTATATGAAATCGTTCCTTGCGCATGCGCGCCGACATTCACCGCCGCACGAATAGCGGTCTCTAAATTACGCATATCGTTCATTGCATCAAAAATACGGAATACATCTACACCACTGTGATGAGTCCTTTCGACGAACTTTTCAACAACATCATCTGCATAATGGCGGTAACCCAACAAGTTTTGTCCGCGTAATAACATTTGTTGTTTTGTTTTTGGCATTGCCTCTTTCAGTGCGCGAATACGATACCAAGGGTCTTCGCCGAGATAGCGGATGCAAGCATCAAACGTCGCACCACCCCAAGATTCAACTGACCAATAACCAATGTTGTCAATCTTCTCTGCGATAGGAAGCATATCTTCCAATCGCATACGCGTTGCGAGAAGAGATTGGTGAGCGTCGCGTAGAACGAGTTCTGTAAGTTTAAGCTGCGCCATGATTTACCCCTGTTGATGTTGTTTTTTATATTGCGCGACAGCTGCGCTAATTGCTGCAACGTGAGCTGGGGATACCCCCTCAGCTACCTTTGGTAAAGAGGTTTTCTTAACATTCTTCGCTTCAATTGGTGCTTCTTCACCAACTAACTTAGCGACCAATTTGACGATAAAAATGAGTAAGACCAGAAAAACAAATACGCCAACCATGCCTGTTAACATGATATTTGCTGCTGTAATAAGCGTCGATGTGACGTCCATTCCTCTCCCCCTAAATGATATTTACGCTGTTTTTTTGAATAATTATTCTTCGATAATATCAAATCCGTAACAACTGTCTACCTTATTGTAAATTGGTATTACCAAATATAATTCATATTGATTTCATAAAGATAACGGTAAATTAACGAAAAACAGGCTATTTACATGAAAAATATTCAAAATACCTTTCATTAATAACCGCTCTCTTTAACGTTGTTTTCTTCAAGTAAACAACCAAGAATTGGTATTACCAAACAATCACGCCCTGTTTCACTCAAAATATCAATTTAGGAAAAACGCCACGACGAAAAGCCTTTGCCTTGCGATTGCGGTATAATCAATTCTGCTATCAAAGAGTGAGTTTCACATGCAGTTTTCTTATCAATACACATTGGATAAAGCGTTTTATCGCGAGTGTTTTCAACAATGCGCACCCTACAGTGCAGCAAACAAACCCAAGTATTTACTATTGATTAGCTTAGTCGCTCTTGGCTTGTTTTCCATTTACGGACTAAACAATCATTACTTGGGTAACTTTATGATTTTACTTGCGGTGCTTGAATGCATTGCTTATTACTTCAAAGAAGCTTGGTGGGTACAACGACAGTTATGGTCACGAGCAGGTGGTTCAAAAGTAGAGGTTAATGTCACAAACAAGGGCATTGAAACAAAAAACCGAGGTAACACGATGAGTTGGACATGGGGTGAATTTTTGCAGATACATCGAACCGAAAAAGGTATCGTGTTGGTAAGCAACAAAGGCAACCATTATCTGAGCGATGCTCACATGCCAGACGGTTTACTAGAACAAATCCTCCAGAAAGTAAAAAAGTAGCCAGTGGCTACTTTTTTTAATTCGGCTTTACGCGATAACGCATAATTACATGCTATCTGAAGAAGGACCCGTCTTCTCCGCTTGGATACGCATGTAGATTTCTTCACGATGTACTGAAACATCTTTAGGCGCATTTACGCCAATACGTACTTGGTTTCCTTTCACACCTAGCACAGTCACAGTTACCTCATCTCCGATCATGAGGGTTTCACCAACTCGACGAGTAAGTATTAGCATTCTCTTGCTCCTGTTATTCCGATTAATTCAAAAGATTCCGCTGCAATTACATTTTAAAGAAAAGTTCTTATAAAAGTAAGTAAAACTCAACAACTAAATACTTTCCAGAAAAAAATCTTTGGTTTTACGCAAAAATTACAGCAAAACGCCCTTTTCCTTAGAATCAGCCCCAACATGACACACTAAACCTATTTCGTAGACAAGTTTGCGACGAAAAACAAAAAAGCGCCATAAGGCGCTTTTTTGTCATTCATCATCGCTTACTTTGTTTGCTCTTGAAACCAAGCTTCAACAGAAGAAAGTGCTGCATCAAGGTGCTCAGGTTGAGTACCACCAGCTTGTGCCATATCAGGACGACCACCACCTTTACCACCAACAAATGAAGCCATGTGATTAACAAGGTCACCCGCTTTAACTTTACCGGTAAGGTCTTTTGTCACACCAGCAATCAAACTGACTTTCTCGCCATCAGCAACACCTAGTGCAATCACACCTGAACCTAATTTCGATTTTAGATCGTCAACCATGCCGCGTAAGGCTTTAGATTCCGTGCCAGCAACGTTTGCAACGAGTAACTTGATACCGTTAACTTCTTTCGCGCTTTCAATCAATGATGCGCCAGCAGCGGACGCTAGTTTGTCATTCAATTGAGCCACTTGTTTTTCTAAACCTTTGGCTTTTTCAAACAACGCACTCACTTTATCGAACGCTGACGCAACATCACCTTTAAGCAACGACGCAATTTCAGATAACTGTTTTTCTTGCTCTGCAACATACGCAATTGCATCCGCGCCTGTGACCGCTTCTATACGACGCACACCAGCAGCAATACCACTTTCAGACACAATTTTGAATAAACCGATATCACCGGCACGCGTTACGTGCGTACCACCACACAATTCAATTGAATACTCGCCGATTGTCACAACGCGAACTTCATCGTCGTATTTCTCACCGAATAAAGCCATCGCACCTTTTGCTTTCGCGTCGTCGATGTCCATCAACTCTGTTTTCAATTCAAAATTGCGACGGATTTCCGCATTGACCGCGTCTTCAATTTTACGTAGTTGATCTTTTGTCACACCTTCAAAATGCGAGAAGTCAAAACGTAAACGGTCGGGCATCACCAATGAACCTTTCTGAGCAACATGCTCACCAAGCTCTTGGCGCGGCGCTTCATGAAGAATGTGCGTCGCTGTGTGGTTTTTCTTCACTCGATCGCGGCGTTCAGCATCAATCTGTGCATCAACTTTATCGTTTACACCGATACGGCCAATCACTTTACCTTTGTGAGCAAACGCGTTACCCAACTTGGTTGTATCCGCCACAACAAATTCACCGCCAGATACTTTCAACACACCGGTGTCGCCTACTTGGCCACCTGATTCCGCATAGAATGGTGTTCTATCAAGTACCACAATACCTTCTTGACCATCTTCAAGTACATTAACGTGCTGGCCTTCGTGGAACATTTCAACCACAGTACCAGTGAAGTGTTCTGCTTCATAACCTTTAAAATCAGTCGATTTGTCTGACTTCAATAACTCGTTGTAATCTGCTCCGAACTTACCGGCTTGTTGTGCCTTACGTCGCTGTGCTTCCATATGTTCTTGGAAACCACGCTCATCAATCGATAAGAAGCGTTCACGCGCAACGTCAGCCGTTAAATCCGCTGGGAACCCATAAGTGTCATATAGTTTAAAGACCAATTCACCTGGGATAACCGAACCTTCTAATGAGCTTAAGTTTTCTTCTAGAATCGCTAAGCCACGGTCGAGCGTTTTACCAAATTGCTCTTCTTCAATTCGTAGTACTTTTTCGATAATGGCTTGTTGTTTAACAAGCTCAGGATACGCCTCACCCATTTGCTCAACAAGCGCTGCAACGAGCTTATAGAAAAACGGTTCTGTTGCACCGAGTTTGTTACCATGACGAACTGCGCGGCGGACAATACGACGAAGCACATAGCCTCGTCCTTCATTCGATGGCATAACACCATCAGCCACTAAAAATGCACATGAACGGATGTGGTCAGCTACAACACGTAACGATTTATCTTCTAAATCCGTCGCGTTTGTTACTTTTGCCGTTGCATTGATTAAACCTTGGAAAAGATCAATTTCATAATTCGAGTGAACGCCTTGCATAATTGCCGAAATACGCTCAAGACCCATACCAGTATCTACTGATTGTTTTGGTAGGGGTTCCATTGAACCGTCTGCGTGACGGTTAAATTGCATGAATACCAAGTTCCAGATTTCAATAAAACGGTCACCATCTTCTTCTGGTGAACCCGGAGGACCACCCCAAATATGGTCGCCATGGTCAAAGAAAATTTCAGAACATGGGCCACAAGGACCTGTATCGCCCATCGACCAGAAGTTATCTGACGTACTGATGCGAATAATCTTGTCAGCAGGAAGGCCAATTTCTTTGTTCCAAATATCGAACGCTTCATCGTCTTCGTGATAAACCGTTACAAGCAGCTTTTCAGCAGGCAGTTGGAGAACCGTTGTAAGGAAATTCCAGGCAAGTGAAATAGCATCGCGTTTGAAGTAATCACCAAAACTGAAGTTGCCTAACATTTCGAAGAATGTATGGTGACGTGCCGTATAACCTACGTTTTCGAGGTCATTGTGCTTACCGCCAGCACGCACACAACGCTGAGAACTTGCCGCGCGTGTATATGGACGCTTTTCAGCGCCTAAGAATACATCTTTGAACTGCACCATACCCGCATTCGTAAACAACAACGTGGCGTCATTGCCTGGGATGAGTGAGCTTGAAGGTACAACTTGATGTTGATTACTTGCGAAAAAATCTAAAAAACTCTGCCTGATTTGGGCGGTCGTCATGTGCTGCATGTGATTATTCACCTATCTGTGCTACTTGCATTGCATATTCTATTTCGTCAAAGCCAAAGCCTCTACCTACCATGTAGCGTTGTCGCTTGGCTTTTTCTTGATAATTTTTCTTATCAAAGGCGCTAAAAAACTTCTTATTATAGGCATTGCAGGCGTGTTCATACCAGTCTATTTCGAGACCATTTAAACATTTCTCAACCTGCTTTTTATCAATGCCTTTTCCATAAGCGTCTGCCAGCAGTCTTTGTTTACCCAGTCCTTTTTCGATCTGTCGTCTCACATACTGAGCACAGAAGCGGTCATCATCGACATAACCAAGTGATTCGCACCAGCTAATTAGGTTCTGGATAAATTGTTCGTCTTCACATTTGCTGCGAAGCTTATATTCTAGCTTTGTTCGGCTGTAATCTTTTCGCGATAACAGCCAGACGGCATATCGTCGAAGCTTTGCTTGCTCTTTGTCATCCATTAAGCGTCAAATCGGCCATTGTCGGGTGTTGGTGCCGTTTGCGCTGTTTTCGTTGGTGTATTTTCGCTATAGCTGAAAATCGATTTAAACGCCAAAAAGAACCCAATATATGAAATCGGCATAATGACTAACAAAGGAAGTAACTGCAATGGTATCGAAATCACCATCAACAGTGCAACTAAACCACCGAAAACGCTAAGAGCCTCCCATATTTCCAAAAAACACCTTCAAGGACTGCTGAATTGCAGCAACAAGCGGTGTTTTTTTGAAGAAAACCAAAGGCAATGCAAAGGCAAAAGCGGCGTAATTGATGATCATAACAGCCATAAACATAAGAAAGTTCGCCGGATTAAAGTTACCAATTAAGTCATTGATCAGGGTTGTCACGTTCATGTTTTCTTCTGCATTAACCAATACTTCGATCATGTCAGAAAAAAGGAATTGAGCTAACAACGAAATCAGCAATGCAACAACCACTTGGCACATCGCTAGATGAAATACCGCACGCCTTTGGCCTTTTGCAAATAAAGGCGCAGTAATATCAGAAAGTTGTGTTTTATTGTTTGCTTGAACTTTTAAAATAGCCTGATAAAAACCAATGGTTAGAAATGGCGCCACCAGCGAGGCGGCAATATTTAAAACAGGCGCAAGCATAGGCAGCAGGCCAACAACAATGATGAAAACATGCATCATAATAAACGTAAAAGGTTGGCGTTTAAAAATAGACCAAGCCTCTTTTAACCACGCCACGCCTACACTGGCGTTTAAAACATTGTAACTCACCTAAATTCCTTATTTTGACTCAACTCACCAAAGTGCTGAGGATGACTGCGTACCAACAAAGGATACTATTTCAAACTACGGTTTTGCTACCTTTTTGATGTCTAACATATGCGAGCCATGCTTCACTTTTGTCTCAAGGTACGCTTTATTGCCGACGTGTCCCGCTTTAATATGTGCTTGAGTACCAACGACCATATCAACGTCTATGCCAGCCTCTTTTAACGCTTTAATTTTGCTAGGATTATTTGTCATTAATCGAACTTTTGGCACATTGAGCGCTTGTAACATAAGTACAGCGTCACCAAATTCACGAAGGTCGTCCGCAAAACCCAAATGGTTATTTGCTTCGTACGTATTCATGCCTTGAGATTGGAGCACATAAGCGTCGATTTTATTGTATAGACCAATTCCACGGCCTTCTTGGCGTAAATAAAGAAGAATTCCACCTTGTTGATGCATCGTTTCAATGCATTCATTCAGTTGCTCACCACAATCGCAACGTGACGAATGAAAAACATCACCTGTAAGACATTCTGAATGCATGCGGATCAGTGGTGTAGCCTCTAACTCGTCAGCCTTATTAAAGATTAAAGCGACGTGCTCTTGACCATCTTTTAAACCGGAAAATGAAACAATTTCTGCAGGAATATGACTATGCTGTCCTACATTCAGCGCAACTCTTGCTCTAACTTCAGCCACGACGAATTAACCTTTGGTTGGATTTCGTTATATTATCACATAGGTATACTATCATTACTACCGCCTATATGGGTGCGTGAACCACGATTAACAACCGCGCAAGCCTAACTTTCTATGCTATTCTCTATAAGATAATGAATTCTAACAAAGCTAGAGACATGCGCTTCATTGTTGCCTTGTTTATAACAGTATACTCTATGCCAAGCATTGCTTCGCTAAAGCTCGACGGATTTGCCAATATCGGGGCAAGCCTGACCGATTCTAAGTACGCGGGGATTCGTACTCAAGTAAGCCAACACGACGCACTTTTTGCCGATGAAATCGACTGGCGACAAATTTCCTCGGCCGGTTTGCAAGCTGAGTGGCGTTTCTCCAATCAAGTCCAGTTCGTTTCTCAACTGGTTTTAAAAGATAGCGCGGACCACAGTCTCGATGACAAGATCAAAATGGCTTTTTTGCGTTATTCTCCTTCACCAGAGCCTCACGGTAAATTTGGGTAGGACGGCCATTGATTTGTATATGATGACGGACTATCGCGACATTGGTTACGCCTATATTCCCGTGCATTTACCCACCGAGTTTTACGGAATAATTCCACATGAGTCCCTCAATGGACTCGATATTAGTTACAAGCATGCCAGTGATTTTGGACTAATCACCTCTAAGTTTTTCTACGGACGAAGCAAAGCGCCAGTCATCAGCGATGGTGATTTTACGTGGGAAGTACGCCTTAAAAATATTTTTGGTTTCACAATTCAATTGGAACAGCAAGATTGGCTGGTACGTGTCAATCACACGCAAACGACCGCTGAAGATGGCTATCCCGGCCAAAATGAACTTGTGTCCGCACTCAATCAAGTACCTGATGCCATTTGGCCCTCAGTCATGTCCGTAAAAGAATCGTTGCTTTTTCAGAACTCAAAACTAACCTATTCAGCTGTTGGAGCGCGTTATGATAATGCTGACGTTATACTGCAAGGTGAGATGTCATTAGTTGACTCCAAAAGTATTCTTTTGAACGACTTACTCAGTGGGTATGTGAGTGCCGGCACACGTCTAGGCTCACACACGCTAATGCTCACCTACTCACACATCCAAGCAGATGCACCAACTATCGAGCCTCCGCTCATTTCAGACCCAAATCTGAATGCGTTATATACCGCAGTAAAAAGCGCTACTGATTTTTACCGATTAAGACAAAACACAAGTTCACTCTCGTGGCGATATGACTTGTCGGATACATGGTCACTGAAAGCACAGTTCGATCATACTCACGTTAGGTATCAGCCTTCGGGATTGTACCTACATGACTTTTCTCGCAATCCTGACGGCAGTTTTTCAACGTTCAGTATCTCTAGTCATTGGATTTTTGACTTATGAGCATGCTTTTGCGTCTACTCATAGTCCTCGTGTTACCGATGCATTGCTTTGCACAGCAGAGTATTGCCGTGATTGTAAATAAAGCAAATCCCGTCATTCACGTAAGCCAAAGGGCGCTGATTGATTTATACATGGGTAAATACCAAGCTTTTGACAATGGCATGCCAGCTCAACCTATCGACATCGATTCAACGATGCCACTTAAAGAAACATTTTATATGCGTTTAACAGGCAGAGACCTTAGCCAAATCAACGCATACCGCTCTAGAATCAAATTCAGTGGTAAAGCCTCGTTTCCTATTGCGATGCCTAATTCGGATGCCATAATAAAGGCTGTACAAAAAGACCCGTTAGCAATAGGTTATATCTGGGCTGAAGACGTCACAGATCAGGTGAAGGTGGTATTTACGCTTGATAAATAAATCTAGTTTAATTATTCGACTGACGATTGCACTTGCATTAAGCAGTTTTTTGTTTGGAGTAATTTACTCCAAATTATATTACAAAAGCGTATACGCAGACGAACTCGCGCGCTCGAAAACCACCATTGAACAAATTGGACAGACGGTCTCAACCACGGCGTCCATTGCTGCGTATTTAGAAGATGCGGATCTTGCGATTGAAGTACTCAATGGTTTGATCAGCAATGATGTCATTCTCGCTGCAAAAATAGATACGGATACACAAACGCTGGCAAAAAGCTTGCTTTACAAAGGACAGCCCGGCAATCAATTTGTTTTGTCTCACCCTTTTATCCCCACGGCAAATGTCGGGGTTATATTACTCGTTCCAAACGAAGTTTTTATACGCCAACAAGCCTCCTCTATCGCCAGTGATAGTGTAGAAACGTTGGTTTTGCTCATCATTCCTATGCTGATTTTATTTGTTAGCTTAGCCTACATCATGATCACACGTCCGATGGGGGTATTATTTAAGCAGCTTCAAGAGATCCCCCTGGGGAGTCTCAGCGCCTGCGCTCTCCGGCCAATCACAAAGACAGCGAAATTGGCCAAGTAACCAAAAGCATTAACCACCTTTTAGACAAGACACAAAGTCTGTTCAACCAAGAGCGAGAACTGCGTAAAGCCATATCCGTTCTGGAACAACGTTTTCGGTTAATGTTCGAAAGGGCCTCAACGCCGACCCTACTGGTAAAGTCGTCTGGACTCATCGAACTTGCCAATGATGCCGCACAAGACCTTTTGGTTGGCCTAAATGTATCTGCCGAAGAAACATTTCCGGAGTGTTTAATGCCATTGTGTAAATCTCCGGACTCACTGGATAGTCTGATAAACGACGCAACCAATCAGGGACAAGTTAAACAGATGGAAATCGAGTTCGAGAGCGCTTTAACGCATCTACCTGTTTGGCTGAATATCGTCATCATTCCGACCGAAAGTGAAGAAGGTCTGTATTTGCAGATATTCATCAATGACGTTAGTTATCGTCGTAATATGATTAACGAGTTAAAGCAAAAAGCACAGTTCGATCCACTCACTAATTTGAACAATCGCTATGGTGCAGAATTGAAATTGCGTTTTTGGCTAGACAATCAAATTCCATTTGCTTTGCTGCTTGTCGACCTCGACAAATTCAAACCCATTAACGATATTTACGGGCATAATGCTGGGGATGAAATGCTTAAACATATTGCTGCCAACCTAAAAGAATGTGTGCGCAATGATGACCTTGTTGCACGTTGGGGTGGCGATGAATTTATTGTTGCTGTGCCTCATATTGCGAAAGATGGTTTACAGAAAATAGCTTCCCATCTCGTTGCAAAGACCGCAATGCCTATGCCTTATGAAAAAGACAATCAATCATTGGAACTCAAAGTGAGCGCCAGCATTGGGATTGCGTGCTATCCAGACCACGCAGAGACGCTGCATGAGCTTATCGAAAAGGCTGATAATGCAATGTACAGTGTAAAACTCGCTACGAAGAATGATTTTGCGTTTTATCATCTCTAACAATGTTTTACACCGCAGGGGGAACGTTTAGAATCGCTTCAATACCTTCGCATCGTAGCTCGTTGCATCAAGTGTGACGTGATATTTTTCCGCCAGTGTATTTAACTCTGCTTGCCAAAGCCCGAGTTCCTCCATGGTGATCGTATTGTCATCTAGAGTCCAAAGTTGGCGAGAGCCAGCGTAGCTGTAGTGAATAGCTTGCATAGCATCGACATCCCCATTTTGCGCTGCCACCTTAAGTTTAGCCATTTTGCGCGTAATTTGATTAAGCGCTTGCTTTAATTCCCACACGTAAACCACTTCGGTCATAAAGGGGTGACTACGGTACTTATTGAGCACGAAACCAATGAACACTGCTGTAATGATGACGCCCGTTAAATTCCAGTGGAAATGCGTCCCACTGGCATCAGGAAAGAGCGCGATCAAGAGTTGTGCTATCCCAAGACTGCCTGCGGTTAAACTCAGTACACAGGCATAAATCACCTTGTTTAAATGCTTACGATAACGTGTTTTATCTATCTCTTTGAGTTTCATGCAACGTCCAATTAAAAGTACGAGAGCTAATTTGGCAGGCATTGTACGAAGGTCAATAAAAAAAAGAAAATGTTTCACCCCTTTTTACACACTTATTCGTTTTATCTATGAACTAAAACAAAAAGAGGGATAATGCGATGACTATTTTGATTGAACAAAACGCATGGACAAAACCTGTGGTAGCTGTTTCTGGCGCGATTGTTTTAACCTTCGCTACTTTTGCTTTAATGCAGCACCTCATCTCGCGAGACAACTCTCGACCTCTCGTTAGTGAAATAATGCCAGTAGCCGTGCTCCTAAGCGCTCATACCGATTCAGAGGTGAAAGAAAAGTCTAAGGTGCTAACACCTCCACCTCGGATGAAACCCATGCCGCCTCGAGCAACTGAAGTGCCAGAAGAAACTAGCTCGACTGCGGAATTAGGGGTCATCGACGCAGGCAATATCCACATTGATACCGTTCTAACAAGGGATTTTGGTCAGCCGAGTAACTACGATGCCAATCCTATCGTTCGGATCACACCAAACTACCCTATCCAAGCTGCCCGTGATGGTTTAGAAGGTTGGGTCAAATTGTCTTTTTCTATCTCAGAGATTGGTGCGGTTGTTGATGCAAAAGTAATTGGATCTGAACCTGCGAAAATTTTTGACAGGGAGGCCTTAAAAGCGTTAAAACGCTGGAAATACAGACCTAAAGTACAAAATGGAAGTGCTGTGATACAAGAAAATCAGACCGTCGTACTCGAATTCTCTCTTTCTAATTAGGTAGAATTGCCTATGCTGCTTGTCTTAAAACAGCTATTCAAGCCAATGAACCGTCAGGTTGATTGGCTTTTAGAATACAAATTAAGTGGCGACCCTTCACATCTCGAAGCGTTGGTCGATTTGTACGCGAATGATTTACTGCACTTTTTGCAGTCAATTACCGATACCGAAAGCGCCAACGATATTGCACAGCGCACTTGGCTCACCTTGATCACAAAGCGTCATTACTACAAACAGCAAGGCACTCCTAAAGCCTATATTTTTACCATTGCACGTAATGCGTTACATGACGACCATCGTTATAGAAATAAGTTTGTCGCGCTGGAAGACGACATTAACCTCACGACAAGTAGTCATTCAAGCGACCAAGAAGATGCAAAGCTCCTTTACCAAACTATTTGCTTGTTACCTTTCGAACAAAAGGAAGCATTGACGCTCCAACTTGAAGGTTTTTCGCTAGAAGAAATTGCGCTGATCACCACCACAAACCAAGAAACAATTAAAACCCGTTTGCGTTATGCGAAACTCAGCTTGAAAAGACATTTGGGGAACCTACATGAATGACTTTGAAAAACAATTAGCGCAGGCCTATCTAAAGGAAAAGCAAAAAGTCGACACGGATAAAGCAGCCTTAAAACGTGCGATTCGACGTAAACATGTCGATGATCGCCGCGAAACTCAACAACTTTTAAATTACTTACGCTGGATCGCCGCAGGATTTGCTCTAACCTGCTTTGGCTACTTTAGTTTGCACGTCACGGATCCAGTTTCATCTTTAACGTCTGTAGATACCATCGAAGTTGAAGCCGATGTAGAAGTGCATGAAGTCATCAATGGCGAGTATCGGCGTTATATTGCAAAGCAAAAACAACAATTGGATGACGCTTATCAGGCACGTGTAAAGCCACCATCCTCAGCCATTAACGCCGAAAATGTCGTTCTCGTGAAAGTGCTAAAACAAGATGCTCAGGCGTGGTTAGTTGAAACATGCGAACAGCAAACTCGCTTAATGCTGAAAATGAGTGTTTTAAATTCGCTTGAACAAAGTACGCCAAACTTAGGGGAAACGTTGTTAGCCATTCGAGAAAATGAAAGGGGTGAAATCATTCAGATTTTCACCCCGAATATCTCGAGTTCCTAAGCGGCAAATCTGCCCTTAGAGCATCACAATACTGGCAACAAAAAATGCAACGAGTGACAAAGCCCCACCAAATAATGCGTATGGCAACTGTGTTTTCACATGAGTAAGTAAGTCACACCCTGAGGCCAACGCCGAGACCGCCGTGGTATCGCTGATGGGTGAACAGTGGTCGCCAAAAATACCACCGCTCAAAATCGCTCCGACAACTAGACTAGGAGGCAATCCCAATGACTGAATGAGCGGTACACCAATTGGGATTAAAATAGCGAAGGTTCCCCAAGAAGTGCCTGTAGTAAAGGACATCACAGCACCGGTCAAAAACAACACAGGTACGATGAAATAGACAGGTAAATAATCCCCCACAACAGAGGCCACAAACACGCCTGTGCCGAGCTCTTTTAAACTTGCACCTAAGGTGAGAGATAGTAAGACAATACTGACCAAAGGAAGGAGTTCCCCCATACCTTTAAAGCCAAGTTGCATCAGTTCTTTGTGTTCAAAACGTTTTGATTGAAGCAGTAATAGATAGGCTACCGTGCAAGCAAGAACGGTTGCATAAAGCACTGATTTAGATCCACTGCCATTGGCAAGTACACCCTCCCCCGTCCAATACATAAAGCCTATCATACTAGCAATCAAGGTCAGTAATGGTACTAACATAAAACGAGCTTTCGTCGCGGTCGCCACCGCTTCCATCTCAAATTGCTGATGTTGTAACTCAAGCTCAGCCTGTTTCATAGGACCATGCACTTTGTCTGTGATGATGGTGTAAGCAACCAGAGCAAGCGCGATAATGGCGTAAAAGTTAAACGCAACGCTTCCCCACAAAATACTGACAGCCGATTGTTCTAACTCATAGTTACTCAGAAGCCCAAGAACATAGGCCCCCCAACCGTTGAGCAAAATAAGGATACACACCGGCGCACTAGTACTGTCAATGATGTACGCCAAACGTGCGCGACTCATTTTGAATTTATCAAATAGACCTCGTGCAACTATGCCTGACGTTAGGACACTCATATTGGATTCGATAAACACCGCAACACCCGTGAACATCGTCAAAAATCCAACCTGACGCTTGCTTCTCGCTACGCCACGACGCATCAACATATTGACCGTCGCTGCTACCCCTCCTGATTCTCGGATATAGACTAATAGCGCCCCAATAACAATGCTGAAAATCAGTATTCGACTGTTACCCGCGGAGGTTGCGATACTGATGACGCGTTCAATACTGCCAATAAATGTCCCGCTCAAAACCGATGTGTCATTCTGAATGGCAAGCAAAAATTCTGATGAGATTAGCGCGAGTAAGAGCGCCAAAATGACCTCTTTACGCCAAAAGACCACGACTATTGCAATCAGTGGCGGCAAAATAGAAACCCAACTCATAAGTCCCCTTATTATAATTATGTCCAATTAACCTATCGGTAATGGCAAGACAGGTAGCTTAATTTGTTCTATTCACCTTGCCAAGTTTTTGAGGGCGATGACAAATTACAACATCACCGTTGAAAGTCAATTTAGCCATCTAGACATTTTTACGTAAAAGTTACTGGTTGGACTATCGTAACGATCCAAATGTTCCTATAATAAAACCAACTGCAGTAAACGTTACCAAGGTCCCATGTCACTTTTCATCAAAATTAAGGCGCTTCGGGCTAGCCTTTCAAATAGTGAATCAAAACTTGCCGATTACACATTGAACAACCCCGAACTCATCCGAAACCAATCATCAATAGAACTTGCGAGTGCCGCAAATGTCAGCCAATCAAGTGTTGTGAAGTTCGCACAGAAACTAGGTTACAAAGGGTTCCCCGAGTTTAAATTTGCCGTAGTCGATGCCCTCAATCAACAATCAAAACAAGAAACGAAGTCCACTCACGGAATTCACTCATCAAGATGATATAACTTTAGTGTCGCAAAAACTGCTCTCAAAGCAACACACTATTCTTTCTCATACTCAACAGCTGAATGAGGCGACTCAGATAGAGAAGGCCGTTGATGCGCTAAAATCGGCAAATCGTGTTTTATTTGTGGCGCAAGGTAACTCGTCTCTGGTTGCGAGAACCTGTGTTTTTAAATTACAAAAACTCGGCGTCGCGGCGCAATGTGAAGCCGATCTCATTCAAGCAGCCAATGCCTTGAGTGTACTCGGCAAAGGGGATGTACTCTTTGTGATAAGCCATTCTGCACATCCACGTAGCCTACGCACGTTAGTTGAGTTGGCTAAATTGGAAGGTGTTACGGTGATTTCGATGACAAAATTCACCCAAAACGCGATTTCTGAATTAGCAGATCATCGCTTGTTTTCGGTGTCGGAAGAAGAGCCAGTGCCACACAGCGGCATTTTAACGAGTTCCTCTCAACACTATATTGTTGATCTGATCGTTATCGCGCTTTCGAATTCCAATTTACATTTACAAAAACGCGTGGCGCAAGCGAACGGCTTTATCGAATCACTTGGGATCTAAAACCCGCTCATAAATTAGATAAGGGGAACCGGCGAGTACGAAAAGCGAGCAAATCGTCTTGCCAGTCCTTCTTTATCTGCTCGCTTGATTTCCCTGCTAATATCCCAAGCCTTAACTTGTCCGTTCCAGCTAGCTTATCGAAAAAACTGGCCGCGGTGAAAAAAGGTTCGTTTGCAGCGGCAAATTTCGAATAGCTGCTTACTAGCCATTCCAATGATAGTCCGTGCACGTTACTCTGACGAAGATCGCTTGCGTAAAGCAATTGACCATTTAATTTCGGATTAGACGCCCCATTATTTGGGTGTGGTGTAATGTTAAACTTCCCAAGTGCTACCTTATTGTGACCATAGAGCTGAAATGGCCAAGATGTTCCTCTGCCTACGCTAACGGCAGTCCCTTCAAAAAAGCACAATGACGGGTACAACTGTACTGCTTGGTCATTGGGTAAATTCGGGCTTGGAGGAATTGGCAGGGAGACTCGTACGCTTTCGTTATAATCAGACATTGGCACAACAGTAAGCTGCAATTTTTCAGCCGGTGCAATCCACCCCTCTCCTTTTATCATTTTTGCCAACTCACCAACGGTCATTCCATGTAATACGGGTATCGGATGCATACCAACAAAAGAGCGAAATTCAGGCTCTAGTACTGGGCCATCAACAAACGCCAAATTAGGATTTGGTCTATCAAGGACAATCAACGGGATCCCGTGTTCCGCAGCAGCCTCCATGACGTAGTGCATTGTGCTGATATAGGTATAGAACCGAACACCAACATCTTGAATATCGAAGATCAACATATCGATATTAGCGAGCGATTCAGGTGTTGGCTTTTTGGTTTTTCCATACAATGAAAAAATCGCAACACCCGTTTGAGTATCTTGCCCATTCGCAATGCTAGCTCCTGCATCTTGGTCACCACGAAACCCATGTTCTGGCGAAAAAATCCGTACAACTTTAATGTTCTTCGCAAGCAAGCTATCGACCAAGTGGACACCTTGATATTGAGACGTGTGATTAACAACTACGCCGACTCGCTTGTCCTTTAAATCTGGCACTATAGAGTCGAGCTTTTGAATTCCCAGCGTGAGAGAAACAGCCTGAAAGGAAACCGCTAAACATAAGAAAAGAAACAGTACGCGCATGAACATGTATCGGAATTTGAACGTATGGTCATTTTAACGCGGTTTAGAAAAGCTTCAACACGATGAGGTGGTTAACGTGAGCGAATCGCAGGCACAAAAAAACCGACTTTCGTCGGTTTCTTCTTCAAGTGAAGATGGCGGACGCGAGAGGATTCGAACCTCTGACCGCCTGGTTCGTAGCCAGGTACTCTATCCAGCTGAGCTACGCGTCCGCATCGGTGTTCTTCATCTTTAACCACTTGAAGTAAGTGGCGGACGCGAGAGGATTCGAACCTCTGACCGCCTGGTTCGTAGCCAGGTACTCTATCCAGCTGAGCTACGCGTCCGCATTAGGTTGTTCTTCATTTTTTACCACTTGAAGAAAAGTGGCGGACGCGAGAGGATTCGAACCTCTGACCGCCTGGTTCGTAGCCAGGTACTCTATCCAGCTGAGCTACGCGTCCGTATTGGGTGTCTTCATTTTTAACCACTTGAAGAAAAGTGGCGGACGCGAGAGGATTCGAACCTCTGACCGCCTGGTTCGTAGCCAGGTACTCTATCCAGCTGAGCTACGCGTCCGTTTTACGAGAATGGCGGAGAAGGGGGGATTCGAACCCCCGATAGGGCTACAAACCCTATACTCCCTTAGCAGGGGAGCGCCTTCAGCCTCTCGGCCACCTCTCCGTCTCGTGGGGCGTATAATAATGGGTTGAGAAAATAAGTCAAACACTTTTCTTGTAAAAACAGTCTATATGGTGATAGATTGCACAGCTCGGCCCAAAAAAGCGGACTTAGCCGTTCAAAAAAGCATTTTTTGGCCTATTTATCTTTTTCAATGGTCGTTTCTTCGGCAGGTGAACATGATGATTTTATGCATCTGTCAAATTCTCTAAGCTCTTCGAGATAGCCCAAAGTGTGAAATTGACTCATGCAAGCGCGGTAATAAGATTGACGTTCGGCTTCAATATCCTGTGGTTCTTTTTTTCTGTAGACATTATTCATCCTGAGAGTTAGCTTTCGCAAAGCAGCATCCAGTATAAAAGACTCTTCATATTGCGCCACGACATCCCCCATTTGGGCACTTTCCTTTCATAGATAATAAAAAGCCAAAATGATTTAAATTCATACAGCTAAGATGTGAATTTGTGAATTTGTACGATATATCTTACGGAATTATACGAAAAAGGCATCCCCCCCTCCTTTTGGCTAAGCCAAATGCATGTACCAAATTCGAATTCGAAGGGAAATAACCAAAACGGAAAATCTATCTGGAACCTCGTAAAATGCATACCAGCGATAGTGACATCGACAATGAAAATTTAGTAAGAAGAACCAATCTCGTTTTTATGACATGGGGCAATGATGAGCGAAAGACCAATAAATAGACGCTCTAAAACACAAAAAGGCGCCGAAGCGCCCTTTTTAACTAATCAAAAGTCAACTTATTGCTCAACTTGCGGACGCATGTGAGGGAATAAGATAACGTCTTTAATGCTTTGTGAATCAGTAAACAGCATAACCAAACGGTCAATACCGATACCCTCACCCGCTGTTGGCGGAAGACCATACTCAAGCGCATTGATGTAGTCTGCATCATAGTGCATCGCTTCATCATCACCTGCGTCTTTTTCTTCAACTTGACGCATGAAACGAGCAGCTTGGTCTTGAGCATCATTTAGCTCAGAGAAACCATTCGCAAGCTCACGGCCACCAACAAAGAACTCGAAACGGTCAGTAATGAATTCATTGGCATCGTTACGACGCGCAAGCGGAGACACTTCCCACGGATATTCAGTGATAAACGTAGGTTGAATCAACATGTGCTCAGCCGTTTCTTCGAAGATTTCACACAAAAACTTACCTGAATTTCCAAACACAGTTTTCAGGGATCTTAACGTGAATTTTCTTCGCGTATGCTTTTAGTTCTTCAAAGTGATTTACAGGGTCTTTGAAAATAGCAGGATCAACATCTGGGTTGTATTGAATACAAGCATCTGACATTGAAAGACGAGTGAATGCTTTACCAAAGTCGTATTCAATCGTTTCTAACACCTCACCATCAGCATTACGCTTAGTATTGATGATAGTCGTAGTACCTAACACATCTTGTGCCACTGTGCGTAGCATGTCTTCCGTTAAGTCCATCATGTCGTTGTAATCAGCGTACGCTTGGTAGAATTCAATCATCGTGAATTCTGGATTGTGGCGCGTTGATAAACCTTCGTTACGGAAGTTACGGTTAATTTCGAACACACGCTCAAAACCACCAACCACTAGACGCTTCAAGTAAAGTTCTGGCGCGATACGTAAGTACATATCGATATCCAACGCATTATGGTGAGTCACGAATGGGCGTGCAGACGCGCCACCTGGGATCACCTGAAGCATAGGCGTTTCTACTTCCATATAGTCACGGTCTGTTAAGAAACGGCGAATACCATCAATGATTTTCGAACGAATACGGAATGTTTCACGCGTATCCATGTTCGTGATTAAATCAACATAACGTTGACGGTATTTCATTTCTTGGTCTGTTAGTCCGTGGAATTTCTCAGGTAGTGGACGAAGTGACTTGGTCACTAATTCGAACTCGACCATATCTACGTAAAGGTCGCCTTTACCTGATTTATGTAATGGGCCTTTAACACCGATAATGTCACCGATATCTAACACACCGTATTTGTCTTTTAATACCGTTTGAGCTTCTTTTGACGCATACGCTTGGATACGGCCTTTCATATCTTGAAGTACAAAGAAAGGACCACGTTTAGCCAAAATACGACCTGCAACCGCAACTTGGTGATTAAGGGCTTCTAACTCTTCCTTAGTCTTATCACCAAACTTAGCTTGTAGATCACCAGTGTAGTCTTCACGGCGGAAAGTATTCGGATGGCCATTAGCCGGGCACTTTTCGCGAATAGCGTCTAGTTTGCCACGGCGCTCAGCGATAAGTTTATTTTCATCTTGAATATGATCTGTCATTTTCTAGCTCTTGTTTAGCTTGTGGATTACAGGCCTGATTTCAGGCTGGCTTCGATAAATCTGTCTAAATCGCCGTCAAGGACTGCTTGGGTGTTGCGGTTTTCAACACCCGTACGCAAATCTTTGATACGTGAGTCATCCAATACGTAAGAACGAATTTGGCTACCCCAACCGATATCTGATTTAGCGTCTTCTTGCGCTTGTTTCTCGGCATTTTGCTTTTGCAATTCTAGTTCAAACAATTTTGCTTTTAACTGCTTCATTGCTTGATCTTTGTTTTTGTGTTGTGAACGGTCATTTTGACACTGAACAACGGTATTCGTCGGTAAGTGTGTAATACGTACCGCTGATTCTGTACGGTTAACGTGCTGACCACCCGCACCCGATGCACGATATACGTCGATACGTAAATCAGACGGGTTAATATCAATTTCGATATTGTCATCAATTTCTGGATAGATAAAACAAGATGCAAACGACGTATGGCGGCGGCCACCTGAATCAAACGAGACTCTTACGTACTAAACGATGTACGCCGGTTTCTGTGCGTAACCAGCCATACGCGTATTCGCCCGAAACTCGTACCGTTGCACCTTTAATACCTGCAACGTCACCGTCCGTTGCTTCGATGATTTCCGTTTTGAAGCCTTTCGCTTCCGCCCAGCGTAGATACATACGAAGCAGAATATTACACCAATCTTGTGCTTCCGTACCACCCGACCCTGATTGTAAGTCGATGTACGCATCAGACGCATCATGGTCACCTGAGAACATACGACGGAATTCAAGTTGTTCTAATTGCGTAACTAAGCCTTTTACTTCAGCCTCAGCTTCCGTAAACGTATCTTCATCTTCAGCTTCAACCGAAAGCTCAACGAGACCTTCGGCGTCATCCGCACCCGACACTAAGTTATCAATCGTTTCTACAACCGCTTCCAACGCTGATTTTTCGCGACCTAGTGCCTGTGCACGTTCTGGTTCGTTCCATACTGCTGGGTCTTCAAGCTCTGCATTTACTTCTTCTAGGCGCTCTTGTTTTAGCGCATAGTCAAAGATACCCCCTAAGCAGTTCTGTGCGTTCGCGAATTTCCTTGATTTGATTAATCACAGGATTCACTTCAAACATTTACATCACTCCAAAAATTGCTTAAATTTCACGCCATTCGTAGGCTAAAAATCGATAATTTATAAAACGGGTAATCCTAGCAAATTTCCGTGCATTTGCAGAGTATAAAATCACCTGAATTATGGACTTTTTATCGGAATCTAGAGAGCCTGAAGCTCTCTAACCATTAATTGCAGTGAAAACTTACCTCTGAACTCGTTAATATCGAGTTGAAAGGCAATATGAACGTGCTGTGCGGAACTGTTAGGCCATGCACGCAGGTCAACATTAAAGGCAATCGCATCAAACAATTTACCATCCGCGTGTTTCACCACGAGTTTTAAGTGTTTTTCACCCACCAAACGCTGTTGTATGATCTCAAACGTGTCTTCAAACAACGGCTCTGGAAACTTCTGTCCCCATGGACCGGATTGTTGAATCAGTCCCGCAAAGTCTAAGCTAAAACACGTCGCAGGTAACACCCCATCCGTAAGCACGACACATTGCTTGTGTTCTTCGCTTAATTCACTTGCCGCAAAAGTCGTAAATACGTGTTTAAATTCGTCGAAGCAACCTGGGTTCAGCGTCAAGCCCGCCGCCATCGCGTGCCCACCAAATTTGGCAATCAACTCTGGATGTAACGTGTTTATCCGCTCAAGCGCATCGCGCATATGAAACCCTTCAATAGAACGACAAGATCCTTTTAACGCACCATCGTCGCCTTGCGCAAAAATCACGGTTGGACGATGAAAATGTTCTTTTAAACGACCAGCCAAAATGCCTATGACGCCTTGGTGCCAATCATCTTGAAAAAGGCATACTGCATCCGGAATGGTTGATGTTTGGTTGACCAAGCGTTCAAGTAGTGCCATGGCTTCTTGCTGCATGCCTTGCTCTATTTCGCGGCGTTCGTGGTTAAGTCCGTCTAATTCATTTGCAATTCGACGAGCTTGATACTCATCTTTTGAAAGTAAACACGCTATGCCCAAACTCATGTCGTCGAGGCGTCCCGCTGCATTCAAACGCGGCGCTAAGGAAAAACCAAAATCGCTCGCACTTAAACGTGCGCTGTTGCGATTCGCTACTTCAATCAAAGCTTTTATACCCGGACGTGTTTTACCACTTCGAATGCGCGCAAGCCCTTGGTGCACTAACGTGCGATTGTTAGCATCTAGCGCCACAACATCCGCTACAGTGCCAAGCGCCACAATGTCGAGCAAATCGGCTAAATTTGGTTCTGGAACGTGGGTCTCATTAAAGTAGTTCTGTTGCCTTAAATGGTGTCTAAACGCGACAAGGAGATAAAATGCAACGCCTACCCCTGCAATGGACTTTGACGGGAATTGGCAACCATGCTGGTTCGGATTCACGATGGCATCGGCAACAGGTAATTGTTCGCCTTGTAGATGATGGTCCGTGACAAGCACTTTAATGCCCGCAGCTTTTACTTTGGCAATTCCCTCAACACACGAGATGCCATTGTCTACTGTAATCACTAAATCTGGTGAAAGCGTGATGATGTGCTCGGCCAGCGCAGGACTGAGTCCATAACCAAGACTAAATCTATCCGGCACGAGATAATCAACCGAGTTAAAACCAAACCACGGCAACCCCGTCATTAACAACGCAGTGCTGGTCGCGCCATCTGCATCGAAATCGCCCACGATTAACACTCGCTCATGCTGTTTCAACGCATTGTCGAGCAGCGAACACGCTTTATCGATGTCTTTGAACAGCCGAAAATCAAGCAAACCAGAAGCTGAGTTATTTATTTCTTCAATATGTTGTACACCTCGAGAGGCATAGATTTGACGAATTACAGGGTGAAGGTGAGCTGGCAAATGGTCATCACTAACAGGGGGTCTAGCTTGGATCAGTCGTTTCATCTGGGTACTTTCAGTCCTTCCATTACGGCGTGTAAAGCTCTCTTTGTGGCTCACCATATCATAGCAAAACATTATACTAAAAAAGTGCTCTTAGGCCCTTTTTTATGAGACTCAATGTCAATATTTCGTCTTACGATTTCTTAGCATGCTCATCTAAAATTTGAGCAAGGCTATCCGCTGGTTGATAACCTGGGATCATCGTACCATCTTCTAGAATAATCGCTGGCGTACCAGAAATACCAAAGCTTTGACCTAGTTGATAATGCTCTGCAACTGGCGCATTACAACCCTCAACTTTAGCAACATCATTACCTGCTTTTGCTTCAGTAAGCGCTTTGTGGTTATCTTTTGCACACCATACATTACGAAGATCTTCGTAGCCTTTACCACGCAAACCACCGCGAGGGAAAGCCATATAGCGCACTGTAATGCCAGCGTTTAAGTAATCTTGAAGTTCACGATGTAATTTACGGCAATAACCGCAGGTAATGTCCGTAAACACTGTAATTTGGTGTTTTTCATTTTCCGCTTTGTATACGATCATTGAGTCTTCAAATTCTGAAACGCCCGCTTTACGGACATCACTCAACGCATTTTCCGTCAGGTTTTCACGGCTATCAATGTCCAAAAGAGTGCCCTGAATAAGATACTGACCATCAGGACTACCGTACAACACACCTTTGTCCGTAATTAACGTGACCAAACCCGCAATTGGATTTGAACGCACTTCTTTTACCGCAATGCCCAATTGCGCAAATTTCGCCACAACAGGTGATGGGGTTGCCGCAACTTCCGTTGATGGTGCAGCTTGTACTTCCACTTCAGCCTGAGCACCAAAGCCGCACAAAAGTGCCGCCGCTAATACTATTCTTTTCATCAATATGTCTCTTATTCTCAATTACTGTCTATATAGACCGAAATATTTGCTAAAAAATTCCGTTACGCACGAGGATGATGAGTTTGATGCAGTGATTTCAAACGCTCACTTGCCACATGCGTATAAATTTGGGTAGTCGACAAGTCACTGTGACCTAACATCATTTGTACCACTCGGAGATCCGCACCATGATTTAACAAATGTGTAGCAAATGCATGGCGTAACGTGTGTGGTGATAACGGTGACACAACTTGAGCCAAAATAGCATAGTGTTTGATTCGATGCCAAAAAGTTTGTCGCGTCATTCCTATTCCTCGCTTAGATGGAAATAGAAAATCGGTCGCGTGTTTGATCATGCTAGGTCTACCCTCTTGCAAAAATCGCAATATCCAATCTTGTGCTTCTTCTCCCATTGGCACCAAACGCTCTTTACCCCCTTTACCTCTGACCAGAACCACTCCTTGTCGTAAATTAACTTGCTCCATTCGCAGCCCAACAAGCTCACTCACTCGAAGGCCTGTGGCATACAGTAACTCAAGCATTGCCTTGTCACGCATTCCCATCGGTTCCGACACATCCGGCGCGCTTAGCAACGCATCAACCTCTGTTTCTGTTAGGGTTTTTGGTAACGACTGCCCAATTTTCGGCTGAGCAATATTCTTTAATGGAGAGTCGGTCAACTGATGGTCACGTTGCATATACTGAAAGAATCGCTTCAGCGCACTAAGCGCACGCGCTGTACTTCTGGATTTAAGTCCAGCGTCTGTACGATAGGCTAAATAGGCTTCTACCGTTAAATGCTGAACGTCGGCCCACTGTAACTCACCAATAAACTGCGCAAACTTAATTAAATCATTTCGATAGGATGAGATTGTGTTGTCACTCAAACCTTGTTCAAGGTACAAGTTGTCTAAAAACTCTTCGATAAGTGTTTCATTCCTTGGATCTATTTGTTTAACCAACGATTCGTCGTTACTTGTACTCATATATCAATTTTCATCTGCATAAGGTAGACTCTGCCCCAATCATAACAGCCCTTGAGACAGTGATAAACACTATGAATATAGGCTTATTCTATGGCTCGACAACGTGTTACACCGAAATGGCCGCAGAAAAGATGCGCGATATCCTCGGTGATGAGACTCGTCACGCTTTTTAATATAAAAGATGAGTCACTTAAAAAGGCAGAAGATTTCGACTTCGTGATTTTCGGTATTTCAACTTGGGATTTTGGTGAACTTCAAGAAGATTGGGAATCACATTGGGATGACATTGATGAAGTAAACCTTGCAGGTAAAACGATTGCTTTGTTTGGCATGGGTGATCAACAAGGTTACGGCCAGTGGTTTCAAGATGCACTCGGCATGTTACACGCCAAAATTGCACCACAAGGTGTTCATTTTATTGGCTTATGGCCAAACTCCAGTGACTATGAATTCGAGGCATCTAAAGCACTCACTGAGGATAAAGCTCATTTTGTTGGCCTTGCGCTAGATGAAGATAGTCAGTACGACAAAAGTGATGTACGCATCGCGACGTGGATAGAGCAAATCCTAAATGAATACAGCGAGAGTTTGGCCTAATCCCGCTCGTACTCCAGTAAGCGCATGAGTTGTGCGCTTACAAAACATCTCTAACTCGTAAAAAGCGCGCGAACCGCGGCTTGCCATTCTTCGTCTTACCTTGATAGCGAAATGTAACAATACTGCCAATTGCAGGGGGCTTTATTCGCTCACTCATGTTAAACCCAGTTCCCAACTCAAATATGAGACCTTGTTTATTTTCAACAATTAACGCACCAAGCATATTCCGGAATTTACCTTTACCAGGTTGATGTCCAATGACTTTCGCTTCTTCATCTTGATACGGCTTATATTTTAAGACCGCTCCGGTTCGTCCTGCCTGATGCAATGCATCTTTGCGATGCAGGATTAAACCTTCTCCTCCTCGTAACACAATTTCTTGTAACCAACGCTCAAGTAATTGCTCAGAGGGAATTTCTTTTTGTTCGATCAGTTGGAGATGGGTGGACGCTTGAGTTCGAAAACGTTTACGTAGTTCGGCATATCGTTCGACAAACGTTCCTTGAAGTTTTGGGGCATCAAAAATAAGGTATTTAACCTGCTCCCAAGCCGTATCATCGATTTGATGACGGCGAACTAAACCACTTACACGTTCAAATTCACCATAATTAATCCATAGCTCGCCGTCTAAATCCGTTGCAGGCAATGGTTCCGTAAACCATCCAGGAGCGAAAATAGGCTGCCCGGTTCGGGTCATCAATCGTTTCCCATCCCAATACGCCCGCACGCCATCAAATTTTTCGGAAACCAAGTAACGATCCACTGGGAGCTGTTGTGTATAAACTTGCGCAAGCTGAACTGGCGGAGCTTCAGCTTAAGCAAATCGAGATGCAAAGAATAAAAGTATGATAAATGCATTAATACAGTGTCGCCACATGCTTCCGGCTCCTTGGAAAACAGACCTTAAAGTAAAAACCAGACTCAGTGTAGACTAGTTTTTATGGCTTGCGAGTGACTGAACGTGAAAAAAAGCATGCGATAAGTCAGACGCTCGGTGATCCGCTTGAGCAAAATCCTGCTTTTCCGAATGCTGGTGAGGGATTACAACGCAATATAACGCAGCTGACTTTGCGGAGACTAAACCGGTTGCAGAATCTTCCATCGCCACTGCCTCGTAAGCCGATAGCTGCATTGCCTTTAACGCTTTTAGATAAGGCTCCGCAGAGGGCTTAGGGTTTTCCACATCCTCTTTGCAAATCACTACTTCAAATAGCTCAAGAAGGCCATAGTGTTGTAACACGGGAATTGCTTCTGCACGGCTACTTCCCGTAACTAAAGCAAGACGAAAATCACGCGCGCTTTCTTGCAAAATTGCTTTTGCGTTTGGCATCAACGTCGGAGGAAGTGTTTTTGAGGTTTCCACGAAATGTTGATTTTTTTGCTCGGTGAGCGTTTGGGCATTCAGTGGTAGTTGATGTCTTAATCGAAGAATTTCAGCGGTTTCTAAGGTTGGCACTCCCGAAAACTCATCACAAAAATCTGATTCGCTGTATACAATTGAAAAAGGAGCCAGCACTTTTACCCAACTCAAATAATGCAACACTTCAGAATCGACTAAAGTGCCATCAAAATCGAATAAAATTGCTTGAATATCCATATTCATCTCCTTTTTCACGTTAACCGTTTAAAGTCAGGTTATAGGCCTGCTGGCGGTTCTGCTTGGGCAAGTTCACCCGTTTCAACTTCAACAAGCTCATAGCCACGTTGCAAACGAACGACTTTTAAAATTGGCTTTTCAAACGCCGAAGCTAAACGCTCTGCATCAGCTCGTAATTCTTCTATGCTTGTTCCCACTGGTGAAGCTCCTGTTTCAGACCAGTTTGTTGCTCGACCATTTACGTTATATTCCACTTCGTGAATTTGATAAAGTGTTGGCTCATCACCTTTGCCTTCACACTCAATTACACGGTAGTTCCAAAATCCAGCCATTACTATTTCCTCATAAAACGATGGGATACCAATTGCATAAACGCTTTCTGTCGCTTCGACGTAGCTCAGCAACAATGTTAAAGCGTTTAATCAAATAGGCACTAAACACATCAAGCAAGCTAAAACGGATAGCGCGCACTCTACCAGCTTCTCATGCCATTTTCATTACTCTGAAAACAAAAACCCGCCATTTAGGCGGGTTTTAAAAACGTCATCTATTAGAAGAATTTAACTTTGAATTCAGCGCCAACAAAACGCTCTTCATTCGTCATACCAGTCAAGTTATTGAAATCTACACCACCAATAACTTCTTGCTTGTCGAAAATGTTACGAACAAACGCAGAAACTTGATACTCGTTATCACCTTGGTACCAGTTATAGCCTGCACGTAAACCACCTTCTAGCAATGGCTTGCCTTTAAATTCCACTGACTTGTATAAGAAGAAGTCAATTGCACTGCGGTACGACCAATCTGTGTATGCGAAGAACTCACCTTCACCCATTTCTTTGCTGTAGCGAAGCGTGAAGTTAGAGATCCATTCAGGTGCGTGTGGCAGACTGTTGCCATCTAGAATCGCCAAACCTTTGCTATTTAAAGGATCGGTTACTGTACATTGCGCACACACGGCAACTGCAAGGTCTTTATCGCTCAATTCCGTTTTGTTGTAACTTAGATTGAACGTTGCATTTAGTTCGTCTGTTAATACCCATTCAGTATCTAGTTCAAAACCATAGCCAGTCGTTTTGTCTGCGTTAATCAAACGGTTGAAATTCGCATCACCACCTACTGCCGTAAGTTGCTGGTCATCCATTTGGAAGTAGAATACCGTTGCGTTAACACGACCACGGCCATCTAGCACATCCGATTTAATACCTGTTTCAATCGAGTTAACTGTTTCAGAATCCGCAACTGTAACGACGTCACCAAAAAGAATACGACCTTGGATACTTGGCGCACGGAAACCATTCGCGATACGGCCAAACCAGTTTACATCGTCATTCACTTTGTAAGCTAAGCTTACGTCCCAGCTTACATGGTTGTCAGATGGATTTGCTGAACCCGTCATTTCATCTGGTGAACCATTCCAAGGTGTTGGATTTTTAGTACGTTTTGCCGTGAAATCTTTTTCATCACTTGAGTAACGAACACCTGTTGTCAATTTCAGGTCATCAGACAAAGTGAAATCAAATGAACCAAATACAGCCCATGCAGAGGTATCTTGGTTTTGGAACGCATAACCGTTCTCAACACCACCGGCCAATGTGTCGTAAGAGAAGCTCTCAATCATCAGGTCTTCTTCAAATAGGAACATACCTACTTGATAGTTAAAATCACCTGTGAAGTTACTGCTCAAACGAAGCTCTTGTGTGTATTGGTTATGATCAGGAATACCGTCCGCACTTTCTGCAGAGAATGGGATCAAACCTGGACCTTGATAGTTATCTAGGAATACCGCACCGTAACCACCGTCAACGTCAGCGCGTGAATAGATTTCAGCACTTTCCCATGCTGTGATAGACGTTACCGTATGCTCTGCCAAATCCCACTCAAGTTTCAATGACAAACCTTGTGACTCTACTTGTTGAGTCGCATTGTCTGCCGCATCGTGGAATGCTACATCGTGTGAGTAACCATCAACGATGTTATTTGAACCTTTTTCAATTAGGTTTGCACGGAATACTATTGGCTTTCCGTCAAGATCACGTACGTGGTAGTTAAGTAGACCAGTGAAGTCATTGCCTTCATATAGGAATTGGATACGCGCTGCTTTTTCGTCGTAGCCACCTAATACGTCTTTCTTTTCATGACCTGGTGCTTTGATGTCGATGTAATCATCTTTAGTTTGCCAAAGTACAGAAACACGCGTAGATAGTTTGTCCGTCAAACCACCGCCTACTGCACCTTCAAAGTCTACTGCGCCACGGCTACCGTAAGAAACAGCACCGTAACCTTCAAACTCTTGGCTTGGCTTCACTGAATCAAATTTTACAAGACCCGCAGGCGTGTTACGACCGAAAAGCGTACCTTGTGGACCACGTAGAACTTCTACACGACCGATATCAAATACAGGGAAACCTTTTAAAATTGGGTTTTCTTGAACAACTTCGTCAACAACCAAAGAAACTGGCTGAGAAGCGTTCAGATCGAAGTCAGTGTTACCTAAACCACGAACATAAAAACGTGGAAAAGTACGACCGAACGAAGATTCGATAGATAAACTCGGGATCTTCGCGTTCATGAAGCGAATATCCATACCCGCAGAGCTATATGCATCAAGATTGTCGCCTTGAAGCGCAGATACAGCAACAGGCACTTCTTGTGCGTTTTCTACACGTTTACGCGCAGTGATCTGAATAACTTCAAGTTGATTGTTTTTAGCTTTTTCGCCTTCTTCAGCGAGCGTAGAGAATGAAGTACCTGCTACAGCAGAGAACAACGTTGCATTGATTAATGTCGCTAACGTAGATCTTTTCATTGCTTTCATGTTTGGTATAAACCTTCTTGGAGCACTCTTTCGTTCAACGGTTGTATGGGCGCCGTAAAACAGTGGCGTGATACGTTCAATTTTTCGCGCTTTATGGGTTGGCGCGGACCTCAAAATCGAGAGTGCTAAGCGAGTAAAGAGGCTGAACGTGACGGGTCAATATTATAGCAGCAAATGACAGTTTTGCTGCAAAAAGAGGAATGATTTTGTAAATTTTTTTGAATTATTATCGAATAATAATTTAAAAAAAGAAACTTTTATTCAATTACAAACCACAAATAAGGACATTTGTCCTTTTTATGATTGAAATCTTAACTTTTTTTTGACAGCCAGCCCCTTTAAGAGGTCCAGAGGCATGACAATTGTCCTTGACTTGCAACCCACCCTATTTTTCCAAAAAAGAAACAAGAGATTTGTCTTAATAAAAGCAATTAAACAGTCAAAATGAAGTCGTGTTTAGTCGTGAAGCGTTAACACAAATGGAAATAACGAACTATGTACTCAAATTCTCATTTTCCTTTCGTGAAGAAAACTTCAGTACTTGAATATGACCATCGAATAATCAAATAAACAGCGTGTTTAGAGAAGGAATCATAGAGGAGCAGACACTAACTTTTAGTTAGATGGAACAAGAAACCTGTTTCGACCCATGTTGTAAGATAACGGTACGTTGCGAATAAGACGCCTTACTTTACCTTTCGCTTAGAATAGACAATCCAAGCAACCACAATGCTACAAAATAAAAGACTCAAAACAAGCCACATTTGCCATACTGGCGTCTCATCTTCAACAACACTGGCTGCAAAAACCCAATTCCAGTTATCAATTCGACGAATGTACGCAACTTTACTTTCTATTTTGCCACTAACACCCGATTGCCAGTGATAACTGACCACGGCTTCTGGGTACGCATTTGCCGATTTAACAAGGTGGCGAAATGCCCCTGCAACAATAGGATTCGCATGTGAAGTAAGAACACGGCCGTTAAACTCTGGGTGAGTCGGATGGAAAATCATCTTGCCGTTCGTGTCATAAACAAAGAACGTAGTGTCAGATGGGTCAGCCTTAGCAATTATATCGATCAGTTTGGCCTGTTTTTCGGCTGTCTTCAAGGTGGTGTTGCTAACGACTGATTCGACGGTTTGAAACAGTGCGTCCGCCTTATTGTGACTCAATTCACTTGCCGAAAAATGGACATGCGCCAGTGCCAGAGCAACTGGAATAAATCCACCTACTAAACATGCAATTAGCCAAGACACACGCTGGATCAAGATACTCAGTCCTTAAAACGACAAACAGGAACAGTGTACTGTTATTTGAAACTAGGTCGAGTGTGGAAAATTAATTATTACGGAATTTAAGCGTATCTATATGTAATATATAAAAATATCAATATGAACAAATGTAAACAAACGGCTACTTAGCGAGTAATTGAGGTGTCTTGTGAAAGATTTAATTGCACAATACTCGCAACCAAGCAATGCAAACGGTCCTCTCGCACTCGGGGGAAATGTAATTTCAACTAAGGTAAAAAATTACTGAAATGCAGCCACTCGTTCTGGAATGTGAAGGCCTTTAAGGATCCCTTTTCGAGTTAGCTCGTCATATTCTATCTGCGCGCAAGCGGCAAGCTGAAAAATGGGCATGTCACCCGGACTGAGTTGATCGACTAAATAGCTAACAATGGGCATGTGTGCGACCAATAACCAATTATCGATATCAGGATGCATTGAAATTAGCGTTTCCAAATAATCAATTGCAAAACTTGCATTACCATTTGGCACGATATCGCTACACGTTTCAAGGAAGCGAGGAGAATTAAATTGCAGAACTTGGTTTGCAGTTTGCTGCGCACGAAGATAAGGACTGATTAACACACCTTCAGGTGAAAACGCCTGCTCGGCCAACCACTGCCCCATCATTTTCGCTTGCTGACAGCCTTTTTCAGTCAACGCTCGAGATTCATCATGTCGAACGAGCGGTTCAGCTTCACCATGGCGCATTATTAAAATGGTTTTCATAGCTCTCCAGCGATTCCAAGTTTTGGACCTTTTTGGTAGCCTCAAGGTCCGTTTGTTCGCTATATTAAAACAAACACCTACAGCGCGAAAGAAGTTTAGCAACTTTACTATCCATGTGCTTTATTTACGTTTCGCCGACAAATTTGGAGTTCAGTTGAAAGTCAGTACTAATGATAGTCGTCAATATAGACAACTCACACTCGACAATGGTCTTAAGGCACTTATTGTCAAAGATAGCGATTCTCAGCAATCAGCAGCCGCACTGACAGTCAATGTGGGACATTTTGACGATCCCAAAGAACGAGAAGGTTTATCCCATTTTTTGGAGCATATGCTGTTCCTTGGTACTGAAAAACATCCCGAATCAGGAAGTTTCCCGAAATTTGTCAGTCAAGGCGGTGGCCACAGTAATGCATGGACAGGCACTGAACACAGCAGTTACTTCTTTGATGTCCAAAACGCGTTATTCTTTGAAGCGCTAAATCATTTTGCAGAACTGTTTATCTGTCCGTTGATTAATCAAGCAGATACGGAAAATGAACGGAAAGCGATTGATGCCGAATTTAAAATGAAAATAAAGGATGACAGTCGTCGTATTTATCAAGTTCACAAAGAAACGGTAAACCCAGCTCACCCCTTCACAAAATTCTCCGTCGGCAATTTTGATACGCTGAAAGATAAATCAGGCTCAATCGCGAAAGAAATTAGGGCCTACTTTGAAACACAATATCAAGCTCACTGGATGACACTCGTAGTGTGTAGCCCCTTTGAACTAGATGAAACGAGTGAATGTGTCACTCAAGCCTTTAGCCAAATCAAAAGTCATCAATTGCCAAAGCCTGCGATAGAAGAACCGCTGTATCGAGAAGAAGACTTAAAGCGTCTGATCCACATTGAACCACGAAAACCAATGCAGAAGCTTATTGTCAGCTTCCCTATCCCAACACAACGAACAGATTACAGGAAAAAGCTCACTAACTTTTTAGCCCATCTGCTTGGCTATGAAGGCGAAGGTTCGCTTTATTCCATTCTTAAGTCACAAGGTTGGATCAACGCGTTATCGGCTGGCGGCGGTATACAAGGTAGTAACTTTAAAGATTTCAATGTCAGTATTGCATTAACCGATGAAGGCATCGAATATTACGAAGACATCGTGGAGATGGTGTTTGAATACTTAACGCTTATCAAACAGCAAGGTGAGTCGCTTGCGGCACTTTATAATGATAAACGTAAGTTGTTAGATATTGCTTTTGACAACCAAGAACCGGGCCGTTTGCTGGATTGGGTGTGCGGGCTTAGCAATAACATGCATCATTTTGAGCCTGACGATTACATCTATGGCGACTACGTCATGGATGGCTTTGATCTACCGCAGTTCAACACATTACTGAGTCACTTTACGCCTTGGAATATGCGGCTTGTGCTCATTCACCCTGATGTCGCAGTAACCAAAAAGGCAAAATGGTATAAAACGCCTTACCAACTTGAGACCCTCGACGACGTTTGGTTGACTTCGCTTGCTTCAATCGACAAGCCACTCGATCAAATGGCGCTACCATCAACAAATCCTTATTTGAGTGACGAAAACCCTCTTTTACCATTAGAGTCGAGACAGAAATCACCTCACCTAATTACTGAAAAAACCGGATTTAAATTTTGGTTCAAGCAAGATGGAAAGTTCCGTGTTGCAAAAGGACACTTTTACCTTGAAATCGACTCGATGGTCGCAGTTGAGAATGAACAGCACATTGCGATGACTCGTTTATTTGCTGACCTTTTTATGGATTGCGTTGCAGAGCAATTTTATCCAGCAGAGTTAGCTGGTTTAAACTATCACCTAACTTCACATCAAGGCGGCCTAACTCTACAAACATCAGGCTTATCGGCGAGTCAGTTGCGCTTGATTGATGAATTGGTTGTCTCACTACTCACCATGCCTATCTGCCAACGACGTTTTGCTGAGTATAAAAAGCAACTGGTTAGACACTGGCAAGCCCACAATCAAAATAAGCCCGTTGGCGAGCTATTTAGTCTACTTGGCGCACGTTTGATGCCTTGGAATCCAACACCGAGTACCCTTGCAACCGCGCTCAAGCGGACCAGTTATAATGACTTTTTAACGTTCCGTGAGAAGTTTTTCCAAACCATCCATATCACGGCTTTTT
Organism: Pseudoalteromonas xiamenensis; assembly: GCF_017638925.1. NCBI lineage: Bacteria > Pseudomonadati > Pseudomonadota > Gammaproteobacteria > Alteromonadales > Pseudoalteromonadaceae > Pseudoalteromonas > Pseudoalteromonas xiamenensis. The sequence continues at coordinate 1,176,321 of NZ_CP072133.1, forward strand.
TGCATGGGAATTGGCAAGAAAACCAAGCAAGACAACTTGAGAAAAAACTATTATCTCATTTCTCTGAAAGTGAAATTTTACCCTGTCTAGTTAGACCCCTAAATATACTCACACAATCGGAGTATTGTGCTGTAGAACACTCAATGGGGGATGCTGGTTTCGTGCGCTATTACCAATCGCAATCCGCAGACGCAAAAGAAAAAATTTCATTCATGTGTTTAAACCAACTGATGAATCAAGATTATTTTGAGGCATTACGTACACAGCAGCAACTTGGATACCTTGTCGGTTCTGGATATGCGCCATTTAATACACGCGCTGGGATTGTTTTTTATATTCAGTCTCCCCAATACAGTGCCGACGAATTACTGGTAGCCCACGATAAATTTGTTGAAGAGTTTAAGTCATCACTCCTTACGCTTTCACCGAACGATTGGGAGAACCAAAAACAAGCGCTAAAAACGGTTGTGGCAGAAAAAGACAAAAACCTTCGTCTGCGCTCCCAACGACTCTGGCTGGCGATAAGCCATGGCAATGACTTTGGCATTCAAAAACAATTGGTAAATGCACTCGAAACATTAACATTAGACGACATGAAAACGTTTGTTGAGCAACTGTTCGCGACAAATGCCGCGAGCATTACCTTAACGTGCTAAACCCCATTCAACCTTCACACGGCCATTTAACTCGCCATACTGTTAGGGCCGTGTCTTTATTATCTCTGCGTAAGTAGTACCTTTTATTTAACCATTTTTTCGCATCAATACTTTGACTCACACGCTGCATTGAATTAGATTAGCAGAGAGACGATTGAGTTTTCTTTTATGTTAACAAGAAGAATAAAAAGAACCGCAACTATTTTGCTTTTAGCAACTATATACAGCAACTATGCCTTCGGATTAGATGAATTCAAATCCGATAATATGTTGTTTTCTTTTTTTATTTTTCTGTTACTTATTACGCTTTGTGCTTTTTCAATTTTACTATTCAAATACTTTCAGCAACAAAAGCGCTTCTCAACATTGTTAATATCTGAGCAACGACTCAAGAGTACCGTAGAAGGCAGCGGCGATACCTTATGGGACTGGAATATCCGAACTGGTGAAATCGTTCGGATCAATGACAAGTTCAATATGGACAGCGCACCTCAAGGTAAATTCATTCCCAATCAGCATTGCATACATCCACAAGATATTCCTATGGTTGAACGCATTCTCAAACAACACTTTGCTGAACGTACTGCATTTTTTGAAGCCAGCTACCGTATCAAAAATAATATGGATGAATGGCATTGGGTTCTCGACAAAGGCAAAGTAATAGAGAAAGACACAAATCTCAACCCTATCCGCATGACAGGTATTGTCAGAGACATCAGCCATCTTAAAACAACAGAAGAACGTCTTAACTTATTTGCAAAATGCGTGGAGTCATTAACCGATGCCATTGCAATCTATGATGCGGATTACCGATTGGTTGATCTTAACCCAAGCTATCTGAAGTTGTTTGGTGGATTTCGGGAGCAATATCTAAACAAACCATTTTCGCTTCCCGGCTACGATGGACGCTATGTCGAAGAATTGAAAGCCGCAGTGCAAGAGACTGAACATTGGCAAGAAGAATTAAAATTAAGTAATGCAAATCACGTGTTGCTACCAATTGAAGTCACCATTGATGAAATTAAAAATAATCATGGCCAAATTACCAACTACGTTGTTGTGTTTTCCGATCTCACCGAGCGGAAGAAAGCCGAATCACAACTGCATGACTTGTCGAATCGAGATCGTACAACAGGCCTCCCTAACCGCAACTTGTTCTTTACCAATCTCAAAAAACTAGGCCAGCAAAGCACTCATCATGCCTTACTGGTATTTGACTTGGATAACTTTAAAAAGATAAACGATTCGTTGGGTCACCAACTTGGGGATAGTTTGCTGGCTAAACTCGCGATGCGATTGAATAAACTGGCTCGACAGCAAGATACTTTCTATCGTCTCGGTGGCGATGAATTTGCCTTGGTTATGGCCGGAACGAACGATATACATACCATCACAAAAACCGCGAAACAATTCCTAGCCGCCATCGCCACGCCGTTTAAGCTGGCAAGCCATGAACTCGTTATCACGTCGTCGGTTGGTATCGTGTTATTTCCAGAAGATGGCAATACTCCAGAGATACTATTGAAGAATGCGGATACCGCAATGTATCACGCAAAGCAAAAAGGTAATCATTACTTATTCTTTAACGATGGCATGAATGAACAAGCGGTGAAGCGTTTACAGATAGAAAACCTCATGCGATTTGGCCTTAAAGAGGACCATTTTGTGGTTTATTACCAGCCCAAAATGGACATCAAATCTGGCGCATTGGTGGGCATGGAGGCGCTCGTTCGCTTTATTACGCCGAAAAAAGGCATAATTCCGCCAAACGTATTTATTCCTATCGCTGAAGAAACTGGTCAAATTATTGATATTGGTGAAGTTGTCCTAGATAAAGCCTGTCGTGACGTAAAAACGTGGATAGATGCAGGATTATTCGATGGCCGAGTCGCGGTCAATCTGTCAGCAAAACAATTTAGTTTGCCCGACCTGACCACGCGTATCGACGTTATCTTACAAAAAAACCAACTGCCCTCGTATTTCCTTGAGCTAGAAATTACCGAAGGTACAGTTATGGATGACCCGAAAGAAGCGATTGCTATTATGCGTTCACTGAGTGCTAGAGGCATTCATCTCGCGATGGACGACTTTGGCACAGGTTATTCTTCTTTAGCGTATTTAAAGCAGTTTCCACTCAACACACTGAAGGTCGATAAAGCCTTTATTGACGATATGCACAGTGAACGAGGGCGAAATATGGTGGATTCTATTGTCACCATCGCACAAAACCTTGATTTACACGTGGTTGCAGAAGGTGTCGAAAGCGCGGATCAACTGACCTATTTAGAAGCGCTTAATTGCCAAACCATCCAAGGCTATTACTATTCTAAACCGCTATCTTACGAAGAATTTACGCTGTTTTTGCGTAATCACCACGCTCAGAAAGTCGTCCGCCCTAAATTGAAAGTTGTCGCAAACGGCAGCGAACGTTAGGCACGCCATCCAATACACGGCATCTCTTTATTTATTTTCATCCACGCCCTTCTAAGATGCACCGAAAACAGCAATATCGCTAAAGGACCAACTAAGGAACCAAGAAACGTCCAGCGCTTTACCGGCATTCCATTTGTATGGGAAAGTACAAACATCATAATGGCACCAATAGCCGAAAGCAGATAGATCAAATTTGGCCTCACAAAGTCGTTCAAAAAATAGACGCGCATCCTATCACACGATCAAAAAACAGACAAACCGAACTTTATTGTTGCAATATATTGCATTATTTACTTTAATAGCACCCCAGCGATTTGGAGCACTATTAGAAAAAACGTGCCTGCATGGGCCAACTAGGACGTTTGTTTTACTCTCCTTTGGTGAGCGAAAATAGAAGGAATAGTTTGAAGAATTGCATAACATAATGAATAAAAAGCATGAATTTGAAGTTTGAATTTACGCGTGAGCAAAAACCGCCAAAACTCAGGCTTCATAGGTTGTGATTTCTGATAGTTTTTGATGAGTCTAAATTATAGAAATTTTCCAAAAACTGCTAGAATTACAATATTGTCGTAGAAACATAAGTGACTTCAAGGACACGGGCTATGGATCAGAAAAGCGTACATGAATATTTGCAGAGCAAGCCTGCAACCTTTATCACTAAGCCTTTTGCACAAGAAACTGACGTATACAAAGTACAACACAAAATGTTTGCCACTCTTTACGAAGGTAAAGAAGGTCAAACTGACGCCAATGGCGAACCAATTTGGTGGTTAAACGTAAAATGTGATCCTGACGAGGCGCTCATTTTAAGAGACCGCTTCGAATCTGTGGTCCCTGGATACCATATGAATAAACGCCTTTGGAACACGGTTTACCTTGACGGTACTGTACCGGAGAGTGAAATAAAAAAGATGATTGACGACTCATATCATATCGTTGTCGATAATCTGCCTACAGCGCAAAAAGAAGAAATAGAAAAGCTTTTAGCGAAATAATGAAAGCCCCTTTTTAAGGGGCTTTTCTTTGTTGCGATTTACGGCAGTCAAAACTAATCAATTTCTTGATCTACCCCATTAATTTCCCTCGTTTCATTCGCCTTTTTTTAACGACTCGAATACCCTAGACAGTATATAACGTCTTGAGAATGGTCCTATGGAAAGAAAATGTCGCGTCGCGTTACTAACCAGTGGTGGAGACTCGCCCGGTATGAATGCGGCTATTCGCGCAGTTACCCTTGCGTGTGAACAGCACCACTATGAGTGTATCGGCTTCTATCATGGTTACAATGGATTGATGGATGACCAAGCCGTGAATTTAACCTCCGAATTGGTCAATCCTTATCTGCAGCAAGGCGGCACGCTATTGAAGAGCGCCCGTTGCAAATCAATGCTGTTGCCAGAAGGTCCAAAACAAGCTGCGAACACCCTCAATAAGCACAATATCGATGCCCTAATTGTGATAGGTGGTGACGGCTCATTTCGTGGCATGCAAGCGCTGTCGCATCACTGGAGTGGGCAACTGATTGGTTTACCGGGTACTATCGACAATGACCTCGCTCATAGCGACAAAACCATTGGCTTTGCTACTGCTGTACAAACTGCAACAGAAGCGATTGATAAAATTCGTGATACCGCAAATGCTTTTGAACGAGTATTTATTGTAGAGGTCATGGGACGTCACAGCGGCCACATTGCGTTCAATGTCGGTTTAGCTACAGGCGCCGAAAGCATCTTATCGTTCGAAAACTTCGACCCCGAAAAAGCGCAAGCTTACGTGGAAAAATTGGCCGTACAAATACAGCAGCAACAAAACAATAAGCATTCGAGCTTTCTAATTATACTTGCTGAAAACTTGTGGCCAGATGGCCCCTCAGGTCTACAACAAGCCCTAAAACAAACTGCAAACATCGATTCTGGGGTCTGCATTCTAGGTCATATCCAACGTGGTGGCAGCCCTGTTGTCGAAGACAGATTACTCGCGTCCAAATTAGGCCTTGCTGCCGTGCAGGCCATTGCAGAGAAACAACACCTAGTTATGCTTGGGGAAGTGGGTGGGAATCTTATCGCAACCCCCATCGAGAACACGATTCAAGATCCGAAACCTGTATCGATGTATTGGTTAAACGCCCATGAAGAGGCGTTGAAGGGATTTTAAAGAAAGGGGGTGACTTTGACACCCCCTTGCCGATTAAAAGTGTGAAGCGTTAATCCACAAATGGCACAATACGCTTGCAACATAGCCTAGCGCGATGATTGGCGTCCATTTAAGATGGCCAAAAAACGTATAGTAGCCTCGAGCTTGCCCCATCAGCGCAACACCTGCAGCGGAACCTATAGAAAGTAAACTACCGCCGACACCTGCCGTTAGGGTTATTAACAACCATTGACCATGCGACATTTGAGGGTCCATTGACAGTACAGCGAACATGACTGGAATGTTGTCGATAAGTGCAGAAACAATACCAAGGAAAACGTTAGCACTGGTTGCTGACCAGCCGCCATATAACGCCTCAGACATCAATGCGAGGTACCCCATAAAGCCAAGACCACCCACACACATAACAATACCGTAAAAGAATAACAAGGTGTCCCACTCAGCACGTGAAACCTTTGAGAAAACGTCAAACGGCACGACATTGCCAAATCGCTCTAGACGTTCTTCTTCGGTTAAACCTTCCGCTCTTCTCGTCACTCGCGCGATACAGCGGTGGTGAGTTACTTTTAAGAAATAACCAAAGAACTGGAGATAACCAAGGCCAGCCATCATACCCATCACTGGAGGGAGATGTAAGAAGGTGTGTCCAGCAACCGCTGTAGCAACCGTCAGCAAGAAAAGACCCAAAATACGACGTGCACCACGCTTTAACTCAAACTCTTCACGCACCGCTTCTGGGCGCTGATTTTTGATGTATAAGCTCATCACAAAGGCAGGCACAACGTAATTGACCACAGATGGGATAAACAGTGAGAAGAACTCCATGAACTCAACTTTACCGGCTTGCCACACCATCAGCGTTGTGATGTCACCAAACGGACTAAATGCTCCCCCTGCGTTGGCCGCAACCACGATGTTAATACAGGACAGATTGATAAAGCGCTTGTCACCTTCAGCCACCTTCATGACAACCGCACACATCAATAATGCGGTTGTTAGATTGTCTGCAATAGGCGAGATAAAAAATGCGAGAAAACCCGTTATCCAAAACAACGTTCTGAAACTAAACCCACGACGTACCATCCAGATACGAAGCGCGTCAAACAAACCGCGTTCATCCATGGCGTTGATGTAGGTCATTGCGACAAGCAAGAACAGCATCAATTCAGCAAATTCGAGTAAGTTATGTCTAAATGCTTCGTGAGTGAGTTCACTCATTCCGTGCGTTGCATAGTAATAACCTATCAACGCCCAAATTATACCTGCAGCAACTAAAACAGGCTTGGATTTACGCATGTGGATTTTTTCTTCCAACATGACCAAAACATACGCAAAACAGAAAATACCAATAGAGATAAAACCAATGATGTTGTTGGTGAGATTGACGCTATCACCCGAAGCCCAAACACTGGGCGTAAAGCTCGCAAGGAGACCGAGCATCAGAAACTGAAATGCACGCAGATTGAGCATGAAGATTCCTTAAATTAGAGTGCAAAAATATTGCTGCTTTTATGTACTAAGTTAGCACAGCTTTTTCAAATGGTTAAAGCGACATTAGTAGAGAAAATCAGATTTTTGAATTTAAGGCAAGAAAAAGGCGCTGAAAGCGCCTTATTTTGTTGTAGTGATTTTCTCTACAAAAAGAATTAGATAGAGTCCAAACACGGCCAAAAGTAGGCAATAAACAGTGTTAGGATCTTGCCCAGACAGCGCAAAAAATTGTGAAGGTAAAATATTTGCCTGCTCTAATGGTTTTTCAATGCCATGGCTATTTGTGTAGGTACTTAATGTTTGTTTCCATGGCCACAACAAGTTTAATGAGCCTAAAAGGAACCCTGCTAAAAGTGCAAATGTCGCTTGCTCATACACCTTCAATAACCAAGATAAAAAACGAGAAAATGCCATTAAGCCAACAACACAGCCACTTAAAAAGAGTCCAATTAGCACCAAATCCATGCGATTTACGGCGGCCAAAACATGACCATACATGCCCATTAGAAGTAAAATAAAGCTACCTGAAATACCCGGTAAAATCATGGCGCAAATGGCGATTGACCCTGCAACAAAATAGAACCAAGTCGCTGGATTTGCTTCTGCAGGTGAAATGGTGGTGATAACAAAAGCCGTAATTGCACCGATTAAACAGGCGATAACCGTGGAGCGATTCCAGCTATTTACTTGTTTTGCCACATGCCAAAACGACGCTAAAATCAGTCCAAAAAAGAATGACCAAACTAAGGTTTGATGATGCTCGAGTAAATACGTAATCAATTTTGCTAAAGACGCAGCGCTAGTTAACAAACCGCCGAATAAACAAACCAAAAAATTGCCATCAATGTGTTTCCACATTGCCGCAAGGCCCTCTCTTTTAAGATAAGCAGAGCTTGCAAATTCACGCTTTGAATCGCATTTAAGAGTCTGGCGTAAATGCCTGTGATAAAGGCGATGGTGCCACCTGACACACCAGGAACCACATCAGCAGCCCCCATTCCTGCCCCTTTCAAAAAGATAAACAGCCATTCTCGCTTGCGAGTAGCATCGTTAGACATTCATTGACTCCTTTGACCAATCTTGTCGAATGATTGGTTATTATCTGAATTGTCGCTATGGTAATCGTTCAATATGAAGACGTCACTACTAAAACGATCTGCCGTCTTAATTTAAGGGTCAGAGTCGCCATCGAGGAAATTTTCTTGTTATGATTACGCCTCAATTTAGAAAGGATGAAACAAATGTGGTTTAGTAACCTTATCTGCTATCAATTTAAGCAAGACGTTTCTTATGATCAGGCTGAGTTTGAAAAAGCACTAGAGCAAGATCAATTTAGACCTTGTACTAGTCAAGAGCTGAGTCTCGTTCGGCTGGACCAATGCATTTGGTAAACACGCTCAAACGCTTGCTCATTTTTCTCAAAACTGCATTTTGGTTTGTGCAAAGCGTGAAGAAAAAGTACTTCCTGCATCGGTTATCAATGAAATGCTCGCAGAAAAAATCGAGCTTATTGAGCGAGAAGAAAATCGTCCTGTAAAGAAAAAAGAAAAAGACGAGCTAAAAGAAACTTTACTGACGACGCTGTTACCACAAGCATTTAAAAAGTCATCATTGCAGTTCGCTTTCATCGATTTAGACAATGGTTGGGTTGTTGTTAATAGCGCGAGCTTTAACAAAGCGGAAGAACTTCTAGCGCTATTACGAAAAAGTTTAGGCACGTTGCCAGTTGTACCCGCATTTGCAAACTACGACTTAACGCTACACCTCACAGACTGGCTTGCTAAATTTGCAGCACCAGAAGGCTTTGCCATTGGTCTTGATGCAGAGCTTCAAGAGCCAGATGAAAGCGGTGCGCAGGTTAAATTTAAACAGTTTGACCTATCGAGCGATGAGATAAAGCAACATTTAGACAATGGTAAGCTGGTGTCCAAACTCGCCCTTGATTGGCAAGAACGCGTTAAGTTTCTATTCCAAAATGACGGTTCTATTAAACGTATGAGCTATGCTGAAACGTTAAAAGAACAAAATGCAGACATTCCAAAAGAAGACATGGCAGTAAAGTTAGACGCTGATTTTATTTTAGTATCGGAAGAAATTAAAGCGCTTCTTGCAGATTTAAAACAAGGCTTAGGCGAGCCTGAATAATTTCGGTTACAGTCTATGCCAATGAAAAGAGCGCCTTGAGCGCTCTTTTATGATTAACATATCAACGTAATGTATTTAAGCAAACATGGTTTTAACGTCTTCCAATACATCAAGGAACACGTCATCACTTAACTGTTCGAGTGAGCGAAGAACGCCTTTATCTACATAGAGTTGCAAAGCAGATGTTTTATCTGAGACTTGTAAAATCCCTTCTGCAATTGCCCCTACCCGAATAAAATCGACGTAACACACGTGATCTGGCTTATAGTTCGGATTTGACCAACTTTCAGCAACTTCCACAAACTCGTCCGTAAAATCCCATTCGCGCATTATTGCGCCGCCAATTTTACCAGCCAGTTTTTGAATCGCATGAGCTAAGAAACTCGGGTTAGCAAACACTTCTGGATGACGCTCAGCTTCGGTCAGAATCGGTAATACACCAATATTAAACACCAGCGCGGCAAGCGTAATGGTGTCTTTGTTCATCGACGTGTGCTTATTCACGCGTAAATAAAAATCCATTACCGTAATTGCTTGGCACGCTACCTTTAACGTTTTGTCCCACGCTTTGTCCATGTAGGTTTTTATTAATTTATTATGAGAAACAAACAGTTGCTCCATTGCCATCGCAGTTGCGATGTTTTTAATTTGACGCAGACCAATTCGTGTAACCGCTTGATTAAGGTTGCTTACTTTTACGGTTCGTCCCATAAAAGCACTGTTCGCCACTTTAATCATTCGCGCAGCCAGCGCTGGGTCATGAGAAATGACATCCGCCATTTGCATCAAATTCACTTCAGGATCGTCGGCCGCTTGTCTCACTCTTACCGCGATTTCAGGTAAGGTCGGCAACACCAGAGTGTCGTTGTTTATTCTATCTATTAATATGGTCAGTAAGGCATTTTCTGTCGACATAGGCAAAGATCCCTCAATTTTAGAACGCCCTTATCGCACAAGGACGTACACGGCAAACTCTGTTTTTTATGATTCAAGTATTGTCTAACTTTAGGATAAAGTTAAGAAAAGTTGAAAAAATATTCATGAATTTATTTTTATCGAGAATTTAACAAGGTACAAGCCAATAAAATGCGGAAATCCCCCCAAAATCGGGTAAGGTGATCTGCTAACAATGAACAACAAAAACATTTGGGTATACGATGAAACTGTCAAAACTCTCACACGCTTTAATGCTTACAGGCCTACTAGGCTTGACCGCTTGTAGTGAACCTGCAAAACAAACCTCAGCTCCTGCAGCCAAAGAAACATCGACACAAAGCTACACATTAACGAACGCAGAACGTTCGCGTCTTGGCATTTATACTGAAGTTTCACTTACTTCAGATTTATCTCACTTTAGTGCAAATCAAAAACAAATGATTGCTAAGCTTATTGATGCGTCAAAAATCATGGACGACCTATTCTGGAAGCAAGCGTTTGGTATGGACAAAGCGGCATTTCTTGCGAACATCAATGACGCTGAAGTACGCCAGTTTGCAGACATCAACTATGGCCCATGGGACCGTTTAAACGGTGACAAACCATTCTTAACCGGGTTTGAAGAAAAAGCGTTAGGCGCTGAGTTTTATCCGCATGACATGACAAAAGAAGAACTGAATGGTTCTACAGTAAAAGATAAAAATGGCCTTTACTCTGTTGTTCGCCGTGATGACAAAGGTCAGCTTTACAGCGTACCGTATTCAGACTTTTATAAAAAAGAAATTGATGAAGTGGCGAAACTACTTCGTGAAGCGAGTGTGCTGGCTGAAGATAAAGAGTTTGCTAACTACCTAACTCTTCGCGCTGATGCGCTTGTGAATAACGATTATCAACCGTCTGATTTTGCTTGGATGGACATGAAGAATAACCCTGTAGATATCGTTATTGGACCAATTGAAACGTATGAAGACCAATTATTTGGTTACCGCGCAGCATTTGAGTCTTACGTCCTTGTTAAAGATTTGGCCTGGAGTGAGCGCCTTGCCAAATTTGCTGCGTTTTTACCTGAACTTCAAAAAGACTTACCAGTTGATGCAAAATACAAACAAGAAACGCCTGGTTCTGATGCTGACTTAAACGCGTACGACGTCATTTATTACGCAGGTCACTCGAATGCAGGGAGTAAAACAATTGCAATCAACTTGCCAAATGACGAGCAAGTTCAGCTCGAGAAAGGTACTCGCCGTCTACAACTTAAAAACGCAATGCGTGCAAAATTCGACAAGATCATGGTACCAATCTCAGAACAGTTGATTGTTCCTTCACAGCGTCAACACATTACGTTTGATGCATTCTTTGCGAACACAATGTTCCACGAAGTTGCACATGGTTTAGGTATCAAAAACACCATCACAAACAAAGGTACGGTTCGTCAATCTCTGCAAGAGCATGCGAGTGCCCTAGAAGAAGGCAAAGCGGATATTCTAGGCCTTTACATGGTTGAGCAACTGTTGAAGAAAGGCGAAATCACAGAAGGTACATTAGAAGATTACTACATCACGTTTATGGCTGGTATCTTCCGCTCAGTACGTTTTGGTGCATCAAGCGCTCATGGTAAAGCAAACATGATCCGTTTTAACTTCTTTAAGGAACAAGGTGCATTCTCTCGCAATGCTGAAGGCCTTTATGAAGTAGACATGGAGAAAATGGCTAAAGCGATGGAAAATCTATCGCGTCTAATCTTAACCATTCAAGGTGACGGTGATTACGAACGCGTTTCTGCGCTTATCGCAAGTCACGGTGAGATAAAAGCTGAATTAGCAAGTGACCTTGAGAAGTTAGCTAAAGCCAACATCCCTGTAGACGTTACATTCAAGCAAGGTAAAGCCGTTTTAGGTCTTTAACCTTTCTACCTCGCTACACGAAACATTTAAAAAGCCACTTTGAACATTAAAAGTGGCTTTTTCTTTGGGCTTTGTGAATTAGAGTGTAAATTTACCTTTGAAAAATTCGATGAACGCCTCAATACGCGCACTCGCTGCTGAATTCTTGTAGTAAACCGCATTCACAGCTTCTCTAGGGTTTGGCGTTTGTACAGAGTCAGGCAGCACTTCCACCAGTTTGCCTTGCTTGAGATCTGCCTCAACCATAAAGTTTGACAACAAAGCAATGCCATTGCCCTCAAGCACCAGTTGCCGAATTGTCTCGCCATTGCTCGCTGAAATATGTGGCTTAATCAATTCGTTTTCACCTAAATGCCAATTGTTTAATTTCGGCGAATCCGCAAAACCGATTAAGGTATGGGTTTTCAGCTCAGCCAACGATGTCGGGCCAGCATGAATGCCCAAATACCTAGGACTTGCCACCAATCGAAGCTTACTTATGCCGAGTGTTCGTGCATACAAATTGGAGTCTTGTAGTCGTCCAATGCGGATTGCTACATCCGTTTTCTTCTCAATTAAATCAATAAAGCTCTCCCCTGAAATCAGTTCTAACTGAATATCAGGATATGCCGCTCTAAACGCTGCAATGTGAGGAACAATTTGATGAAAAATAAAGGGACTTGCAGCATCAACTCTAAGCTTACCTTTCGGCATTCCTTGTAGGCTATTGAGGGCCTCTTCGCCACGGTTGAGCAAATCTAAACTCTCCCGCACATACTTGAGAAACAGCTGCCCTGCTTCGGTCAATTCTATTCGTCTTGTACTGCGGTTAAAAAGTGTCGTATCCAGTTCCTTTTCAAGTCGGGCAATTGCCCGAGAAATCTTTGCAACTTGCGTATTGAGACCAATTGCGGCGGCGCTAAAACTGCCGCTGTCCACAACCATCAGAAAACTCTCTAAATCTTCAGTTTTAGATTTCACCCGCACGCTCGCTTGCCTCTTATCTACCTTTGCTAGATTTAATTATTACACTTTTAACAAATTTATTTTGTTATTTTTGCTGTTTTTGTAATCATTCATTTCGTTCAAACTGCCCTCACTTTAACTTTGTGAGGAATACTTACTATGCCTTTAGCTTTACTTGCTCTCACTTTGAGTGCATTTGCTATCGGAACGACTGAGTTTGTTATCGTCGGCTTGGTCCCGACCATTGCAAATGACTTAGCCGTTTCACTACCTTCAGCTGGTCTGCTTGTGAGCTTGTATGCGCTCGGTGTCGCAATTGGCGCACCGGTTTTAACGGCATTAACAGGACGTTGGAACCGTAAAACCGTTTTGCTGTCCTTAATGGCGTTATTTGTCCTTGGTAACCTACTAGCATGGCGGGCACCCAGCTACGAGACGCTGATCTTAGCGCGAATATTAACTGGTCTGGCGCATGGCGTTTTCTTTTCTATTGGTGCAACCATCGCGACCAACTTGGTTTCAAAAGACAAAGAAGCCAGCGCAATTGCGATCATGTTTACAGGATTGACAGTAGCGCTTGTGACGGGGGTTCCACTTGGGACTTGGATAGGCCAAACACTTGGTTGGCGTGCTACTTTTCTTGTGGTCTCGGCGCTTGGTCTCATCGCCTTAGTCGGGAGTGCGCTGCTCGTACCGGCTAACTTAAAACAGGCAAAGCCGGCTCAATTGAGGGAGCAAATGCAAGTACTCACTAACCCTCGTTTATTGCTGGTTTACGCAATGACCGCCGTAGGGTATGGAGGCACATTCGTCGCCTTCACGTACCTTGCACCAATTCTAGAGCAAGTAACAGGATTTGCCTCCAGCTCTATTGGTTTGATAATGCTTGTGTACGGCGTTTCTGTAGCTATTGGTAATATTTTGGGAGGTAAACTTGCCGATAAAATGGGGCCAATAAAAGCGTTACATATTATTTTTACCGCGCTCGCACTTGTATTATTCGTGTTTACTTTTACTGCGGCGAATCCCGTTGGCGCGGTATTGACGGTGCTACTTTGGGGAGCGTTTGCGTTTGGTAATGTCCCAGGCCTTCAAGTTTACGTCGTGCAACTTGCGGAAAAACACACACCTAACGCCGTTGACGTCGCATCTGGACTCAATATTGCGGCGTTTAATGTCGGCATTGCCTTTGGCTCCGTTATCGGTGGATTCATCGTGGAAGACATGGCATTAACGGACACCGCATGGATAGGAGCACTGATAGTGGTATTTGCAACCATTTTAACCAAGTTATCTGGCTTTTTAGATTCTCGAGATCAGGTCCTTTCGTAACGTATCCATATCGCAACAAGATACTCTGCACTTGTTGCGATTTCTCTCGCTAAAAAATACCTTCATCCTGTTGCTAGAATTAGAATACGAAATGAATTGAAAAGGAAATACCAACCATACTCGTTGTACTTGCTAAACTCACAGTACCTACCCATTGAGTATCGTGAGTAGAACAAACCGTTTAGATGTCGTGTGATTCAGACCATACTCTTAACTCTTCAAGTATGTGCAGTGCCGACTCTCCAAATGGCGTAAGTTCATAAGTCACGCCAACGGGACGGGTGTTAAGTACTTGGCGTTTCACCATTCCATTGGACTCTAGTTCTTTCAATCGTTGGTCTATCATCTTTTTACTTGCCCCTGCTAAGCGACGGGTCAGTTCATTAAAGCGTATCGGTCCCTCTTTTAAGTGATACACAATTGAGCCGGTCCACTTTCCCCCAATTAGTCGCATCCCTTTTTCAATGGCACATGGCTCCCAGCAAGTATTAAAAACTTTTTGTTCTTCTTTACTTTCTGTTTTTAAAACAGTTTCCATTCTCTTCCCTTCAAAAACAAGTAGGTTACTAAAAGTATACTAGTTGAATAACATTACTTGGTCACTATTATAAACTATAAGAAATTGAGCACATCGTCCAAACAGGCTCAATTCAATTAAATGCCTAGTGCTCAAAAAAGGAAATTATTAATGAATCACGCTAAAACGTTACGAATCGATATTATCTCAGACATCGTGTGTCCGTGGTGTGCTATCGGTTTTTATCGACTGAATGCTGCGTTATCGCAACTGCAAGATGAAGTAAGTGCAGAAATCGTTTGGCATCCATTTGAACTCAACCCCAAAATGGTTCCTGAAGGTGAAAATCTGCGAACGCACCTTGCGAATAAATATGGAACAACGCTAGACCAAAGTATTCGCGCTAGAGCAATGTTGACTAATTTGGGTGCAGAAGTGGGCTTCACATTTAACTACTTTGATGAAATGCGAATGCTAAACACGCATGATTGCCATCGATTACTCTTTTGGGCGCAAAATTCAGGGCTTCAAACAGATCTTGCAAAAGTGATGTTTGCGGAATTTTTTGGCAATCGCGGCAACTTTAGTTTTCAAAGCCTCATAAAACTCGTTGAACAAGCGGGTCTAAACGTTGAGGAAGCGAAGCAAATTCTTGACAGTAGTGCATTTAGTTTGGAAATCAAAGACCAACAAACCAAGTGGCGAAACATGGGCATTCACGGCGTTCCAACTATGATTTTCAACAATGAAAAAATGCTGACGGGGGCACAAGATGTCGAAGTCTACGCTAAAGTATTGAGAAGTTTCCTTGATTGAGCGACGTAATTGAAACGCCCTTCATGTCGTGCCTAACGCACACAACACACAGCTCCCAATTGGGAGCTGAAGTGCCACCTCATTACAAGCAAGCAATCACCACATTTGCAAAGCAAAGACAGACAATACTAAGCTCTATAAAGCCGCTGCAACAAGGCTTGAGCAATACCCACTTTTTACTTCACTTTCAAAACTCTGAGCGGTGGGTCGTAAAATGCGCTAAAGGTTATGTCGCCAATGGACTTCGCAAAGAAGCGAAAACTTACACCTTATTGCAAGAGACCGAATTGCATCTCGACAGTTTTCTCCAAACCAAAGGCACAGCTGCCGAATCGAACTGTTTATTCGTGAGATATGTTCAGGGCCAAAAAATCCATACATGGTCTCCTCCAATACTCGAAGAATTGGCCTTAGCGCTAAAAGAAATACATCACATTTCTACTCCCTTTGCCGGCAATGTACTCAACCCAACAAAAGCCAAACTTACGCCACACCTTGAATTGCAAAAGCGAGCACGGTTGATGCGTACACAAATCAAGAAAGAAACACCTCGTTTTGAGCGCATATTCGACCACGTTTTAACAATTTTGGCGTCAAACCAAACTCATTTTCATGAAATAACCGAGTTTTCGCTGCTGCATGGCGACATTCATTATGAAAATCTTATCGTCGATTCTGGAGGCTCATTGAAATTGATTGATTGGGAACGTAGCCAATTTGGCGATCGCGCGTTCGATTTGGCCCTGATAAATTGGCATGCTCAAGAATGTATTGTGGATACGGATGCGCAACAGCAGTTGTTGTCGTTGTACGCTACTTCCCAAGAGGAGCGTGTGACATTGGCATCGAGGGTGGCATGTTGGACGTTATTTCGATTAGTTAGCGACTACTTATTTTTACGACGTTTTAATTTCTTGAGCCATAAATATGAGTCGTTTTTTTTGGAGATTGAACGACTCATTAGCCAATACGTTGAGGTAAATAGACGTTAAAGAGCCAATTCCGCTTTAAGTGCAGTTATTTGCTCTTGCGAATAAGGTTTAGTAGGAAACAGTCCCCAAACAGGCTTTGGCCAAGCAATATCCACTTTGAAACGCGCGATATGATGAACATGAAGTTGCGGAACCATATTGCCAAGCGCGGCCACATTTAGTTTGTCTGGTGAAAATACCGACATGATCAGTTTGCTCAATGAAGCGCTTTCTTGCCAAAATTGTAATTGCTGTTGTTCGCTCAAATCGATTATCTCTCGAGCACCAACTACCCGCGGGACAAGTACAAACCAAGGATATTGGCTATCGTTTAACAATAAAACTCGACACAATGGCCAGTCCGTTAAAAAAATACAGTCGCGCAGCAACTCGGGCGCAAGTTCAAAAGTCATGTTAGTCCTTGTTCACATTAGTCACTAATTTTTGGCACTCTACCCTATTTTATTGCGCCTGCCTACCGACCTAGCTACCATCTCTTTCTACCCAAAATAAAAGGATAATCCTGTGCGTACAACTCTCAGAACTGCTGCGCTTTGCTTACCTCTATTAAGTACTGTTGTATCAGCAGACCCCCTTACGCTAGAACGCGTGTTTGCAAGTCCTGGTCTTGCCGGAAAAGCACCGATTAAATTGAAGTTTTCCCCTGACGGCACACGAGTTACTTACCTTCAAGGTAAAGCTGAAGATCAAAAACGTTACGATCTTTGGGAATACAACTTAAAGGACAAAACCAACCGTTTACTCGTTGATTCTCAAGCCCTGTTTTCTGGAAAAGAAGAGCTATCTGATGAAGAAAAGGCTCGCCGTGAACGCCAACGTATTTTCGGTCGCGGTATTTTAGAATACACGTGGTCGAAAGACGGTAAAGCACTGCTTTTCCCGCTGAATGGTGACTTGTACTATTACCAATTAGAAACGGGCAAAAGTAAAAAACTCACAAACACAGACGCTTTTGAAACGGATGCACGTTTTTCGCCGAAAGGTCATTATGTCTCATTTATCCGCGAGCAAAACCTGTATGCCTTAGAGTTAAGTTCAGGCAAAGAAATCCCTCTAAGTAAAGACGGCGGCGGTACAGTCAAATATGGTATGGCTGAATTTGTTGCACAAGAAGAAATGGGTCGTATGACCGGCTATTGGTGGTCTGGTGATGAGAGCAAAATTGCCTTTACGCGTATAGATGAAACGCCAGTTAAAGAAGCGATCCGCAATGAAATTTACGCTGATGAAGTAAAACTGTTTAATCAACGTTATCCCTTTACCGGAACACACAATGTCGACGTTCAACTTGGCGTTGTTTCGCTCAACAACCAACAAGTGGATTGGGTTGACTTGGGTAAGGACAAAGACATTTATGTCGCGCGTGCAGGCTGGTCAGAAGACAGCAATGTGCTGAGTTATCAATGGCAAAACCGCGCTCAGCAACAATTAGAGTTGCGTTTTTACAACGTTGCAAACAAAACACAAAATGTTGTCGTCACTGAATCCAGCAAAACATGGATCAACTTACACAACGATCTGTATTTTTTAAAAGACAAACAACATTTTGTTTGGGCCTCGGAGCGTGATGGCTATAAACACTTATTCCTCTATAAATTAAATGGTCAGTTAGTACGGCAGATCACTCAAGGCGAATGGGTTGTTGATAGCCTAAAAGCCGTTGATGAGAAACAGGGATTAATCTATTTTGCCGGCCGTAAAGATACGCCGCTTGAAAGTCACTTGTATCAAGCACCATTGTTTTCTGAGGGTCAAGTTAAGCGCTTGACTGAGACAGGCGCTTACCATGATGTCGTTGTTGCTGACGACGCAAAAACGTTTATTGATAATGCGTCCTCGGTCAACCGTCCAAGCTCCGTCTCTTTGCGTCAGGTAAATGGTAACTTTGTAACCTGGCTTGAGCAAAACAAATTAGATGATACCCACCCTCTAACACGTTACGCGGGCGATCTTGTTGAACCAGAATATGGCACACTCAAAGCGGAAGATGGACAAGACCTCTACTATCGCATTTTTAAACCGAAAACTTTGCAGGCAGGCAAGAAATACCCGGTTATTGTGAACGTTTACGGTGGCCCGCATGCTCAACGGGTTACCAACAGTTGGCGCGGTAAAAACTTATACTTCCAATATTTAGTTCAACAAGGCTATGTCATTTTCCAACTCGACAACCGAGGTTCGTTTAACCGTGGTAAACGCTTTGAAGATGCTATTTACAAGCACCTCGGCGTGGTTGAAGTTGCCGATCAAATCAAAGGGGTTAAATATCTCCGAAGCCTAGACTTTGTTGATCCAGAGCGCATTGGGATTTATGGCCACAGCTATGGTGGGTATATGGCGCTAATGACTATGTTTAAAGCGGGTGATTATTTTAAAGCGGGTGTCTCTGGTGCGCCTGTAACAGATTGGGCGCTTTATGATACACATTATACCGAACGATATTTGGGTCATCCCGACACCAATGCGCTTGGCTATGAACAAAGTGCGGTATTCCCATACAGTAACGCATTGAAAGGTCCCCTTCTTATCTATCATGGTATGGCGGACGATAATGTGCTATTCACTCATGCAACAAAAATCTTTAAGAATCTGCAAGATGAAGTCAAACCGTTTGAAATGATGACTTACCCAGGCTCAAAACACAGCCTAAATGGTCAAAGTGTACAAACACACTTACATCAAACCATTACGCAGTTCTTCGATCGCCACTTCAAACAGTAGGTCCCGTCCAAAGTAGGTCTATTTTCTTATTCGAGAAACTAGACCTACTACTTATTGCTAATTGACCACCTTTCCAATTCATCATTTATTAGTCCTTTGTTTCAACTCAATTTTCATCATTTCAGAACTGGTAATATGGATATTCAACGCTCATATTAAAAAGCGGCCCATATTAAAAAGGAGTACAAGATGGATGTCCTCAACCGTTTTTCAATCTTTCAACGACTCGCCTTATTGGTCATCGTCGTGTTAATGGGACTCGTCTTACTGAGCATTACGAGTCTCAATCAGCAGTATCAAGCTCTTGAAAAACTTCAATACGAAAAAACTCAGCACGTTGTCGAGAATGCACACAGTTTAGTTACGCATTTTCATAACTTGTATGTCTCGGGCAAATTAACGGAAGAAGACGCTAAACAAGCCGCTCTTTCTGCGGTCGCAGAGTTACGTTACGAAGACAACAATTACTTTTGGATTAATGATTTCCAACCGAAAATGGTCATGCATCCAATGAAGCCCGCACTCAATGGACAGTCTCTTGCTAACAACCAAGACCCTGATGGCAAAAAGCTGTTTGTTGAAATGGTCAATATTGTCACTAAGCAAGGCGCGGGGTTCATACCGTACAAATGGCCGAAACCAGGAAAGGACAAACCGGTCGATAAAATTTCTTATGTAAAAGGTTTCAAACCGTGGCAGTGGATCATTGGCTCCGGTATTTACCTTGATACAATTGATGCGAGCCATGCTGAATTACGAAACTTTATGTTGTTTGACGTGGGCCTTATCATTTTGTTACTCATTGCGCTGAGTGTCGTGATTGGCCGAAGCATCGTGACCCCTGTCAACCGAGCTGTTTCGATGATGAAAAACATTGCAGAAGGAGAAGGCGATTTAACTCAACGCTTAGAGCTTAAAGGCAGTGATGAAATCGCAGAATTAGCAACGTATTTTAATTCATATACGGAAAAAATGCGCCGAAGTATGCAAAGTGTGTCACATAATGCAATTGAAGTAGAGCGACTGGCCATTCAAGTTGATGGGGCGAGTCATAAGAACTTGCGCTTTATAGAAGAACAAAGCGACAGCAGCCGTCAAATCGCCACTGCCGTAGAAGAAATGAGTCATCAGATCCGAGAGGTCAGTGATAATGCGAGTGCCGCAGATACCGTCGCGCGAGAAGCTCAAAACAACGCGACTGCAGGGAAATCAGTCATTAATACAACCATTTCTGCTATCAATAAACTGTCTAACACCATCGAAGAAGTGAGCAAGGTGACCGCTGAACTTGCTGCCCAAACCAACAGTATCGGCTCTGTTCTTGATGTTATTCGTGGGATTTCAGAACAAACTAATCTGCTTGCATTAAATGCCGCCATTGAAGCCGCCAGAGCGGGTGAGCAAGGCCGTGGTTTCGCCGTCGTAGCGGATGAAGTAAGAACGTTAGCGAGTCGCACAGGGCAAAGTACTGATGAAATTCAAGTAATGATTGAAAAATTACAGCAAGGTGCTCGCGCTGCAGTGACCGCTGTCACACAGAGTCAAAGTATTTCTCAATCTACGGTGACACAGGCGGCTCAAGCGAATACGGTGCTTGACGAAATAGAACGTTTAATTCAAGTCATTTCCGAAATGAACAGCCACATTGCGCAAAGTGCCGACGAACAAAGCACCGTGGCGCAGGATGTCAATCGCCGTATCTCCGATCTTTCGGACTCCACACATCATAGTTTGGATACGACACAAGCACTGACAAGCGCGAGTGAAAATCTGAAAAAAGCCAGTCATCATCTAACCGAGGTCGTGTCTGGATTTAAGATTAGTTGAGGAAATTAGGGTAAAACGAAAAAGCGGAGGAGAGCCTCCGCTTCCTTATCAATTAGCAGTATTTCGCGAATAAACTGCTAATGGTGGCAGGGAAAGGCTTGCCATGTTGCCAATCGCCTCCTTCAACACCACTTCCTGCGATGTCCATGTGAACATAAGGTAATGGTTTTTCAGAATCTGACCCATGTTTATCAAGACCACCGACAATATTCAAAAACGCCATCGGGAACTGATGACCACGCGCTGTAACGGCAGATGGTGCGTTGTTACTTGAAAGCACATCGTCAGCTAACGTACGCGGTTTCACAAAGTCAAAGTCTTCGCGACGACTACGAGAAACTTCAGCACAGTCCGCCCATAAATCACCTACTTGTGCAAGCTCACGAGACACATTCGCTTGGCGAGCTGGGCCGTTTTCAACGTAAGCGCTGTATGGTCCCATCGCTCTTGCCGCATGGCCAGTAAGCGTGGCAACCGTGAATAAGATTGGGTTCACTTCTTTGAGAGCTTGATCTTTTAATTCACTCAGCAGATCACCCATAGCCAAGCGCCCTTCAGCATCCGTATTTCCGATACGCACGCGGACATCTTCACGCGTATTAATAATTTCATCAGGCACAAAACAATCAGACCCAATTGAATTGCGAACTACCGCCAAGAATGCAACAACCTTTACACCTGCTGGCTGCGCTTGCGCTACCGCTTTCATAAAGCCGGCAACACTTGCTGCCCCCCTTTATCGCGACTCATGCCAGCCATGAAACCACCTACTTTGAGGTCTGCACCACCAGTATCATAAACAAGGCCTTTACCGACAAACATCAGTGTACGCTCTACATCACCTTGAGGTTCATAAGTTAACTTAATGACACACGGATGATGTCGCTCAACCGCGTAGGATGCTCGCGCCACGGTAGATAACATTGGGTAATGACGGTCAAGCACTTCACGGTCATTAATCACTTCTACGGAAACACCTGTGTTTGCGAATGCACCCACACAATATTCGGCAAAACGAGGTGGCGCCATACGCTCAGGCTCAGTGCCACACAGATCACGCGCAACATAATGCCCCGCTGCCAATGCATTTAAACGCGTGCACAGTGCGTCATCTGCATTTACTAAGAAAACACACTCAACCGGTTCGATGTGTTCACCTAAGGACTCTCGCGCTTCAAGCGGTTGCCAAAGGGCCTGACATGCACCAAGGTATGCAACTTCCAACGCGTGTTGATAACGTGCATCAATATCAACGCCAGTGACACAAAGTACTGGACGCACTGCACCCGCTGCTTTCGCTTCAAGTATGGCTAATTTTGCCGCATCAAAAACTCGACGAACATCATCGTAGTCACGGTTTAAAGGGCCTGTCGGCGCAAGGATCAAACGTTGACCAGGCGCTTTTTCATTGACAAGTAAACTCACTTTCGACGTCATACGAGCGTCAACGGCAAGGTAAGGTTTTACAAGTGTGTCAAGTTCATGACCAAGCGACGTGACATTAGCGGCAATAACAATGAGAACATCTGCATCAGCGTGCCACATTGTAGTAGCCGGTTTTGCGATAGGGAAAGACATAAAAAGGCCCTTTAAGAGAGATTAAGTACTCAAATTATCAAACATATTCTACATTAAAGCTAGGCTGAGGCTGCCTTTACTTTTCAGTTAGAGCGCACTAATTGGCGCGCTCAGCTTCAGAATCTTGCTGTTCTGATTTATGCTTAACGATTACAGACCACGCTTCAAGCATCACCAGAACACTAACGACCAACACAATAACGTCTAGCCCAACCAGCAACCAGTTGCCCTTCTCGTAATATTCAGACAACTTGATCACCCCAGCAAAAAACGCCATTACAAGCACAAAGCTCATTGGGATTAACGTGTATTTAGCTGGCCGGCCAAGTTTGATAAGGTAAACCGAGATGACCAACAACGTCAAACTTGCTAAGAGCTGATTTGTCGACCCGAATAGTGGCCAAATAATCATCCCACCACTTCCAGAAGCTCCACCTGCACCAAATGCCAATAAAAGACAGCATGCGACAGCAACGAGTGTCGCAGTTATTCCGCTTTTTAACACAGGGATATTATAAATTTCGCCCCACTCTTGGATGATGTAACGTTGTAGCCGAACCCCTGAATCCATCGTTGTTCCCGCAAACAACACAACCATTACAGCCAGCAAAGTTGAAGACACTTCACTTGGTATCCCCCAACCTGCTTGGATCATGTTTGAACCACCCGTGATAAACGCCCCCACGCTTCCAGCGCCAAGATGGCTGTATATCTCATGCCATTGCTCAGGTGTGACCGCAAGCATAACACCACTCACCGCAACCAATGTAATTAGCGCAAGTGAGCCTTCACCAACAGCTCCCAAGTACCCAACAAAACGACCATCCGTTTCTTTATTTAATTGCTTTGATGAAGTTCCAGATGACACGATGCCATGAAAGCCAGAAACCGCACCACACGCGATAGTCACAAACAACAACGGAATAATGCTCGGTGTATTTGCGACAGTTTCAGTGTTAAATGCAGGCGCGGTAATATCAGGCATAACAACAAATACCGCACCATACAAAAGCACTAAACCAACAAGTAATTGCATACCATTGATGAAATCACGCGGCTGTAAAAGCATCCAAACCGGTAGCAATGACGCAACAGCCGCGTACACGAATAAAATCAGAATCCAGTTTGCTTTGTCACTTAAACCTAACATTTCACTCGGCAATGCGAGCGGCATACTGGATCCCATATAAATAGTGGCATACAACACAGCCACACCAATCGCGACAAGTGGCATCATCGGCACATTACGTTTCAAAAGGAAACCAATGACCAATGCAACTGCGATTGCGGACCACGCTGGAAATACGGCACTTGGGTTAGCAACAAATGAGTTGGCAATCACGACACCGAATACCGCGTTCACCATTAACAGTACAAGGAACACAACGACCATGAATAACGCTCGTGTGCGTTTGCCAATTACCGTTTCAGATAATGCCCCCATCGATTTACCTTTGTGACGAGCACTAGCCCAAAGCGCTCCCATGTCGTGGACGCCCGCAAAGAATATCGTCCCCAACACGACCCATAACACAGCAGGGACCCATCCCCAATAGACCGCAATTGCAGGCCCAACAATTGGTGCCGCCCCTGCGACAGAAGTAAAATGATGACCCCACAGTACCACTTTGTTTGTCGGTACATAGTCAACGCCATCATTAATTTCATGAGCAGGAGTGACAAAATCATCATCCATTTTAAAGATTTTTTCGGCTATAAATTTGGAGTATACAAACCATCCAAAGAGCATACCGAGTATGCCCACAAGCACGATCACGACTGATTGCATACGAATTTCCTTTAGTTGTCATTATTGTTCGCACACTGTTTTCTCCAATTTCGCCGAGGTTTAATTACGGTATAGGAGCAGCATACGCTTTTTACTTGATGTTACTGACAGAACAAGCGCAACTTTACGCTAGCACACCGAGTACAAAAAGCACTCATCATTTAGTCGAAGTCGAATAGACCGAGTTGAGATTCACTTCGGCGCTTTTCACGATCTACGTCATTGAGACCGACTTGCACACCGAGTAAGCGGACTGGTTTGTTGATTCGTTTGCTCAGTATGTCACTTAGCAACTCTTCAAATATTGGGGGGTGAACTGAGGTAAACTGACACTCTTTGGTGGTTTGCTGAAAATCGTGGTATTTCACTTTGATTCCCAACTTTGTGATTGAACGGGTTTCTAACACCGACGTTAATCGATGAATGAGTTCAGGAAGGAGTTTTTCATGCAAAATGGCTTTCAATATTTCGGACTCCGAGATGTCGACCTCAAAAGTCGTTTCTACGCCAACCGATTTTCGAACTCGTTCTGTAACCACTTCCCGTTCATCAACCCCTTGACATCGACGCCACAATAGCGCGCCAAGCTTGCCAAGTTGACGAACTAAGGTGAGTTCATCCAGTGCTTTAACGTCTCGACCAAACTCAAGCCCCATTGCCAGTAGCTTTTCATGGGTAACCTTGCCGACTCCTGGTATTTTTTTTAGCGGTAATGAATCAATAAAATCAGCGACTTGGTTTGGAGCGATAACAAATTGGCCATTTGGTTTATTTTCATCACTGGCAATTTTGGCGAGAAATTTAATAGGCGCAATACCAGCACTTGCGGTTAATCCCGTTTCTCGTTCAATGTCAGCACGTATCTGCTGA
Source organism: Pseudoalteromonas xiamenensis (assembly GCF_017638925.1). Lineage (NCBI taxonomy): Bacteria > Pseudomonadati > Pseudomonadota > Gammaproteobacteria > Alteromonadales > Pseudoalteromonadaceae > Pseudoalteromonas > Pseudoalteromonas xiamenensis. Next base: position 1,201,430 of record NZ_CP072133.1, read on the forward strand.
GCAATTAATGTGGCACTGCCATTGAATAACGCACAAGCGGAGACATCGAGGTAAGCTTCATCTAACGACAGAGGTTCAATTTTATCCGTATAACGTTCGAAAATAGCACGTATCTGCTGTGAGACTTGCTTATAAACCGACATACGCCCGGGTACGATGACTAAATCAGGGCATAGTTTTTTAGCATGGTAATTTGACATAGCGGACCGCACACCAAATTCTCTGGCGAGATAATTTGAGGTAGACAATACGCCACGGTGGCTTCGACCACCAATCGCCATAGGCACATTGGCAAGTGCTGGATTGTCTCGCATTTCAACGGCTGCGTAAAAGCAGTCCATGTCGATATGAATGAATTTCCTCATCGCCAACACCTGTTTATTTATACAGTTATTATTAATCACTTTATGCCTTTTTCGCAAGTCTTTATTGCTTCAACTCAAAGTGCTGCAATGTCAGTAAATTAAGCCTAAACTAGTGCAGTAATTAAAAATTAAAACTCACACCTGAACATTTCAAAGGAGTAAACATGGAATATCGACGTCTTGGTAGTAGCGGATTACAAGTTTCTCAGGTTTGTTTAGGCAGCATGACTTGGGGCAAACAAAACAACCAACATGACGCTGATGAACAGATCAATTACGCGCTTGCCAAAGGGGTCAATTTTATCGACACCGCGGAAATGTACGCAGTGCCACCGTCCCCAGAAACCTACGGCAAAACCGAATCCATCATCGGTAGTTGGTTACACCGACATAAAGAGAAACGCGATGAAGTCATCATCGCAACCAAAATTGCAGGTGGCGGTTTATCGTGGGTGCGCGAAGGTCATCCCATTTCAGGTAAGTCAGTTACCGAAGCGATTGATGATTCATTAACTCGCTTGCAAACCGACTACATCGACTTGTACCAACTGCATTGGCCAAATCGTATTTCACCACATTTTGGAAAACATTGGCCAGGTATGGTCCAGCCAACGCATGAAGATACCGAACAAGAAATCGCGGATATGTTAGATATCCTAGAAAGTATTGGCAAAGCCGTTGATGCCGGAAAAATACGCTACTTTGGGTTGTCAGATGACACGCCTTGGGGGATCCAAACCTATTTACGTTTAGCACAGGCCAACAATTTACCAAAGGTTGTGTCTATACAGAATGAATTCAATTTACTGCATACGAAAGATTGGCCATACCTCATCGAACAGTGCATCCATGAAGACATTGCTTACCTCCCGTGGTCACCACTTGCAGGAGGAGCACTGACGGGGAAATACTTAAACGGAGCAAGACCAGAAGGCACTCGTTGGAGCCTCGTACAGCGCCAAGGACTATTTCGAGATACTCAACTTTCAAATAAGGCAATTGCCGCCTACGTAGACGTTGCAAAAGCGCATAACATGACTCCAGCCCAATTAGCACTTGCTTGGTGTAATCAGGTAGATGGAGTTACCTCGACAATTATTGGGGCGACTACAATGGGCCAGTTGAAAGAAGATTTACAGGCATTTTCGCTTCCTTTGGACGAAACACTGCTCAACGACATATTTTCAGTTTATCAGCAATACCCTATGCCATTTTAATTAACACCAATGCGGCAATAGGCCGCATTGGCACACCTTATTCAATGATCAAACCATGTAATTTCACACATTGAGCTTAATCCCAAAAAGCCTCAGCAGGCAGAAGACTTGAAGAAAGCGCCAGCTCAATTTAAAGTGTAGCGCTTTCGAATACATAGAAGTCGACCATGCGAAATCTCAATCCTGTTCCTGTCACACCTTTAACTGGAACCCTCAAATCAAGACCTACTGCTCGCGCAATCATCGTCGATGGTAAGAACATACTGCTCGTCTACACCAAACGATATGATGATTTCGGGTTGCCTGGAGGCGGGATTGATGCAGGTGAGTCAACTAATGAGGCACTAAAGCGCGAACTACGAGAGGAAATTGGTGCCGTTGACATTCAGATCCATCGAGAGTTTGGTGTCTACGAAGAATATCGACCAGATAGACATGAATCGAATGTTGCGTGGCACATTGAGTCTTATTACTATGTTTGCAGTTTGAATGCCCCTTTAGGTACTGCAATGCCTGAGGAATATGAAATAAACAGTGGCCTTGAAGCACGCTGGGTGAATATCAACGATGCCATTGCGCACAATCTTAAAATTCTGGACAGTGACATTGCCGGATTTTCCGTTCACCGTGAATTGGCGGTGCTACAAAAAATAAAAACGGAACTCATGAACTTTTAAAGTATGTAAGTTTCTAAAAACCATACATTTATCTATCAAGGACGACAATGCGATTTGCTAAACGCGCTATTACTGTTTCAGTACTTGCACACGCCTGTCTATTTTGGCTATTGGCTCGTCATGTCGTCACACCTCAACCACTACACACACCAAAAGCACTAAAAACGTATTTAGTGATCGAACCAAAAACTCCACCTCCTCCTAAGCAACCCGAACCACTGACTGTTGAAGATAAAGCTGTCTCAAAAGCGCTGGATACTGAAATAAACAAGCCAATCGATCCACCGATTACTCCACCAGCTGTAGAAGAATCGGTCGATAAAGCAGAGCCAGAACCAGCAAAGCCTTCCGCAACAGTTGTTTCAGAACCTAAACTTTTGAAACTGTCGCCGAGTAGTGTGCTGGAACGTATTCGCCAACAAAATGCGGTTGATAACGCGCAGCCCCGCACGACAAGTCAATCTCGAAATACGCCTTCTAGACTGACTGTACCAAGTGAACATAAGGACTTATTGACTAGAGACAAGCGAACCGTTGTTTCGAAAAACGAGCTGTGGACGGAATTTAAAGATGGTGATAGCTGCTACAAAGTCATGAACATGGATCCCAACAATCCACCACCAGATGGCTTTCCAAAAACATGGACAGCCCCAGTTAAGTGTAAGCCAGACGCTATCAACTCTGCCTATAATGAAGCGATGAACAAATGGCTGCCTAATAAACGCTAATGACTTCTTTGGAATACTTTATTTCATTGAGTCGCTTCACATCGAACTCATTTTGCGTATAAATTGACGGATACCTAACGCCATAATTGAGTGATAAGTTGAAGATATTAATACTAACAAACAACGATCTAGCAAGTAATTACGCACTAAATTTGCTCATCCCAAAATTGTTATCCGAACACTCACTCACCCTCTGGCAATCAAGCGCCGTTGGCAAGCTCAGTCGCAAACCACCCGCACTAGAACAACTGGCCTTTTTCGAACAGCGTCTACTTAGTGACTATTTAACCCCGCTTATCGAAAAGCTGCCTCACCAAATAGAACAACGATTTAGGACTTTCTCGCAACTTGCCACACAGTGCCATTGTGTTTTAAAAACGGTAAACAATATCAATGACACAGAAAGTCTTGCAGCACTGCAGGCACTAAACCCCGATCTTATTTTATCTATACGCTATGGCTGCATACTGAAAGAGCAAGCGATTGCCATTCCAAATCACGGCATACTGAATTTGCATTCGGGCGTATTGCCACAATATCGAGGTGTTATGGCGACGTTTTGGTCTATGAAAAACAGCGAAACACACATTGGCACCACATTACACAGGATTTCCGACGCCAGCATTGATACGGGTGAAATCGTAAAAATCTCGACTCGCCCGATAGAAGCAGGTCGCTCCTATCTTTGGCATGTGTTGACACTGTATCAACAGGGCATCGTGGACATGTTGGCGGCAGTGAACACCCTTGCGAATTCGAGGCTCTCTGCCTTCACTTCGCCAACAAGGAGAAAGTGGCTACTACACCTTTCCTACCGATTTGGAGTTACAGGAATTCGAGCAAAGTGGCATGCAACTCGTTAATGAGCAGGAGTTGAATGCGTTTCTAAAACGCCATTATTTATGATGAATTGTACAAATTGAAACTACAACTTTCATTTGACATTCGAAGGGGTTCTTGGGCACTCTAACAAAAGCGCTGTGCTTTTCGAGCACATCACTGCAACACATCGAGGTAACGCATGAAAAAGTGGTGGTTATTGATAGTTGGACTCTCAATGTGTGCTTCTTTGCAAGCCCAAACACTTAGGTTTGTTGCGGAAGATTTGCCCCCTTACCACTACCACAACAGCAGTGGCAAAATTGATGGTATGCTGGTTGATGTAGTTAAAGCGGTGGTTGATGCAGCTAACTTGCAAGCTGAAATCGAACTGATGCCAATGGCACGTGCTGTCCATGAGCTTTCTCACAACTCTAACACGTTGATGTTCTCATTGCTTAAAACCCATGACCGCGAAGGTGACTTCAAATTTCTTGGTGCGACCTTTCACGCAACTGCCTATCTATTCGGATTAAAAGCGAAAACCTTTGCGCTCAACAATTTAGAAGACGCTCAAAATTACCGAGTGAGTACTATTCGTGGCTATCATAGCGCTAGATATCTACTGGAAAATGGCTTTTCAGAAGAAGAAAACCTCGTTTTGGCTACCGAGTTTCACAGCCTTTGGCAAATGCTCTATCTACAACGCACGGATTTAGTGATGACCAATGCGCTTACAATCGATAAAGAAATTCGAGATTCAGGCTTAGATCCAAGTTTAGTTGAAGAGAAATTCGCCGTGCATGACTTCCCTTCTGAGCTGCACATTGCAGCAAATAAAAAACTGCCCTTGGAAATCGCAACCGCGCTTACGGTTGCACTCAAAAGTATTAAGAAAAACGGCGAATACGAGGCCATTTTAAAAAAGATGGAAACTCGAATAACGAGTTTGTATGACGTCAATCTGATAAATAATATTCAACTGACGTTACCACACGGACAATTTTAATTTCCGGCGTGTTGCTGTCTCTATCGCGAATAGAAAACTGACCTTGGTTAGCTTGCTTTATTTTTCCGAGTATTGAATCAGAATCTTTAGCAAATTTAAGCGCTACTTCTCGTGCCTCTTTTGTCGCAGACTGAACCATTTCGGGTTTTATTTCATTCAATCCCGTAAACATGTACTCAATTCGATTGTCATAATTTTCAGTGATCGCAATTCCTTGCTTAGCCAATTCACCCAAAGCTTTAAGGGCATTTTTTACTTTATCAGGGCTTTTTGTGTATACCGTCATGCCTGATTTGGCTACATATCGAAAACCGTTATCTTGCGAACTGTATTCTTGCGCAAGTTTATCTGTAACAGATGGTGCAACGAATGAGATTTCTTGATCCGAGAAACCATTTAGCGTCAAAAACGCTTTCACTGCTTGATTCTTTCGTTCCACACGGCTAACTAGCTTATTTAGGTCATTGTCAGCATCACGATAGACAAGCGGCCAAATCACTGTATCTGCTTGAACTTCATGCTCTGCTAACCCCTTTACGACAACCGTGCGCTCCATCGCTTTAAAGGAAAGAGCGGTGTCTCTTAGGACCAGTGACGATAGGACAAAACCCGAGCTTATCAGCCCTGCAATTCCCCACCACATCCATTTATCATTTTGTTGCATAGTTCTTCTCATCTGTTGTTAGATCAAACAAAGGGAGCTTAAAACTCGAAAAACACTAATAAAGTCATTACAGTTAAGGCTACTAGAACAAATTTAGCTATCAGTGTTAAGACTGACCGACTTAAAAAGACGAGGTTCACGCGGTCGCAATTTAAGACGGTTTTTTATGCCAAGCTACTATCCAGTTTGGCACTTGGTTAGGCTCGGCTTGAGCATACGCCTGACAACCTGATAATTTCATGAATAAACGCCGAGGGAAAGCAGATGTCGGTAAAACGTGTCAGTCAGTTTTTTAATCCAAAGTCCGTTGCCGTAATTGGTGCATCCAATACCGCAGGACATGCCGGTTTTGTAGTGATGCGTAACTTACTGCAAGGCGGATTCAAAGGGCCGATTATGCCTGTATCCCCAAAACACCAAGCTGTACATGGCGTGCTGGCGTACAATTCGATCCAAGCACTCCCGAAAGTTCCTGACCTCGCCGTAATTTGTACAAACAAAACAACTCTCGTGCAAATAGTCACCGAGCTTGGCGAGATTGGTTGCAAAAGCGCAATTATCATTGCATCTGGTTTAAACCACGAACAACGCCTGGCACTAAAAGAAGCCGCAAAACAGGCTCAAGTAGACTTACTAGGTCCGAATTGCTTAGGGTTACTTATTCCTCATTTAGGGTTAAATGCAAGCTTCTCTCATACCATTGCCAAACGAGGTAAACTTGCATTTATATCGCAATCTGCGGCTGTTTGTTCAACAATTCTAGATTGGGCGCAGCAGAAGCAAATCGGTTTTTCATATTTTATTTCGGTCGGTGATTGCGTTGACATGGACTTTGCCGAATTGCTCGACTTTTTAGGTAGAGACGCAAAAACGCAGGCCATTCTGCTTTACATCGATAACATCTCCGAAGTAAGACGGTTTATTTCCGCAGCTCGTGCTGCAGCATTCAGTAAACCGGTGATTGCAATTAAAACCGGACGCACTCAGGCGGGCGCAATAGCCGCACAACAGCATACGGGGGGACGTTCAATCGACGATGCGGTTTACGACGCCATTTTCCAACGTGCAGGTATGCTGCGTGTAAACGATTTGCGAGAGCTGTTCGCCGCCACCCAAACACTGGCACTGCATCCTAAACTGCTCCAAGTAGAACCACTAACGATTTTAACCAATGGTGGTGGCCCGGGTGTAATGGCCGTTGATACCTTGCTTCAGAATTCGGGAAAACTGGCTCAGCTCAGCGACACCACTTTGGAGGCTTTGAGGAACGCCACACCACAGTCCGAATCAATTTATAATCCCGTTGATATATTTGGCGACTCATCGCCACTTCGCTATAAACAAGCGTTGGAAATTTTACTGAAAGCGCCTGAAGTACAAAATTTACTGATCATTCACACTCCGTCTGCATTGGCGCCAAGTGAAGCCTACGCCGAAATCATCGCGGACACGTTGGATGCGATTCCCAAAATGGCGAGACCTTACGTCATGACAAATTTTATGGGAGAAGATGCAGCCTATGAAGCGAGACGCCGTCGCGCTCAGCGCGGGATACCCACTTACCGAACACCGGAGGGTGCGGTAGGTGCATTCATGCACTTGATCAGCTACCGTCGTAACCAAAAGCATCTCACGCAAACACCAGAATCCATCGTAGAGGATAAGTTGATCCACGCTGACGATGCAAAAACCATTATTAATCAACTTATCGATGCTGGACATCACCAATTATCCACTCACCTTGCGACGCGTATTTTGAATGAATATGGAATTGAGTGTATTCGCACTGAAATCGCATTGACGCCATCAGAGGCACGTGAACAAGCCGAGTTACTTGGCTTCCCTGTCGCGCTAAAATTAGTCAGTAAAGACATTCCGTCTAAATCCGCGGTTGGCGGCGTTGTACTCAACCTAAATGACGGAAATGAAGTAGAACAAACTGCGTTTTCAATTCTCCTACGCATCAACGAAACCTTTCCAGAGGCGGAAGTCGAAGGGTTTTCATTGCAGCCCATGGCACCAAGAGCGGGAGCGGAGGAGCTAAGAATTGCGATTAAAAGCGAGCCAAGCGTTGGTCCCGTTATCCTACTTGGCGAAGCGGGCACGGGACTTGGCTTTGGACAATCCGCCGTTGCGCTTCCCCCACTCAACATGAACCTGGCTAAATACCTTATTGCTGCTGCCCATGATAAAGGTGTTCTGAAAGAAAAAGCGCTTCCCAACAAAGTCGACAAATACAAATTATGCGCGCTTATTACACGTATTTCTCAACTTGTCATTGATCAGCCGGATATTCAAAGCGTCGAGTTAAATCCAGTGCTCGCGAACGCGGGGCAATTTTTAGTCTTGGATGCCAGCATCACGTTATCCAAATACGTCACTGACAAACGCCGAAAACGACTCGCTATTCGCCCCTACCCTAAAGAACTCGTCACGCCTGTCGTCCTGAAAAATGGCGTTGAAGCGATTTTGAGACCAATCCGTCCCGAAGATGAACGAGCACATGAAGAATTCGATAAATCGCTGACCAAAGAGGACCGCTATCGTCGCTTTTTTGGTGAATTACCTCAGTTTAACCATGAGCAACTCGCGAAAATGACGCAGATTGATTATGACCGAGAAATGGCCTTTATCGTCACCGAGTCCTATAAATCGACCTACCGCACTTTAGGCGTTTCTCGTGTATTAATGGACCCAGACAACCTCATTGCAGAGTTTGCGGTCGTAGTTCGCTCTGACTGTCAGGGGCTGGGTCTTGGTAAAATGTTAATGACTGCGGCAATAGAACATTGCAAAAAGCAAGGTGTTGAAATCATTGAAGGGATCACGCTTCCAGAAAACAAAGGTATGATTGAGCTATCAAAACGGCTCGGGTTTGTCGTCAGTCGTGATTTTGAAGAAGGTACTATCCACATGAAGTTAGTTTTAAAATGAAAACGTTAAGAAACCGAATTGCACTGATATTTGAAGGCAGTCGACCTTACGCCAAAATTGGCAAAGCCTTAGACATTTTTTTGATTTGTTTAATTCTGTTTAACGTCGTCGCCATCGTGCTTGAAAGTGAACCCGAACTTCACAAGCAGTACAGCCAATATTTTTTAACAATCGAGCTTATTTCTGTCGCCATTTTTACTCTCGAATACGTTGTGCGATTATGGAGCTGTGTCGATCGCATCGAGTACGCAAGCAGCGAAGACAGCGCGTTGAAAAAGCGGATAAAATACTTTTTTACGCCACTTGCACTTATCGACCTTCTCGCGATACTACCGACTTGGCTAATGATGTTCTTTAGCTTTGATTTACGTTTTCTGCGTGTGGTTCGTTTGCTTCGAATCTTCAAACTCACCCGTTATTCCCGTGCGATGCAACTGTTGCTTGAATCATTTAAAGAAGAACGGAGTTCACTTATCGTCGCGTTTTTCATTATGACGGTTGTGATGATTTTGGCGGCCTGCGGCATCTACTTACTTGAACACGACGTTCAACCAGATAAATTTGGTTCTATTCCAGCGGCGATGTGGTGGGCACTTGTCACATTAACGACCGTAGGGTATGGCGATGTCGTCCCTATTACGCACGTTGGCAAACTATTTGGCGGCGCAATCACCGTATTAAGTATGGGGATGGTTGCGATCCCAACCGGTTTGCTCGCGTCAAGCTTCGCGGATCAACTACGTAAGCGTCGTGAAGCCTTTCAAGAGGCCGTACTACACAGCTTAGTCGACGGTGAACTTACTCGCGATGAACGCGAGCACTTGGACCACTTACGTGCTGAACTTGGCCTCAGTCATGCCGAGGCCAACAAAGCCATTAAGCTTATTATGAGCCAGCGCGTGCACTCATTGTATTGTCGTCATTGTGGTCAAAAGCTTTAAGACTCAACGCTTGTTTCCATGAACGTGTGATGAGGTTCGTTGCCTCATCACCGCACACCGGCTCACTAAACCAATATCCCTGATATAAATCGCAGCCAAGCTCTTGCAACATCACTATTTGCTCAGCCGTCTCGACACCTTCCGCAATACAACGTTTACCAAGGTTATGTGCAAGCCCAAGAATAGATCGCACAATCACCGCATGCGAATTTGACGCAACCATATCGGCGACAAAACTGCGGTCAATTTTCAATACATCCACGGGAAGCGACTGCAAGTAGGTTAACGAGGCGTACCCCGTACCAAAATCATCCATTAACAAACGACAGCCCAGTGCTTTTAGCGCGTGCATTACGGCGATGGCGTGCGGAATATCGGCCAACATAACCGACTCTGTGATTTCAAACGCGACACAATGCCCTGAGACCTCTACCCGCTCTATGATTTCCGCAATCAACTGAACAATGTTCGGCACTTGAAAATCATGAGCCGATAAATTGACCGATACATATAGGCTATTGTTAAGAGACTGCCACGCTTTCAATTCCAATAACGCGCGCTCTAGGGTCTGAAGTGTCAATCGTGTGATCAAACCCGTTTGTTCTGCCGCTCGAGCGAGTTCCTCTACGCTGTATTCGACACATTGTGGCCAACGTAGTAACACTTCAAATCCCAATACGTTGCCACTTTTACTATCCACGATAGGCTGATAATGGTTATAAAATGCACCTTGGTTAAGTGCAGAGTACAATGCCCGTTCTATCTCGCCCGCTCGCTGGACTCGATTGTTCATTTCTTGTTTAAAGAATTGATAACTACTGTCGTTGCGAAGCATTGCGTGATGAAGTGCTAAATTAGACAGTTGCAGCAATTTGATGGCATCGTTTTCATCGTCAGGATAAACCGCTACGCCAATGCTGACAGACAATGAAATGTCCTGATCTAATACATGAAAGCCCTGTTCAAATGCAGCAATCACGTCTTTGCAGTAATTGGTTACCCGAGAGACATCCGTTAGCCGTTCCATCAGCACGTAAAATTCTTTTTGCGCCCCGATAGCCAAACTATCAAATTCACGTAGTTCCGTTTGTAGTACCTTCGTCACCGTTCTTAATAAGGCTTCATACACCTTAGCACCGTAAATTTCAGCCACATTCTGTAAACGCTTCACGCTGATAGAAAGCACCGCAACTGGTAGTTCTTTCTTTGCAACGATTTCAACAGCGTGATGAATTCGGTCAATGATTAACGTGCGATTGGGAAGACCCGTGATGGCATCATAATTAGCTAACTGGTAGAGCCTCCTGCTCAGCCCGCTTTTGGTCAGTAATATCCGTCATGACCACAACGTAGCTCACCATATCCGTATTATCACCAGCAACAGCACTGACTTTCACCAATGCTTGACGAACTTCACCGCTGTGCAAGGTTACGGATTCTTCAACACTGAAATGCTCACCCGGACTTAATTGGCTGATGGTTCGAAGGTACTGCATTCGATTACGACGACTTAACCCCATCGTCAGACTCGAACTACTCAAAGGCACTTCAGCCATACCAAATGCTTGTTGCAACGCAGTATTGCACGCTCGTATACGCAAGCGTTTATCGAGGATAAACACCCAATCTCGTGTCTGTTCAAATGCGGCACCAAACACGCGAGTCCGCTCTTCAAAAACGCGTTCTCGTGTTAAGTTGGTGTAAGTACCCGCTACCGTCAATGGACTGTGTTCTTGCCACTCCATGACTTTGCCAAAGTCTTTATACCAGCGCCAATGTCCATCTTTATGCCGCAACCGGTACGTACAGTTAAAGTACCCTTTTTGGGTCGAGACAAATTCTAGCCATTCAATTCGGAAAATCGCTTTGTCTTGCGGATGTATCTTGGCGAGGTATTCATCCAACGTTACATTTTCATGTGGATAGCCAAGTTCAGCTTTTAACCTTGGTTGATAAATTAAACTGTTTTGAGCTTTCCAATCCCAAACTCCGGAATTACTGCCCTCTAAAGCCAGTTTCAAACGTGCTTCACTGTGGCGGGTTTCTCGGTGAGCTTTTAGTAACATTTGTTGAATACGATTACGACGTACCAACCATAATGCGATGATAATAAATACAGAAAATACGTAACTGGCAATCGCTAACGGAGAACGCCAAGGCGGATATAGCACTTCAATGTCCAACTTTGCTGGCGGTGTGTAGTTGCCCGTCAAGGGGTCTTTCGCCCAAACCTTTAGCTCATAACTACCAGAACTCAGCTGAGGAAACAACACCCATTGCTTGTTGCGACTAAACGTTTTTTGTCCACCGGATATCTGATATTCATAAACCACGCGGTCTTGATTACTAAACAGCATCGCGGAAAAGGCAACTTCCAACCCAAGATCATCGTGATTCAGTACAATTTTCTTAAACGTTTTGATCCCTTGCTCACGAATATCTCGCGACATCAAACTCACAGATGTAATGTTCACCCGCGTAATTAAGGGTGCTCGCGGGTTGTTTATTTTCGGAGAAAATACCGTGACCCCTTGAACTGACCCATACACAATACGACCATCATGGAGAACCGTTGAAGCCCCACTATTAAATTCATTAACAATTAAACCGTCTTGCGTTGAAAACTGTTGGAAATGCAAATTGTCTGGATCTAATCGCCATATCCCTTTATGACTACTCATCCAAATCATACCTTCACTGTCGGTATGCATGTCATACATCAATGTGCCTAAGTTATTTTTTTCTAAATCAATTGTGTACACGTGCTCATAGGTGTCTGCTGTCAGTCCAATCAAGCCAAAGTTAGAAAGCGACAGCCAAAGGATATTGTTTTTGTCGATGGCATACGAATTCACACCAATGCCTAAATGATCGTTGGCGTTTGGCACAGTATAAATTGAGTGAAGCGTGCCGGTACTGGTTTCATACCGACTTAAAACACCACCAAAATAAAAGAGAGGATCGTCAGGATGTGACTTTAATGGCTTTGAAAATCCGTGACTTAAAAAGGGATCTACGCCATTAAACGCCGGTGTAATATCGTTGAGCTGTCCTTTATCAATGTCATATTCAAACATCCCTTCTTCAGAGTGCACAAAATACAACTTACCGTTGGGTAGTAAAGTAAGGCCTGAAATACGTCCATCGATGACCTCGTCCATTCGCTCATTCTGGCTTTTGGGTTTCGTGAGTGTCAGTGTTTTAGGGTCTAATACAAACAACCCTCTCATTCCGTAGACCCATATTTTCCCCTTGTATTCCATCAGTTTGTAAACGACAAACTCCGGAAAAACGGCTTCGCCCATATACCCTTTAAATAAGGGGGTTGCCGTATTGGTTACCGGATCATAACGCGTAATACCATCATGGGTGGCAATCCACCAGTAACCATCCAATTCCACCACATCCCAAACGTTTTGATGTGTAAATTCACCGTCTTTTAAAGTTTGGTTATTGATGTTCGTAAAGTCACCGAGTTCCGGTGGAAGATAAAAGGCGCCATCGGTGCGCGTCGCCGCCCAAAGTCCACCCATGCGGTCTTTAATTAAGTAGATAATGCTGGGGTCGACCAGATTGTACTCAGATTGAGCTAATCGCATATCCGCAGACACTGCTTTTGTCGCCCAATCGAAATGCATCAACCCCTTATCTGTGCCCAGAATCAAACCGCCGTCTTCGGGCAGAATATGCCATATATTTAAATCTGGAATAATGACCCGATGGGTAAATTGGGCGGATGGATTCGCAATGAGACTCGTCGGCATTGCCAATGTCAATTTCATATAACCCCTGAACAGCGCCAAGGAGCAACGTATTGTCATCTTTAAGGTACAAAAATTTCGTGTTGTTTTGGTAAGGATGTTCAATGACCGAAATATGATTAAGCGTCCGAAGTTGCTTCGACGCCAAATTGTAAACCCAAGCGCCGTCACTCGTCGCGATATACATATTGCCTTTGTGAACAATAATATCCCGAACAAACGTGGTGGTTTTAGGATCTGGGAGCGCGACTAACGTCGTTAACTCTCCGGTATCAACATCTAATAACGCCACATCTTTGCTGCGACCTAACAACAAATGATGCTCATCAAGCATCAGCATTTCAAAGACGGGTTTGGTTGCGAATTCTTCTTCAGTGACGGGGGCTGCCGAATATTGACGATATTGGTCTGTTTTTGGATCAAATTGGAACAAGCCAGCAATACTTGAGGTTATCCAAATTTTACCTAGCGGATCTTGGTATATACGGTCAATATTGGCTTCGAGTAACTCGCCGCTTGGTCCTCCGACTTTCTTGAGTGGCTGATAACCATCGTAACGGTTCAAGCCCCCTTCTGTTGAGACCCAAAGATATCCATCGTCATCAATCAACATCGTATTGACCGAACTTTGCGATAATCCTTCGTTTGGAGATAAACGGATAATTTCTGCAGAGGCAAAAAAACTCATTAGCCAAAGAAAAACATAAACCCATTTACTCATTTTTTTAATCTCACATAGATTGGGGGTTCCAGTACAACGGCCCACCCGCATTTTATTATTGTAGTTGTTTTAAAAAATGTATCACTGTAGGTTTTAAAGCGCTACGAGAACGGTCTAATTAGGCTAACATCAAGGCTAAATAATACTCAAATCGCTGTTTCAGTACATTTTGTTCTGACATTGGTCGAGCATTAATTGCTTCATAAATAGCTTCACGCGATTTCTTCCCTTTTTTAATCTGATAAGCCCAAAAAGAAGCTTCATAATCCAGTTGGATTTGATATTTCTCAGCTCTTGGTAGTAAGCACAAATTGTAATTCACACTAAAATCTCCGATAAACTTCTCAACTAGCTTAACATATTTAACCATAAAGTCGGACTTCTGTTGTACACTAACTCCAACTAACGATGCCGCCACAAAGTGTTATAAGGATAAACATTTGTTCCGCCTGATATTGCTCTTACTTTTTGCCGCGCAAAGTCATGCCGCTGAAAAAAGTACGTTCTTATTCAATCGCCCTGCTGACAATCCGCAATCAAGGTACATTACCGAGCTTGTTAGCCTCGCGTATCGAAACCTTGGTATTGACGTTAAAATTGTTGATTTTAATCATCGCAGTGCGCTTGTTGCCGCCAATGAGGGGGAACTCGACGGTCAGCTCGCCCGCATTGAACAGGTCGGAGACATTTATCCTAATTTAATACGCGTGCCCTTTTCTTTGTACGCGTTTAATCTTCAAGCACTTAAACACTGCAAAAAGTGTGCTTTAAATGACTTGAAAAGCCTTGTGATTACGGAAGGGTATCCTGTAATGGAGAACTACCTTCAACATCATCCCTTTTCTGGAAATCTAGTCCGTGTGAAAAAGATTTCGACTCAACTCAATTTACTGTCACAACAAAAAGTAGACGCAGCACTAGTCATAGATTTTCACCTACCAGACTCATTTATGGAGCAACATTTACCTGATTGGTCACGGGACAACATCGCACTAGTTCAAACATACCATTTTGTCCATGTAAAACACATCGCCCTTCTGCCTCAACTTCAGGCTCAATTTCAGCAATTCGCGGACAATGGCACCATGAAAATGTTGAGGGAGAAATACGATTTAGAAGACAAAGACTTAAAGTAATTTAGTAAATTTAAAAATCAAAACCACTTTGCTGCATTCCATCGTCATTGGATTGGTGCTGTTGTTTTTGAAGATAACGTTTATAGCGCTGCTGACACAATAAAATAACATGGCGCTTCTGTTGATCCGTCATCGTATTCCACTGAAAACGCTCGTCACGGCTACGATAACACCCTTTACAGTATCCCCGATTGTTTACTTGGCAAATCCCACGGCAGGGACTCGGGATTTCGAATATTTCGATTTGTTCCATGCGCGTAAAATCCAACTAACCTCTGTAATCAGTGTACTTGGCAAAGACAAAAATTTATACCAATGAAAAAATAAAATTCAACTAAATCCTTTTGTGAATGATATTTACCCATTTCACGGTCTATAGTTATTTAGTCTACGTTTAGGAACCGAATTACTGATGGCACACCCTTCTTCATTTGCACAACCCGCAATGCGACTCATGAGTCACCTTAGCTACAAGAACAAAATGAGTTTGGTTTTCAGCATTTTCCTAGCACCGTTATTACTGAGTTTGTTTTTTCTCAATGCGTCGCTCAGTACCGAGATCAGTCGTTTGGCTAGACAGTCGCAAGGCTTAACGCTTTACGCGCCTCTGCTCGATGCACTGTTTAACAATCAAAATCAAGTATCGTTAAATACGCCGTTGAAAAATCAATTTGCATTGAATGAAGAAACTCCCGCAGACTTACTGGAACAAGTCTCACAACGGTCAAATCTAGCGATTGACCCCGTTATCAATCGAAATTACCTCAATCGCGCGTTAGTTGAATCTCTCCCACGCCTCGCAGCAGAAATCAGCCATCTTAATCGTGATGCAGAACAAGTCCTAAATAGTGGTGCTTTTACACCCGATACCTTTATCTCGCTATCCAATACACATAAAGCAATGCCTAAAGTGTTCGCCCTTTTTGAAGCAAAACTCAATGTAGCGATGCAAGGAGAGAATGGAAAAATCTTTGCGCTTTCTAATGAACTAACGTCGCTGTCTCGTGCTATTCAAAACTTTACCAATGCTATCCAATCGGGAATGTTAGTGCCTGACGAACTTGCTCTTTCATTGGCGCAATTACGCCCATTACAAAACCAAGTCAAAACCGCATTGGATAGCTTTGTGAGTAAAGCATTACCAGCCATGCAAAACTCTTTAGATGCGGAATTAAACCAAAAACGTTGGATACAATTGAGCGTACTTATTGCCTCTCTTGTTTGTCTCGCAGTTGCCATGTACCTTATGATGGGTTTTTACCTTGCAATAATGACGACACTTAACAATTTTTCGGCCGTCGCAAAACTTGCGTCAAAAGGTGATTTAACCGCACGAGCGGTGACCGCAGGACAAGATGAACTTTCCGACATTATCGTGCAGTTCAATCAACTTCTCGATAGCTTCAAAGAGGTGCTCTCACACTTCACTAAAAGCAGTGCCCAAGTGAACGAGTCAACCACAAGCTTGACTGCCCTAAGCAACTCAACCAAGCAAGATGTTGCCAATCAACAGCACCGTTTACAGGCGATTCATCATGCTTTAGACGACCTCAATGGTGCTGGTAATCAGGTTATTGATGCTACTCAACATGCACAGACATTGGCAATAAAAACCGCAGATGAGGTGAATCAAGGCAACCAAAACATGCATCAATTGGCCGACCAGATGACACGATTACAACAAGAATTTGAACAAAGTCGAATTGCGCTTGATAAGCTTGCTCTTGATGCACAGAACATTGGTAAAGTAAGTCAGGCAATTAGTGAAATTGCAGAACAAACCAATTTATTAGCACTAAACGCAGCTATTGAAGCGGCTCGTGCAGGAGAGCAAGGCCGCGGTTTTGCCGTTGTGGCAGACGAAGTAAGAACATTAGCAAAGCGAACACAACAGCAAACCGAAGAAATTCACGCCATAATTGCGTCGCTGCAACAAGCCTCGAGCCAAACGCAAACACAGATGCGGCAAAGTGTTGAGCAAATGCACAGTGGTGTTGAAGCTGCACTTTCGACGAAATCAATGCTTGAAGCGGTGCAGTCAAGTATGCAGGAAATTTGTGATCAAGGGACTCAAATTGCGCGTTTGGTTGAGCAACAAGCATCCGCAACCAATACCGCTTTGGCAGATGCTGTAAGTATTAACGAACTGGCAGAGCACACGTTCACGTCAGCCAATCAAACTCAAACCAATGTGAAGCAACTTGAAGGGGTTTCTAAGTCGCTTCAAAAGCAAGTGTCGCAATACAAAGTTTAATGTCTGCGACACTTAGGTCTTGGCTCAAACTGTGATGCTCGAACTGGTAATTGCTTGACATTGCCACAACCTGGCGGTGCTTGACGACCGCTATCAACATCCACAAAAGCCCAACGGATACCTTCAGGACGTGAATCCGCAATTGCCTCTGGGTTTAGGGATTTTAAGTAGCGTATATACAATTCTAAAGCACCAACCGCGCCCGTCAGTCCGGTAGTTTTGTTGTCGTCACGACCAACCCATGTGACCGTAACTGTATTGTGGTCAAAGCCCGCAAACCAGCTATCACGCAAGTCATTACTCGTGCCCGTTTTGCCTGCCAAGACTAACGATGGAAAATGAGCATTGAGGCGTTTCGCAGTACCGTCTTTTGTTACTCGTTTGAGTGCATACTTGGTCATATAGGCGGCTTCGGTTTCAAAACGTCGCTCTGGTTCTGAAACATGTTCGTATAGCGCAGTACCCACGGCATTTGTGATAGCCGAAATGGACGTTAATTGCTTATAAATACCATCATTGGCAAGCGTACTGTACATTTGCGCGACTTCTAAACTCGATAGTTCCAGTGCGCCTAAGAACAAGGAAGGATATTGGTTAATCGGTGAAGTAACGCCAAGCCCTTTGAGGGTATCGGTAACAGACTCAACACCAAGCTGCAGCCCTAAGTTTACGGCTGGTAAATTAATACTTTGGCTAAATGCACTGTAGAGCGGCATATCTCCACGGTATTTATGATCAAAGTTTTCTGGATTCCAAATTTGCCCTTGCTCATCCGAAATACTCAATGGTGCATCTGAAAGAGGTGTCGCCAAATTATATTGAGGCTGCTCAAGCGCGGTGAGATAAACGGCTGGCTTGACTAATGAGCCTATTGTACGTTTTGAATCCAATACTCGGTTATAACCTGAAAAACGCATGTCTCTGCCCGCTACAAGCGCAGAAACACCCCCCTTCGCCAAATTGACAGAAATCATTGCAGTTTCCAAATTTGCCGCTTCGGCGCGCTTCTCAAGGTAAGACAGCCCTTTCTCTACGGCTTCTTCCATTGCCGCTTGTTTTTGTAACTCAAAATAGGTAAAAACTCGAACTCCGCCATTGATGACTTTTTCGTCTGGAATGCGTTTTTCAAGCTCTCGGCTGACAAGTTCTAAGTACCCAGGGTAGGCTTCATGAAAGCTCTTTTTCAACGGCTGAACTTTGACGGGTCGAGCTAATGCTTGGCGAAACTCATTGGTGTTAATTAAGCCGTTTTCCACCATAAGGCGAAGGACCAAATCACGACGCTCCATAGTGCGTTCGGCATACCGTCTTGGATTGTAATAAGATGGGTCTTAACCATAGCCACTAACAGTGCCATTTGATCAAATTCAAGTTCATCAACTGGTTTAGCAAAGTAAAACTCGGAAGCCAAACCCATGCCATGGACACCTTGGTTATGAGCTTGGCCCAAATATACTTCATTAAGATAGGCTTCGAGTATGTCGTCTTTACTGTATCTAAAATCCAAAATGAGTGCGATTAACGCCTCATTGAGCTTACGAACAATCGAACGCTCACGCGATAAATAAAAGTTTTTCGCCAGCTGCTGCGTCAGTGTACTACCACCTTGTACCGTTCTACCCGCGCGGATATTCGTGTACAACGCCCTTAAGATTGACATCACCGACACGCCATGGTGTTGATAAAATTGTCTATCTTCTACAACAAGCAGCGTGTCTCTTAGCGTTTTTGGAAATTTTTCAAGCGGCAAAAATTCTCTGTCTTGCTGTGACTCATTGCCGATACGCGCGATTTGCACGGACTCTAGACGAGCAAAACGCAAACTCTGCCCTCGTTCATCCGTAATGGTCGTTAAACGCTGGCCTGAGAACGTCAAAGTAAACTTTTTCGACTCTTCTTTACCATCAAAAAACTCAAACGCACGGCGGTGAATGGTGATCGTGCGCCCTTTTTTAATGTATTGGCCCGTTCGGCTAATGTAGTTTACCGAGGAGTAGTTGAGTCGATTTAGCTCCCATAGAACCTCTTGCTCAGACAGATATTGGTCCGGGTAAAACCCCATAGCGCGTGCGTAGACTTGCACTGGCAACTGCCATTTATTTCCTTCAAATTGACGTGTTACTTTGGCATCAAGGTAAATAACGTATAACCCTACCGCTACAATACCAGCGAGCGTACTTTTCCATAGGATACTCAAAACACCGCGCCATAAGCGCTGTTTCCATGATGGAGAGGTTGCCGTTGTTTTTTTTGTTTTGCCTTTCGGTGCCTTTTCAGCCATGTAGTCTTTGCATTATGAAGAAAATTACGAACAGTCTATCATAAGCTTAGGAGATTAACTCGCGCTTAAGCGGCATTACTCAAACGAAAAAAGCCCATCTTTCGATAGGCTTTGTCGTTACGAACAACCAAAAAACACGGTACTTTTGCGACTAGTTACCACGCACTGTCACAAATTCAGGGTATGCATCGATTCCACAATCATGCTGATCCATACCGTTGATTTCTTCTTCTTCACCAACACGGATCCCTAACGTTTTCTTAAGCACAGCCCAGACAATGAGCGATGCGACGAATACGAAGCCGAGGATACAAACGAGTCCAATAGCTTGATTAACGAACGTCGCGTCAGTGTTAGAGAACGGAACCATCATGATACCCAGCGCGCCACACACACCGTGCACTGAAATCGCACCAACTGGGTCATCAATTTTCACTTTATCAAAGTAAATAATGCTTAGAACAACCAATGAACCACCTAATGCACCTAATAGCGCTGAGAACATAGGGGTTGGAGACGCTGGTTCTGCGGTGATAACCACAAGACCTGCCAATGCACCATTTAGGATCATCGTTAAATCTGCTTTGCCCCACATTAATTTACAAACCACAAGTGCTGCTATTGCACCCGTTGCCGCTGCCGCGTTGGTATTGAGCATAATTTGACTTACTGCGATTGCATTGGCTTTGTCTGAAAGCAGTAATTGCGAACCGCCATTGAAACCAAACCAGCCCATCCACAGAATAAACGTGCCAAGTGTTGCAAGTGGTAGATTAGAACCAGGGATCGGGTAGATTTCACCATTTTTGCCGTATTTACCTTTGCGTGCACCGAGCAGTAATACACCAGCTAAAGCGGCTGCAGCGCCCGCACCATGCACAATTGCAGAGCCCCGCAAAGTCTACAAAGCCTAACTTAGATAGGAAGCCACCGCCCCACGTCCAAAAACCTTCTATTGGGTAAATAATGCCGGTCATTGCCACCGAAAAAGCCAAGAACGCCCACAATTTCATCCGTTCCGCCACCGCACCTGAAACGATTGACATCGCGGTTGCAACAAAAACAACTTGGAAAAAGAAATCGGATTGCAGTGAATGATTAGCGTCGTCTGCTTGAACACCTATCAACGCACCAAATGAAGGCACAAAGCCACCTTCTGCATTGTCTACGTACATGATGTTGTAACCAATGAACAAGTACATCGTACAAGCAATTGCGTACAAGCATATGTTTTTCGTTAAGATTTCTGTGGTGTTTTTTGAACGCACCAGCCCTGCTTCTAACATCGCAAAACCTGCTGCCATCCACATTACTAAGACACCCGATATTAAAAAGTAAAAAGTATCGAGTGAAAATTTTAATTCAATTACGGTATTTTCCATCTGCGGTCCCCTTAAATCGCTTCTTCGTCGAGTTCACCTGTGCGGATCCGCACTACTTGGTCTAAGTCATACACAAATATCTTGCCGTCACCAATTTTGCCCGTACTCGCGATTCGAGTAATGGTTTCAACAACACGTTCACAATTTTCGTCGCGCGTCGCAATTTCTAGTTTTATTTTTGGAATGAAATCGACTTGATATTCCGCACCGCGATACAACTCAGTATGGCCACGCTGGCGACCAAAACCTTTTACGTCAACCACCGTCATCCCTTCGACGCCTAGCTCTCCAAGTGCTTCGCGCACTTCATCCAATTTAAATGGTTTTATTATTGCACTTATCATTTTCATGTTAGGTCCCCTTGGACTCGCCTTATCCTGTTGCAGACAATAATCCAACGTTCGTGCCATAATTTTTTCTTTATATAAAACAGATGGTTAAACAAAAAACCGATTTTTTGGACAAAAAAAACGCACCATATAGGTGCGCATTTTTTCTACTTGTTCGAAAGTGGTGCAATCTAGTCGTGTGCACTTACAACGCAATTCCGGCTGCGTTCTTTCGCTTCATATAAGGCCCTATCCGCAGCACGCATGACTTCACTCATCGACTGTGAATAACACGAGGTAACACCAATGCTAATCGTACAATTATAAGGAATACCATTTATCGTAAATTCGTGATCGGCGAAACGTTTGCGAAAATCATTGAACACTTCCATCGCGTCACCCAATTCAAACCCCTTGAGTACAACGGCAAATTCCTCACCTCCAATGCGCGACAACACATAGCGACTGAAAGCGCTTTTTAGAAGGTCTGCCACTTGTTTTAAAATTTCATCACCGCCCAAATGTCCGAATTCGTCGTTGATCCGTTTAAAATGATCAATATCTAGAAGCGCCAACACATATTGACTCGGTTTAACTTTCAGTAACCGTTCGGTTTGCTGATAAAAATAACGACGATTGTAAAGACCTGTTAAATAGTCGCGGTATGCGCATTCTTTGATTTCAGCGTATAAATTCAATTGCTCCATTGTTTGCATGACTCGGCAATGGAATTCTTCGTTCATAAACGGTTTGGCAAGAAAGTCGTTTGCACCGTATTTAATAAACTTGGCCGAAAGGCCATGACTACCCGCCCCTGATAAGCCGATAATGGCTAAATCATCGCGTCCACGCGAGTTACGTACGGCCTTGACCAACTCAAAACCATCCATTGTTGGCATCGCGAAATCAGTCAGCAGTAACTTGATATCAGGATGTGCTTCAAGTTGAGCTAACGCCTCTTGTCCATCTTTTGCTTCCATCACTTCAAAAAGCTGTTTTTCCAGCATTTGTCGCATCACAACACGACTTATCACCGAATCGTCCGCAATGAGCGCCTTGACGCCTTGGTTGCGAAGTAATTGAGAGACTAGCTTCACCGCATACAAATAGGAGTCACGATTGTCTTTAATCACGTAATCCACAACGCCCATTTCGAGCATTTGCTGACGACTGTATTCATCAATCTTTGAAGTCAGCACAACGGTTGGAATGTTGTGTGCCAAAGTCAGTTTCACTACTTCTGCGTCCGCTGCATCCGGTAGTGTAAGGTCAACCAAAGCCAACGTGTATTCATTACGGGCAAGCAGTTGCATGCTCTCTTGTAATGACCACGCAAAATCAATGGCAACTTTCAGGTGTTGGGCGGCCAAATGGCGCAGCACTTGTTGAACGACTTTACTGTCTTCAACAATTAAAACTCTCTGCATGGAATGGGCTCTTCAAACTTCAAGAGAAAGACGAGAGATCAAATGAGCGGGTAAGATCTTCAATACTTTCATACTACGGACATAAGTATTAAATATACTGGAAATGTGTTACAAAAAAAACACAATCTTTGTATAGAAATCGTCACGTTTGTCGCAAATTACACGCTGTTGAACTTAAGTTTGCTTACATTTGCGCCTGAAAAACCATCATTTAGTACACGAAACTGACTGTTTTTCTGTAGGTCTTGCGGTTAAACATGTGCTTTTGTCTATTTACCTCAATCGTTTTGAAAAATCCCCAAAACTTCTCTTTAATGTAGTCTGCACATCTTGTTCGGAAATACAGCTAATGAAAAAAATCGTTCTCTGCATCGCGCTTGCGTTAAGTACTACAACGGTGAGGCTCTGCAATCGCCAATGAGAAACCCAGTTCACATAACATCGCTATTGATATCGACAGCAATGTTGTTACACAGCACAAAGCCAATATTAATGGCGAAAAGTTTTCTTATACAGCCGAGACAGGAACGCAGCCGGTATGGGATGAAGAAGGCAAAGCAATTGCGACACTGCAATATACTTATTATCAACGCCAAAAAGCGCAAGACAGCGCCAGCCGCCCGCTCGTAATCAGCTTTAACGGCGGACCAGGCTCTGCATCAGTTTGGATGCACATCGCCTACACGGGTCCTAAAGTATTAAAAATTGACGATGAAGGCTACCCTGTACAGCCCTATGGTTTGATTGAAAATACCCACTCAATTTTGGACGTTGCCGACATCGTTTATGTCAACCCAGTGAACACAGGTTATTCTCGTGTACTGCCCGATGAAAATGGCAAATTACCAAGTAAAGAAAGTCAAAAAGCACAGTTTTTCGGTGTGAATGCGGACATTAAATACCTGGCAAGTTGGTTAAATACCTTCATCAATCGCCATAATCGTGCCCTATCACCAAAGTTTCTTATTGGTGAAAGTTATGGCACAACACGCGTTTCCGGTCTTGCCCATGAATTACAAAACGAACAATGGATGTTTTTAAACGGGGTGATCCTTGTTTCCCCAACCGAAATCGGCATTGAACGTAAAGGCCCCATTGAAGCTGCAAATCGTTTGCCATACTACGCAGCAACCGCTTGGTATCACAAAGCGCTCAGTAAAGAATTACAAAACAAAGATTTGCAATCTTTACTTGCGGAGGTAGAAACGTACACACTTGATACTTATTTACCAGCACTCGCTCGAGGTGGTTTCCTAAATATCGAAGAAAAACAAAAAGTCGCAAAACAAGTTGCACTTTATTCCGGTTTAACAGAGCAGTTTGTTCTACAAAATAACTTAGACATCCCGACTGGTACATTCTGGAAGGCGTTACTGCGCGACAGAGGATACACAATTGGTCGTCTGGATTCTCGTTATTTAGGTTTGGATAAACGTGATGCCGGTGCAGGTCCAGATTATTGGCCAGAGCTTACTTCTTGGCTGCATTCGTTTACACCTGCTATCAATTACTATCTACGCGAAGAGACTCAACTATAAAACCGATGTGAAGTACAACATGCTTGCGGACGTCTCACCTTGGGATAAGAGCAACAATCGAACGGGTGAACAGCTTCGATTAGCCATGGCACAAAATCCTTATTTACATGTCATGATCCAATCTGGGTATTTCGACGGTGCAACGAATTACTTTGACGCGAAATACACTATGTGGCAACTCGACCCAAGCGGGAAAATGAGTGCTCGTCTATCGTTTAAAGGGTATGAGTCTGGTCACATGATGTATCTCCGCCGACCTGATTTAGCGCAATCAAACCAAGATCTTCGTGAATTTATTTTAAACGCATTACCGAAAGGTCAAGCTGCTAAATATTGATCCCCCAGTTGGTGCCAGCAGCGGCTGTTTTGCTGCTGAGCACCACATTTTATTTGTGTCTATTTAGAGCAACCAGTCACTCTATAACGTGACTATCAAAATACGATTATTCCTAATTCATCACTTTCAATTGATTGCCCCGAATGGTAATTCAACACACACAATATCAACCGAATCCTTCATTGTTGCCTTTTGTGCGCATAAATTCCTACTCCCTTTGCCTAAATTTTTGGGTATACTCAAAGCATTAGCACTCTATTTGGATTACCTCATGACGGATAAATACCGTGTAATCTATACTGGCCTAGACTCAGGAATCGAACAGGAAGTCGCCATTACTCGCCTTGCAACCAAATTGGAGCTCCCTGAAAACAAGGCTGCAGCCTTCTTTGCAAAAAAACCGCTCTTCGCGCCGGCCGATAAAGAAAAGGCGATGAAGCAAGTTAAGCTTTTTGCAAGTATGGGGATCCAAGCTAAATTGCAAACTTCTGGCGCAACGAACGATTCTAGTTCAGCACAACGTGATGAACGATTGTTTGAAGCACTTGATTACATCACTAGTAGTTTAATTCGTTTAGAAGAACGATTAGAAGAAATAGAACAACGCTTAGGACAAACACCAGCCATTGAGCATTCCGTTGATGACGAAGAAGATTGGGAAGATGACGGCTTTCTGGACGACTTAGATATTGATCCGCAACCAAAAAAACGCTCACCGATTGTGCTTTACAGCTTAGTGTCTGGTGTTGCAATTCTAGTAATTCTACTGGCTTTAACACTGATCTACCCTGACATTATGAATTTTTAACAACTTAAATATGAAAAATACTAATAGTCACAGTGAAAAACGGCACCTAATCCGTAGGGAAATTCGAGAAAAACGAAACAACCTTTCAATGGAAGTGCAAAAAACAGCATCAGAACGTTTGATTATTAGTTTTCTTCAACATGTACCCCTCCCCCAAAACGCCCGTATCGGGTGTTATTTGAGCAACGATGGCGAGACTCAACACATCCCTTTTAATTCAAGAACTTTGGAGTAAAAACCACGCTATTTACCTCCCCATAATTCACCCCTTCAACTCAACAAATTTGCTCTTTCAGAAATATGAAAAAACTTCACCCATGAAAGCAAATCGCTATGGTATCTTGGAGCCTAAGTTGAATTGCAGTGAAGTTTGTCCCGTTTCTCAACTCGATATTCTACTTTTACCGCTCGTTGCTTTTGATTCGATGGGTAATCGTATGGGTATGGGTGGTGGTTATTACGACCGCACATTAAGCAGCTACTACCGAGATAAGTGGCCTGTGCCAAAATTAATTGGCCTTGCCCATGATTGTCAGAAAGTAGAAAGGCTGCCCACAGAAGCATGGGATGTTCCTCTTCAGGCAATTCTAACGCCGACAACCTTTTATCATTGGTAAACACACTTTTCGGGTCTCTTTTTGCACTAAAACAAGTATAATTGTGCCAAGTTTGACAACATAAAAGTGTGATTTCTATGACCCAAGATGAAATGAAAAAAGCGGCTGCATGGGCAGCACTCGATTACGTAACGGAAGATAGTATTGTTGGCGTCGGTACAGGTTCAACGGTAAACCACTTTATCGATGCTCTTGGTACGATCAAAGATAAGATCCGCGGTGCAGTATCAAGTTCTGAAGCTTCTACGGCGAAACTAAAAGCGCTCGGCATTGAAGTGTATGAACTGAACGATGTCGATAGCTTGGATGTGTATATCGATGGTGCCGATGAAATCAACGGTCTGAACGAAATGATAAAAGGCGGTGGTGCAGCACTGACACGTGAAAAAATTGTCGCAGCCGTGGCCAAGAAATTTGTTTGTATCGTGGATAACACGAAACATGTCAATACGTTAGGTCGTTTTCCATTACCCGTTGAAGTGATCCCAATGGCTCGCAGCTATGTTGGACGTGAATTAGTTAAATTAGGTGGCGATCCGCTTTATCGTCAAGGTGTCGTCACGGACAACGGGAATGTCATTTTAGACGTTCACAATTTAGAAATTTCTCAGGCCAAAGCGCTTGAAACTCGTATTAACCAGATTGTTGGTGTCGTTACTAACGGTCTATTTGCCGAACGCGGCGCAGATGTGGTGATTACTGGCACGCCAGAGGGACCACAAATTAATTAAGCTTAATAGCAGGATAAGTCATGAGTAAGGTATCGTTAGCAAAAGACAAAATTAAAATCCTTCTGCTTGAAGGGGTGCACCAAAGTGCGGTTGAAACACTCAAACGCAATGGTTACAGCAACATTGATTATGTAAAAACGTCCTTACCTGAAGATGAACTTATCGAACGCATTAAAGACGCGCATTTTGTTGGCATTCGTTCTCGTACACACCTCAATGAACGTGTGTTGGAAGCAGCGGAAAAATTAGTGGCGGTCGGTTGTTTCTGCATTGGTACTAACCAAGTCGACTTAAACGCAGCACGTGTTCGTGGTGTTGCCGTTTTTAATGCGCCTTTCTCAAATACCCGTTCAGTTGCTGAGTTAGTGTTAGGCGAAATTCTACTACTGCTCCGCCGTATTCCTGAGCGCAATGCCATGGCGCACCGTGGACTTTGGCAAAAGACGGCCAATGGTTCATACGAAGCACGAGGAAAAACGCTAGGGATCATTGGTTACGGTCACATAGGTACGCAACTTGGTATCATGGCAGAAAACATCGGTATGAAAGTCGAGTTTTATGACATTGAAGACAAGTTAACGCTAGGTAATGCAACGCAAATTCAAAACATGACGCAGCTTTTACAACGTGCTGACGTAGTAAGCCTACACGTACCAGAAACACCACAAACTAAGAATTTGATTGGTATGGCTGAACTCGAAGTGATGAAACACGGCGCCATTCTGATTAACGCCTCTCGCGGGACGGTGGTAGATATTGATGCGCTCGCTGAAGCTTTGCGTGATAAACGCATTTCAGGTGCAGCAATTGACGTTTTCCCAGTCGAGCCAAAAGGTAATGACGAAGAGTTTGTTTCTCCTCTACGTGAATTTGATAATGTCATCCTGACACCACACATCGGTGGCTCAACTCAAGAAGCACAAGAAAACATTGGTATTGAAGTTGCGGGTAAACTCGCTAAATACTCAGACAATGGTTCGTCATTAAGTGCAGTAAACTTCCCTGAAGTATCACTTCCTGAACTTTCTGGTCGTAGCCGTTTATTGCATATCCACCAAAACCGTCCGGGTGTATTAACGCAAATTAACCAAGCGTTTGCACAACATGGTATCAACATCGCAGCGCAGTACCTACAAACAGATGCTTCAATTGGTTATGTAGTTATTGATGTCGACAGTGACCATTCTGAAGTCGCACTCAAAGAACTCAGCGCTGTCGAAGGCACAATCCGAGCGCGTATTTTGCACTAAACTCTTGAGTCACTATAAATTAACATCAAAAAAGCGAGAGGTATATCTCGCTTTTTTGGTTTTAGACATTTGATTTATCCACCTTCAATCGAACGCATTTAAACGTGATGACGAACGCTAAGTGTTATCGATAAACCGATTCTAGAACAGCGCTTCAAGCGCTTTTGACAGGTGATCCACCGCCACAATCTCCATACCCTCAATTGGCTCTTTCGGTTTATTCGCGGAAGGAACGATTGCTTTTGTGAAACCGTGTTTAGCAGCCTCTCTTAATCGTTCCTGCCCACTTGGAACTGGGCGTATTTCACCACCGAGGCCCACCTCACCAAAGACGACTAATTGTCTATCGAGAGCGGTATTTTTAAAACTCGACACTAATGCCGCAATTAACGCTAAATCCGCAGAAGTTTCAGTGACTTTGACACCACCAACAACATTTACAAACACATCTTGATCAGACACCTGCAAGCCACCATGTCGGTGGAGTACGGCCAACAACATCGCGAGACGATTTTGTTCAAGGCCCACGGTCACCCTTCTTGGGTTGCTTAGCTGAGAGTAATCCACTAACGCTTGCACCTCCACGAGAAGTGGTCGGGTCCCTTCCCAAATAACCATGACAAGCGAACCCGGCGTCTGCTGTTCTCCACGGTTTAAGAAAATCGCTGAAGGGTTGTTCACCTCACGTAGGCCATTGCCCGTCATCGCGAAAACCCCCAACTCATTAACTGCACCAAAGCGGTTTTTATTGCCACGGAGCGTCCTAAAACGACTATCGCTACTCCCTTCGAGTAAAATTGAGCAATCGATACAGTGTTCGAGCACTTTAGGCCCAGCTAACGTACCGTCTTTTGTTACATGACCTACCATAATAATGGCAACCTGATTCTGCTTTGCAAAACGGGTTAAATAGGCTGCACTTTCACGTACTTGAGAAACACTGCCAGGTGCAGACTGGATATCCGTCATATGCATGACTTGGATGGAATCGATAACCATAATGCTCGGTTTTTCGCGAAGCGCTAATTGGCAAATCGTTTCGACGTTAGTTTCAGCTAAAGTTTTCAGTTTATTGGTTGGAAGCCCTAATCGCTTTGCACGCATGGCGACTTGCTGCAATGATTCTTCACCCGTAACATAAAGGGTATTCATGTGCTCAGCGAGCATACACATTGTTTGCAGCAACAGCGTGCTTTTACCCGCGCCAGGTTCCCCCCTATCAATATCGCGCTACCTGGCACGACACCACCACCCAGTACTCGGTCAAACTCTGCAAAGGAAGTAGAAAAACGAGGGAGGCTTTCTAAATTGACTTCATCGAGCGTTTGCACCTTCGCCTCTACCATGCCAGCGTAACCTGCCATGTTCGATCCCGATGCGACTGTTTTTATTGAAGGAACACGGTATTCCGTAACTGTATTCCAAGCTTTACATTCTGAACATTGTCCTTGCCAACGAGCAAATTCCGCTCCACAATCACTACAGACAAATGCGGTTTTCTTTTTTACCATAGACTTACATAAGGCATGTTAATTGCTTAATAAAATCCTACTTAAAGTAGGTGCTTGAATTTGCCAATCTTTTGGCAGATAAAGAAATAATAATAACGAATCGTGCGTGAAGGAGTATAGCAACTTTTTACGCAACGGGTGACAAATACAATGGCTGAAGATAAATTATTGAAATATCAAGATTTAATCAACGAGTTGAAACTTCAGCTCGGCGATCCTAATTTTGATAAAATCTTTCGCCAAATGACATCCCACCTGTCAAAGCCAGACCAGTTTCTTGTCAAAATGGAGATGAACCGCCTTTCACAGCCGGTCGCTCGATTTATCGATTTACGAGGACAAGTTTCAGGTGAAGTAAAGCCCTACGAATATGAGGGCAAGCAACATTTTATGGACGATGTTGCCGTCTCAGTGTTTGAAGAGGAAATCGCTAGGCACGGAAAATACACGCTCGCCGTTTACGAAGCGGTCATGAACACCGAAAACAATTTCAAAGTCATGCAAAAAGCCGCGCAAGAGCGAGAAGCTTCTGGTGAAGTTCTTCCTGAAGAAAACCCAAATAACGTTAAACTTGTCCGCTTTGCCTCGTATGAAAGCCGTGTTGAAGAACGGATGAATTATTCGATTAAAATCTCTGTTAATCTGCCAAAAGGCCGAGAAGTTAGCGCATCAACATCCGATATTTCGTTGAGCGGTGCAAAAATCAAGCTATCCCCCAAGCATACCGTACAACCAAGTGATATGCTCACTATCCGATTGGTAGGTCTAGAGCAAGAATTTGAGCTTGGTCTAAAAAGCGGTATCCAATATGAAGTGGTCGCGGTTGAACCTGTCACGCGAGAATACAATCATATTCGTTTGAAGCGCACGTTTGTCGAAAACAATAAAAGTTTTGATGACTTTTTAAATAGCTTTATTCATGGCAACAAACGTCGATATAAAATCAACCTCGATAACACGATGGATGCCATTATTTGTAAAAGTTACGAACAATATTACATCCCTAGAGTGATGTCATTGTTCGTTTTTTTGAGCAAAAAAGATTCGATACTCTATCCATCGATGGCATTGCACAATGAAAATAGCCTATTCATTCAACGCTATTTCCAAGATGAACGACAAACGTCGTGTTTGTACAATATTTTCAATCAAAAGCGCCTGAAAACTCTTTTAGATCAACACACTTCAGTTAAAGAATTACTGCTCTACACCTTTACGCATACCGTTGGCGGGAAAATTTATTTTTACTCTGCGACTTCTCAGGAGCTTAACCAAAATCCAGAATTGAAAGATCTGTTTTTTGCTTATGGAAGTAACAAAGAGAGTTGGATGGTGTTTAAGCTACAACTGATGCCAAGTACACATGAAGATGCCTTTATTCCTCTTTCTTTACCTGAATCACTTGGCAAAAGTTTAGAAAAGCTCAACAAGCCCCCTACACCAAGAGTTCAAGGACTTATACAGCAGGTTCAATATCTCGCGGTTCTGACTGAGGTGAGTATTCCCGCGGTTCGTGAACACTACAAGAAACTAAGTTATAAACAAGAACTGTTACCCCAACTGAAATTGTTTGGGCATGGAAAGTCAGCCAATCCCCCGCCGCTAGAAGCCGTTGCACTCGAGTACGTGAACCTAAGAGCCTCACAAACGTTATCTCTATAAAACCATGGTGGAAATCAATCAAGATGCTGACACCAAGGTTACAGGATTTACGCGCGACTTCTCTGTGATGGGCATGCAAATTGAAGTTGCAGCGCCGTTAGACGTAAAAAAAGGTCATTTAATTTACTTATCCTTACCGGAGCTACAACGCATCACGACCAAGCACAACCTGCACAATCTCTGCTACGAGGTCATGGCGGTAAGTAAATCGAAAACCATTATTAATTTAAAAGTAAATCAACCAACCGAGTCGAAAAGTCTGGCCGTACAGTTCTTTACTCAGTTAATTGACATGAACAAAAGCAAGTTGCAAGCTTGTGAAGAAACACCGAAGATCCCGGGCTTATCGGGTGCTTTGCGTAACATGGTCACTAAAAGCATTTGCCAATTCCCCATTTATTTTCATAAGCAAGCTGCTCACTATAAAATTGGCGCGGTGGGACTTGGGCTTTATCGCACAGCATTACACCGCATCTTGGGCCAGTTTGAAACAAACAATCCAACGCTTATTACCACAGAACAACTCTTTCCTGATGGTTTCACTGAAACCACACTCAGTGACGCGATCCGGATGCAAACGAGACAAGATAAACCACTTCAGTACTTACTCTTTGTCCGCTTTGATCCAACAAAATTGAAGATTAAAGAAGCCATAAAGAGCCAATGTATTGCAGCCACGGAGCCACTCGACTCTCTCTATCTATTTGCTAAAAAAGCGGTGAAAAAGGAACTATTGTTCGTTTATCGAGTATACATTTCTAAAACGGGTAAACCCGATATTGATTATCTTGCCAACGAATTAAAATACGTCAGCCATTACGCGCTGCATAAAGCGAAAGATTTAGAGGAAACACTCTGGTCTGTTACTGCGGTGGGTGATCTGGTGGATGTTTCGGACAAAGTAATGGATTACTTTGATATTGATACAAGAACACTTGAAGCCATGCGTGCTCGCCGTCAAGCATGGCTTGATAAGTTTTAAGGCGCACTTAGGAAGTAAACCAATTGCAATAGTGAACCATGGCAAATTGCAGCATCGGCTTCGTACACCACTTTTTCTTTACCATGAATGGCGACCCCCAACTGAGCTTCGGCCATCATCATTAAATCGTTTGCACCATCACCAATCGCTACAGTTTGAGTCGATGGGATATCGTATCGCGCGGCCAGTTCACAAAGCGTTTCTTGCTTTGCTTTGGCATCAATAATGCGGCCAATTACTTTACCATTTAACGCAGTTCCATTAAATGCCAGTTCATTAGCAACAATCTCATCCAATTGCAACGGCTTACGTAGTTGTTCAGCAAAGAGCGTAAAACCACCGGACGCAATAGCCAACTTCCAGTCATTTGCTTTTAACACGCTACAAAGCAGCTCAATACCCGGCATGAGCGGTAAATCAAACCGAATTGTATCGAGCAAGGACATTTCGATGCCCTGCAATTTTGCCACACGTTGCACAAGACTATCACTGAACGCCAATTGTCCTGCCATCGCAGCTTGAGTCACGGCCGCCACTTCATCATAGACTCCAGCCAAACGTGCAATTTCATCAATACATTCTATTTTAATCGCGGTTGAATCCATGTCCATCAACAATAAACCAGGGCTTTGCAACGATGGAGCATTTTCGATGATAGCGGCTTCCAAATCATGCTCAGCGAAAATAGCCCTCACTCGAGCTTTAAATGCTTGAGTTAGATTATTCGGGTGAATATTGAGTGAAAGACTTGCTGCAGTCTCAAGAAAATCATGTGGTTTAAACAACGTAACATGCGTAACGGGAATGTTTTCGCCAATTAAACTTGTGACTAATTTGCCCAACAACGTGTCATCTATTGAGTGCCCAAACACCACCAGTCTTTGTTTGCTTTGTGGGGGTGTAGACACTGGCTGAAGGCTTGGTAGTTCTTTCCATTCAATGTGAGCTGCTTGCATTTCTTATTCTCCTGTAACTGCAACGCTGTTTTATCACGTCACTTGCCAAGTGTCAGCAAGGTTTTGCTCAACTTGAAATTTCCACACCTAAGACGTCACAAGTATTGCGAGCAAGCGCAGCAGCAATGTCCATTTTGAGAACTCAGCTCTTAACGAGCAAAAGGATTCAAATACCCGCACTAATTGCTCAGGCTCATTACGCTTTCCTTGATAACCATTAAGTGGCATTGACGGACCATCCGTTTCAAGAACAAACGCATCTAGAGGTAGTTCTGCCACGACGTTTTTGGTTTTTTGCGCGCGCTCGTAGGTGATTGTGCCCCCAATTCCGAGTTTGAAACCAAGATCTCGGTAATAATTCGCTTGCTGAAGTGAGCCGCTAAAGGCATGAATAATCCCACCCTGTTTTGGCTTTGCTTTCTTAAACGATTGCGCAATTAGATGGTGGCTTTGACGATGATGCACAATTAGAGGGAGCTGATGGTGATTAGCGATATGGATTTGACCTTCAAAAAGCCTCGTCTGCCTATCTATATCCCCCACGCTCGAGTCGAGTCCACATTCTCCAACCGCAACAATGCGAGCGTGATTCATTTCAATCAGCTGATCCAACAATTGAAGGTCGGTATCTTGATGCTGTGCTAAAAAGTAAGGATGCAGTCCTAGGGCAAAAAATACGTCACCAACAGGCAATGTGAACGCAAGCAGCTCTTTACTTTGCTGGAGTGTCACTCCCGGAATGACCCACCCTTTGACGCCCTGAGAAAAAGCGCGCTGAACAAGCTCGTCTCTGTCCGGCGCGAATTCGTCGAAATCTAGATGACAATGACTGTCAATTAGGGATTCAGGCGTTCGACTTGCCAATTACCATCATCCTGTTTTACATACATAAAACGGTCATGTAACCGGTGCTCACCACCTTGCCAAAACTCGATTTTATGAGGTACTACACAATAACCACCCCAAAAATCCGGCAATGGTATGTCGCCATTAGCAAACTTACTTTTCATCGCGTGAAAGGTTTCCATCAGCATTTTACGTGATGAAACGGGTCTCGACTGCTGAGATGCCCAAGCAGCAAGCTGGCTCTCTTTAGGGCGAGATAAAAAGTATTTTGCGACTGCGGATGTTGGCAACGCTTTCGCTTCACCGTACACGATCACTTGTCGCTCAATGCCGTGCCAAGGAAAGTGCAAACATACTTTGCTGTTCTGCTGAATTTCCTGTGCTTTACGAGAGCCTGTATTTGTGAAAAAGACGAAACCTTGCTCATCCATGTGCTTCAGCAGCACGATTCGCTGAGACGGCTGCCCATGTTCATCGACTGTCGCGACGACCATAGCGGTTGGGTCGGGGAAACCAGCGTCGACTACTTGCTTGAGCCACACATCGAATTGAGTAAATGGTGACTCGTCTAACATGTCACGGCGCAGGCCACCTTTCGTGTATTCGCGGCGAATATCTTCTAACTTCATGTTTACTCCTTACAAAAAAGCCGCAGATTCTGCGGCTTCTAGCAAACTTACATTTGCTCCATTACTTCGATACCGAGCAAATCAAGTCCCGTAGCAAGGGTCTTGGCAACTAGGTTACACAGTAACAGACGACTTTCTCTGACGCTTTGTGCCACATCCTCTTTTAGAATTGGACATGCTTCATAGAAGCTCATGTACAAACTCGCCAATTCATAGAGGTATCCACACAATACGTGTGGTGTTGCTTCACTGATCATCAGATCTAGGACTTCTTCAAGTTGAAGCAGTTTCAATGCTAATGCTTTTTCTTGTGGCTCATTGATTTCAACATTGCCCGCAAGATTTGCGCTATCAACACCCGCTTTACGGAAAATACTTCTTACGCGAGTATAAGCATATTGTAAGTATGGTGCCGTCGCCCCTTCAAAGCTCAGCATCGTATCCCAGTTAAAGATATAGTCGCTTGTACGGTGTTTCGATAAATCCGCGTACTTAACTGCACCAATACCAACTTTACGCGCAATTTCCGCTCGCGCTTCTTCACTTAAATCCGACTCACGAGCCGCGAGTTTGTCTGTTGCACGGCTGATTGCTTCGTCAAGTAAATCGGCCAGTTTAACCGTACCACCAGTACGAGTTTTGAATGGCTTACCATCGTCGCCCATCATCGTACCAAATGGACAAAACTCGTAGCTTGTTGCATCGCGAAGGAAGCCTGCTTTACGCGCAGTCAGTTCAACTTGACTAAAATGAAGGCTTTGGCGAGCATCAACAAAGATAAGAATGCGATCTGCATTCAATTGGTTTGAGCGATAGTCACAAGCAGCAAGATCCGTGGTCGCGTAAAGGAAACCGCCACCTGATTTTTGTACGATAAACGCAGAAGGCTCACCATCTTTATTCGCAAGTTCTTCTAAGAACACAACTTGTGCGCCTTGGTCTTCAACCGCTAGACCTTTCGCTTTTAGTGTTTCAATAACACCAACTAAGGCATCGTTATATGCACTTTCAGCCTTGATGTCTTCGCGCTTTAACGTCACGTTTAGCTTGGCGTACACTTCTTCAGAATGCTTTACTGATGTATCAATGAACAACTGCCACAACTTTGCACAATGCTCATCACCACCTTGTAGTTTCACTACATAGTCACGCGCTTTGTCTGCAAAACCTTCTTCGTCATCAAAACGCTTTTTCGCGTCACGGTAGAAAGTTTCCAAATCCGCAAGCGCGACTTTTTCCAAATCGATACCTTGGTTAAGCAAGTCTTCAAGGTGCGCGATAAGCATACCGAACTGCGTACCCCAGTCACCCATGTGGTTTTGACGAACAACCGTGTCGCCACGGAATTCTAATGCACGTACCACAGCATCACCGATGATAGTCGAACGCAGATGCCCTACGTGCATTTCTTTAGCAAGATTTGGCGATGAAAAATCAACCACTACTTTCTGCGCATTGCCATGTTCAGAAACACCTAACTTTGCATCTTTCTCAGCATTCATTAGGCTTGATGCCAAGAATTCTGGTTTTAGATGAATGTTAATAAAACCCGGACCCGCAATTTCAACCGTTGCAGCGATATCCGCTACATCTAGGTTATCAATAATCTTTTGCGCAAGTTCGCGAGGATTCATCTTAAGTGCTTTTGCCGCGCCCATCGCGCCATTAATTTGGTAATCACCAAACTGGGCACGAGTACTTTGTGTAACGGCTGGGTTTGAACCTTCAGGCACGCCCGCGGCATTCATAGCTGCGATCGCTTTTTCTACTAATATTTGCTTAATGTTCATGTCTAAATCCTTATCCGCAGCGATTAATGTTCACGAGTCTGATGGAACTCAACGTCAGGGTAGCGTTCCATGGTCAGGTTCAAGTTCACACGACTTGGTGCGATGTACGTCAAATTGTCACCACCATCTAAAGCCAAGTTCAATTCACACTTACGTTTAAATTCTTCAAACTTCTTACCGTCTTTACAGGTTACCCAACGCGCCGTTTGCACTTGTACAGGCTCGTACAATGCATCTACGTTGTACTCTGACTTCAAACGCGCAACAACGACGTCAAACTGCAGCACACCGACTGCTCCAACGATCAAATCGTTGTTAATCAAAGGTCTAAACACCTGTACCGCACCTTCTTCCGAAAGTTGTACCAAACCTTTTAATAATTGCTTTTGCTTAAGTGGATCACGTAAACGAATACGACGGAACAATTCAGGTGCGAAGTTAGGAATACCCGTGAACTTCAACGTTTCACCTTGCGTAAACGTATCGCCAATTTGAATCGTGCCGTGGTTGTGTAAACCAATGATATCACCAGCAAAAGCCTCTTCAGCACGCTCACGATCACCCGCCATGAACGTTACCGCATCTGAAATATTCACCGTTTTACCAATACGCACATGGTTCATTTTCATACCTTGCGTGTATTTACCGGAAACAATACGCATAAACGCTACACGGTCGCGGTGTTTCGGGTCCATATTTGCTTGGATCTTGAAAACGAAACCAGAGAACTTTTCTTCTGTCGCTTCAACGGCACGGTCTTCTGATTTACGTGGTTGTGGTGAAGGAGTCCCAATCGGTCAAGCCATCTAGCATGTGATCAACACCAAAGTTACCAAGTGCGGTACCGAAGAATACTGGCGTTAATTTACCTTCTAAAAACAATTCTTTGTCGAACTCATGCGATGCACCAACGACAAGCTCAAGTTCTTCACGTAGTTGTTCTGCTAAATCACTGCCAACCGCGTTATCCAATTCAGGGTTATCAATCCCTTTGATAATGCGTTTTTCTTGAATTGTATGGCCCTGACCTGTTTGGTACAAAATCGTCTCATCGCGGTGAATGTGGTAAACACCTTTAAACTCTTTACCACAACCAATCGGCCAACTCACTGGCGCACACATGATATTCAACTCGGTTTCTACTTCATCAAGCAGCTCCATTGGATCACGAATATCACGGTCAAGTTTGTTCATGAATGTGACGATTGGCGTATCACGAAGACGTGTAACTTCCATCAATTTACGAGTACGATCTTCAACACCTTTGGCTGCATCGATGACCATCAAACACGAGTCAACCGCAGTCAGCGTACGATACGTGTCTTCAGAGAAGTCTTCGTGTCCAGGCGTATCAAGAAGATTCACCAGCGCTTCATTATAAGGGAACTGCATCACCGACGTTGTTACTGAGATACCACGTTCTTTTTCCATTTCCATCCAGTCAGATTTAGCGTGTTGATTTGAACCACGGCCTTTTACTGTACCGGCTTTTTGTAACGCCTTTCCGAATAATAATACTTTTTCAGTAATCGTTGTTTTACCCGCATCCGGGTGCGAGATAATAGCAAACGTTCGTCTACGCGAAACTTCTTGCTGGAATGGTGAATTTGACATTAATTAATCTTCTTAACTATCGAGGACTCGAATGGCACTGACAAATTACAGTTCCCAGAAAACACCGTTTTCCATCGAGTCAAAAAGTTGAATGTGAATTGCGTTATTTTCGCCGATCTTGGCATATTTCTCAATCAACGGATTCACGGATAAGGATAAAAAACAATATATTTATGCATTTCGTGGTTTGACTTGTCCGTTGCCCGTTATCCGCTTATTATTTAGCAATAATGTTTTTGACATCGGACCGTCATTACCTCCATGAAAACCAGCAAGCTAAGCCTCAGACTTTTATGGTATATCACTCCACTGGTGATCTTGCCTTTGCTGTTTCTTGGTGGTTTTACGCTGTCCAACGTGACGAATTCCACACAGCAGCAAGCGGAGCTGGTCGTCGGTCGGTTTGTTGAACAACAACAACAAAAAATTCTCAACTACATCAACATCTACCAATCCACAACTAAGTTACTTAGTAGTTCACCTGTCTTGAACGACTTTATGGCATTGAGTGGTGCGGAGTCTGATGTGTATACCTCTCGACTGAGCGCACTTTTGGATGTCTTCGCAAGCTACAGTGAAGCCTATCCCGATATTGTTAGTATCGATTTACTCAGCCCTAATGGTGAGAGCATTGCTTATTATTCAAGTGAGCTGAGTGAGTTACCAAGCGAGTACCCATTCTTCCAGCGCCTACAAAACAGCAATGTTCGCCAACAATATTTTATTTCTCCTGCGGGAGAGCAAACGGCTAAATTGTATTTTGTACAGCAGATTTACGGAATTGATTATCAACTAAAACGACCACAACGTCAGGGGTACGTAGTGTTGAAAGTCGATCCCAGTTTAATTTCCACGAGCATTCTTGAAGCGCCATTTGACCACACGTTAAACCTCATTTTTAACCAAGAAGGTCTGATTTTGTTCAGCTCTGACGCCAACCTACGTGGTCTCTACTTGCAAAATGATGAAATGACAAGAGTGCAAAAACAGTCAGAACAAACAAAACTCGCCGCGGCGATGTTCCCAAGCATCGACGAAATGGAACGAATGATCTATTCCATTCAACTGGCCAACGGTTATTACTACATTTCGACCATTCCTAAATCCTTGCTCTACGAATCAGGTCGCATTATTAGTTTAATTACCGCGCTCATTATCATTTTCTCCGTTTTCGCTCTGCCTTTCTTAATTTTTGTCGTTGTCCGTGGTCTGCTCCTCTCGCCCATTGAATTATTAGGTGAGGCTAGCCACAAAGTGGGAGATGGTGATTTAGAAGTCTATTTGCCTGCGCACAATAAAGATGAAATTGGTATTTTATTCACTGACTTTAACCACATGGTAGGGCAAATTCGGGATACTCAAATAGAGCTAAAAGGGTTCAAAGAGCACCTCGAAGAAAAAGTCGAGACCCGCACTCGCGCGCTTGAGGAAATGAACCAGCAGCTTGCCCTTGCCATCACGCAAGCAGAACAAGCAAACCAATTAAAAAGTCGCTTCTTGGCAAACATGAGTCATGAGATCCGCACCCCATTAACCGCCATTATGGGATTTACCGAGCAACTTATTCAAAACCCAAGTTCCGCAAGCAATGAACAATATCTAGGAACAATTCTCAGAAACTCCAAACACTTGCTTGAATTAATCAATAACATTCTCGATTTATCAAAAATTGAAGCCGAAAAATTAGCGGTTGAGAAAACCAAGATGAACGTGGTCGCTTTAGTACGTGATATTGAGGCTATCGTCGCGCCAATGGCGAGTGAGAAATTGCTCACGTTTGAAATATTCTACGACCTACCTATTCCAAAATACTTATACAGTGACGTAACACGTTTAAAACAGATCTTACTGAATATCACGAGTAATGCCGTTAAGTTCACTGAGATTGGTGGTATTACCTTTACGGTTAAATTTAACGAGATTTCCGCGTGTTTTGAGTTCATCGTTCGAGACACAGGGATTGGCATGTCTAGTGCTGAAATCGAACGCGTATTCAAGCCATTCGAGCAAGCAGACAGCACGACTACACGGCGCTTTGGCGGAACAGGCCTTGGCCTGTGTATATCTAAAAACCTCGCACAATTGCTTGGTGGAGACGTATCGGTTTACAGCAAGCAAGGCGCAGGCAGTGAGTTTGTCGTCACCGTTGCAGGCAATTATGAAAACAAACCGTACGAATTACTCGCAAAAATTGAAGAAGAACAAGCACCGCTAGATGTTAACACTGAGCTTAGTGCAATGAAGCTTGATGCGAAGATTCTGCTTGCCGAAGACAATCCAGATAACCAGATGCTAGTGAAGCTTTTACTTGAAGCATGGGGACTGACCCCTGATATCGTAAACAATGGCGCAGAAGCCGTTGAAGCGGCATTAGTGAATGATTACCACTTAATCCTGATGGATATGCAAATGCCTGTCATGGGCGGCCTTGAAGCAACGCAGATGCTGCGCCATGCAGCGTATGATGGTCCAATCGTCGCCTTAACCGCGAATGTAATGAAACAGGATATTGATACCTATCTCGTCGCGGGCTGTGATGCCACGCTCGCCAAACCAATTGACAAACGTTTGCTTGGTGAAGTGTTGGTCGAATATCTGCAATTACAAGAAAACAACGAGAGCCGCTGGGATGCTCTACTTCAAAGCGAGAAATTTAAACAGATCAGCGAGAATTATCGCAGTAAATTGCCCGAACAACTCGAGCTTTTGAATCAGTACTATCTTGAGCATGAGTGGGAGTCTTTACGCGCGCTCGCCCACAGTTTAAAAGGAAGTTCAGGGTGTTTTGGCTTTATGAACATTCATGAAGCTGCGGGCCAACTCGAACAATCGCTTAAAGAACGTAATGCGGAAAGATGGCATTACAACCATTTATTGCTTATTGAAGCGATAAAATACACGTTAAGTATGCCTGCAGAAAAGCTAAATTAGCCGTTATAAATCAACAGTCCAAATATCGCTTATCTGTTCTGCACTGTGTTATGCGCATAGACAGGTCAATACGGGCATTGAAGAAAATTTAATTCCCGACGAACGCATTATATTCCAAACTCACCAAAAAACGACATGCCCATCAGAATGGCATCTTCATTTCCATTCGCGGTCGGGTAATAGTTTTTACGGACCCCCATTTCGATAAATCCCGCTTGTTCATATAGATGAATCGCATTTTTGTTCGACGCACGAACCTCTAAAAACACATTTTCAGCGTCACGCGCAGTACACGTGTCTATAAAGTGAGTAAGGAGTTGTTTCGCAATACCACGACGCTGCCACGTTGGGTGTACACATATATCCATGAGCGTATAGTCTGGCCCCGCTTGTTCTCCGACATAAAACGCAATCAACGTTTCGCCATCGAACACCGCTAAGTTAAAATAGCGACCACCAATACAAGACTTCATGGTATTTCGAGACCATGGGAATGAGTGGCACGCGAGCTCCACGTTCATTAGCGCATCTAAATAGGATTCATCAACCGACTTAAATTCATACATAAGCTTGTACTTGTTTCCAAAGGTGTTTTTTTTGTTCCGAGGTTAACACTTGGGCAGGCAATATGAGCTTATTTTCGCTCACATGAATATCGTCACCAAGCTCCAAATCAAACGTCAATGCTTGACCGAAAACGAGCGTAAAATCGATAAACCATTGAAACTGTCTAAGCTGCTCAAGTGGTTCTACAGAAATGAACGAAACGGTCTGTGCTTGTGTTTCTGTAACATACTTTCCTCTTGGTTGAAGCAATTCAAGACCAAAAAGACTGTGCAGTGTTGAAGACATAAGATTATTCAATCAGAAAATGACTAGGTGCTTACTATAAGGGGAAAAGTCTTGAAAATAAAGGAAGTGGCAGGGGCGGCAGGACTCGAACCCGCAACCATCGGTTTTGGAGACCGCTGTTCTACCAATTGGAACTACGCCCCTGCAATGACGACGCATTATAATGGTGAATAATAAAAGGTAAAGGAAAAAATTCGTTTTTTGATTCAACTGCTTCTTAAATAAACAAACCGGCGCAAAATGCACCGGTTTAGCTCGTTTCAAGAAACGAATGGATTTATTCCCATTCAATCGTCGCAGGTGGTTTACCAGAAATATCGTAAACAACGCGCGAGATACCATCAATTTCATTGATGATGCGGTTTGATACACGACCCAAGAAATCGTATGGAAGATGTGACCAACGTGCCGTCATGAAGTCGATAGTTTCAACGCAACGCAATGACACTACCCAATCGTATTTACGTGCATCACCCATTACACCTACTGATTTAACCGGTAAGAATACGGTGAATGCTTGCGATACTTTGTGGTAAAGATCAGCATTGTGTAATTCTTCAATAAAGATAGCGTCTGCGCGGCGCAGTAAATCGCAGTATTCTTTCTTGATTTCACCAAGTACACGTACACCAAGGCCCGGACCTGGGAATGGGTGACGGTATAGCATGTCGTAAGGAAGACCAAGTTCAAGACCAATCTTACGTACTTCGTCTTTAAACAGTTCGCGAAGTGGCTCAACTAGACCCAACTCCATGTCTTCAGGGAGACCACCTACGTTGTGGTGAGATTTGATTACGTGCGCTTTACCTGTCGCAGAGGCAGCAGACTCAATAACGTCAGGGTAAATAGTCCCTTGTGCTAGCCATTTTGCGTTAACGCGTTTTGACGCTTCTTCATCGAATACTTCGATAAACGTATGGCCGATTGCCTTACGTTTTGCTTCTGGCTCGTCAATTCCTTCAAGCGCGTTTAGGAAGCGCTCTTCTGCATCAACCTTAACAATGTTCAATCCAAACTTGTCGCCGAACATGTCCATGACTTGTTGACCTTCGTTTAAACGAAGTAAGCCATTGTCTACGAATACACACGTTAACTTGTCACCAATCGCGCGGTTGATCAACATCGCAACCACTGACGAATCTACCCCGCCCGACAAGCCAAGGATCACTTCGTCATCACCGACCTTTTCTTTGATGCGAGCAATTGCATCTTCGATAATTTGCGCTGGAGTCCATAGCTTTTCACAGCCACAGATATCAATCGCAAAACGCTCAAGTAAACGTAAACCTTGGTGAGTATGCGTTACTTCTGGGTGGAATTGTACACCATAGAAACGCTTTTCTTCCCAAGACATAGCAGCATGTGGACAGGTATCCGTTTTAGCCGACGTTTGGAATGTTGATGGGATTTCAACCACTTTATCACCGTGGCTCATCCACACATCTAGAACACCAAGACCGTTTTCAACATGATCTTGAATGTCTTTGAACAGCGCGCAATCCGACACTTTTTCAACTTTCGCATAACCAAATTCTTTTTGGTTTGAGCTTTCCACACGACCGCCAAGTTGCATCGCCATTGTTTGCATGCCGTAGCAGATACCAAGCACAGGTACGCCTGCATTAAACACATACTCAGGTGCACGTGGGCTGTTTGTTTCAGTCGTAGATTCTGGACCACCAGA
This sequence comes from Pseudoalteromonas xiamenensis, assembly GCF_017638925.1. Taxonomy (NCBI): domain Bacteria; kingdom Pseudomonadati; phylum Pseudomonadota; class Gammaproteobacteria; order Alteromonadales; family Pseudoalteromonadaceae; genus Pseudoalteromonas; species Pseudoalteromonas xiamenensis. The sequence goes on from NZ_CP072133.1 coordinate 1,244,813, forward strand.
AAGAATGATACCTTGCGGGTTGAACTCGCGGATCTGCTCTTCAGTTACGTCCCATGCCCATAGTTCACAGTACACACCGATTTCACGGATACGGCGGGCGATAAGTTGCGTGTATTGCGAACCGAAATCCAAAATAAGGATTCGGGAATCATGAATGTCTTTGCTCATTGATAGTCTCGTGATTAAAAATCGAAAACTAAGTAAAACAGTGGCTGTTTTACGGAATAATTAATTAGGGCCAGCCGAAGCTAGCCCTATTCACCTTAACCTAGACGGTAGTTTGGTGCTTCTTTCGTGATTTGTACGTCATGAACGTGAGATTCACCCATGCCCGCAGACGTTACTCGCACAAACTGAGGCTTCACATTCAGTTCCGCAATTGTTGCGCAACCAGTTAAACCCATCGCACTACGGATACCGCCCATTTGCTGGTGCACGATTGTTGAAATTGAGTACTTGTAAGCCACACGGCCTTCGATGCCTTCTGGAACCAATTTTTCGGCTTGCTTTGACGTTTGGAAATAGCGGTCAGATGAACCTTCTTTCTGATTCATCGCACCAAGTGATCCCATTCCACGGTATGACTTGTAGTAACGACCTTGGTATAGTTCAACTTCACCTGGCGACTCTTCAGTACCTGCGAACATTGAACCCACCATCACGCACGAAGCGCCAGCAACCAACGCTTTCACGATGTCACCAGAGAAACGAATACCACCATCAGCGATAACTGGAACGTTTAAATCTTTAAGCGCTTCCACCGCATCAGAAATAGCCGTAAGCTGCGGTACACCACAGCCTGTCACGATACGTGTTGTACAGATTGAACCAGGACCGATACCCACTTTGACTGCGTCAGCGCCTGCTTCAGCTAGTGCCTTCGCACCTTCTGCCGTTGCTACGTTACCCGCGACGATTTGGAGATTAGGAAATGCAGCTCGAGTCTCTTTAACACGGTCGATAACGCCTTGAGAATGACCATGTGACGTATCAATAAGTAGTATATCTACACCCGCCTCGACTAACGCAGCAATACGCTCGTCAGTACCAGGACCCACACCTACCGCCGCACCAACGCGTAAACGACCTTGTTCATCTTTACACGCGTTTGGTTTGTCTTGTGCTTTTTGGTAATCCTTAACGGTTATCATGCCTTTAAGCGTAAACGCATCATCAACCAATAAGATTTTTTCGATGCGGTGCTCATGCATAAGACCTAAAATTTCTTCACGAGAGGCGCCTTCTTTCACCGTAACAAGACGTTCTTTCGACGTCATAACGGTTGCTACAGGCTGGTCTAGTTTGGTCTCAAAACGCATGTCACGGCTCGTCACAATCCCTTCTAGCTGGTTATTCGCACCAACTACTGGGAATCCTGAGAAACCTTTCTCATCTGCTAACGCCAGTGTTTCAGCGATAGTTAAAGAAGCAGGCACGGTTACAGGGAAAGAAACAATCCCTGCTTCGTACGTTTTTACTTTACGTACGTTACGCGCTTGTTCTTCGATGGTCATATTTTTGTGGATAAAACCAATACCACCTTCTTGCGCTAAAGCAATCGCTAAACGCGCTTCTGTAACTGTGTCCATAGACGCAGAGACAAGAGGAATGTTTAGGTTGATTTTGCGAGTCAGGCGAGTGGCGAGGTTTGCCGTGTGAGGCAGCACAGTTGAATGAGCAGGTACTAAAAGTACGTCATCAAAGGTTAGAGCTTCTTTTGCAATTCTTAGCATGTTTGCGGCTTCTCTCAAGTAGGATTGAGTAATAGGAATTGCGTGCGAATTTTATCAGCGTAATTGAAATGAGTAAAGCATCATCGACAAAAAAATGCTAAAGTACGACCACTGCGTTGTTCTATATTGGAATTTATTTTTGATGCAATCGGCTATTTCTTCTCCTCTTTACAGTGTTTCGAAATTAAACCGAGAGATCCGAGCGTTGCTCGAACGTGGGTTTACTAACATTCAGCTCACTGGAGAAATATCCAACTTCATCGCTGCGGCATCTGGCCATTGGTACTTTTCACTCAAAGATGACAAAGCCCAAGTCAAAGCGGCAATGTGGCGCGGCAACAACCGCTACGCGCGCTTTCGTCCTGATAATGGCGCACAAGTGCTTGTCACCGCCAGAGTATCCGTATATGAACCTCGCGGTGAATATCAACTCATCGTCGAACACATAGAGCTCCGCTGGTGAAGGTTTACTCAAACAGCAATTTGAGGCTTTGAAAATGCGTCTCGTCGCGGAAGGGCTTTTTTCCGCTTCGCACAAACGTCCAATGCCAACACAAATACACCGCGTTGGAATTGTCACCTCCGCCACAGGTGCCGCGATTAAAGACATACTCACGGTGCTAAAACGCCGAGCGCCACAGCTTGAAGTGGTTATTTATCCCTGTCTTGTGCAAGGCGTCGAAGCTCCTTCACAAATCGCACAGAAAATAGCACTGGCTAATACGCGTAACGAAGTCGATGTGTTGATTGTAGGGCGCGGAGGCGGTTCTCTTGAAGATTTATGGAGTTTCAACGAAGAAGTCGTTGCCCGAGCCATCTTTGCAAGTCAGCTCCCAATCATCAGTGCCGTTGGTCACGAAATTGATACCACGATTTCCGATTACGTGGCCGACCTTCGAGCACCGACACCATCGGCCGCGGCTGAATTAGTATGTCCTGACCAACACCAACTGCTTACGCGCTTGAATTCCCTCACGCAGGCACTCGTTCATGCATGGAAAGTTCACCTTAATCAAAAGCAAGCTCAACTCACCTCGCAGATCCACCAGCTTCAACTACTTCACCCAGAACGGCAATTGCAGCAGCAACAGCAGCGTTTGGATGAGTGTTTGGCGCGTTTGCAGCGTGCCGCTGTTGGTGTAATAGCACGTCATGCTAAACAGCTCGACAACCTAAGTTTTAGGCTTCATAAACAAGCACCGAACTTGAAGCTTATTCAGTTTCAGCACCAGCACAATGCACTCTCTGAACGACTAGAACGTGCAATTGGGCAGCATTTAGATGCGCACAACAAACGCTTGGCCCTGCTAAGCGCGCAATTAAACAGTGTTAGTCCGTTGCAAGTTCTGGCTCGTGGTTACAGCATTACAAAGCAAGATGAAATCGTGATAAAAAATGTGTCGGAGATCGATCAAAGCAAACCCTTGGTCACCGATCTCGTGGATGGACAAATTATCAGTCACATAGCTTCAATTTCAACGAAATCGTAACCCCTAATCACCACGTAAAATATTGCCAAGTACAGGTGCTGTTTAGTTTAATTGAATTAAATGCGTTAAGTCGCCGTACTTTGGCAAAGTAATTCGCTGTGATTATTGTGTTTCTTGTGGTGTCGTTTGCCATTGAGTCGTGGCCAAAATTACCAACTGTTCATCCGTAGAACGGGAAGTCATGGCTTGAAACTTCTTCCACCACGGTGTTTCATGCAACTTGTCACTCAGTTCCCGCCACAGTTTAGAATCAAACTCGTCAGACTCTTTAGGCACGAAATGAATCTCGCACACGCTGGTTTTACACCCTACTTGCTTGACTTCGACACGATCTGAAAAACCAAATTGATAAATAAAATCTTTGACCTGCATTTCCGTTTCATCAGCAAAAACAGGATCTCGATTCTCTTGTATGAAGATGTTACGAAGCTGCTCCGCCATCTCTGGCATTGTTGAGTTGGCGTTGATCTCACTTTGCAAATTCGCCAACTCAGCCAAAAGACGTGCGTTCTCTTTTTCAAGTCGAAACACCGTATCTTTCTCAGTTTCTCGCGCTTCATTCAGTTCAAGTATCGTGGCTTGATTTACCGGCTGAGCAACGATGTTCATGGCAGCCTTTGATTGCGCGCTTCGCTGACGTACTGTCTCGTGGGTTAGGGGTTCTAGAGTCTTTGTTGTTACAGAGGAAACTTGTTCTGAGGTGGATTGACCGAACAGTGTGTCACTAATCAATCCACGAGTAGAAAATCCGATAAGAATGCCAGCAAAGAGCAGCGCAATGTCTTTTATCTTCATCACATTCAATAAAAGGTGAACAATCTACTCAAAGTAGCGGGTTTACTTTATCGATGCAACAGCCAATGCTGCTTCATCATCGTTTTGCTCTTCTAAGAAGTTTTGGTCCATGCTTTCTGCCGGACAAACACACGCTTTACCAACGACTTTTGCAGGGATCCCCACAACCGTGGTGTGCTCAGGAACTGCTTTCAAGACAACCGAGCCAGCACCGACGCGCGCGCCTTCACCTACAATGATGTTACCCAACACTTTCGCACCAGCACCAATAAGCACACCATCTCGGATTTTTGGATGACGGTCGCCTTGCTCGTTACCAGTACCACCTAACGTAACCCCCTGAAGGATAGACACGTTGTTACCAATTACCGCAGTTTCACCAATGACTATACCAGTCGCATGGTCAAACATAATACCATGACCGACTTTACAAGCAGGATGGATGTCAACACCAAATACTTCGGAGGTACGACTTTGGACAAAGCGAGCGAGTTCTTTTCGGTTTTGTCGCCATAAACAGTGAGCCAATCGATGAGCTTGGATTGCATGAAAGCCTTTCAAATTTAATAACACGTTGAGATAACTATCGGCAGCAGGGTCACGATCTTTAACCGCTTTTATGTCATGTGCAACGTGCGTCAGCATGCGGTCACAATCTACGAAGGCTTGGTCGAATAATTCTCTGATTGTAAATGCTGATACAACGGCATCTGAAAGCTTATGCGCAACAATAAAACTGAGCGCAGAACCCAAACACTCATGATTCAGCACACTAGAATAAACGTGACTCGCAAGCAGCGGCTCTCGTGTTACTAAATCCGTTGCTTCTTCTCTTAGTTTTTGCCAAATCTCGTGACGCATGGTCCACCTCTTCAAAATACCCGTCGCATCAATATTGGGATAGTCTACCTAAATTCCAATCTGATGTGGCGATACACAATTGCACTTATCGTTATATATAATAACTTTTTAGCACAAACACGAACAAAAAAACCGCATTTCACGTCAATTGCAAAATGCGGCTTAATTTAATACCAATTTACCGTAGGTAAAACGTTACTTAAAGACATCCTCAACGTTCATCACTTCGATGTTTTTAGCCGGAATACCTAGAGGGTATTTCGCAATTTCAGTGTCTTCTGTCACTAACTCTGCTGGCTTTTCCGTATTGTAAGTCATTGGCGAAGTTTGTTCTTTGGCAAGACGAGCTTGCATGTCTTTCGCATCACCCGTAATGAACACATAGTGCATGTTTTCAGTTTGTAAGTTTTCACGGATCACGCGGTTTACGTCTTCAACGGTAAGACTCGCTAATTGCTTACGAACATATTCAACAAAACTCTCTGTGTTGTAAAACTCACTATCAAGTGCGTAGCCCAGTTGACGGTCTTGACTCGCTACAAGTTGCGGGACGAAATTTGTCAGGAAGTTACGTGTGGCCTCAAAGTCTGATGAAGACATACCGTCTTTAATCAATTTGTCCAACTCAAACAAAGCAACGCGAGACGCAAACTGCGCATCGTTGTTTGAACGCAGTGGACGCAACCACACTTGGAAAATTTGCTCCGAGCGACCTAAGTTTGCATCTGGTTTAGTTTGGAACATACCACGTGGGAAGTACTCGATATACGCGTAGTCACCGTAGTTCATGCCTCGAACTTGGCGAATTCGTTGATACAAGAAGCTATTTGAACTGCGGTGTTCACCAAAGTATGAACGGACAAGCCAGAGCGCCGTCCAATCTTTACTTGAACGCACAGTATCAATTGGAAAACCAAATGAAACCGCTGTAGATTGAGCACTTTTCTCTACGATTGTCGCGTGTTTGCCCTTTAATACCGGGGCATCCGGCACACTTAAGCGAGCTTCATTGCCTTGCGGTAAGCGCGCTAAGTCGGTAAGCATTTTTGCTTTTACATCGCTATTCAATGCGCCCGTGATCCCAAGGTTTAGTTTCGCTTGGGTAAGCTCTGCACGATAGAAAGCCTTAACGTCATCTAACGTTAATGCTTCTAAATCGGAAAGATCGCCTAAGTTGTATGAAGCGTAAGGGTGACCTTGATAAAGTGCGCTATAGAGTACTTCTTTACCTAGTTCTTCATCGTTTGACGCTTTCAAACCTGATTTGATGTTATCAATCAGTTCCTTCTTCAAACGGTTGAAATCATCTTCTCTGAAGCCTGGATTAAGCAGTTGCTCAGAGACCAGAGCGTACCATTTGTCCGCGTTATCTTTGTGCACACGTCCACGGAATGAGAGCATTTCTTTATCTATTTGATATGAAAAACTACCCGCGATCGGATACAACGCCTTCTGAATTTCTTTGAATGATTTCGTTTGGCTTCCGCCTTTGGCAATCATTGCTGCCGTCAGAGCCGCGACCCCTTTTTTACCTTTAGGGTCAGCTGCCGCGCCGGTGTAGAAAAGGAAGTTAACATCCACCAAAGGTGATGCATTGCTCTTGTCTAGTACCTTGAAATGTCGCTCAGTCGGCTTACTCGCCTGAGCAACTAAGTTTTCAAGTGACACTTCTTTATCAAAACCGGCTACCTTATCAAGTGCGGACATCGTCACGGTAGTGCGGCTCGAATCAACAAAATACTCGTTTGCAATACGACGAATATCTTCCGCCGTTACCGCATCAGAGCTTGCGTACAGTTCATTAATCACTTCTGGATTACGTTCAAAATGCATGTAGCTGGCAAGTACATCAGCAATCGCCTGAGAAGAATCGAGACCATTGATAAAGCTGTATTTCAAATTTGATTTAAGCGCAGCTAGTTTTTCTTCTGAGACAAGTTCTGTACGAGCTTTAGCGTAGGTGCGATTGATTGCATCACGTGCAACCGCTAAGTCACTTTCTTTATCTACTTTGACAAAAACGTGCAATAACCCCGTGTCTTTAGTCTCAGGATTGTAAGTAAACATTTGACTTGCGATTTGCTTTTCAACAACCAGCTCTTGGTACAACTCAGAATTTTCTGAAAAATACAGCTGAGAAATTAAATCCAACGCAGAGCGATCTTTCTTCGTTGGGATCCAAGGCGTACCTTTATAAGAGACCAACAACCAATGTCCTGGAAGTCCATCATATTTCTCATGAACATAACGCGGCGCAGCTTGTTTTGGCTCTTTAGGAATATCGACTGAGTAATTCCCTTTTTTCCACGCACCCCAATGTTTTTTCACCATTGCGATCGTTTCTTTCGGGTCAACATCACCCACGATAACTAGCGATACGTTTTCAGGCTTGTAGAAATGCTTGAAGAATTCTTGGCCGTAAGCCATTTGATCCGGCATTGCCTCAATGTCTTCAAAAAAGCCCATTGTCGTGTGTTTATAGGTATGTTTGTCGAAAGCTTCTTTTCTAACAGCACTTAACAGCTTACGGACAGGACTTGCATTATTTTTTAGGTATTCACCTTTTACCGTTAACGCTTCTGTTCTGAACTGTTCTTCAGAGTACGTTAAATCTTGGAAGATATCCGCTTGGATCTCGAGCACTTTATCCAAATGTTCTTTAGAAAAGTTAAGGTGGTAATTGGTGTAATCATTCGTTGTATAGGCACGATTATCGACGCCAGAATTCTTTAAGATATCTGAATAGACATCTTGTGGAAACTTCTTCGACCCTTTAAACATCATATGTTCAAAGAAATGCGCAAAACCTGTTTTACCCGCTTCGACTTCATTTCTAGAACCGACGGAAACGGGAATTTGTAGCGAGACTACGTCTGGATAGTCTGTTTTAACGACCATCACCCGAAGGCCATTATCTAACTCTTCCAACACATAGTCTTGTGAGAATACTTTATTGTTTGAGGCTACAGCTGCCGTTTGGCTTGCTTCATTATTCTTTGTTGTCGCACATCCGCTTAGCGCGAGTGCAACCGCCATACTTGTTGCTAATAATTTGAAATTCATAGAACTCAACTTTGTTATCATTGTCCCTTCATAGCACCCAATTTCCGCAAAACGTTCAAACAATTTGCGATGAATTGAATACCATGCTCCTCGTTCTTCAACCTCACATTATGCCCCAAAATAGGAAACTTACCGAAAAAGCTGCGCTAAATTATGTAAACAATTGTTTTGCTGCAAACCTCAATTCTCTCGTTCACCTCCGCTTTGATTCGTAAAGGAAAACAATTCAAAAAAACCTCACTGTCACAGTGGTAATAAATTCTTTTAATTACAGATAGATAAGAATATGAACACATTGAAAAGTAAATTTATTATTTATTTTTGTTAATTTTTAATGAATAAAATATTGACTAAATTATTCTCCAATGGCACGTTAGTTCAAGAAGTAATCACTTCGTTAACCTATAAAAGGAAATTCACTATGTTGAAAATCAATAAGAAGAAAATGAAAGAATTGTCTAACTCCGTTAAGGCAATGCCAATCGAACAAACCCCTGCAGTGGCAGGTGGCTGGGCACCTACACAAGATGGCACAGGTAACATGACGTGCGTTGTTGAAACGTGTAAGAAAAAATAATT